>NZ_OX296583.1:600000-1200000 GCF_946463545.1 Methanothermococcus thermolithotrophicus DSM 2095 | reverse complement strand
AACAGATAATGGGTAAAAGTAAAGTAATAGATGTTAGAGGTCCAGTATTCCTAAATGCTGAGATTGAAATAAAATAATAAATTATAATAAAAATAAGAAATAAATAATAGAAAATAAGAAAATAGAAGAATTAAATTTCACTTATTAATTCCCTTATAGCTTCTTCTACATTTTTAGCTTTTACAACTCCAGATGCTAATAAAACACCATCAGTTCCAAGTTCCAATGCTGATTTAACATCTTCTCCTTTTGATATTCCTGCACCGCAGAGTATAACAACATCTTTGTTTATTTTTCTAACTTCTTTAACTGTTCCTTCCACAATTTCTGGATTTGCCTTTGATACAGGAATTCCTGATCCTATCAACTCTGGAGGTTCAATGGCTATTGAATAAGGTTCTAAAGCTGCTACGGCTTTTGAAACATTTATGTTGTTCGTACATACAACTGTTTCAAGGTCCAATTTTTTTGCAGTTTCTATACAGTTTTCAATATCTGCCAATAACATTCTTTTTTCAGAATGGTTTAATAAAGTCCCTCTTAAGTTACAGTCCTTTAACGCCTCTGGCAATATGTGGCCGGTATGGCTTCCAGGACTTATTGAATCAAAATGCTGAGCATAAACAGGAATACTTACATCTTCAGCTATCATTCTTAAATCCATAAATTGAGGTGCCACCCCAATTGTTATTCCACTTTCTTCAGCTACCTTTTCTGCAGCTTTTGCAATTTCTAAACCCTTTTTACCTACGCTCTCAAGGTATGTTTTATAGTTGATTATTACAATGGGTTTAATATTACCACCCGCTATTTTTTGGATAAAAGATATAAAAAAGTAAATTTATTTTTTGATTTGTTTTAGGGCTTCTTCTATTTCGGAATTTTTATGTACAATCATTGAAAGAGCTCTTGTAATTCCAACTACATCTTTATGCTGGAAAACGTTTCTACCTGCTGCCACTCCTGCAGCTCCTGCTTCTATAGCATCTTTAACCATTCTTAAGAATTCTTCATCGGTGTTTGTTTTAGGTCCTCCTGCTATAACGATAGGAACTGGACATCCTTTAACAACATCCTTGAATGAATCTATGTCTCCAGTATAACTTGTTTTTATAATGTCTGCACCTAATTCAGCACCTAGTCTCGCGGCATGAGCTACCACTTCAGGTTCTCTCTCATCCTCTATTTTTCTTCCTCTTGGGTACATCATTGCAATTAAAGGCATGCCCCAGTATTCGCAGATTTCAGCTATTCTACCTAAATCGCTGTACATCTCGCAGTCGGTATCTGCACCTACGTTAACATGTATTGATACAGCATCTGCACCCATTCTAATGGCTTCCTCAACTGTTGTAACTATGACCTTTTTATTTGGGTCAGGCGATAAAGAAGTTCCTGCTGATAGGTGAACTATCAAACCTATGTCTTTTCCGTATCCCCTATGGCCGTGTCTCACTATTCCCTTATGTTCTACAACGGCGTTTGCTCCACCATCGGCTACTAGATTGACAATTTTTTTCATGTCAGTTAATCCTTCCAATGGACCTGATGATACTCCATGATCCATTGGGATTATTACGGTCTTTTCGCTTTCTTTATTGAATATTCTTTCCAATCTGATGATTTTTCCTATATTTCTGACACTGTCAAACAGCTTCATGTAACCACCATCTATAAAAGTTCACCATATAAATTAATCACATTGGTATTTAGGTCATGCAATTGGTTTCATTATAACCAATTGCTTTATAGGTAATAAACTTACCTAATGGGTGAGACCCGCACCCTCCTACCTGGTACTGTATTCCCAGTTCGCTTACGAAGTAAGCGAGCAACGAAATCCGAAGGATTTCGCCTATTGCTTTTATATATAAACAGCCTTTGGAGTTAATAACATATTTAAACTATTAAAAACATTCTGTCCTGTTGAAAATACTTTTTTCATAATGTTAAAAGCTCCGTTAATGTCTGCATTTAACACTTTACCGCATTTGCTACAAACATATAAACCCCTATACTTCCTACTACTCTTCCGAACAACACCACAATTGCTACACATTTGAGAAGTGTAGCTTTCTTCAACTAAAACAACTTTAATATTATACTCTTCCGCTTTATAAACAATTTTATCAATTAAGGTCTTAAATGGTATCAAAGTGAAAGTTTGGTTATTCCTTTTTCCCAAACTTACTTCCTGCTTCCAATCATCATTGTAGCCAATGATGATTTTAGAAACTTTATTTTTGATACAATAATCAACTACAAATCTGCTAACCTTATGTATCCAATCACTGACTTTAAAATTCCTTTTATTTATCAACCTCCTTAACTTTTTACCTGATTTTATATTCTGCTTATCATAAATAGATTTTAGATAAGAACTTACCTTATTGAAAAACTGGTTAATGGATTTGATACCTTTACCGTTATCTTTGATGATAATAGGTTTATCACCAAAGTTATTAACCATTGTTATTATGTTTTTCATCCCTAAATCAATGGAGACGATTTTATTATTGTTTAGTTCTACTGTTGTTGGTTCTTTCTCGTAGATTATTTCTACTTTATAATTGTTTAAGATTGATATTAATCGGACTTCTCTTATATTGGTGTTATCTGGTAGTCGTGTAGGGACTGTTAAATTTATTTTCCTTGGGAATCGTAATTTTCCATCTTTTATTTTACACTGCTGATTAGTAAATATTAACATATAACTACCATCCTTTGGTTTAAAGGATGGTGGTTTTGGACGGTTCTTAAACTTACTTGGGTTGTTTTTATACTCTTTTAGACCTTTAAAATATGATTTCCAGTCCCTACTGACCATTTTTAGTATTTGTTGTGCTGACTGTGTTGGTAGTTCTTTGTAGTTTTCACTATCTTTCAGCATATTGTTTAAATCATAATAGGATAGTAATTTGTTTTCTTTTAGACTTTGTTTTATTAAGTATGTTGCTTGATTGTATAGGTTTTTTGATATGTGAGCGTAATAATCTAATGTTGGATTTCTATTTATAAATATTATTTCAGTTCGTTTCATTAAGACCAACTCTTAATTTAGTGTTAGTCAAATGGTATTATTATTTAATAATATTTGAAACATTTGTTTAAAATTGTGAGCTATAGCTTATGAACATAGCCATATGCAGAATTTTTTAAAAGTATAATACGTATAGTAAATAAGAGTAATTTATAATTTAGTTGTTTGACAATTAAATAATATAAATATATACATATACCATGTTATATTTATGATTACTCTATCCTGTAAATATCCACGGGAATATCTGAAGACTTCTTTTTGTGGAAATCATATATTTTAGGAACTCTAAAACTTGCCTGGAAGATATTGGTTATTATTCTTCCTTTCTCCTTAACATAGTTAATTATAAAGTCCCTTGTTGGAGTGTTGTGGATGGTGTATATCACATCTCCGATTTCTAAAGCCTTATTTAAAAAAACTCTATCTGCGTATTTTTTCTGAGCTCCGAACGGAGGGTTTTGAATAACAACTTTTTTTAAATTTGAATTTTCTTCTAAAAAACTACGGTCAATGTCTCTAACATCCATTTTTAAAAAAACGATGTCTAAATCGTCAGATGAAGTTGCAAAATCCTCAACTTTATTTTTGACTAATTCTACGTTTTCCTTTGCAGTCTCAATTGTTTCTTCATCAATATCAATTCCTAAAGCTTTTTTAGCACCAAGGAGTTTTGCACCTATCGCCAACTTACCTGTACCGCATCCAAGATCGATGACAAAATTATCTACGATATCGTCCTTTGCAAAAAAGAGTATTTCACTAGCCAATTTTCCTTCAATTGTATATTGTTCTAAGTGGGGTTTAGGCCTAGGATGTGGCTTTAAATTGTCCAATATAATTTCTAAGTGTTTCTTTTTCATGGAATCTCCCCAAAATTAGTAGTTCTGCAATACGACTCTTAAAATTTTTAATTTGAATTACTTAGATTATAATACTTCTAAATTGAAATTTAATATAAATTGTTTATGACAATATTCGCAGAACGACTATAGTATATACATTACGGTTAATACATACGTAAAATAGAAACTATTAACAAAAATAAAAAAATAATTATTAATATTTAACTTACCCTCCCCCAACATTTAGAAAAGATACATCCCAACCTTTGGAAAATGTTGATCCAAAGTTTCGATGATCTTTGTAATATGTGACAAATTAATTAATCATCAATTTATTCAATGTTGATTTCTTTTTTAACTGATGTCTCTGCCTTAGGAAGTGATATTATAAGCATACCATTTTCGAATTTAGCAGAGGAATTGCTTTCTTTAACTGGTGTTGGAAGTTTTATTGTCCTGTATATTTCTTCGTCTTCTGGAATTTCAGAATATATAACTCTTTCAGATTCTGTTACCATCATTGGAGCTCTTTTTGCCCTCAATTCAAGCGTGTCTCCAATTGCATTAATTACAATATCTTCTTTATTTACTCCTGGAAGCATTGCCATAACTTTTATAGTGTCATCGCCTTCGATTAATGTTATAGGCAAGTATCCCTTACCTGAGATTTCTACACCCATACCGCCTGTTGAACCCATTTTATATGTCATTCTACTCATAGGTGCAGCGGTTGAAAATACTTCCATCATCATTTTTTCTATTTCTGAGAAAGGATCTCTTCCGAACATGATATCACCCACCTCATTATTATTATCATTGCTTTATTGTTACTTTGAGGTTCTATATAAATTTTTCGGTTTTGTGTGAATTTGTGTCAATACCATGCATAACAGTAAAAGAAAATAATATAACAACCCACGCCATTATGATATATGTATCAGAATTGACTTATGGATAATGTTAAACTTATGTTTATTATGGTGGTATTATGTTTGGAAGTTTAAAGGAAAAATTGAGTAAAACTGTGTCAAAAATAACTGAAAAAATATATTCAAAGGGTAAAGCTGAAAAAAAACCAGATGTTACAAAAGAGGCTCCTCCCAAGGAAGAATTAAAATCGACCCCCGTTGAATCTAAAACCGAACCATATGAAACTAAACAAATAATTAAAACTGAAACAGAATCTGGGCCAGGAACTGAACCTAAAACCGAGGAAAAGAAAAAAGAAAATAAAAAAGTAGGTTTTCTTGATAGGTTTAAAATTACAAAAACCATTAAAAAGGTCCTTGGAAAAGATGTTGTACTAACTGAAGACGATATAGAAGAAGTTTTAGATGAAATGGAGCTCGAGCTCTTAGAAGCTGATGTGGCCTATGAAGTTGTTGAAAAAATTATAGAATCTTTAAAAGAACAGTTGGTAGGTACAAAAATCTCTGCAAAGGATGACCCTGAAGAGATTACAATAAATGCTTTGAAAAATGCTATAAGAGGTATATTATCTCAAAAATCCATTAACATATACGATATAATAGAGGAAAAGAAAAAATTAAATGAACCTGCTGTTTTTGTATTTGTCGGAATAAACGGAACTGGAAAAACTACCTCAATAGCCAAGCTTGCTTACAAATTAAAAGAAAAAGGGTATTCAGTAGTTTTAGCTGCAGGTGATACATTTAGAGCAGGTGCAATTGAACAGTTAGAAGAACATGGGAAAAATGTTGGAGTTAAAGTTATAAAACATCAAAAAGGTGCAGACAGTGCAGCTGTAATATACGATGCAATACAGCACGCCAAGGCAAGAGGTATTAACGTTGTTTTAGCCGACACTGCAGGAAGGCAGGCTACAAACATCAACCTAATGGATGAGATTAGAAAAGTTGTAAGGGTAACAAAACCAGATTTAACAATATTTGTAGGAGATTCCCTTGCTGGAAACGATGCCATAACCCAGGCTGAAGAATTCAACAGAGCTGTAAATGTTGATGGTGCAATATTAACAAAAGTGGATGCAGACGCAAAAGGAGGAGCTGCATTATCCATAGCTTATTCAATAGGAAAACCTGTTCTATTTATGGGGGTCGGTCAGAGATACGGCGATTTACAGGAATTCGATGTAGATTGGATGATCAATAAGTTATTTGGAGATGATGAAGAAGTTAAGTTCTCCACTGAGAGGGAATTTTAATAAAAAACTTCTTTTAAGTTACCAATTTTCCTTAAAATTTTTACAATCATTTTATTATGTATATTTTAGAATTTTTTCCATATTCATTGTATTCCCTAGCATTTATGGTTAAACAAGTAATAGCTTTTTCCATAAATAACATAATTACTAATCTAAAATAAAAAAGTAAATTAAAAATATTTTAATACTAAATAATCCATAATATCAATGATTAAAATGCACTGGGAGGTATATTATGGCGATTAAAATTAGTGATTTGTTGGAGAAAAAAATATACACAACAGATGCCATATATGTTGGAAAAGTCTATGATGCAATGATCGACACTGAAAAGTCATCAGTTAGTGGTATAGTGGTATCAGATGTCTTTGACGGTTGTTTAAGGGAATTGATAGAAGACCCATCTAAAAAAATAGTCTTACCTTACAACTTAGTCACAGCAATAGGAAACATCATATTAATAAAACCTCCAGTAAAGAGAGAAAACTATCCTCAGCAATAAACCTTAAAGTGATGCTAATGTTAAAAATTGGAATAGTAGGATGCGGAACAATAGCCACACTGATTACAAAAGCAGTGATTTCTAAAAAACTAACAAATTCAAAAATATTGGCAGTTTACGATAAAAATCTGGACAAATCAGAATTTCTAGCAGAAGTATCTGGTGCAGAAGTTTGTAACTCAGTGGATGAATTAGTAAAAAAGGACATAGATATAGTGGTAGAATCTGCATCAGTTAAGGCAGTTGAGGATGTTGTAGAAAAATCCTTGAACCATGGAAAAGACGTCATTGTAATGAGCGTAGGTGCCTTTGTGGACAAAGAATTGTACATAAAACTCCGAAATCTTGCAGAAGAAAAGCAGAAAAGAATATACATACCTTCAGGAGCCATTGCAGGAATTGATGCAATTAAATCAGCATCCCTTGGTAAAATCAAAGAAGTAGTTTTAACTACGACAAAACCTGTTGAAGGTTTAAAAGATGCTCTTAAAAACCAAGGAATCGATTTTGAAAACATTAAAGAACCTACCGTAGTTTTTGAAGGAGATGTTTTTGACGCAATTAACAATTTCCCGATGAACATTAATGTTTCCGTTATTCTTTCACTGGCATCTAATTTTCCTGCAAAGGTAAAGATAGTTGCAGACCCAAATGCCACAGTTAATATGCATGAAATTTTTGTAAGAGGTTCTATTGGCACCGTAAGAACCACAGTTGAAAACTATCCATGTAAGGATAATCCAAAAACATCTGCATTGGCGGCATACGCTGTTATACAACTTATAAAAGACCTTTCAGAACCCATAAGGATTGGGACGTAAATAATCTGCAACGCAGGTTTTCCCATCTCCGTTTCACTATTCTGAAGCTAAAAAGTATTTAAAAAAGGTTATTGCATGGGAGCTTAAAAAAATTTCAAATCTGTATTTTATCAATCCATAATCTTACAACCATGGGAATTTTACTGATTTTTCATCAAAAATAAGATAATCGAATATTAGAGTGTAGCTACACCCAATATCCTTATTTTTGCACTGCCATCTAAAAGAACGGCTTTTTCACCGTTTTCATAGGCAATTGGTTTTATTAGTTTCAGTTTGATTTTATCCCCTTCTTTTTCGACTACTTTACTACTTACAGACTGTAAACCACATATTATCTGGTAGCCTTCACCTACTTTTATCTCCTTGTTTGAATAAGGGTTCCACTTCATTTCGAGCTCGATTTCATCTGAAACATTTAACTCCCCATTTGAGAGAATCATCCCCCTTTCTAATTCTTCCGTATTAGTTCCTTTTAATGCCAATCCGACCCTTGAATTAAAACCTGCCTCTTTAACATCTTTGTCGTTTACCTGGATACTTCTTACCATTGCCTTTTTTTCAGTTGGATATATTCTAAGGTTGTCATGGATTTTAACTGAGTCTCCTTTTTCAACCTTACCTAAAATAACTGTTCCAACACTTCTAACTGTGAAAAAATGGTCTATAGGGATTTTTACAAAACTTGTATCTCCTTCCTTTAGTGGAAGCTCCATCATCTTTTCCCTTATCTGAATATAATCTTTTTCCATAAATTCAAAGTCTTTCATTGAAGTTTTTGAAATTATTGCTTTCAACTGTTCAACATCAACGTATTCTCCAACTACAAAAGCACCTTCTTTGACTTCGAGCATATCCAAGGCTAAAAGAGTTTCCCCAAGTTCTGGTTTTATCTCATCTACAAATACAAGGGCATAATCGGCCATATTTATTGCATAGATCAATGGATGAATCCTTTCAGGATACCTCGTAGGTTCAACAAAAAATACTGAATCATCATCTTTTTTGTAGTTGTAAAGGGTTATATCTGTTGATGTACCTTTTTTTCCAAGGTTCTTTCCAGCATCTTCAAAATCTCCAAATAATCCTATTCCTATATTTTTCATAGAGCTCACCAGAGTATTTCATAATTCGTTTTTGAGATTAATATCTGATTGATCTAATTATATATTAAACTTCTGAAAACTAAAGCGTAAAGTATATATACTACTTATTACTTCTATAAGTATGTTCTGAGCAGGGGTGGTCGAGCCTGGACAAAGGCGCCGGACTTGAAATCCGGTGGAGCTTTGCTCCGCAAGGGTTCAAATCCCTTCCCCTGCGCTTTACTTTTTTGATAAAAATAAGGCTATTTTAACCGCATTTTAATGAAGTTACACCGTCGGACTTTATCCGACGTATTAAAAAATACTATAAATTACTGCACCATAGGACTTTTATAGACTAGTTAAAAAAATAAATTATTTAAAATAATCATGCAATGAATTACAAGATAATGATTTTAAATCATCTTTTTTGGGATAAATTACTGAAATAATCATCCAAGTATTCCATAAATTATGAGTTCCCATTATAAAATAAACATGACCTGATGAAGTGATCCGATTTAAAAATTTATCCTTAACTTTAAAACATGCCTCTTCTGAACCATATTTATTTTTCATTTTTCTATATAGCTCCCCGAGCTCCCAGTCCTCACACATAATTTTATGTTCTTTTGGACAGAATTGAGAACATCTAAATATATATTGAAACTTTTTATCAGGAATATCTAATTTTAATACGGAATCACCATCCAAAGTCATCTGACCTTTTGCCCGTTGTATAGTCTTTGAATAACTAATGCTATTCATCCAAATCATATCATCGAGGATTGGGGACACTACCCCTAAGGAACAATCTCCCCTATTTTTAGATTGAAGTTCTTCAAGAGTAGTTAATTTAGAATCCAACATCTTTTTTATATTCTTAAAAGATTCCTCATAAAGGGGCACTATTGAACCGTATTTAATTTTTCTACTTTCAGGTCGTCCATCAGGACTTTTATCATTTGTAAGTTCATACACAATCCACTGTTTTTTACGAAATTTTACATTACTATCTCCTTTAAACACATCCCATGGAATAGGGAATATTCTCCTCCACTCACCATCTTTAGTAATGCCTGCAACACATACTAAATTCTCATATTTTTTACTGACAATAGGCGTGGCTTTTGCAAGGACAAGCATTTCTTCTCTCAAATATGAATCACCCCGAACCCCCTACTACAAAGAATATTTGCAATAAGATTTCTATGACAAACTTCCCAATCCTTCTCATAACACATTAAAACACACTTATGTGATGAAGCATAATCTTCAAGAATTGATAAGGTTTCATCCTGTGTTCGAACATACTTAATATATTGTGTAGCAAATTCTTTAAATGATATACTTTTAGACTTCAATCTATCCCTTAACGGTTTAGGACTTCCAAGTAATTTCATATGAATATATTTTATGCCATTGGATTCTAAGTAATTAGACAGTGCGGTTTTGGAAAATCCTTTTTTCCTACTTAATGGATACTCCCTCACATCTATTAACACATCAATATGCTCCTTTTTTAAGATATTTATAAAATCATCAATTGATTTCCCTTCATAACCAACAGTGTATATAACATGCCCGTTGTATTTCAACAATCCATTGCACGTATTGAACATGTCTAAATTGGTATAAACACTATCAACATTTGGTGGCATAATATCCTCTCCTTTTAACTATTTAACAAAACTATTGAGTTGAACAAATATATAAATATCTATCAGCATGTCCTGGAACTCACTCTATCAGAGCTCCGATAAATTTCATACGTGACTGCATGACCTTAACTTATCAGTAATACTTTTGCCATTTTTGCAAGGCTTTATCCTGAACATACACCTCACTTTTAGCTCAAAAAAATGTAACAATGTAACAACGATAATTCATCGAGTATAGTTTAAAATCTCAACGTATTTTCTTTACATTGTTACAATTTTATGTTACAAAAAAAATGTAACAATGTAACAAAATGTAGTTTTTTCGACAATTGATAAACTAAATATAGTTGTTTGCCTTACTATCTACAATGTTACATTTTTCTACAAAAACAAAAATGTAACAATGTAACAGAAAACAGGTCGAGTTTTCCAAAATAAAGCACTCTCCTACGTTGTTACATTGTTACAAAATTTTTTCATAAAATCAATATGTTTACTTTTCAAAAATGTGCTAACAACTCGCACAGGTATTATTTAATCATACTCATTTATTCATATACATCGTTGATACTGGATAACAAAATAAAGCCATTTTGGGCTTATTTTTCCCTATTATTTATAATATATTTAAATATACGGATATTTTTAAAAAAAGGATATAGAGGATGAGTTAATGTATGTATGTCGTGTTATTGATTTTTGATATTTCACCTTTCAAACACAACTCGCCAAGTATCTTTTCTGCTTCCTCATCCTCAATGTCAAACTTAATACATATTTCGTTTATTGTTACCTTGCCTTTATTTTCAATATACTTTTTTATCCTTTCTTTTATGTTGTTTCCGCTCATTTTTGCATATTTATATTTTCCTACCTTTCTTAATGAGTTTCCTTCCATATTTTTCAATGTTTTTCTTATCTTTTCCCCATCTATGTTATGCTCTTTATGTATTATTGCAATAATTTCCGCCTCATGTACTGTATTACCTCCAATTGTATCCAATATTATATCTGCCAATTCAGTGTCCTCTTCTTTCACCTCTTCATCTATTGGAATTAGTGCAACTCTGTGTGTTTTTTCCTTTCTAATTACTGTCGTTTTAAACCCGTGTGCATCTAACTCTGAAAGTTTCTTAATGCCTTCTTCCTTTAAATCCATGTGTAGTATTCCTGTTTTAGTTATGGCTATGTAATTGTTTCCTATTTTATCGGTGTATGGGAATATTCCATATTTCGCAAGTATTTTTTCTACTGTGTTGTATTCTGCTGGATCTACAAAGTAATCTAAAATATTGTATCTTATTCCATCTTTTACATATTCTGATAACTTGATTGTTTTTTCTATTATCTTATGTCTTATGCTGTCTTTTGATGTGACTACACTATCATTGCCGTATATTACCCTCGTGCTTGGAGTATACTCTACTCCGAATTTTGAGAATATATGTTTTGCTAATTCTCTTCCGATATACAGCACGGTTTCATTTGCCAGTTCCCTATCTGCTTCAAATTCTAATTTGTCAATTACTTCTTTTTTAATCTCCTCTATGTTGTCATATATCCATGCCCCTAATTTGTGTATGTTATTGAATATTTCCTTTCCAATCTTTGCATTATCTATTAATTCATAGTCCTCGGCATAGAGTACTATGAATCTGTCTAATAATGCTGGATCGTCTATTGTAAATTGATTCGTTGAGATTAAGAAAGGTCTTCTTAAATAAAATCTGTAATCTTCCTTTTCCACATTCTTATTTCCTCTTGTCATTAAGTATTCTTTATTAGTTCCCAGTTGTTTTAACATATCAACCAGTCGGTCTGGGAATATTTTTAGTTCGTCAAACCACATTGGAAGATTTATGTATTGTTCCTTTGCCAGTTTAGCAATACTTCCTTTAACATCATCAACAGAATATGCCGTTGTTGTATTCAACAAAAACTTACTAAACAGTATATTAATTCTGGCAGTTTTACCAATACCTTGCTTACCTTTTATTAATAAGTATGGGAATTTATCCAATCTTCTTTCATCCATTAAAGAGTATCTAAATATTGATGCCAAACTCCATTCTAATATTATCTTTGAAAATTCTTCATTTTTCACATATTCATTTAGTTTTTGAGCCAGTTCTTTTAATTCTTCCTCTTTGTATTCAGTGTTTAATAACTCTTCAAACCGTTTTGCTTTTTCTCCTGTAATGTTAATATCCCAACCTTTGAATATTGCCTTCCCCTCTCCGAAGTATCCCCATGATTCGGTTTTTCTAATTGTGCTAGTATTATCAAATCTTTTAACCACATAGTTGTAAATTCCATTAAACTCTTTTATGTAATTTCCAATGTTTATGTTTCCATTTTTAGCAAGTTGGATAAAGTTAAAAAAGCAGTCTTCATCATACATGTCGATGACTTCTCCTCTCATTTTGAGAAGTTTTTTCTTTGTATATCTGTGTCCATCGAAATATTCTATATTTTCTATTTTTGGTTTTGGAAATACTGCTATGTATTTTATATTTTCTGAACCGTTATCCTTTATGAATGTTTTATATATGGAATATACATTCCTTATTTTTTCAAGGTTTAAATCATAATCTCCTGTTTCTTCTTTAAATATTGTATTTTCGATATTATCCATTATTCTATTGTATAATTTTTGTGTTTGTTCATCCTCATTAGATAGGTCAATATTATTTATGTCTTTTAGTTCTGGATGTACCAACTCTATTTTTAATTTTGTAGTTAGTGCATCGTATATGTCTTGCCATAATTGCAGTTTTCCATAAGTGTCTTTGCAATATATTTCTTTTAGGAGCTCGTAAGATACACCCATTATGCTACATGATTCTTTTAAATCAAAGTGTATTGTTTTATCCTCAGGTATCGTCCCTCCTTCTCCAAAATAATGCATACTTATATGAAGTGGTAGTCTTTTTAAAAATTCCTTTCTTTCGCTTAGTAATTTTGTTATATTTTCTGTGTCATTTGGTAAGTTATTTATAGATAAAGACTCCATATTATCCCTTGTCTACTATTTTTACAATTTTCGCCTAATATCTTCTAAACTTTTTTTCATTCTTTCACTGGCATGGGCGTAAATTAGAGTAGTTTCTATGTTTTTATGACCAACATATTCTTTTATTAATTCTATGTTTATTCCATCTTCCAGCATTTTAACAATCCTCCCATGCCTTAAGGAATGTAGAACAATTCTTTTGTTTTTTGGAAGTTTTCCTTCATTTTGTAGTTTTTTAACTGCTTTTCTGAATATTTTACTTATCCAATCTTTTGTTACTTTTTTGCCATAGTTTGTTTGAAATATTGGGTCGTCATCCTCTTGTTTTATGTTGTATCGAATATGCCAATTAAGGAACTGTAATGTGTCATCCCTGCATACTACAAGCCGTTCTTCTTTTCCTTTTGTGTTTCGTAATCTGAATATCCCTTTTTTTAAATCGCAGTCCTTATATGTGAGATTTAAAACCTCTGATGCCCTTGCCCCCGTGTCCCATAAAAACCTTATTATTAGTATGTCTCGTTCTTTTGTTCTGCTGGTGGATTTTCCTATTTCTCTTAATATTTTATCCAATTCTGATTCTGTGATTAAGTCATAGTGTTTCTTCTCATACCGTGTAAATCTCTTTCTTTCCTTGCATTCTTCTGCAAATTCCCTGTAGTTGTTCAATCTCATCAGTCGGTAGAATACTTTTAGTAATTTATGGTATTTGTCTTGGGTGTTGATTGATATTTTCCTTTCAGTTTCCAGGTAGTTAAAAAATTTAATAAAATCTGATTTAGTAAGTTGATCAGGCTCTTTGTTGATTCTTTTACAGTAATTAAGGAAAATATTCAATCGCTTAACGTCTGACTTTATTGTAGTTTCTGCTATATTATCGAATAGCCTTTCTTCTATGAATTTAGTTAGCCATTTATTATCTCCCTGTTCCTTTTCTGTATCTTCTTTACTGCGTTTGAGATACAGGAGTTGAATGTCTGGTTTCATGTTCCTCCCTGAGCTCTTCCATGTATATTATATAATTAAGTAGTTCGTTTGTTTTCCTTCCGTATTTTTCAACGATCTCTATTTCTTCATCTATTAGTGTGAGTTTTTTCTCATATTTTTTCTTTAATTTCGAAACTTCGATTAGTGTATGTGTGTCTATTGTGTTTAAGTCTTGTAATTGGTGTAAGATGAATCTCAATCTTCTTGAATCTATGTTTTTGTATAAAGTGAATCTTTTTAGCATTGTTTTCCCCCTCATAATATTTTATATACTCCTTCTTCTGGCTCGTATATCTCCCCATCATCTTTTAGTTCCTTTAACACTTTATCTAACTCTTTTAAAACCACTTCCTTCAATTGCTTATAGGTCATCTCATCACGTTTCCCAATTGCATTTAATATTGACTCCTTGAATGTTACTGGCTCTGGAACCTCAACATCTTCAAACATATAATCAGTATCCTCCTCATCAGTATCATCAAAATATCCGCAGTTTAAACAATACCAGCCATACTCGTCCTCATCCCATACCATAGGACCATTTGGACATTCTGGACAATAAGGTGCATTCTCAACAAACACTTTTACCATGTATTCACCCCCTCTTTTTCATCCATGAACTTCTATTATTTTATATCCAACTCCAAGTGTTGCCAGTTCTTTCTGCATCATATCGTTAAGTTCATCGTTGTTGGTTCCCCTGTACAAGTATTCACCATTTTTTATGAATATGAAATTTCCATCGCTATCATACCCAAGCCTGTAAATCCAAGCCCCGTATTTTCTTTTTGCTTCTCTGTTTAGTGGGTCTAGCATATTCCAGTTCTTTTTTGATATTCTCATTCTTTCACCTCAATTTTACTTTTTTGTTGTTATTTTCTAAAATTTCAGTATCTCCATTCTCTTCCAAAAGATAGACATTTACTTTCTTTCCGAGGTACCTTTTAGGAACTAATACACGTCCGGTATTTCCATTACTCTTTACCTCTTTGTTTTCTACAATCAATATTTCCTTCATGTTTTCACCATATTGTATTGTTATCCAATAGTGGAATATTTTACACTATACATCTTGGAACACTTAACTATATATAGTTTTCTATTGGATATTATTCCAATATTGGAGATATATACCATATTGATTAATGTATTACTAAATAAATAATATTGATAAAATCAACAGATACTGTGAAAACAATGCTTCAAACAATATCAAAAAAGAACAGTAAGACAGTAATGCTACTACTTGCAAAATGGGGTAAATTACATTTTGGAGCATTAAAAAAACATTCTAAAATAGAGGGTAAATCATTAACAAATGCACTAAACGACTTACTCAGTGAAGGTCTAATAAAAAAAGAATGCGAAGATCCTACAAAGAGAACAGCGAAGGTATTTTATTCACTCACTCCACTTGGTAAAAAAGCACTTAAAATATATGAATTGGCAGAACAATTGGAACAGGAACGGGATGAAGCATTAAATTCTGGAATTAATATTAATGGTGATGTTACCATTAATGGAGATGGTGTTATTATAGGCAATAATTCAAAAGTCCATATAAAAAAACAATAATTATAGTCATATTGAATAAATTGTGGTGATCATGAGATATGATAATATAAACACCGGTTATTATTTTTCATTACTGTTTTCTTTTGTATTCTTGGCTCTTGGAGTGTATTTTTTAATTAAGTATCATGATTCTACAATCATAAAAGTAGGTGGTCTGTCCATTTCATATGGTTCTCCAAATATGGAATATTTATTTTACGGCATCTCTTTTACAGTGTTAAGTTTATTTATGCTAATATCCACTTGGAAGTTTTATTCTAACTTAAAATCAGATTTAATGGAATACTTTGAATTATGTCCATTTTGTAAGGGTCTTACTACTGCTAAAATAGTAAAAGACGGTATTTTTAAAAGGAAAATTGTTATATGGTGCCGTGATTGTGGGGCTAAATGGGATGCTAACTATTCATCTATCACAGGGCATGTCAAAAGTATAACCTTAAAAGTGCCTTGTGAAGATGGCAGGGGAAATGAATTGTTGAATAAAAAACTTAATCCTGATGAATTGATTTGCAAAATTAGAATGAAAGAGAGTTAATATTTAGATGATATTATGGACAGGGATAAAATCGAATCCGTATTAAAAGAGTAGGAGGGTTCATTGAAAAGCCAGTATCGGAGACTGGCAAAGGAATTATCTAAAATTATGAATAGTAATGGATCTATTAAAGCGGTTTTTCTAACTGATGGGGTTGGGGGGTTTTGATGAGTAGGAGAATTATTTTTTCAAGTATTGATGAAATTATATTTTTAGCAAATCCAACGTGGGGGCATTTCTTATTCTTATAACAAGGGAGGGGTTATTATGAGATGTGATAACACTAATGGCTCTCATGTATTGACATAGCCATAGCATGGAGCGACTATCTTGATACAACTACTATTATTGATTAAAACAGGGTGATGTTATGCAAATAAGTATGCAAGATGCTGAGGAACTATTCGAAGACGGTTCATTCATCATATTGGATGAAAACGATGAATTTGTTATAACTGAAAAATTATGGGAACAGTTGAGTGATGAAACCAAGGAAGAGTTATTGAAATATGTCGCTGAGATTGATATTGATTGTAAAAAATGGGATACCTCATGGGAAGATAAACATTATTATATTGGTATGAAAGTGCATGAGATAATTAAGTCAATTGAAGATATAACCCCTAAAGAAAAAAGGATTTCATGGAAAAGAACAGTCGCACGAGCAATTAATGAACTCAAACCTCGAGATGTAGTGGGGGAATATCATTTAATCAATGTTGATGAGAATTATAGACTTATAAAAAGATTTTAATTAGTTTTTACCTAACTATATGATAGATCATAAGTTATTCGAAATACTCTCGGAGCTCCGATAACAACTCATACGCTCGATTTAAATCACCAATTTCAACAGCCTGTTCCAACTCTCTAAGTAATATCTGAACGGATCCAATATCGTATAAATCATTCTCAATAAACACTTCCTTAAACTCATAGATCAACTCTTTTAGTTGTTCTTTTTTCATACTTATCATATCATCTTTTACATATTCATACACAGTAGATTTTGAAATACCGACCATTTTTGCAGTCTTTCTTATTGAATGTCCTTCTTTTATAAGGTTTAATAGTTCTCTCTTTTGAGTTTCATTTATTTTCCTCTTCCTTCCCCTTTGTTTAGATTTAACTTCAATAAATATTCTTGTGTTTTCTTTAAGAACTTGGATTTTATATGCCATTTTGGGATGGTTAAATACTGATTCTGGCATTCTTATAAATACCAAATCTTTATTGGAATCTGCAATGATTTTGTTTATTTCATCCCAACTAACTATTTTATTAACGTCCTTTTCTATCATCCTTCTCTCCTCAAAACATCCTCCGCTATTTTAGATTGAGTATATTTTAAAATCATGTCTATTTTTTTATGCCCGGTTATTGATGCCACAATTTGAGCAGGATACTGCTTTTTACCAAGGTATGAAATGTAGGAATACCTCAAAGAGTGTGTATTTATCCCTAAATTCGTTAAATACCATGATGATGCATTGTTTGCAATTCGTTTAATGGTTTTATTTTCCCATTCCAACACCACATCTTTTGTCAGTTCAACATCTCTATTTGATATTTCCTTTGGAAGAATGAGTTTTCTCATTGCATTATCTTTCCTTTTTTCCACTTTAACAGATACTTCATGTTCTTTTGATTTTGTAAATTTGATTAGTCCTTCAATCGCTTCCCCTATTCTGCAACCATTTCTCAGTTGTATTAACCCTAAAATCAAATAAGCATATTTTTTTCTGTCGTTTTTATAAAGTGGTTTCTTATTTCTCAATGATTCCAGTTGTTGGATGAGTTTTTGTTTAGTTTCTTCATAATCTAATCCCATATCCCAGTCATTTTCTCCCATGTTGATTACCTCTTATAATGTTAGAATGTCCGAAAAATACTAACCTAAAATAATCAAATTATACTTTGATTAGTTTATCAAATGTCTAAAAAAATAATCACTCTATTGTTTTAGGTTTAGAGTATAATATAGCATTTATACCAGTTTCAATAAGTGCTTTCTTCATTCCATTTCTTCTTCATCATCCTCAATATCTTCATCGTATCCCATTTCTACCATCCATTTTTGTAATTGTTTTAACTCCTCCATTGCCATCTCAACTCCTTCCTTAATTGCCATCCATTGTGCCAATGCTTTACTATATTCCTCCCAATTATCTTCATCAAGTTCAGCACCCCACCTTAAAAAGCATTTTTCCAAGTCATTATCGTCTCCTAAAACATGCTGATATATTATTCCCATCCTGTGTGTAATATCATGTATGTTCATACTTTCACCACAATATCTCTTAATTTACTTTTTTAGATTTCTCTTCGATTCTGAATTGGTATTATCATTTTTAGTTGCTATACCCCTAATTTTTTCAAGTTCCGTATCCTGGTCAAGTAATTTAAGGAGATTATCAGTATTCTGAATATCTTCTAATGCCCTCTGCTTCTGTAATTTAACTATCTCCAATAATTGATTTGGATTGTCCCCAAAAATCCTATATAATCTTGTCAAAATTCTTTCCAACTCCAAAACTCTGCCTGCATGGTAATCTATAAACATCTCCGCCTTATCGACACCAGCACCATATAGCAGCTTATTCATAGCTAAATAGTATGCATGTTTTTCAAACTCTTTTTTCAAATCATTTGTTAATAAAGAAATATCCTCTAAAAGAGATTTATATTTTATTTCAAAATCAGCAGTTAATTGCATGCTTTGAATATTCTGATTTTCACGGTTATTTCTTTTAATCAATCCAAATAAACTCATAATATCACCTTACAATATTTTATTAATAATATCGTGCAAATGCTTTAATTCCAAGATTGCATCTCCTGCTAGTTCTTTAACCTCATCTTGCAGAGTTTTATCTTGTATTTTTCTCAATTTTTTCAAAATAACCAACATGCTTTTAGCACATACTGTTTTAGCATGAATTGTTTTAGGTCTTCCTCTTCGACTCTTTTGTTCTTCATCCTCTTCTTCATTTTCTTCAACACTGTTCCCTCCCATAGGTAGTGGGGGGATTGGTGGTATATTTGGAACTGCCCCGAGCTCACCCCCCTTCCCTCCTTCAACTTCCTCAACAACCGGTTTATCCTTAATATTATTATCTTCTTTTTTCATTATTTTCTCATCTTCATCCACGTCTTCTTCGTTATTTTTATCGCCATTATCATCAGTTATAACTGAACTGTGTTTAACAACTTCTTCCATAGGAGGAATGTTTATTTTATCACTCATCAATACCTGCCTCCTTTTTCAATTGATTTTCAAGCTCATCAAATACTGAGAATCCTATTTCAACACCTGAAAATTCTTTTGCCTTTGATTCTTTTCTTCCCTTCATACTTTCCCTACCTTGATATGCCCTCATTGTTGGATTAAGAGCAAGGGCCCTTTCAAGAATAATAGGGAGCTCATCATGCATTATCTTGTGAAGTGCATTTCTGTATGCTTCTGCTTTTTGTCGTTCTATATCCCAAAATACTCTTTGTCGAGGGTCGTTCCCTTCTATTGGAATAGCTTCTTCCGTGAGAGGGTTAATGACTCTAAAACTGTGTGCGTATATGGTTAATACCTCAGGACTTTTTAGAAGACAATATTCAGGAACTCGCAGTATCCGGTATTGTTCTTTATAACCTAAAAAAAGAGATTTTAGTTTAATAATCAGCTCATCAAAAAAATCAACCGCCCTCATACGATATAATATTACATAACCTGTTTCAGTTGGTATCAATGCAACAGGATAACCATATATTGTTTCCTTCCCCCCATCGTTCCACATTATTATTTTTTGAGTGCATTTGTATGGTTTTAATGAATTGATAATCAATGTTTCTTTTTCCTTTTGTTCTTTTTTCTTTTTGTATTTTTTAATGGGATTAAATGATTCTTTATTATCCTCTTGTTGATTACCTTCTTCATTTTGAGGGGCATCTTCTTCCTTTTCTTTTTTAAACCTACTGAATAAGCTCATAATACCACCTACAAGGATTGAGGTTGTCGAAATTCAATCCTTTCAGTATATGCTTTATCCCATGAGAACCATCCTTTAAATTTCATCTTTTTCTTAAAATCTTCATATTGTGTATATGTGCTAACTGGGTCTGGTGGTTCAACTGAATCTTCAAAATCATCTATTAATTTACTTAAAACCTTCCAATCGGAATGAGAAGCTAACCTTCCTATTATTCCAACATGCGAAGCACCCATGAGGAGGGATTGAGGTAACCCATACATATACTGAGTAGCAGTGATAAGGTTAATTCCCATAGACCGCCCTTCTCTCAATATCTTATCAATAGCCCACTTTCCATGTTCCGTAGTCAGCATATTCTGAACCTCATCAACTACGAAATAGATGGGAGTCCTTGTTTGCGATGCAACTTTAATTGCATGAATAACTAAAAACTTAAAAATAAGAGATTCTTCCTCATGAGTTAAATCGGAATTACTTGAAAAATCAATAACATTTATTGCATCAGTAGATAGATTGCAGAAAAAAGTATCTGTTTTAGAAAATAATCTATCATTTTTCAATCTGTTCATTGTTTCTGCAATTCTGAAATATGTTGATGAAGGATTGTCAGGATTCTTTTCATGAGATAATGCAATATCAATAACTTTGTCAGGGTCTTTGATTCCTTCAATTTCCCAAATGTTTTTTAATCTTTGAGCGTAAAGGGTCTGTTCTCCTAAACTACCGAATGAGGACAGTAGTGAGAATGGGATTCTAGAATATGGTATTTTGGCTTCAAAGACTTTACACATGTGCCAACCATTATCCATTCCAATGTATTCTTTTCTCCGCCTTGGTCTGAACACAAATCTTCGTGTTGGAAATACATAAGGTTGTAATCCCTGCCTTCCTAAGAAAGTATTTTTATCATCATACTTGTAGAACTTTCCAATGATGTTTGGAACTCCAAATGCAAAATCCCCCATCATTCCTAAATTTCGCTTATGTTGATTTTGTAGTTTTATATAAGATTCGATATATTCCCAAACCCATTCACCGTATTTTTTTATTATTTTCTTTTCACTATTGTAGCTCTCTTCCTCATATATTGCCATGATTTTTTCCGATTTTGTATGATCTGTTTTTTTCTCTAAAACAATAATCAATGCAGGAACTTTTGCCATTTGATGAGCAATATATATTTCTTCAACCAATCCTCTCATCAATGTAGTTTTTCCGTAACCACTTTTTCCTAGAAATATCATGTGATTTGCTTCTCCCACGCTGAGTTTCACATACCTTTTAGTTTTTGCTGTTTTTTTATATGAGTCCGCCCTTCCAATCCCTATAAACATATTAATGTCCATAATATCACTACATTTAAATTGTTGATTATTATTTATATATGGTTCAAACATCCCTAAACTTAGTATTTAAATTCAATAGTCATGATAATATCTGAAAAATAGAATAACAGCTATAACTGT
Organism: Methanothermococcus thermolithotrophicus DSM 2095; assembly: GCF_946463545.1. Taxonomy (NCBI): domain Archaea; kingdom Methanobacteriati; phylum Methanobacteriota; class Methanococci; order Methanococcales; family Methanococcaceae; genus Methanothermococcus; species Methanothermococcus thermolithotrophicus. Next base: position 1,178,296 of record NZ_OX296583.1, on the reverse strand, counting down.
ATCAGTAATGTTGGTAGTGTCAGTAGTTAGAAGATAAAAAAACTAAATTTTAGTTAGTAGTTGTAAATTCATAATGGTATTTCGTATCTCTTTTTTTCCTTTATCAACAGTATTCCAATGATTATACATATTATCCCCCCAAAGATTAACGCTGTTTTAAAGTTACCTACATCTTTCTTCCATTCATTGTAAGCAGATATATAACCTTCTTTTGTTTCATTTGATTGTTTATTAATTAAATCAGTTATAATGTCTTTGTATTGTTCATTTTGTTGTTTAATGATTTCATTTTCTGCTTTTAGTGTTGTAATTTGTTTTTGTAAGTTTGTAATGTTTTTATTAAGTTCTATATTCTTCTTTTTGTAAGAAATATACTCTGCTAACAATTTGTTTTTCTTATCTAGCTCGTTTTGTAATTTTGTCATGTTTTTTTGCAGCTCTGCTATCAATACATTGTATGCCTTAACCATGTTGGCATCATATACAATTACTGTTTTATTTCCTTCAATTTCCAACTTTTTAATGATTTGAACTGTTAAGTTCTCTGGAAGATTCTCATTAGTGTCATTAATCCAGAACACTTTTTGTTCTCCAGTCTGAGCATCTATCAATGTTATATTTTCTGCACTTACCACCATTGGAACTACCATTATTAGTAATACCAAAACTAATCGCTTTAACACAATGCAATCACCTCAACTGAATAGTCCTTTAATTTTAACGTGCCCCGTTTTTCTATCTACCAATACATAGCCCATAAAATCGCCCTTGGTATTCTCTTTTCCAAATAGTAACTTAAACTGCCAGTAATGGTTCCCCTCATTTTCATATTCTCCAATGCTCTTAGGTTCAACATCAAGATGATAATCATGCTCTTCCAACATTTTGTTATACTTCTCATCAAGATACTTCCGTGCCAAATTTAACGCCTGAACACCACCGATTGAATACTTTCTTGGCGGTGTATTTAGGATTACAAAAGAACCGTCAGGATAACGAATTGTTTTATTTTCAATAATGTATCCTTCATCAGGATATCCCATCTCCAAAAGTTTTTCCTTGACAATATCTTCATCTGATTTTTGAACACTCAAAATAGCAAAAGAAATCAAAAAAATAGTTAAAAAAGAAAAAAATAGAATTCTTAAAACTTTCATGTTATCACTCTTACTGAGTGCCTGATATGTTCAATACTTCAGTTCCATTTGTAGGTACTCTATATGTTGTATTATTGTAGAGTACTTCAAGGTAATAGTATATCTCTGAATATGTGGTATTCACTGGAACCGTTATTGTTGTTGGTAATGTTGTATTTGTTAAACTTGCAGCTTCTGTAAAGTTGATGTTGTCGTATGATGTGAAGAGTAGGATATTATCAACAGTTATGTTTGTTTCTGAAGCTTCAAGTGAAATTATAGACGAATTAGTTGAATTGTCAAATACTGCAACAGTTAAGAATGATAGTGTTAATGTTGTTGAATTATCATCGGTTACTGTTTCATTTACTGTTGAATTGTCAGTTGAGGTATTGTTAATTGTTGAATTTGTGTAGGTATCGTTTAGATAGGTATTGTTAGTTGTTGAGTTATCTGCTGTTGTTGTATTTGAATTTTGTAAGAAATCAATTAAAAATCCTCCACCCTCACTACTATGTGAGCTCATCCAGAACGCACCTATACTAGTAAGAACTAACGCAATTACAAGCCCGATTGTTATATTACGCTCCATCTAAATCACCTCTTTCTTTTAGATTTAGATTTTTTCCTTTTCACCATCTCAGATCTATCCGCTTCAACCACATTCCCGTTCTTATCTACATAGTAAAATTTTCCCTTCTGCTTTTTTATTTTAGCAACTGTTCTTGCCATGCTTTCACCCTAAAATGTTTGTATTGTTTAATGTAGAATTAACAGTTTGATTTAAGAATGATAATGGAAATCCAACTGAGCTCAGGTTGAGATGTGATAAAATTATATCTTTGAGTGAGCTCAGGTCATACCCCTGATTAGCTAATACAATTACTACAATCACACCGATTAGAATCACATGCCAATTTCTGATAGCCCATGCAATCCCCAATACAATTAACAATTCCAACCAGTGCGATTGAATAAAACTCATAATTGTTGCAGTGTCTAGTGCCATTAGTCATCACCCTTAATGAGATAACCAATTATAACCCCAACACCCAACCCCAGCATGAGTTTAGAAACTTCTAAAATTATCCTTCCTACATCTTGTGTGTAATACAGCATTACTACAATAGAGAGAACAATTACTGCAACTGCATCTCCAAGATTCCAATCCCTCGCTACAAGTTTCCATATTGATACAATAATTAAAAATGTAGGAACTGCCCATGCCAGCACACCGCCAAAGCCTAAACTATTCCCTATAACTTCCAAATTACTCTGCATCACATAACAGAGCATAAAAGTAATTATTGTTGCTATAATCTGCTGAATCACATCGAATCACCCTTAAAAATCTGATTAGAATAATGTTGTCCCAATACCTGGCAGCGTAGATAATCCCGGAATTGGAGGCATTATCATAATATGCTGCCCACCTGTGGCTATCGTTGCCCCCAACCATAAAAATAAAAGTAATTCATCATCTCCTGTCTCAGGAGCAAGAATGTATGTCGCATATAGTGCCGATACAATCAATGGACCTGCTGAAAGGGAGCCTAATGCAAGTGTGAATGTTCCAGTTAGTGCCCATAGAATTCCTAGGAATCCAATTCCCGATATCAACAAGGAAATAAATACTTTTTTTGCAGAATCTTCAATATCTGAAACTCTCCCTACGCTTAGGTATATTCTCGAATATATATCGTTCATATCCACAAATTTATCAATCAATTCTATTAACAAAATGAGAATAAGTGGGGTTTTTGCCATTGTTGTAATTATATCAGACATTGTAAGCGATACATGTGAAGAATACCAGAATATTCCACCCAATATTACTCCAACAGCAATGGTTTTCAATAACCATGTTCTCCAATCTATCTGAAATATAGACTTTGCCATAAAAAACACCTCCAAAAATATAATAGTTTTTAAAAAATAGGGATTTAAAAAAAGTAACTTAGAAGAGTTTAAGCACAATCACGGCTCCACCGACAATTAAAATAACTACAACAAGGATTAAAACCCAATCTGGAACAGTCCCAATTCCAAACCCTTCCTTAAAGGATTGCCATGAATCTCCGAGCCATGAACCGGCACTAAACCATACTGATGGTTCATACTGTTTTGTTACTTCTTCAAGCTTCTGTGCATTCTCTACATCAATTTCTGCTTGTTCTATTTGCCCATATAATGCCTTCTCTGTAGCATCTGCATAATAGTCTGCTATCATTTCATAGTTCTTTGCTAATTTCAATTGTGTTGCAATTTGTTCGGCATTATTTGTTGACTGTAATTCGTCTAAGGCCCTAATTGCCTTACCATAATAGTCAATTGATTTTTCTGCGTATTTTTCTGCTACATCATTGTTTGCACATTTGGCTTTAAGGTCAGTTGCAGTTTGTTTTTTCTTTTCAAGCTCTGCTTTCATTGTTGTAGCGATTTGTTTTATTTGTTCAATATCTTGCTCTGTGATTTCGTCTTTTTGCAATATACTTGCTATTTCAGTAACTTTTTCATCTGAGAACACAACTTCTTTGTTTGACAATACTGTAATTGCTGGTTTTGCTATGAGCCATATTGGGAGCTCCCTATCACCTGATTTAACTGTAGCATACATTAAAACATAAGTGTCAAATGCCACAGTATTTTCAACTGTTTTATAGTTCAGTGAAGTTGCTATTGTGTTTATTGTCCCCAAATCTCCAAAACTATCCTTAACTTGAGATGATATTGCACTGGAACCATCATATTGTGTCCTGAATGTAATTACTGCTACGTCATCCGTAATAGTTGGTTGTAAAAGACCAAAGTAATCTGGATTCGCCAAAAAACAAAGCTTGTAATCTGCTGTTGAATCGAATATATGAACCGGAGTTGCCCAAGCTCTTGCTATTAAGTTTGATACAGCACCATTTGCAATTATTTTATATGCTGTGTAATCCCTCACATCTGCAAATTTTGCAGGTAATGAACCCTCTGCCCCATCAATCTCATACATACCTGAGCTTTCATGGAGCCATGCCGACAAGGATGTAATATCAGCACTTATCTGATCATCCCTCACATGGACAAGAACCTCTGTTGTAGTACCATCCTCATGTGTAACCGTCTTCCAAGCCCATACTTCCCTATATCCGTTAATCTCAACGTGAACTTCAAATTTATTCACTTCTGCTTTTAACAATTCTTCAAGTGTTTCTTTGTTAGCAATGTTATCTATTATCGATTTTGCTTTCCCATAATAAGGATCAGGAGTTTTAAGTAAAAAGTTCCATGTATAGTCATTATTTCTTAGTATTTGATCTCCTGTCCAAGTCTGTTTCCACCATATTTGTCCTGTTACTGTATCTTTTACGTATGCGGTTACCTCCTGAATGTGTACTTTGTTCTCACTCGGATCTACTGCACATGGGGCATATATATTCACGGATAATGGGAAACCACTAAATCCATAAATTTTATCTGATCCTTTTATACCAACCCTTATATCCGCAAGGGATCCTGAAGTTTCGATGTCGTAACTTACCATTGAAGATTGTAATTGTTGCCTCAATGCGAGTATATCTTTCGATGCCTCTTCTTCAGCATTTGATTGTAGGTTTACAAGTGTTGAGGTTATATCAGTATCATTAACAAGCTCCCCTGTTGTTGGAACATTCCCGTCAGTAACTACTGCACCATCATTACTGTTTTTTCCTGTGAGCTCCCTATAAATGTAGTTCGCAGCAATACCTCCACCTATTGCTACACCTGCGACAACAAGTGCGGGAACTTCAACAGGTGCAAGAACTATTGCTGCACCAGCAACTGCTGCACCTACCGCAAGTGATGCAACATCTCCTGTATCAACATTTACTTCATGCCCGAACAGCTCAAAAGCATACGCATTGGGCATTAAGAGCAATAAAATAATTGAAAAAATAGAAAAAGATTGATAGGGTTTCATGTTCTCACCCTATAATATGCACCAACACCTAAGAGAAGTATGAGACCAGCCGCACCTATTAAAAGTAAAGTATTATCTCCCCCTCCACCAAGTGGAAGGAATGAACTTTCAACAATCTTCAATACAACTTTGTCATTGAATATTGGTTCAGCTTCATCCTTTTCAAAGACTTGAACTTGTAGATCGTATGAATCAAATTCTAAATCACTTGGAACTTCAAACTTAAGTTCTACTGTTTTTGTTTCTCCGGGTGCAATGGAAAATGTCACTTTTGGCGTATTGTTGGTAAAGATACTTCCAGTAACTGTTGCATCATAGTATTTTACTTCATTAGTTGGGTTTTTTATTTCCAATTTCACTGTTGCTACACTACCCTTACTTCCCTCGACTTCTGGGGTTAAGAGTTTGATAGGTTGCAATACACTAATTGGAATATAGGTAGTTATTACCCCGTTTTTTGCTGAAATTTCAAGGACATACTGGCCTGGTACGGAAATATCAATTGTGAATGATTGACTATCATAAGCATTGAATGCTGCACTTTGTGACCAGATTTCTGTTCCATTTGTATCCTTCAATACTAATAATATTGAATAATCCTCCCCCGACTGTTCAATGATTGTCAATGTATTATTCCCAATAGCCCATGTAGGTTCCTGTATAATGAAAGGCAATTCCTGAACTGTATAATAGATTGTCTTCTGTGTTGCATATTGGTTTCCTAATATATCTGAGGCTATAAGTCTGACAGTGAATTGATGCTCTCCCACAGCATCCGTTGTTGCAAATGTTATTTTGATGTTTGTTAAATCTGAAACATCCCCAATAATGTATGCCCCATCAGTACTCCTTGGAATTTCTACACCATTCTTTTCTACTTTAACAACATCTGTTCCTGTGATGTATAATTTAGTTCCATACGAATCTTTTATTGGATTAACTGATAAAGTTACATCTGCAATTGAAGAAGGACATGTTGTAATTTCTGTTGGAGTTTGGGTTAGTTTAAAAAAAATACTGCTTGTTGGGAATAATTCAATTGTTATGTTTTTGTCCCCATCTACTGTTATTGTCCTTGTATCCTCCCAATAGCCATCCTTGGTAAAAGATAATTCATATTGCCCATACGGCATATAGGTTTCATAAGTTCCTGATATTGTAGTTGATAAATTTCCAGAAACTACAACAGTATCCAAAGCTTCTCCTGAAAGTCCATCAACAGTTCTTAATGTGATTGTCCCATAACTAACATTCACGATATTAATCCCTTCTACAATATTTACATATTTTGTTAATATAATTCCAGGAAACTCAAAAGTTAATTCATGATTTCCAGCAGTCATTTTTACATTTAATTCTCCGTTTATATCGGTTGTTCCAATTGTGTTTGTTCCTTCTTTTATTACAACTCCTGGAGCTGTAATTATCTTAGTATCAAATGTAAATTCTTCAATAGGGATTACCTGACTAAATCCAAATGGTGAGGTTAATTCGACATTATTATCGAAATATGAAATAATCATGTATCCATAGCCTTGCCCACCACCAGAAACATCATATGCTCTAACTGAGGACTGTCCTGAAGATATGGTATATTTGTAACTATTGACATAACCCGTATAATTAACTTGATAAATAGTGGCATTTCCTATACTAAATGTAACTGTATCACCATATCCACGACCTGCTGCTCCTCCAAAAGAGACTATATAATAGTCACTTGGTGATAATCTAGAACCTGTTCCTATATATTCCGTGCCACTATTTACCGCACCTGCCACATAATGAAATGTTATTGAGTTTGCAGTTTTTGAGTAGAGTGTTGGAGATTCGTAAGCTATTGCTGTAGAATTTCCCCCTTCTTTTAATTCGTTGTATTTATCTATTAATTTTTTAGATAGTAAATAATTATCATCATTTACAATATAATCATTTGCTGCATTAGAACAGTCCAACACCCTGAATAATTTTATTGTATCTGCTCCAATATATGTTGCAGTTATTTTATTTTTGTATATTCTGATTGTTACAGGGTTATCTAGTTCCCAGTTTTCCTGGTATTCAACATATGTGTCATTTATTATTGAATATCCTGTGCTACTTGCATATTGTTCAATATCAATACAATCTTCGACCTGACCAGATGCTCCAATAGTTTGTAGTTCTGCTGTAATATCCACTATTTGTGTTGCATTTACAGCAGATATTGAAATTACTGCCAAAAAACAGCAAAGTGAAAGTAAAATAAATAGTTTTTTCATGCTAATCACCTTAAAGGATTATAAAATAGCATTTAAAGCGGTTTCTAAGATTTTGTAATCTTTCCATCTATTATATTTCCGCTTTAATTCGATTATTCTTTGAAAAAATAGCTCTTTTCTCCCTTCTGAAAGATTTAATTCTTTTGCTATTTTTCCAGCATGAACTTTAAGATGCTGTATATTCGAGCATTTTGCATTTTGATATATGTTACTTGCAAGAAGAACGCTGCATTTTGAATTTTCCACATCAACTTTAACCGCTTTAATCTCCCCGTTCATGTAATCCTTATCAAAACAAGCAACTGGACTAAGACAATGAGGACATATGGCAATCATAATAACACCCCAATAGATTCATGAAAACAAATATTCAAAAAATAGCGATACTAATGACTACCTTAAAAGCCACCTCTTCACCGATAGCATCTCAGAGGGGGAGAGAGCTTAAAATAGATTTAATAAAATGTATGTAAAAACTACAATATAAATATATCGAAATATCCGAATAAATAGGAAAAAACAGACCATAAATAATGAAAAAACATATTTTTTTAAAAAATCCCGCACATCACCAAACCAAAGTAAAAGAGACATTCAACAAATAATCAAAATAATTACAAAATAACAATGAACAGTATACATAATGCAACAATAAAAATATAACAGTAAGATATATAAAATATATCCGAAATAATAATGGAAACTAGTCTAAAATAAAACAATAGTCCTTGAAATCCGGTGGAGCTTTGCTCCGCAAGGGTTCAAATCCCTTCCCCTGCGCCTTAACTTTTTTGATAAACTATTAGATAAAAACCGCTAAAAAGGAATATTTACACCTATTTTATACATAGTTTAAAAACCGATGGGAATAATCAAGTCCTTTAAAGTAGTATATGCCGTGGGACTTAAAAAAGTTTATTTTTAAAAGATTTATAACGCTTTTTTAATGGTTTTCAATAATTTTTCTTCTTTTCTCTCTTTTTGAATAACTAAATTAAATAATTAAATTAAAGTTTTATCATCTATAGCACCTAGTGTTTAATCCTATATTGTTGAATTTTTTAAAACTAAAAAACAAAAAGTTAGCATCATGGAATTATTTTTTAGTATTTTCAATCTTTAAATTTAGGTAGTTACACATTATTTTTAATTAGGTGTATTATTATATATCTTCCCGCATATATCATAAATATAATAGATCGAGGGGATTTGATGAAGATAATCAATACAGAAAATGCTCCAAAAGCCATAGGACCTTATTCTCAAGCAGTAATGTATGGAAATCTTCTTTTTATATCGGGACAGATAGCCATAAATCCGCTTAACCAAGAACTCATAAATGGAACTATTGAAGAGCAGACTGAAAGAGTCATGGAAAACATTAAAGCCATACTTGAAGCTGCGGGAATGCAATTCAATAACGTACTAAAAACAACGATCTACCTAAAAAATATGGACGACTTCCAAAAGGTAAATGAAATTTATGGAAGATACTTCGATAATCATAAACCTGCCAGGGTAACTGTGGGGGTAAGCAACCTACCTAAAGGTGCTTTAATTGAAATAGACGTTATTGCAGGGCTCTAAATCCATTTTAATTTTTTATTTTTTATTTCGGTTTTTATTTATTTCGGGGGGTACAATGGATATTCCAAATAATGCACAATCTTTAACAATTGAAGAAACCTTTGAAAAACTTGATACTTCTCAAGAGGGAATTTCTTCAAAAGAAGCGGAAAGAAGAATAAACATTTTTGGCAAAAATCTCCTAAAAGATGAAAAAACAAGTAATATTTCAATATTTTTAAAACAATTTAAGGACCCAGTTATTTATATCCTGATTTTTGCATCCATTTTGGCTTTTTATATAGGCGATATAAAAGATTTTTTTCTTATTATCGGCATAGTTTTTATAAACAGTTTTCTTGGGTTCTGGCAGGAACTTAAAACTGAAAAGTCGTTAAAGGCCTTGAGAAAATTAACCGAACACAGGGTTAGGATTTTAAGGGATGGAAAGGTTTTTGAAATCCCATCTTTGGAATTGGTTCCAGGGGATTTTGTTATTTTATCTGAGGGGGATGTTGTTTCAGCTGACTTGAGACTAATTGAAAGCAATAGCTTATTAATTAATGAATCCACCATTACTGGAGAGTCTATGCCTGCTGAAAAAGATGCATCATATACTTTACCCGAAAATACACTCCCTTACGATCTAAAAAACATGGCGTTATCAGGAACTTTTGTAGTTAAAGGTTCTGGAAAAGCTATAGTTGTTAAAACGGGGGGAGATACATATCTTGCATCAATTGCAGAAAAAGTACAGGAAGAGTCTCCAGATAGTCCACTTACAAGAGCAATTGCCATTTTTTCAAAGAGATTCATTATCTTTTTGATGTTCTTACTATTTCTTATAGGTATTATAGGGACACTCCAAGGAAGGGAGTTTTCACATATGATGTATATTCTCGTGGCATTGCTTGTTTCTGCAGTTCCTGAGGGGCTACCTATTGTGGTAACACTTGTTTTAGCAATAGGAGCTCTGATGTTAAATAAAAAACAGGTTTTAGTTAGGCACCTTCCATCTGTGGAAACCCTTGGTAGCACAACAGTTATAGCATCTGATAAAACCGGAACAATAACTGAAGGAAAAATTGTAGTTAAGGATGTTTTTTCCCCAAATATTGAGGAAGTTAAACTTGTGGCGGCACTTGCAAACGAAGCCGGTGGTGATGGAAAAGGAGATCCTATAGATGTTGCACTTGCAAACTGGCTAAGTGACGAGTATAACGATCTAAGAAATAAGTATCCCCAGATTTTTATCCATCCATTTGACACAAAACTTAGAATGATGGCTTCGGTCAATAAATCTGAGAAAAAATGTAAAGGACATGAAGAATGTAAAGAAGATAGGGAACAACTTTTTGTAAAAGGGTCTTACGAATTCCTAAAAGAAAAGGCAACAAACAAAGAAGAGTTCAAAACGTTCGATAAAATTCATGATAAAATGGCTGAAAATGGCCTTAGAGTTTTAGCATTTGGAATAGGGGAAGATAGCTGGAAAAGTCCAGATAGCTGGAAGTTCAGAATAGTGGGCCTTATAGGATTTTTAGATCCTCCAAAAGAAGGTGTAAAAGAGGCGGTTTTGACTGCAAAAGCTGCAGGTATAAGGGTGATAATGATAACTGGAGATTACCCATTAACTGCAAGAGCCATAGCTAGGGAAATAGGAATATATGAAAAAGGAGATAGAGTTTTAACTGGAAAAGAAATAGAAGATATGGATGATAAAACATTAATATCTACTTTAAAAAATACATCAGTTATTGCCAGGGCATTGCCAGAACATAAATTCAGAATAGTAAAAACCCTTCAGGAAGACAAAGAAATTGTTGCAGTAACCGGGGATGGTGTAAATGATGTACCTGCTTTAAAAGTTGCAGATTTGGGAATTGCTATGGGTGGAGGCACAGAGGCTGCTAAATCAGTTTCAAAAATGATTATAACGGATAACAATTTAAAGGTAATAGTAAATGCAATAAAGCAGGGAAGGGTCATATCAAATAATATAAGGAAAGTCATATACTACCTGGTTTCAACCAACTTAGGTGAAATACTTTTAATCTCATCCGCCATAATTCTTGGGCTTAATTTACCACTTTATCCAACTCAAATACTGTGGATAAACATAGTAGCTGACGGGGTGCAGGATAAAACATTTCCATTTATAAAGGAAGAAGGAAATGTAATGAAAAAAAAGCCAGTTAAACTAGAAGATAAGTTTTTAGATAAGTTTCAGATTCTTAGAATACTATATACTTCAGTCGTTATAGCCATAATCAATTTGATTCTATATATATACATGCTTAAGAATGGCTACCCCTATGGGGAAACAATAACAACCGTTTTTACTTCAATGGTGGTTTCCCAGTGGTTTAATGGAATTCAGGCCCAAAAAGAAAGTGAGCCATTTTTCAAGAATATAAAGAGAAGTTTAACCATAAACCCATATATTTGGCTAGGCATCTCAGTAGGTATTGTATTGCAGTTTATGGCGATCTATGTATTTTCAGATCTGTTCCATACGGTTCATCTGACTATTCAAAATTTTGTTTTTGTATTTATTGCCACTATTTTATTCTTTATGGCGGTAGAGCTGAGAAAATGGATAGAATATTTTCTTCAGGATGAGCGGTAAAGAATGATAATAATTGTATGTATAGTTGACACATTCCTACTTTAAATAATTATATTTATAAATAGATATTCTCCCAGAAGTTTATAAAAAACTGAGGGAAATAGCCTAATTTAATTTTAGTTTAACGTTATAGATTGTACCTATGAATAATTATAAAAACTAATTTGAACTATTTTTTAATATCCAATTTAACAAAAAATTTTATATACTATAAATGTATAGTTAATCTACCATTTTATTAATGAGTCGGCCCCAAAACTGAAAATATATTAACTAAATCACGTGTTTTGGGATTGTCTCAATATTGGTTATTTTAATTGAGTATATTCAAATTAAAGATTATTACAATTTTTTTATAACTGTAATATTTATATACTTTAAAACAAAATAAATGTTGAAAAATATAGGAGGTAATAATAATGCCTGCCCCTAGATATAAATCCGGGTCATACAAAAAAATATCAAAAAGAATACCTGGAAACAAAACTACAATACACTACAGAAGAAAAAAGGTATCAAAACACAAGTGTGCAACTTGTGGAGCTCTCTTAAATGGTGTTCCTAGAGGAAGACCTGCAGAGATCTCAAAGTTAGCTAAAACAGAAAAGAGACCTGAAAGACCATTTGGTGGCTACTTATGCCCAAAATGTCTCAAAAGAGTTATGATTGAAAAAGCAAGAACTTTCTAATGTAAAAAATATCTTCAAGTTCGTTGAAAAGGTGTTAGAATGATTATAACCATCGGGGGACTACCTGGGACAGGAACTACAACTATGGCAAAGATGATAGCTGAGAAATACGGTCTTGAACACGTATGCGCTGGGTTCATCTTCAGAGACATGGCAAAAGAAATGAACATGGATCTAAATGAATTTAGTAAGTACGCCGAACAAAATCCCGAAATTGATAAAGAAATAGACAGAAGACAGGTAGAATTGGCAAAAAAAGGAAATATAGTACTTGAAGGTAGGCTTGCCGCATGGATGTTAAAAAACAACGATGTTGAGCCTACAGTGTCAATATGGCTAAAGGCGCCCCCAATGGTTAGATGTAAGAGAATAAGTGAAAGGGAAAATGAAGATATTGAGCTTGCATTAGAGAAAATGATAAAAAGAGAGAATAGCGAGAAAAAAAGATATAAAGAAATCTATAATATAGATATAGATGATCTCTCAATATACAATATAATGATTGATTCATCAAAATGGAATATCGAAGGGGTATTTAATATCATCTGCAAATCAATTGAAAGCATTAAAGGATGATAGTAAATATCTCCCTATTTGAAGAATGACTTGTGATTGGCGACGATCACAACAACAAAAAATAAGGTGAGGTAAAATGGCTGCAATTGAAGTAGGAAGAGTTTGTATTAAAACATTAGGTAGAGAAGCTGGAAAAACATGTGTTGTTGTTGATGTATTAGACAAAAACTTTGTTGTTGTTGACGGAAACGTAAAAAGAAGAAGATGCAACATAAAACACCTTGAACCTACCGACAAAAAGGTAGAAATTGAAAAAGAAGCTTCAACAGAAGAAGTTAAATTAGCATTAGATGCGGCAGGCTTATTATAAACCTCCAAAGCTTTTTTTAAATTTTTTTATTAATTTATTGTTATTTTTGTGATAGTTATTGTTATTTTTTATATTATTAGTTATTCACGCATTTTTAGTTCGAATTTAAACGATTCAAAAAAATAGGGATGATGTACTATTTTCTAGGTTGAATAGGCAAGTACTTCATTAAAAAGTCTGCAAACGTCTCAACATTTCTTGTTTGAATATATACTTTTCCAGTACCGTTAAATTCATAAACTGCCCCCTCTCCACCTAACAAAGTGGATTTTAAACCTCCAATTCTCTTTAGTGAATAATTCAGCCCTTCCGTAAAACCTACAAGGTTACCGTTGTCAACAACTAAACTCTCATCGTTCAATTCTATGGTTTCCAATGCTCCAAAGGATGATAAAAATACATCTCCTTCGCCATCTAACTTCATTAAAAATAATCCTTTACCACCGAAAAATGATTTGGTCCCACCAAATTTTGTATCTATTTTCACATTTGGAGAAGATGCCAAATAGGCCCCACTTTGAACATAAAGAGCTCCTTCTAAATCATGATGTACTATGTCCCCAACATAACTTGGAGATAACGCCAATGTTCCAGTTCCTTTAAACTTATTTAAGAATAAATTTTCTCCAACAACTGCTCTCTTCAGAGCTCCGATTAATCCTCCCTTCATATTGGTGTCGATGTTTATACTCTTATCCATATATACCATCGCACCAGTTTCGGCAGTGATTTCTTGATTTTCAAGGTTTATTTTCAAGAGAGAATAGGATGGACCATATTTTATTTCAAAATCATATTCTGGCATAATTACCCCTCCTTGTCTTGGATATTTATTAATTAGTCTTTTTATGTTGCTTTGAGTATATATTATAATAGAGGTAAGATTTGAAATTAATAATATTCGTGATTAAATTTAATCTTGTAAAGGTAATCTGCCAAACTTATTAAATAATCCCTATTTTTAATCCCCTCAACCCATTTTTTGGGGATATTATGAAACCCGTAGTGAGCTCCTGCAATAGCTCCAAACATACTTCCTAAACTATCTGTATCTCCGCCGGCATTTACTGCAAAAATCATCCCATCCCTAAAATTGCCTGTTGCAAAAAAAGTATGGACTGCAGAAGGTACGCACTCATCTGCATTTATTCCAGTTCCAAATTCTTCATATCCCTTTTCAACAGAATCCATGCTTTTTATTAGAAGTATTTTTTCTGCAAAATCTTCAGAAACATCAGATACAAATTCTGAACATTTCTTCAAATACTCTTTATTTTTACAATCTTGGTTTCCTAAGCATGATGCTACAAAAAATGCTATTGTCAGAGCTCCGGCTATGGCATCTTTGTTGTTGTGGGTTATTTTTGATGATTCTATCACATGCTTTTTTAATTCTAAAAGATTATCATAATAATAAAGTCCTAAAGGGGCCACTCTCATCGCAGCTCCACAGGTTTTTGAGTTGACCCCTTCATAATTTCCATTGATCAAATTTTTTATCGCCTTTTCACTTGTTGGGCCCATACCTATCGGACTATTATTATACCAGTCGATCAAATTCTTTATAAAGAGTTCCATACTAAAACCTTCTGGTTTTATTGATTTTATCATTGCTATTGTTTGTTGGGTGTCGTCGGTATAATCTCCGGCAGTTAAAATGCCTTCAAAATGGTTTTTTGGAGATGAGTAGTCCTCTATTTTTCCATAATTCAGTTTTATTTCTTCTTTGGTAAGTCCCTCAGACGGCATTCCAAGGGCATCACCTATTGAAAGCCCGAGTATAGCCCCCCTAAACTTGCTGAGCATTATTTACCTCCCTTTAATTATTTATACACAAAATATTATATTTACTAATATGATAAAAATAGGTTGTTCTACACTGTTTTTTTGGGAGTATCCAATTGAAGAAATAGCCGATATATTTCAGGACTTGGGATTAAGGTGTATGGAATTCTTTCCTGAAAATCCTGATTTCTGGAAAAAAAGGGACAGCTTGGACTATGTAAATAGCTTAAAGGACGTTCTATCTAAATTCTGTTTAACGGTTCATGCACCATATATTGAGTTAAATCCATCTTCAATAAACCCATATATTCAAAAGGCATCAATTATGGAAACTCTATGGGCCATAGAACTTGCCAATCTTTATGGTGCAAAATATTTAACCATTCATCCGGGGAAAAGACCTACTAGCAGAGCTCCGACAGAGGATGAGTACATAAAATTTTATGAATACCTCGATATCTCTTTGAAGTATGCAGAAGAAAAAAATATAATCCTCTGCCTTGAAAACCCACGCAAAAAAGTAAATAATATTTGCTACTCTGTTGAAGAGATGAAATCAGTTCTTGAAAAATTTAATTCCAAAAATCTAAAAATGACCCTGGATTTTGCACATGCAAGGGAAAATAGTTCAAATTTCGTAGATGAGCTGCATGAACAGATAAAAAATGTGCACATATCTGGAGTAATTGACAATAAGGATCACTATCCCTTAAGGTATTCGATGGTAGATTTCTCAGAACCATTAAAAAAGCTAGTTCATGAATACGGCTATAAAAATTGTATTAACTTAGAACTAAACGATTTAAACTACAATAAAGAACTCTCAAACCAACCTTTTAAAAAAAGGTTGAATCGAAAAAGATGGCCAACTTTGGAATCCAAGACTTTTTTAAAGGCTCGGGATGAAAAAATCTCTGAAGTAATAAAAGAGATAGAGTACCTTGAAGAGTTAATAGGTAAATAAAAATAATATAAAGAGCATAAATAATTACTGCTTCAACATTTCGTCTTTTTCTTCTTCGGTTAATATGTTAACTATTTCTTCTGGCTTTCCTACCTTCATAATTTTTCCGTTTCTAACTAACGCAGCTCTATCACATACATTTAGAACAAAGTCCATATCGTGGGATACTATGATGTAGGTTTGTTCAAGGTCCTTTCTTGATTTTTGGATTGATTCAGCTACCATGTTTCTTGTGAGTGGATCCATAGTTCCAGTAGGTTCATCAAGTAGGATAACGTGTGGTTCCCTAATTAAAACCTGGGCTAAAGCAACCCTGTGCCTTTCCCCAACACTCAGTTCTTTTGGATATTTATCCAATATTTTTTCTGCTTCTTCTTCGGTGAATCCTACTGAAACTAATGTATGTTCTGCTTTCATTCTAGCAAATTCTCCAGGCATCTCCAATCCTATTGACTCTGTCAGGTTATAAAGGATAGTCCTATGAGGGTACAGGCTGTATTCCTGGAAGAGCATTCCGATATATCTTTTTGCCCTTCCCCTATTGGCAGGTCCTGGCTTTGTCATATCTATCCATTCATCGCCCAATCTAAAGAAGTACTTACCTTTTGAAGGTTGAAGAACACCTGCAATTATTTTAGAAAGTGTGGTTTTTCCAGCCCCACTAACTCCAACTAAACCAAATATTTCCATTTCATTGATGGTTAAATTAACACCATCTACTGCTTTAATAACTCCCCTTTCAACTGAACAGTACTTCTTTTCAATATTTTCAAGTTTTATTAGTTCATCTCTAATTTCAACTTCTTCGACCTTTTTTAATGAGGTTACAGTTTTCATGAACTCTTCGACAATAGCGTTGCTATCGCCTGCCATTTTAATTTCTCCATTTTCAAGCCATATGGCTTTTTGAGAGAGCTCTGCAACTACTTCAGGCCAGTGTGAAGTTATAACCATTGCAATTTTGTTCTTAATAACGGCATTCATCAAGGCATCGTGGACTAGTTTTCCAGTTCTAGGGTCTAATGTTCCTGTAGGTTCATCTGCAAGGAATATAAATGGTTTTTTAGCTATCTGTCTTGCAAGAACAACCCTCTGTTTCTCCCCACCGCTTAAATCTCTTGCAATATGCGTAATTCTGTGTTCCAACTTAACCATTTTTATTAATTTTAAAGCAGTTTCGGTTGCCTCTGGACCTTCGATACCTGCGTTTTGCAGAGCTTCCAATATGTTTTCAATAACTGACCTTTCACCGTAGAGGGCAAACGTCCTCTGGAGCATAATTGCTATTTTTTTCTTTAAATAATAAGTAGTTTCTTTATTGTTCCAAAAATCTACGGTAATTTTCTTAAACGTCCCTCCGCACCCACATGTCTCTCCATCTTTGGAAGGTCCATCTACTTCCCCACATTCTTCACACTGTGCAATATGGTATATTATCTTACCTTCGGTAGGTTCGTAACCATCCATTCCTCTAAGCATGTGTAATAAAACCGATTTTCCAGAACCGCTTCTTCCAAGGACTCCTAAAACTTCTCCTTCATTAAGTTCAAAGCTGATATTCTTTAATACTTCGGTATCGCCAAATTTTTTCGAGACATTTTTTACTTCCAATAATAACATCAATATCACCTCTATGAAGCATTTAGTGTTAATTTTCATTTCCAATAAGATTGTTTATTTCAACCAATAATTCTTGCCACATTAAATTGAGTTTTTCACTATTTTCTTTATCAAAAGTATCATGATCCTGATTTAAAAACCACTGCTCCGTATGGCTTGAAATTCGGTTTTTGTATCCAGTCCCTTTTCCCCATTCTTGCATCATATTTGACCATAGATCGTCATCATTAAATAAATTATCGAAGTAATTGTCTCTTCCCCTATCATATGCTTCTTGGTATATCTTTTCAACCCTTTTCTCCAAAATATTTTGAATAGAATTTAATGTACCTTTCTGATAGTGTAAATCTTTTTGTTTAAGCATGTTGGAAATAATACAGTTAAGTTCATTCTTGGATTTATCAAATGCTTTGACAGTCTGATATCTTGAGGCGTCAGAAAGTATTTTATAATAATCTAAATTATGCCATTGACCACGACGATTAACACAGGCTCTTACGCTAGACGCATGCGTTCCTTTATCTAGTATTATTTCCAATATATTGGTAAAATTTTTTTTTAAGTTACATTGGATATTCTCGGCATCTTTAATCCATATTGAAACAGATTCTCTTACTCTTCGTAAAGCCTCCGAAGATAGTTGCGTATTAGTCTGTTTTTCAATTTCATCTAACGATTCAATAATAGTTTCTACCTGATTTTCATGTTCTTTACGCAATGCCAATACTTTATTAATTAAAATGGAGATTAATTCTTCAGGATCGTCTTCTTTTGAATTAAAAAATACGATTTCTATATCATCCAAGTTTAGTGAGTTTTTTAAATCTCTTTCAATCTGATCTTTTCGTATTTCTCTACCTTCTTCCAAATCTGGTTCTTCCAAATCAGCTATACATTCAGCTTCTCCATTTTTATCCAATACAAGAATAATGATTCTTTTAGAGATATACTTAGTTAAACCTGAATCTTTCATATATCTCAGGATATCTGTACTCACTTTATCTGGAGCATCATTAAAACTTGTACATAGTACAGATATTGTACGTGAATCTTTCAGCTGATTTTCAATATCTTGCCTGTTTGCAGTCTCATCAACTCCCTTAGTATCTAAAAATGATAAATTAATTTTTGGTATTTTTACTGGATTTTCATTAATATTAATAATTATTTTTTTAGGAAGTGGTACATTTTTATTCTTTCCATTATTTATCTCTTCAAAATTATTCCTTATCCACTCTTTACTGTCTGAAAATGTAAATATCTCCGTTGTAGTTCGATTTGATAGATTGATTCTCTGTAAAAGTTTTTGGTAAAATTCATCTTTTGAACTACAGGAATTATAAAGCTCAACAGCATCATCAATACTTTTTCTTTTACCATTTTCCTTAAATCGCCTTATTTTTAATTCAAGCATATTTCGCAGTGCCCTTTCTATTTCGCTACTTAGTGTAAAAGATTTTTCGCTTTGTGAGGTCTTTTTTAAAATTTTGTTTTCGATGTACGTGGAAAACTCTTCTAAATATTTTTCTACTTCATCATTGGAATACGGTTCTACTTCTATGGATATTCTATTGCTTTCACGAATTTCTACTTCACATACTGTTGTCCTACCACTGCCTGTTTGTAATAATTCTTTTCCGCTACAATCTATTAAATTTAATAATTTAGATATGGCAGTAGTTTTCCCAACACCCACTTTTCCTATAAATGCTATTGTATGATTGGAATTTTTTAAATAATCCGTACTTCCAATTAAAAATTCTCTGTGTGTCTTTAACAGTTTATATGTGCTATATGATTCAGGTGTCGTTTTTAACATTGAGTCTATACGATCAATTACTGAGTCAATATCTTTTTTCATAATTTACCCCTTAATTTAAATCTGGGATATTACCCTTAATCTAAAATACAACATTAATGTCATCTATTCAAGATCAGAATTAGATTTTTTACATGGTAAAAGTCTAAATCTACATCTTTTTTCCCTACCACATTCTTCATAGGACCCACATTCTCTTATTTGATAATGGCCGCCACCTATACTGAGGGCTTTCCCATTAATCAAGACATCAACTATTTTTTTTCTTGCAGATTTTAGGATACTCCAAAAAACCCTTCTTGAAATCCCCATGGCATTTGCAGCTTCTTCATGAGAATAACCCATATAATCCACTAACCTTACAGATTCTAATTCTTCAAGAGTCAGGTTTAAAACCTCTAATTCGGCAGTTGGAGTACCTGCTGGTTTAAATAATACTACCCTGGGTTCTTCGGATATTAACCTAGGTATTTTTGGTCTTCCTTTTCTAAATCTCATGGGGATCACTATTTTATCCACATTTAGATTAGCGAACGATTTTTTAAATTATTTATCTCCCATTGTCCACTTATGGACATTAATCTGGGCGATTCACCTCTAATCCAACAACTGGAAGGCATATAAGTGTATATCTATCTTCTGAAAGTCTGTTGTAAATTATCTCCCTTATCCCATCAAGCTTCTCAACACTTACAACTGTACCTATCATAACGGTATTTTTAGATATTTCGTTAATAATCTTTAACGCCATTTCAGGATCTTCAGCCAGTAAGAATCATTTCCAATCTTGTGGAGACATACCCTTGTAATCGTTCAAGAAGAAACCTGTTATTCCACCTTCTGAAAGTGCATTTATAGCTTTACCTATATTTTCACTTTCAACGAAAAGGTATAACAAAACTTTTGAGCTCACAAATATCCCTCACAAAAGTATTACTCACACATATGTGTAAAATCTAGTATATATATTAATACTATTAATGAGACTTAATGCTATATCAGATTATAGTTGTTTGCAAATTTTATTGGAATTAGTTGAATAACCTACGATTATTCAACTCTCGATGAAAATCGAAGATTTTCATGAGTCTTAACGAAAACCTTTCAGGTTTTCGTAAGTCAGCGAATTTTTTGAAATTCGCTTCGACTCGACAAAAATCTTCGATTTTTGTGAGTTCGACAAAAACCAAAGGTTTTTGTGAATCGACAAATTTCAAAGAAATTTGTCTCGATCAGTAAATCCTTCGGATTTACTTCGACAGCAAATCGAAGATTTGCTTCGATCCCTGCAACCTACGGTTGCAGTTGATATTTATATACTTCGAAATTCTTAAATGATTGTTATTAGGCATTAATTTTAAAATAATCATAAATCTTTCTTAAATTTTTGGAGTATTTTTCCAACATTTAACACAAACAACTATAACTAATGGAAAAGAGCATTAAACAGAAAATACTAAAAATAAGGAAAAAGAAAAGAAAATAAAAATAAATTACCCTAAAAGTTCAACCCCACTTTCAACTATTCTAAACTTAAGTTTTTCACCTTCTTTTGCGTACCTGTGTTTTTCTAAGATCATCTCTCTATAACTATCGTATTTTTCAATTCTGATTATAGATTTACTCCAATACTCTAAGAGTAGTCCTCCCACAGCTTCAAAATTAGAAAACCTACGATTTTCGTTGTTAGAAGTTTCGTTTCGATTTCCTGAAATATTCCTAACCTGATTGGTTACCAATATGGCCACATTTTTCTTTTTAGCTAATTTTAATAAGGTTAAAATCTGTTTTCCAAGTATCCTATTTAATCTGGTATTTTCATTTACGTCATCGCATAATTCAAGTCTGTAAAGTGAAGCTATCCCATCTACAACAATTAAACCTAAATTCTCCAGCATTAGTATTTTTTCAAGTGTGATCGTCTGTTCTTCAAAATTCGAAGGTTCGTAAATAATTACATTTTTTAAAACTTCTTCAAAATCATCCTTACAAATTTGCTTAATCCTTTCCACAGATAAACTACCTTCGGTATCGATATAAACTACTTTTAATCCTTTCTTAGCAAAGTTAATCACTGAAAGTATGCAGATATTCGTTTTTCCTACTCCAGGGGGACCGTAAATTTGAGTTATGGTTTTTTTCTCAATATTCCCTTTTATAATTTCTTCCAACATAAAAACCACTTATTTTTAAATTAGTATTCTATAATTATAATTTTATAATTTATAGATAAATTAATATAAATCGTAAAGAATCAAAGGTTTGCTAAGGTGCCTTCTAGCAGACGGAGGAACTTCGTAAAAACCTTCTCTTATATTCCTTTTCACTTCAATTAATTCTATCTCATCATACCTCAATTTCTTCCCACACTTATTGCATTTATACCCGCTTTTAGTCCCTTTGGATTTTAAAGTTCCTCCACAGCTACACTTTTTATTCTTCTCATACTTTTTAGCCAATTTTACAACTTTTATTTTTTCAATATTTATTCCAAATGGTTCTTCCCTCACAGTACCATAGACACCAATTAGATCTCCCTTTGTGAGCTCCCTTATTAGGTTCCTAAATTCTTTGGTAGGTTCATAAGCTATGCAGTTTATCTCTTCACTGTTGGCAGTATCCTTTAATTTAAAAACTACATGACCACCAGGTAAATTTTTAGGTTCGGTAACAACCATTCCATAGGTTATAACTCCAGTATCTGGATATACATCCTTTATTTCCATAAATCTCAAATGAACGTCTGTTCCTTGGTTGGTTTTATAGATTGTATATTTATCTATTTCTTCACATTTAACGATATCCATGGCTTTTAAGAGGATGTCTTTTTTTATACCTCTGATACCATATAAAACAGGACAGCTTGTGTGCGGGGCTATAATCGGTTTTTCTCCATCTACGTTATTAAAGGTAAATGGAAAAGTTTTTTCATCCATTTCTATAACAGATTTTTCGTCAAGTATCCTCTTTTGTCCCCATTTCTCTTTTTTTCTATATGTTAGAAGTTCGTAGGTATATGGGGGAACTGAAGAGATACTACCCAATGCCCCTATTATCCCGTAGCCTTTTTTATATTTTCTAAATTCTCCGCCGACTTTTTCAATGATTTTTTCAGCGTATTCAACAGATACGATGTCGTAGAGTACTTTTTTGTAGTAATTATTTAAAATTTCCCTGTTTGAATTGTAACTATCCTCACTTAGAAATACTATTCCGGGGTTTGTATTTTCACATTCAAAATCAGCGTATTCTTCTACAGTTTTTATTACCGTGTTTTTTATGTATTCAATATCTTTTTCGCTTAATTTTTTTTCATCTTCGTTTATTCTTAGGCATACTCCACCATTGCCCCGTGTTTTGTATTTTACCATTGGATTCATCCTTATGAGTTTCGGAGTGTCCATTTTGTATTTTTTACCAAGTTCTTCTATTAGGAGTGCTCCAACGTAAGTGGTACAGTACCTATCCCTACTGTCTGTATCGTCGATTCCGATAAACACATTATCACCGAATTATAATCATTTATATCCTTCATAAACTATTAAACATAAAATCTGATAATTTAGAGTATTATAATGACAATAGTAGTAAATAGTTAAACAAGTTTTATTTTTCATTAACATCTATGTAAAAAAGAATTATTTGATAAATATATGGCTCCACAACATATTATACTATTACATTCAATAGTTGTTGAAAATATATATTTATTTGCACACCACTATAACTGACACTAAAAATGATTTTAAGAATCAGAGGAGAAGGTAGATTATGAAGTTTAGGTTTATTCAGAAAAAAAGAAAAGAAGAGAGTCAAAACAACCTAAGGAACTCTCGAGAAAGGTTAAAGTTAAAATTCAGAAGGCATAAAATTTACAGTTTGATAGACAGTATGCCACCGAATTTAAATAAATACGTTCTAAACCTTAAACACGGGCATTTGAATGGTACCATAAAAAAGCATCCTGAAGATTTCATTGTAGAGGAAATTACAGAAGACGGCATTGTTTTGGAAGTTGGAAAGGATATTGGATTTAAGGATGTAGAAAAATGGAACGGCTCATTTATCCAATTCACACTGGAAAAAAACAACTGGAACACAATGGATGCCATAGGGAAAATTGCAAGAGCTACTAAGTCAAGGAGAAAGAACTTCGGATTTGCAGGAACTAAAGATAAGTTTGCCATAACGACCCAGAAAGTAGGATGTTTTGGAATAAAAATGGAAGACCTAAAAAAAGTCAATATACCTGGCATTACATTGAGGGACATCCATAAAAGCAATAAAAAACTTAGAATGGGGCATTTGTGGGGAAATAGATTTACAATAAAAGTAAGAGATGTAGAATGTAGTAGGGAAGAACTTGAAAACACGTTGAAAAACATCAAGATAGAATATGTATTAAACTACTATGGAATCCAAAGGTTTGGACACTATAGGCCTATAACTCACGTTGTTGGTAAGTTCATATATCAAAGGGATTTTGAAAGTGCATTTTATACCTACTGTGGAACTCCAATAAATGAAGAAGGAATTTTAAAGGAAGCAAGAGAACTCGTTGATAATGGAGAATTTAAAAAGGCATTGGAACTATATCCTAAGAGACAGAACTACGAAAGAAGAATGTTGGAGTATTATTTAAGATACAAGGACTTTAAAAAAGCATTTAAGGCTTTACCTCCACAGCTTAACAGCATGTTTGTAAATGCCTATCAGTCCTACCTATTCAACGAAATGATAAATAAAAGATATGAATATGGCTTTGAACCTATGGAAGGAGATATTTTAAAAGATGGTGTTCCAACCGGGGTATTGTATGGATATAATACTAAATTTGCAGACGGAATTCAAGGGGAAATAGAAAAAGAAATAGCTGAAAGAGAAAATCTGGACCTAAAAAAGTTCAGAATTGAAGACTTTGGAAACTTCCAAGGTGCTAGAAGAAAATTAATAGCCAAAGTTTATGACTTCGACTGTAAAATCGATGATGATGGATATGTTTTAAAATTTAAGCTGAGAAAAGGAAATTACGCCACAGCAGTTTTAAGGGAATTCATAGAAAAGCTTGAATAAAATCCTGTGAAATATAGTTAACAGTTCATTTAAATTGCACGCCACTATAAATATGTAGTTAAGTTATATATATCAAAAAACCAAATATAATAATGGCAATTGATTTGATGATATTGCCTCTGACAGTTCTACCTACAAGGCGGCCACATTGAGTAGCTGTTGAGTTTCAATGATAATGTGGTTTTCCAAAGGTAGATACATTATATCTGTCATGGATGCCAAAAGAAAATACAAAAATTATACTTCTTAACGAAGTTAAGAAGTATCGGGTTTGGGAATCCAACACCTTTCTTAAAGGGGTTGGTAGTAGATACATTATATCTGTCATTATACTATTTAGAGCGTTAAAGCTTATACAATGCTTTTTTTAATAATATAATTTCTGTTTTATAGGGTTAGGATAACTTTTTAACTTGTTTTTCAAATAATTATAAATTATAACTGCATAAATTTGGTGTTGGCATGACCTGGATAAAAAATTATATAGATATACTCCAGTGTCCGTGTTGTAATGGGGATCTAGAGTTAAGTAATGAATTATTAAAATGCAAAAAATGCAAAAAAACCTTTAAAATAGTTGACAACATACCTATTCTACTAAAATAGGTGATTATACCCCCTTCGCTTTGCTCAGGTGATTTCATGAGATGTTTTTTAGCCATTGAACTGGACGATAGTATAAAGGATAAGCTGGAATTACTAAAGAGTAAATTCAAGTTAAAAGGAATAAAGCTGGTTGAAAAAGAAAATCTCCATATAACCATTAAATTTTTAGGAGATGTTGATGAAGAAACCTTAGAAAAAATTAAGAATTTGGATCTGGATTTTGGTATGTCTTCAAGGCCCCTAATTAGTAAAATAGAAAATATTGGGGTTTTTCCAAATGAAAACTACATAAGAGTTATTTGGGTAGGAGCTCATAATTTAGTAGAACTTTTTAAAGAAGTTGATGAAAAACTATCAAAACTGGGCTTCAAGAAAGAAAAAGAATACGTCCCCCATATAACAATTGGAAGGGTTAAGTTTGTAGAAAATAAAAAAGAACTGCAACATCGTGTAGAGAAGCATAAACATGTAGATATTGGAGAGTTGAAGATAAAAAATATATGTTTAATAAAAAGTGAGCTAACTCCTGAAGGTCCAATTTACGAGCTCATTAAAAAATGGTGAATTGATTTTAATATTATTTAATATATTCATCCCTGTACACTATGCCTTCATGACCTGTTACAATGTTTTTCCCAATGCTTTTTATCCTTCTTAAAGATGCTAATGCAATACCGGCGTCATAGTTTAATTTTGGGGGAATATTTTTTAAAATATTATTTTTTAACGGTGCTGCATCTCCAACAACTATATATTCTTTATAAATTACTGAAATACTGTCTGGAGTATGGCCTGGAGTTTTTATAATCTCAATTTCATCACCTACTGGATTCGAAAACCACCACGATTGAACAAATCCTTCGGATTTGTAGCTCACCTTCGCTTCGCTCGGTGATAGTGGTGGGCTACAAAACCTACTGGATTCGAAAACCGAAGGTTTTCGTAAACTCGAAGAGTTTTTGTTTAATCTTTGATTTTCGTAATCTTTTAGGTTTTCGATGTTGCTGTAGTTTATAAATTCTGCATTATTGAATAAATCGTTGTTTCCAACATGGTCATGATGGCTGTGAGTGTTTATAACAATATCTATGTCAGCGGGTTTTAATCCTAACTTTTTTAATTCTTCTATTATGAGCTCCCTATTATCCTTAGACGATGTGTCAACTATTATATTATGTTTTTTTGTACCAATGTACGTTACAGATGATGAGGCTTTTTTTATTCTATCGTTATCCCTAATCAATATCCCTTTATAAAGTAGTTTTAACATGTAGCTCAGCTCCAACTAACTTTTTCCAGTTATAAAAAATAAAAAATCAATTATAACTTAATACCGCCTCTCACATCAACAGCTACGCCGTAATCAAATTCCATCAATTCCCTACTATTTAGAATCGTAGTCCCGTATGCAAGTAGTTCATCATCTTCATTAACTATTAATACTTCTTCGTAAGGTCTTAAATCATTATCACAATCGATTACAAACTTGGCATAAACTGACCTACCGTCCCTTGCAAAGTCCTGAACACTTTTATCCACTACAACCCTGTATTTAGGATATGGTATTTTTTCATGCAAAAGTTTAGCACCTTCTTTTGTAGGTATAAGGAAGTTATCGTTGGCTCTAACTGTAAATATGACTTCTTTATTGTCCAACATTACATTTCTAATTCTTCCTGTTTTTCTGCTTCTCTTTATTACTATGTTGTTTAACAATTCATCATCTAAAATCTTAAATCCATACTGATACTGGAGCATTCTGTCTATTCTTAAGGCGTCTTTATTTACTTTGTTTTTATTTCTATTTGAACCGTAATGACTGGTGTAGTAGTTGTATGAAGATATATCCATTATTTTATCTTCGTGTTCTTTTAAAAATCCTTCAATAAATTGTTTATTGTGTTGTTTTTCAATATCGTAAAGTTCTGGAACTTCACTTTGGGAAAGCGGATATATTGTATCAACATTCAACGGCACTAAACCAAATACATAATCTTTAACTAAAACATCCACGTCAGAAGGTATAATATTGACATTTTCACTGTATGGTTTATTTACCTTGTTCGATAGTGTTGTAACATATATTTTATCAAATTTTATTCTTTTAAGCCTCTGTTTATGCCTTAAAACTTCTGGTCTAAACATACTCTCATATCCGCCGTAAAAGAATGCAGATTTTTTTGAAACTGGGTCATACTTTTCTATAAAATCCATATAATTTGAAACTACCCTTAGAGCACTCAATAACATTGGGTGGCATCTGCATCTTTCCTCTACGAGCTCCCAAAGGTTTCCATCTTTAATGGCATTTTTAATTCTGTTTATCTCTTCAAATGTTACGTAAAGGTTGTGTTCAGCAAGTAACTGTGTTCTTTTTTTCTTCTCCATTTTGTAGAGCTCTTTTGGTGAGTATTCACTACATACTTTACAGGAACATGGGAATTTATCTAAATCCTTTAATTCTTCTAAATGCAAGGTTCCTCTTTCAGTTAAATACCTTCCCTGTTTTGCGTAGAGTGCATAAGCTGCACTGTCAAATAAGTCACATCCCAACGCCACTGCAAGTGCAAAAAACATAGGATGACCGCACCCAAAGAGATGGACAGGCTTATTTGTTGGAAGATGCATTTTGGAGTTTATTATAATCTCAGCAACTTCTTTGTACCTGTAATCCTCCATTAATGGTACAACTGCACCAATTGGATAGATATCAAAGTCCATACTTCCCATTACTTCCGCACTTTTTCTTCTTAAATCCATATGTGTTGAACCTTGGACAGTTCCATTCAATAACAGTTTGTAGTTGTTTTCTTTTTTTAATTCCAAAGATAACTTTGCCCTATTAATCGTTTCTTCCAGCTCTTTTTCAGCTCTTTCCCTATCAACAAATGGCGGTGTCGGTATATCCAATATGGTACCTACATCGACCCCAATTTTTTCTTGAAATTCTATTATCTCCAAAGGTTTTACTTCTACATCCCCATAAACACTGAGCTGAAAAGATCCACTATCTGTAACCACAACCTTATCAAATCCTACGAGCTCGTGGATTCCTTTTTCCTCTGCAATAGCCCTTAGTTCAGGATTCGAGTAAGTTATATATGAGTTTGTTATAATTACGTCTGCAAGGTTGTTGATGATATCCATTGAAACGGTTTGTTTTTTTGGATTAGGATGAACTACCGGCATTATTGTTGGTGTTTCGATTGTTTTACCGTTTATTTTTATTTTTCCTATTCTGCCCATTGCATCTCTATGTTTTATCTCAAACATGTTTCCACCGTAGATTTAATAAAATTATAATTTCACTAAAATTAATAAATATAATGACCCCACAAAGTCAATAAAACCACTTCATCACTTCATCACTTGTGACCTTAATTGATTTTAATCTATTTAAGCCGAATTTGCATGTTTGTGGAAGCATTATAATGAAAGCTACAAATATTAAAATAGATAATGTATCATCTATCCAGCACCGTTATTTATAAACTTTTGTGAGTTGATTTTATGTATGAACAGGTCATTATTATTAGAAACGATTTAAAAATGGGTAAGGGTAAAATTGCAGCTCAGGCATGTCATGCTTCAATTGAATCATTTATTCATGCTCAAAAAATATGTCCAAATATAGTTAAGGAATGGTTAAGATCTGGACAAAAGAAAGTAGTGTTAAAAGTAAATTCTGAAAAAGAATTACTCGAAGTATTTAAAAATGCCAATATAGAAGGTCTCCCATGTAGTTTAATTAGGGATGCAGGCAGAACCCAGCTAGAACCTGGGACAATTACTGCAGTAGGCATTGGACCCGAAAAAGAAGACAATATCAATAAAATCACTGGAAAACTGAAATTACTTTAAATAATCTACTGATTTTCGATTTCACTATAATTTTTTTTGTTTAATTATAAAAAAGCATTTAATATTTAGGGGATACTTTATAGTAGGGATAAAACATGTGGTGAACTACAATGGATATAAAAAATACTGTACTTGAATTCATAAATAAATACTACATCTATCCAATACATGCTAAAACCGGTTATAATCTTATCCAAGAGATAACTTATGGTACTTTACTATTTGTAATGGTTTATATATTCTATAAGGCATGTAACTTTTTAAATATACGTGTCGATAAAAGATTTGCAGAGGTAACTATTTTTTACGTAATTTTAATAACCTTAATGAGGGCATTAGTTGATGCAGGCGTTATCCCCCGTTTATACTACACGGTAACTCCAGGGATAGTGGTTTTAGTTGGACTATATTATATGCTTTCAATAATCGGCTCTGGAGCATTGTTTAAAAATAGATACTATATTTCAGCTAGTTTAATGGCTCTGGTTCCTATAATTTACCTTTTACCGGAGTTTTTAAAGAGAATAACGCATTTAGAAGCATTATTTTACACCTTAGTGGTTCTATTCCCAACATATTTCATTGCAATTCGTATTTTAGAGAAACTCAAAAATATAAAAAAACTAAACATTGGCAAAATCGATAGAATTGATAAATACGCTATATTTTCTCAATTAGTGGATGCATCAGCCACATCCATAGGTATTGGCATTTACGGCTATTGGGAACAGCATCCAGTACCAAGGTTTTTTATGGATATTCTTGGTCCGTATATTCTCATACCCTTAAAATTAATCGTGGTCGTATTGGTGCTATATATTATTAACAAAGAAATTGATAATAAGGATTTAAGAAATATATTGAAAATAACCATAATGTCTTTAGGATTAGCTCCAGGCCTTAGGAACCTGTTCAGGATTGTGATGGGAGTTTAAATGAAGTGGTCTCAAAACCTTATTTATTTAAATAATAATATATTATTTATTTAATAACTTTTAAAATAGTTGTTGAATATCCTCAATAAAGGTGATTTTATGAAGGTTATTGAAAGAGATGTTAATAAAGACGAACTGTATGATTATCTAGATTCTATTGAAGAGGGGGACCATATAGAAGCCTACTTTGGGAGATGCCATGTGGAAGGCACAGTAGTTTGTAAAAGTGGGACCTACTTTAGGGTGGATACAGATAACGATTTAATGGGAGTATTGGAACTGGATATTGCAGATGTTGTAAAGGATTTAATTGAAGTAGTTCATATAAAAGAACACAGTGAAAAAGAAAAAGTAGTTCTTAGAATTATCTAGTTTTGATTAAAAAGATAACTACCACAACTATATAAATAAGTATTAGGGCCTATAAATAGAAACAAATATGAATCTCTAACAATCAATTTTATTTAGTTTTATGAAATTAAGGAGCTCTTAAAATTTTTAAGTTAGTATGTTTTAATTGTTAAACACATTATTCAAGGTAGATACTATGTTCATGGGTGCCACCACCAGAGACGGGTTAAATATCGCTGAAAAATCTAGGGAAATAGTAAAAAGTAAAATAAAAGAGGTTCTCGGCTCCAACATAAATGACTATTCAGAGGCGGAATTGGGAATAATAGAAAGGGTAGTCCATGCAACAGCTGACCCAGAATATGCCAAATTGGTTAAATTCAAGGGGGATGCAATAAAATATGGAGTTGAAGCCATTAAACATGGAAAGCCTTTGATTGTCGATATAAACATGGTAGGCGCAGGTATAAGGTACGAGAATATAAAGTGCTTTATAAGTGATGAAAATACCTATAAAATAGCTAAAGAAGAGGAAATAACTAGGGCAGTGGCTTCTATGAGAATTGCAAAAGATCTCATCGATGGAGGGGTAGTGGTAGTAGGTAATGCGCCAACTGCACTTTTAGAAGTTATAAGGATGGTAAAAGAAGAGGGAGTAAAACCAAAATTGATTATTGGGGTTCCTGTGGGCTTTGTAAAAGCCAGTGAATCAAAAGAACTTCTTAGAGATACTGATATCCCTTCAATAACTACGGTAGGACCTAAGGGAGGCACCCCAGTTGCAGTAGCTATAGCAAATGGCATTATTGCCTTAAGTAATAATGAAAAGGCATGATTTGAATTAAAAAATTATTTTTTTAATTCATTCAAAACATCATCTAAATTTACAGCTATAGGTTCAGAGAATTTTATAACCTCTTCTTTTTCTTCATTATATCTTGGAATTACATGAAAATGAACATGTGGAACTTCCTGCCCAGCAGCAGGTTTGTTGTTGTTTAAAATGTTATATCCATCAGGGTTTAGTGATTTTAAGATTTCAACAACTTTTTTAACAGTTTTCATTAAATTGATCATTTCATCATCAGGGAGCTCATCAAATGTCTCGTAGTGTTCCTTTGGAATTACAAGAGTATGGCCTTTACTTCTTGGATTTACATCCAAAAAAGCCATGGTCTTTTCGTCTTCATAAACCACTTTAGCAGGTATCTCTTTATTTACGATTTTGCAGAATATACACATATTCACACCTTTGATTTGTTTATATACTTTTAATATAAAGTATATATTATAACTACTTAATAATTTTTTTATTTGAGTTATTTTATCATTATCATAATCAACAGTTAAGGCCTGGTAAATTTAAAACTTTTAATGGGATCTATTTCAAAATTTGAACCGAAAAAGAAATAGATATACACAAAGGATTGAATGTTATAAACTTCTTTGAAGTTCTTGAAAATTCATTTCATAACATCAACAATATAAAATATAGTCGTTCTGCAATTAAGCGATTGTTATATTACTTAATTTTAAATTATGGAAGTTTTTAAACAATACATAATTGAAATTAGATAATACTTATATGCATACATTCGCAGAACGACTATAAACATACCAAAAACTTTAAAACATTAAAAGTTATTAAAATTTATTTATATTTAGCTCGGTGGAAACATGGAACTTTACATTAAGATAATTTATTCCCTTGTTATTGTTTTATTATTGGCATATTTGATAAAGAAAAAAGGGTATTTGGATGATTGTGGGATTTACGCTTCATCAATAATGGCATTTATAATCCTTATAAGTACTGAGATAAGCTGGTTGATATTACTTTTTTCATTCCTTGTACTGGGGAGTTTAGTAAGTAAAATAGGATATTCTACAAAAGATTCTATGAAATTAGGAGAATGTAAAAGGACAATTAAAAATGTCCTTGCAAATGGGATTATGGCTGTTTTATTTGTCTTAGCCTATGCATTTGGAATTCTGAATTATGATGTGGCACTGATAGGATATGCAGGCTCAATTGCTGCTGCTACTTCAGATACATTTTCATCTGAGCTCGGGGTGCTCTCAAAAGAAACTCCAAGATTAATAACCACTCTTAAAAAAGTTGAAAAAGGTACTGATGGTGGGATAACACTCTTTGGAACACTTTTGGGGCTTTTAGGTTCATTTTCAATAGGTTTTTTAGCATTCCTGCTATTTAAGGATTTGAATTTAATTTGGATAGCCACAGTTGCTGGATTATTGGGCAATCTTTCAGACAGTCTTGTTGGAGCTCTATTTGAAAGAAAGGGAATAATCAATAACGAACACGTTAATTTTATAGCCACCCTTGTGGGAAGCCTCAGTGCAATACTGATTTATACAAAAATATTTTAACTAAGGGATAAGATGGAAAAAGTAGTTATTTTAGTTAACCCAAAGTACAGCGGAAACTTAGGCGCAATTGCAAGATGCATGATGAATTTTGGAGTAAAAAAATTGAGAATAGTAGGTAGCAGAGATATTTTAGATAAGGAAGCATATATTAGGGCAGTTCACGCTAAAGATATTTTAGATAACGCCGAGTTTTATGATAGTTTAAAAGATGCAATTGAAGACGTTGATTTTGTTGTAGCTACATCGGGTGCTGTCTGTGGGGATAGGAATATTAAAAGAGTCCCAATAACCCCAAGAGAACTTGCAGAAAAACAACAGGATGTAGATGGTACCTTAGGAATAGTTTTTGGAAGAGAAGACGATGGCCTTACAAATGAAGATCTGGAACTATGCGATTTACTGGTTTCAATCCCCACATCCGATGAATATCCAATAATGAATTTATCCCATGCAGTTTCAGTTATACTATATGAGCTCTATATTTCTTCAATCGAAAACGAAATTCCGTACAACGTTAGAATGAGAAAGGCTTCAAAGACGGAAAAGAATGTTTTAATAAAGGTATTTGATGAGTTCGTTGATAGATCGCCAAATATTCAAGAATACAGGAAAGAAATGTGTAAAACCATTTTTAAAAGACTTATAAGCCGGGCATTTATTAGTGGAAAAGAGGCAAACACCATTATGTGTGTCTTTAAAGAAAAAATAGCAAATGATAAATAAAATAATAAGAACCATATGGAAAATTTTTTAAAGGTTATCAATTATATACTACAATAATACATGTTTAATTAGCTAGAAAATCAGCCAGAAAATTGTCGATAGGTGAGGGGAATGTTTATATCTGGTGCACAAGGGAAGGTATTGGTCCTTGAACACGATAATGAAAATATAATATTAAAATTGTTAAATGAAAACGGTGAGGAAATAGATTCAGTATCATTGGATAAGGAAACTACCTCACTGTTTCTCACATTGTTAAATCATGGCGTAGTTTCTGCTGAAGAAATAAATAGAAAATTCAAAAAAGAAGGCATAAGACTACAAAAAATACAGGATGTGGGGACTTGTTTCGCAGACAATAGCAGAGTCTCAATAGCAATACTTCCTGCAGATGATAGGAGAACAGCATCTATATTGATTGGATTCCACAGGGAGGCTGAACATTCTTCAATTATTATAAAACCAAAAAGAGCAGCTTATTTGGGAATTTTAATAACAAAACTCATAATTTCAAATATTGCTGAATAACTATTTTTCCATTCTATTTTTAGTTTTTTATCGTTTTTTAAATTAATTTATCTGATCCAGTCAATCTAATCTGTTTTCCTTCTCCAATTAACTCTTTAAAATCGGTGGCTATTGGGCATATTTTGTTATAATCCAACGCATAGTTTTTTCCGTTGGTGGTTAAAAGATAGGGGTTTATAAAAAGTCGTTCTCCTTTCATTTTCAAAGCAATATATGGAGCTCCTCCAAAAGTTTCTGAGAATTCCACAAGTTTATCCACATCTTCCTTTGAGATGTAGAACTTTTCTTTTGAAGTTACCTTACATTCAAAGATGTAAATTTTTCCATTTTTTCCGGCTACTAAATCCACCCCATGACTTCCTGCACTCCTTATAACGGCGAATCCTTTATCTTCCAGGGCTTTCTTCAATTCCCTCTCGAATCCTGACCCCTTTCTATACACACTTACACCCTTCCAACAAAGCACCAATAAAAATAAAAATATTTTAAATTGTTTAAAAATATATAGTTGGATCAATTCATTAATCCATATCTGTTAATCCATTAATTTTGCCATTAATTTTATAACATCCTTTGAGCTCAATACTCCAACAATTTTATCCTCATTAAGTTCTGAAAGAACATATAGGTGATGAATATTGTTATTTGTCATAACTTCAACGGCCTTTTCAAGTGGTGCTTCAGGACTTATTGTAATGAGTTTTGAGGTCATGATATCTTCTGCTTTTAAGTTGTTTAAGTTTTCATGGTAATGCTTCAATATGGTGGTATCTGTGATAATCCCCCAAAACACCTGATTATCTGAAACTACAACAGATGAAATATTGTACTCTGCCATTTTTTTAACAACATCTGATATTTTATCATTTAATGATACTTCATGAATTCCTCTCTTCATTACGTCTCTAACCATATATTTTGAGATCATAAATACACCTCACAGTATAATAACAAATAAGATATTTTATATTGTATAATTAGTCAATTTTATGTTAATTGGTCACTAAGCACTAATGCTATCCATAATTTCTTTAAATTTTTCAGGACTTAGCTTTTTGGTTTTTATTTTTTCATATTCTTCTTCAATTTCCTCCTTATTCAATTTTTCTTCACTCTCAACACTTTCCAGTCCTTTTGCAATTCTATCCAATATTTTCTGTTCAGCTTCCAATTGGTGAAATCCTTCTCTTGGACCCCCTTTTCTGAATGCTCTGCATCTTCTTTTATCCCAGATTGGAAAACCCCTATCTTTACAGAATATTTTGTTCTTTTCGAGATCTCTTACCATTTCTGCTATTTTATCAACAACCTCATCTTCGCCTTCAATGTATGCTCCAAAGCACGTTTCTTTAACATTTATATCATAATCTAAAGAATTCAAATATCTAAACAATCTTGAAGGTGTTGTATTTGCATTTTCTGCCAGTACGATAACTTTAGATTTCATAACCTCACCGATAATAAATATATAATATGTACTATATGAAATTTTTTAGTAACTGTAAAGGTTTAAAGATTTTTTGAGTTAATCAATCACTTCATTGAGTACCATTTTTGATAATTTTCTTCAACATAGTTTCTAATATCTTCTGGATTTAAACCATTCACATAGGTATATGTGGCAATCCCTCCTGCACCAACTCCCTCTTTTACAGACCCTTCACAGTATGCCCTTAATCCTTTTATTTTGGATTTCTCATAGTTGAACTTTGAGGCAAATAATGGAATCTCCTCAATTTGTTCAACTATATTCTTTAAATCTGCATTTTTATCGTTTAAAACAAACTCTGTAGTACTAATTGCTACCAATCCACTTTTCAGAGCTCCGGGATCTATCTCTTTTATTACCGAAAGAACTGCAGCCATCTGAGTTCCACCTGCCAAAATAACAGGTTTATTTCTTTTAACTGCTGAAATAACCATTCCCGCAACTACTGGCATCATTTTGTCCCCAACTGCATTTAATACATCAAAAACATCCTTAGATTTGGCGTACTTTAAACCATTTTCTACAACTTTTAGTTTGAGCTCCTTTGGATTTTCAACAGAACCTGAACTTATCTTGTCTTTTGCATCATATCCCAAACCTAGTAAAACCCCGAGTGCAGTTGTAGTTCCCCCAGGAACACTTTCACCAATAACCAAACTATCATATATGATATTTTCCCCGAGAATCAGTCCTTTTTTAAAGAGCTCCTTTGAGTTATCCATTGCAAGACCTTTAAAAATATCCCCAGTAGGCTTTTGATCTATGGATATGTACGGCACCTGAGGTTTTACATAACTTCCTGCATCCACTGTTAAAACAGGGATTTTCATTAAATCCACTGCAGCTCTCGTTATTGTTGCAGGGCTGGGACATCCTGTAGCATCTATCGGAGGTGTTGGAAGTGATAGGCTCTTTCCCAATGTAACTAGCTCCATATCTGCTGCCGGAGTGTAGTCTATAACTTTTTTATTAACTCCTGATATAGGGTGGTGTTTTGTAGTCTCTATTGAGGATATTACACATGCAAATTGAACATGATTGTTTTCACGTTCATTTTTACTTTTTATCTTTTCTAAAAATCCATTTTCATTAATGGATATAATGGCCATGGTTTCACTTTTTATCTTATTTTTTTCTTTAATAATGCATTATATGATCGTATATTTTACAAAATTTTACAAAATATTTGGGTTTATACTTAATCCCTGTAATTTATATCTTCATCTTCATCCAAGTATAACCGGTACTGTTCTATATCGTCCCCTAATTTATTCACAATTGCTCTGGCAGTTCTTCCAGGGTCTCTTGATTTGGTTATGCCCCTACCAACTACGATTATATCGTACCTGTCCTTTATTTCATCCACATTTTCAAATGAAACTCCGCCGGCAATTCCCAGCAAAGCGTCTATATCGTCTTTTTTAATTGCATTCGCCCTTACACCATATTCATCTTCTTTAAGATCCCTTTGGATATTGAAAGATTCCTCATCTATGGCTCTGTGAACCATTAAAACATCTGGTTTTAGTTCCAAAGAATTGTAAAGTTTTAATGGATTTTCAACATTTATGACGTCTAAATAACTCATTATGCCGCATTTTTGGCATTCGTGAATGCCTTTAAGTATCGTTGACTTTGGGGCCACACCACTTAAAGCTACTGCATTTGCAGTACATTCAAAAGCCATTCTAACTTCTATCCTTCCAGTGTCCATAGTTTTCAAATCAGCCACTATAAATCCATCAAAGAGCTCCCTTATATGTTCTATAATTTCTATTCCAAATCTTTTAATTAATGGTGTCCCGGCCTCTATTATTATTCTATCGCTCTTTGGAAGAGAATTTATAATGAATTCCATGTTTTCAATTGTAGGTACATCAAGTGCAACCTGTAGATATGGAGGCCTCTCTAATTTAATATCCCTAAACCCAACAAGGGGATGCAGAGCTCTGTATTTTTCTTTTTTGATTTTTTCCTTTGATGGATATTCATTTAAGCTTCTCGTTATTGCCAGCTTGGTTGCCCCATAGTAGTAATGAAATAATTTTCTTTTATTTAAATTTGTTAAAGGAACGTCTGGGACAGAAACAGTAGCTACTATTTTTAAATCTTCTTCCAAATCTAAATCAGCTACTGCCTTAGCTACACCGTACTGTATAACGCCGTTTAAAAGTTCATCTTGAATTTCATTTTGGATTGTGTGCCTTGGAACCACCAAGGTTAAAGGTTTAACAATTAAATTGTCCCTTAAATTTGCAAAAATTGGAGAAGGAACTCTCGTTAGTGCGTTTGTAAATACAGCATCTATTTCACTACCTTTTCCAACTACAACATTAACAATAGCTTTTAAATCCTTTCCAAGGATTGCCTCACCAAAATGTACCATAATATCATCTTTTTGATTTTTTATTTTATAGTCGTTCTGCAATTAAACAGTATTAAACAGTATTATTTAGCTTCAAAAAGAAATTTAAGAAAGATTTACCTCATCCATTCGCAGAATAACTTTTAAT
Source organism: Methanothermococcus thermolithotrophicus DSM 2095 (assembly GCF_946463545.1). NCBI lineage: Archaea > Methanobacteriati > Methanobacteriota > Methanococci > Methanococcales > Methanococcaceae > Methanothermococcus > Methanothermococcus thermolithotrophicus. Next base: position 1,140,525 of record NZ_OX296583.1, on the reverse strand, counting down.
GGGCTGCCCCAACAATATCTTTAAGTTCAAGGTTCTTTGATTTCAAGAATCCTTCAATTTCATCGCATATTTTTTTAAATATGTCATATCCCCTGTAGTAAACCCCTGTTCCAACCTGAACAGCAGAAGCTCCTGCCATCATGAATTCTATGGCATCGTAACCTGTAGTAATTCCCCCTACTCCGATTATTGGAACATCTACAGTTTCATAAATGTCATAAATTTGTTTTATTGCTATTGGTTTTATGGCTTTTCCAGACATTCCACCAAATTTATTTCCCAATATAGGTGTTTTTGTGTCTATGTCTATGACCATACCTGGACCTAAAGTGTTAATTGCTGTGATTCCGTCGGCTCCAGCCTCAACTACTACAGACGCTATTTCTTTTATATCGGTAACATTGGGGGTTAATTTTGCAATTACTGGAACCTTTACAGCATCTTTTACCGCAGAAACTACCTTATAACATAAATCAGGATTTTGTCCAATTGTGGCTCCATAACATCCTCCAGCATGAGGACAGGATATATTCAGCTCGATTAAATCCACATGTGGGGCCATAATCTCTGCAACTTTTGAAAATTCTTTTTCATCTTTTCCATAAATTGAACCGATTATTTTAGTATTTATTCTTCTTAAATCTTCATTAACTCCTTCAATTTCTTCAATATATTCTTCCACACCAGGGTTTGGCAACCCCATGGCATTTAAAAAACCACCTTCCACTTCAACCATTGTTGGGTTTTTATGGCCTTCTTTTTTCTCCAATCCAACGGACTTTGTACATACTGCTCCTGCGCCATTTTTTGCTATTCTTTTTAAGGCACTTCCAGTTTCTCCCATAACTCCAGCAGCTAAAAAAACCGGATTTTTGAAGTCAATATTCCAAATTTTAGTTTTCAACATAATTACCCTCTATTATCATTATATCCGTATAAACGATTATCATATAATATGATTTTTGTATAAAATTATTCTAAAAATAGGCTTATAACCCAATAACTTAAATTTTCTATCATCAGTATATAAAACTCAATGTGTGTATAGGGGGTGTGCAGTTAAATGAAAATCAAAATATTATAATTTAAGACTGCAGTAAATAAGCTTAATTTAATTAACAATGCATATATCACATTTTTAAATAAAATTATCTGTATTCATTAGTTAAGTAACTAATGCACACTATAAATGTAGTATATATTACCAATATATATTAAACTAATTAAGGATTTAAAATACTATAAATATTATCCGATAAAATAGTACTATATGCATATAATATACAGGTGAAAATATATGGTTTATAATAAAATATTGGTACCAACCGATGGTTCAGAAGTATCTTTAGAAGCTGCAAAACATGCTATTGAAATGGCAAAAGCCATGAATTCCAGAATATATGCTATATACGTTGTTGATATAGTTCCATTTATAGGACTTCCTACAGAGGGGCTTTGGGAAAGTATGAAGGAAATTTTAGAAGAGGAAGGCAATGATGCACTTAATAAAATATCCCATATGGCCAAGGATTACAATGTTGATATTAAAGTAGAAATATTGGAAGGAAACCCTGTAAAAGAAATTGTAGATTACGCCGAAAGAAAAAAAGTCGATTTGATTGTAATGGGAACTACTGGAAAAACTGGTTTGGATAAGTTATTACTCGGTAGTGTTGCAGAAAAAGTTACTAAAAAATCCCACTGTCCAATACTGTTGGTCAAAAAATATGGATCAGAAGAATCAGAATAATAATTTATTATTTTATTTCATTTCTATTTTAGTTAATTGACAAATTTTTCCCTATTATCCATTACAAGTTTTTTCACAAATATCGGAGTTATCATGGAGGTTACCAACGACAATACAACTATTGCAACAAAAAATTCATCGGATATTATCCCGAGCTCTCTACCAACTGATGCTGCAACAAGTGAAGCCGAAATTTGTGGTATGGTCAATAATCCACCACAAATACTCTGTAATTTATTGTACCCTATTAATTTAAATGACATGTATCCTGATGTAAGTTTTAAAGTCATTGCACCAATTATGGTGGCTAAAATTAAACCCATATTTTTCAAATTAAATAAAACTCCAGTATCAGTAGTCATTCCCAATGTAAGGAAGAATATCGGTATAAAAAACCCATAACCAATTGCATTTAAATTTTTATTTAATAATTCATCGTGCTCTTTCTTTGTTAGGGATTCCGAGACTGCTATTCCCGTAATAAATGCCCCAATTATTGGGTGAAGTCCAATACGTTCCCCTGCAAGAATGGAAATCAGTATGACAAACAAAACAAAGTGTATTTTCTTAATATGGAGTTTTTCAAACTTTTGGAATATTATTTTTGAGATATATGGAATCGTGAGTAAAAGTCCCAATATATATAGTAAAACAAGGCCTATAAAATATCCGATATCTGAATTCTGAGTATTCATGCTCATTCTTATTATTATTGAGAGAACTATAAGACTAATTAAATCCACTATTATCGTGGCACTTAATGCCGTTGTACCAAACCTTGTTTTGGTTAAATCAAGTTCATTCATAAGGGCATATATCATTCCAACAGAGTGGGACGAGAATATAGACGCATACAATAGGGAACCTATAAAATCAAGCCCGAACCACGTTCCTATTAAATACCCGCCCATAGCTGGAATTACAAGGGAGAACAAACTTATTATGGTCGACTTTCCAAATTCCTCCCTTAAAGTCCCATTGTCTACTTCCACACCTGCCAAAAACATTAAAAATATGGCGCCGAATGATGAAAATACTTCTATAGTGTTGTCCACGTCTATTAACCCCAACCCATATGGTCCTATTACCATCCCTGCCAACATCGTGGCGGTAATACCTGGAACATTAAATCTCTTTAGTATTTCAGGTGCGATAAATATGGAAGTTATTATTATAAAAAATAGTAAATACATGTCCATTAATTTCACCAATACTTAAGACCAGTTAACATTAATTATAAGATCGTTTGCTATAAAGATAATTAAATTATAATGTTCACTATATAATTTTAATTGTCGTATAAATGTTTTAAATTTTATTTATTTTTTCATTTTTATATGATATGGTATTAATGTATCAATACTAATAATATAATGTCTGAATTCGTGTTTGGCGATTAATAACATATGTAACTTTCTAATATTGTAAAACAGAACCATATTTGATTGAAATTTATCAACGACTATTTAACAATTATAAGGTGACATAATGCTCGTATTAGCAGGACTAGGTTTATACGATGAAAAAGACACGACTTTAAAAACCTTGGAATTTGCAAAGAAAGTGGATAAAATATATGCAGAATTTTATACTGCAGTTCTAACCGGTACAACAATAGAAAAAATCCAAGAAACTCTGGGAAAAGAAATAACCGTTTTAGACAGGGAAAAAGTAGAGTATGAAACAAATAAGCTTATTGATGAAGCTAAAGAAAAAGATATAATGTTCCTGACAGCTGGAGATCCTATGGTTGCAACTACCCACGTTGATATTGCAGTTGAAGCAAGAAAAAAAGGTATTGAAGTTGTAATATTAAATGCCCCTTCAATTTATTCTGCAATAGGGATAACTGGTTTGCAACTGTATAAATTTGGTAAAACTACTTCAATAGTATTTCCAGAACCAAATTATTTCCCTGAAACTCCCTACGATGTTATAAAAGATAATTTAAATATGGGCTACCACACCCTATGTCTATTGGATATTCATGCCCATGAAAACAGATTCATGACCGCAAATGAAGGTCTTGAAACACTTTTGAAAATTGAAGAAAAGAAAAATGAAAACATCTTAAGTGAAGATACAAAAGCTGTTGTACTGGCAAGAGCTGGAAGTCTAAAGCCAAAACTGGTTTATGGAAAAATAAAAGATTTGATAAACTACGACTTCGGGGGGCCACTTCACTGTATAATAATACCTGGGAAACTTCACTTTATGGAAGAAGACGCTTTAAAATATTTGTGTGAGAACATATAGTTACAATCCCACCTCTTTTTTAAAATAAGATAAATATTGCAATATTAAACCAGTATTTAAAAACTATGAAAAATATATTATTATTACAAATTTAAGACATCAGTATAGTCGTCATCTGCAAATAAGTGTAAATATCTATATTAAATTAATTGAAATTTGTTTAATAATTCTAATTTTATTGCAGAACGGCTCTATATACACCATGCCTGTAGGGATTACCATGAATAAAAATGAAAATCCAATATTAAAAACCAAGTTTATATCTAAAGTTCTAATTTTGTTAGGTATTTTGTATTACTTAAGTAGTAAGCTAAATTTTTACCAGTATTTATTAAAATTAGAGAGTTACAGTCCCCAAATTACTATATTAGTTGTCTTAATTCTCGGTACCCTAATATTTTTAGATATAGTTTTGGAAATTTTAAGAAAATATTTTGAAAAGGTAGATATAAGGGAATACCCAATTGCTGCCTCAGTAGTTAAATATGTGACATGGCTTATAGCAGGTTTAATTGCAATTTCCCTTATCTATAAAGATGTAGGTTCCCTTATGATGTCCCTTGGTCTTATGGGGGCAGCTTTAACTCTTGCGCTACAAAAACCAATTATAAACTTTGTAGGATGGCTAACTATTATATTTACCCAACCATTCAAAATTAACGACAGGATTTATATAAAAGGCGTTGGGGGTGGAGACGTCTATAAGATAGATATAATGTATATAAGTTTAAGAGAGGTTGAAGTAGAGTCAACTGGAAGAAGTTTAACCATACCAAACTCATACATCTTAACTAATTCGGTGGTAAATTATTCAAAAGGCTCCAGGTACATATGGGATAGTGTCGAAGTAAGTATCACATATGAAAGTGACTGGAAAAAGGCTGAAAAATTGATTTTTGAAGCATGCGATGATGTTGTTGGGGAGGAGATGGCAAAATTAGCTGAGCTCTGGAAAAATAAACCTCGAATCTTTGCAAAATCAAAAGTATATGATAAGCCGATTATGCGGGTAAAGCTATTAGATAGCGGGATTGAAATAAAAGTCAGGTATTTGGTAGATGCATTTAAATGGGCCGAAGTAAAGACGGAAATTACTAAAAATATCCTAAATAAGTTGGAAAATGAGGATGATGTAGAGATAGCCTACCCACATATGGAAATAATACACAGACCAAAATCAAACATGGCATATAATTTTACAACTCACCATGAAGATGATAAAAATTAAAATGTTGTCTCAGAGCTCATACGGTTCATCACATACTTGAAATTGCTGAGCAATTAATACTCAGCCTTTGGTTCGAGATCAGCAAAAACTATTCATCATCGACAACGATTTTAGAAAATAAGTAAATAACTTTAAGGGTGGGAATATTATGGTTCTTAATATTATAGTATAGAGCAAAACCTTTTAGAAAAAGGTTTTGATTGAACAAAATCCTAAGGGATTTTGTAGCTCACCAACTTCGTTGGTGATTCCAAAACCGGATACTTCTTAACGAAGTTAAGTCGAAGCGAATCGAAGATTCGCTGTCGAAGCAAATTTCAAAGAAATTCGCTGACTCACAAAAATTCGAAGAATTTTTGTCGAGACTCACAAAAACCTTTGGTTTTTGTCGAGAAGTATATTTTAGTCAAGTTTTATGTCAGATGGTGTTAAATTTGTTATGCACCTGACTATAATTAATAGATAGTAAATCACATCTACAGGCAAGATGTGGAACATATGGCCCCCGGTGATACAATGAAATTCTTAATATTGGATGGATATACGGACGAACCTGCTGGTTTAGGAGTTCCCCCTTACATAGGAACATATCCAAGATATGTAGCAGGAGCTCTCTATAAATTTAAACACGATGTTCATTATATAACTATCGATAAACTTAGAGAAGAAATTAAGAAAGGTTATGATTTTAATAGATTTGATGCAGTAATCGCAATTTGCGGGTTCCATACCCCTGGAAAATATTTAAATGCCAATCCTGCCACTCTTAGGGAAATTGTATCGATTTTATACAATTTTAAAGGTATTAAAATACTTGGAGGACCTGTGGCAACTAAATTCGGTTCTTCAGCAGAAGGAGGGAAAATAGAGGACGAAGATAGGTTGAAGTACTTCTTTGATGTCATAGCTGAAGGGGATATTGAAGCTGTTTTATACGATTTATTGGGTAATGGATTTAACTTAGAAAACGTAGATCCACAGAGAAAAAGAAATTATGACGAATTGAGGGAGTTTGCAAACATTGGTGCAAGAATTGTAAAACAGCATCCAAACTATCCATATATTATAGCAGAGATAGAAACCTATAGGGGATGTTCAAGAGCTCTAGGTAACGGATGCAGTTTTTGTACAGAGCCCCGAAGGTTCGGAGCTCCAAAGTATAGGGAACCCGAGGATATTGTGGAGGAGGTTAAGAATCTTTACAATTTAGGCATAGAGTACTTTAGAATCGGAAGACAGCCTTGCATGTTTTCTTACAAATCTCTGGAAGGAGCTGATGAAGAAGTACCAAAGCCAAATGTTGTTGAAATTGAAAGGCTGTTTAAAGGTATTCAAAACGTTTCAAACCCTAAAGTTCTACACATAGACAATGCCAACCCTGCAGTTATTGCAAGGCATGAAGAAGAAAGTAGGGAAGTGGCTAAAATACTGGTAAGATACTGTACTGGAGGAAATATAGCTGCTTTTGGTGTAGAAAGCTTTGATGAAAAAGTTATTAAAAAGAATAATTTACTTACAACCCCTGAGGACGTTTTAAAGGCCGTTAAAATACTCAATGAAATTGGAGGAAACAGAAGTCCTACAGGTTTACCTTATCTCTTACCCGGGATAAATCTATTGTTCGGACTCAAAGGCGAAACCAAGGAGACCTTTGAAATAAACTACAACTATTTAAAAGAGATATATGATTCTGGCTTTATGATAAGGAGGATAAACATTAGGCAAGTAGTTCCGTTTTTTGGAACTGAATTGACCATAAAAGATGTTAAAAAAGCGAAAAAAAGGAAAAACTTATTTTTAAGCTTTAAGGAAAAAATAAGAAATGAAATTGACAATCCAATGTTAAAAAGGATGGTACCAAAGGGAACGATTTTAAAAGATGTATTTATTGAAGTCGAAAAAGAGAATTTATATTTTGGAAGACAGTTTGGGACCTATCCAATTCTTATAGGCATACCTAAAAAAGATGATTCATCTATAAAGGTTGGAGAATTTAGAGATGTAAAAATTACAGGTTACGGTAGGAGATCCATAACAGGCGAAGTATAGTGGTGTGCATTACTTACTTAACTAATAAATACGGTTAAATTTTATTTAAACATAAAATATACTGTTAAATTGAAATATGAGTTTATTTATTATGGCTATTTATTTTAATGTATTATTGGCTTATTTAAAATTGCATACTACTATATAATTGATTAACGATTCCTAAATAAAACAAATTTCGCAACCTCCTTTACAACATCGACTATCTTTTTTGTTGTAATATATGAAGTTGCATCAGGATGGTATTCAATAGTCACGTATTCTTCAACTATCTTAGCACCTTTTTTTGCAAGCTGTAGTGCTATAAGATGTTCTACACTATATCCATCTCCAAAATAAGCGTCTTTTAGAAAACTGCTTTTGATTATCCTAAACCCACATTGTATGTCCCTAAATATGTAAGGCCTTCTAGAGTAAAAAGAAACAGTTAATGACATAATAATACTTGCTACAAAATTGGATATCTGCCTATGAAACGGTATATGGTTATATTTCCTAATTCCAAAAACAGCATCTGCATTTTTTTCTTTTAGTTTTTTAAACATCTTTGGTATATCTTCTGGCTTGTGTTGATGGTCTCCATCCATATAAACTATATATTCGTAGTTTAAATCCAGAGCAAGTTTTGTACCGTCTTTTAGTGCACTTGACTTACCTTGATTTTTATCCTTGAATATGGTATATATTTTATTGTTATTTTCGTTGTTTTTTATGAACTCCTCAACTAATTTCCTTGTCTTATCTACACTGCCGTCGTCTACCACTATTGAATCTATGTTTAAATCACTTAACTCTTTTAGAACTCTTATTATATTCTTTTCTTCATTGTATGCCGGAATAACTACGATCATGTTATCACAGTAATCATTTAACCAAATAAAATAGAAAAAGATAGGATCAAAAATTACTAATTAGGATTCATAGACATACATAATAATTAGACCCAGTAGGATCCCCGCAATTAGTCCACTGATTATATAGTATATATCATTTAAGGTTATTATTTCTCCTTTATCTTCTTTTACATTAGTTTTTGATAAAACAACGTCTGTAGAATTACCACCGGATCCGCAGGTGTTGAATGGTTTAGTTTCATTTTTAGTTTTCGAATAGTTGCGCGAAAAGCTTTCAGACTTTCCGTAAGACATTGTGGCATTAGTTTCATTGATCTCTTCATAAGTATTTTGGATCTCTGAATTGTTTAATATTATGGTATTATTCTTAACAACATTTTCGGTTGTTTCGGCTCTTTTGGATATTGCTTCTATTTGAAAGAGCTCCACGGAATTTATTGAAGAGTTAATTATAGTATAGGAGGTAGATACCATAATAGATTGATTGCCTAACTCGGTAACTTTACCTTCAAATACCCAAAGTATTTTTTGACCCTCATCGATATGGCTCACATTTACGGAATTATTCCCAAATTGGACGCCATTTGAATATATATTTAAGCTAAAATTATGAATGTTAACTGGTGATTCCCATTGGTATATCACATAAACACTACCATTTACAGGAACCTCTTCTGGAACTACATATGTGGATCCATGAACAGTAGTCACTAAAAAAAACAGGAGTAATAAAATAGATAATCCTCTCATTCAAAATCCCCCGTTCATTTTCAATCGTTTAAGTCTTTCATTTAACTTACTGACCTCCTCTTTGGTAAGTCTTGTAGAATCCTTAATTCCATCCATTTCCTTCTTTAATTGAACTACCTTAAAGAAAAGTATTACATTCAGCAAAAGACTTATAAGGACTATAACAAGTATTACATTATAATCTATCATCTTTTCCTCCCCCCGAATAAACCCTTAATGAATTTTTTAATAAATGATTCTTGTTCCTTTTTCTCAGGGATATACTCTTTACCAGTTAGTTTAGCTGCTATTTCCATAATCGCAATTGAAGCGGGAGAATCTTTATATCTCAAAACAATAGGTTCTCCAAAAGCAGCACTCCTTCTAACGTTTGGATCTTCGGGTATTATGCCAATTATTGGGATCTCTAAAATGGTTTCAATTGCTTTTGCACTGATTTCTGAGCTATCTTCAGTAACTCTGTTTATTATTGCCCCTAAAACACTTGTTTCCATTCTATTTGCAATAGCTACAACCTTTAAAGCGTCGGAAATAGATGAAATTTCTGGGTTCACTACAACTATTAGATGTTCAGCGGCAGAAATTGCAGTTAATCCCTCCTTTCCAATACCTGCCGGACAGTCAATAAGTAAAATGTCCCCTTTTTGATCCAATTCTGCTAAAACTTCCATTAATTTTTCAGGTTTTGCCTTTTTAAACCCGTCTAATGACACTCCTGCAGGAACTACTTTCACGCCACCTGGGCCGTTATATATCGCATCGTTAATATCCGCACTACCGGAAAGAACGTCATTTAATGTTACAGGCATTCCTTCTATGCCCATTATTAACTCCAAATTGGCCATGGCGATATCGGCGTCAATTACTATCACTTCCTTACCAAAAATGGAAAGTGCCACAGCTAAGTTAGCAGAAATAGTTGTTTTACCAGTGCCCCCCTTTCCTGAGGCAATTGCAATGGTAATCGCCATGATTTCACCTTACCCTCATAACACAATTGTGATAAATATAATGTATTCAACAACGTATAATTTTTATGGTATATATTACCTTTTATGAAAATATCTAAACTAATTCAGACATACTGTGCAGTATTGATAAATATCGGTCTTCTATTCTATCTACAAGTTTTAGTTGATAGTTATGGGTTTTTAATACTACTATTGTATTGTTTATATCATGTTTCTTTTGAATAATGGTTGTAGAGCTCTCGATTTCATTTAATTTATCCTCCACCATATCCACCATATAGTCTGGTATTACCTCTACTACCATAAAATCCTGTCCAACTTTGCTGGATACATATGAAACATCGTTAGAAATAGGAAATCCCAAATCTTCAACTATCTTTTTTATGAATTCAGAACTTGTTCTTACTTTAATATTAATATTGCTGATCTTTTTCTTTAGATTTTGAGATTTAAGTTTTATTTCTAAATCTTTTTCTTTTAGATAAGATATGCTTTTGTCTATCTTTTCAGGATTTCCGACCTTTAATTCTTTAAGGTTTTCTAAACTTTCAATCAAATCTAAAAATGTTGCAGATTTTATTTCTATTATTTTCGAATTTGGATTTAATTTTTTAACTTTTTGGGCGTATCCTTTAGATATGATCAATATATCACAGTTACAGGATTCATTATATGGATTTACTATCTTATAAGAATCTATTCCCGCCAAATCAGCTATTTCATAGTACATTTTTGTTATCCCGATCATAAAGTTACCTCAAAACCTTTTCAAGTTTTTCTACGGCACCTATAATGTCATTATCCCCAACCCCTATGGCTGCATTAATGACAATATAGTTGTATGGGTACTCACCTAGATAACAATTTCCAAATCTATCGGTCTTTCTTACGCCCCTAGGGCCTGTAACCCTTAGATTATATAGTTTAGCCGCAATATCTATCGGATCGCTTTTTACAGTTATGCATGATGATATCGGACTTTCCACATCTAAAACTTTATTATTGGTTTTTTCTGCCAGTTCAGCTAGTAAGTCATCCAATAGTTTCTTACTTTCCTTCTGTTTTTTCATGAGCTCTTTGTATTTATCAATACCCAATGACAGCATAGATACCAATGTGTTTACAATAGGTGTTGCACAAGCCCTGCCAGGATAAGAAAGTGAGATTTCTTTTAAAAACTCTTTGTCTTTTGAATAAACAATTCCTCCACCTATTGGTGTAAAAAGATTCTTATCCGAAGAGCTCACTACTGCATCGATTCTATGCTTTAAACCTTTTTTCAATTTTTCCATGTAAAAACTATTTTGAATAGCATAGGCCCCATTTACAATGTGGGGGACGTCGTATTCTTCACATATTTTACCTATTTCTTCAATATTGTCGCTATCTCTTGGTGGAAAGAAAGTTAGCGTACTAAATACACAGGGCCTATTGTTCTCACTTATTTCTTTTTTTACTGCATCTTCAATATCTCCAACATCTACTTTTACCCTATCTCCATATAGTTGGGTTTCCACCAATCTCATTCTAAGTCCAATATACGATGTGGATTTTATAGGGCTTTTATGGGCCGCATATGGATATATAACAACATTAGAACCATATTTTTTTCTAGCTGCACTTAAACAAAGGGATAACGACATTCCAGTAGCTACAGGTGTTGCTATTGTATCAACATTTAACCCGAAATTTTTTAAAAAACTTTTTAGAATTTTATTTGTAAGTGAGTACATTATACTTGCTCCAGGAGCCTTTGGTTGTGGATCAATTAAACTTCCACTCCTTCCAACCCCATGAGAAAAACCAGAAACCAATTCCTCTTGGATTTTTGAAACTATCCTAGCTTCCCTTTCCCCGATCCTTACTGATTTTGGATCCTTATTGGTATCCATCATTGATAGTATTTTTAAAAATAACCTTATTTTTTCTTCATCCATACCCTTTTTAGGCACCTTTCTTTGGTTGAATATCTCTTCTATTTCTTTTAGATTATCCTTTAAAACCAATTCTCCCCTTTTTTCCATATTAGTTGGAATTAATCCCTGAAAATTTAAGTTAAACATAATATCACATTTTAATTTTATAGTTTTTGAGACGATAAAGTACATAACGTTATTGATTAATGGATATATTACCTATCAATAAATGAAACGAATTAAACAATTATATATTTTATATCCCGCATAACACTAATAACACTAAATAACACTTAATATGTTTTAGTACAAAATACAGATATGGTAATTTGTAATTGAATTTATTGATAATAAATTCATTGAAAAATATTATTAAAAATATATTATATTGTTGTATTGATTTATAGGAGATGGATTATATATCTGTAATTAGTAGTATCTATCTAAATGATTAAATAGATTTTAGTTAGATTTAGTCATTAAGGTTTATCATAAAAACAACTACATACGTACAATATTATAGTTTTATAAATTTTTAGGTGAGACTCTATGTTATTTATAGCCTTTGCACCGTATGGGGCATTTGCTCTGGAATCTGAAGATCCGAAAAACGGAGACTACAGTATCGAGGATTTAAAATATTATAAAATATTCGAAGAAGGGGAAATCCCTGAAATAATGCGTGATTTAAGAAAAGGAAACTTTGAAATTGTCGAAGAGCTCAAAAAAGAGTGGAATGTAGAAGATAAAGAAATGGCGGTGGAACTATCCAGTAGCGAACCCAATATTGCTGGAAGGTTAATAAGAAAAAATCTTTATGAATTAGGGGCAAAATTTGGAGTTTTCAGCAGTCATGAGGAATTTATTGAAAAAATGAATTCATGGTCACTGGGACTTACAAAATCCCTAATGAAAAAGTCCTCTGAACAGAAGGATAAGCTTGTAATTCAAACAGTTAATGCTTTGGATAACTTAGATGAGACGCTCAATCTATTTTCTGAGAGGTTGAGGGAGTGGTATTCATTATACTTCCCTGAAATGGATAAGCTGGTAAAAAAACACGAAATATATATCAATTTAGTGTCTGACTTCAGTTACAGAGACAATTTTACCAGAACACGATTAAAAAAGACCTTACCATCAAATCTTGCAAGAACTTTGGCACTTGCTGCAAAAGAATCTATGGGCGCTGAGATATCTGAAGAGGATCTTCAAGTTTTAAAGAGTCTTGCAGAAGAAGTAAAAAGGCTTTATGAATATAGGGAAAACCTTCAAAAATACTTAGAGTCTGCAATGGAAGAAGTGGCCCCTAATTTAACGGCTGTTGGGGGGGCATCATTAGGTGCAAGATTGATAAGTTTAGCAGGCGGAATAGACAGACTTTCAAAACTTCCTGCATCTACAATACAGGTTATTGGGGCAGAAAAGGCATTATTTGCCCATTTAAGGGAACATGCAAATCCACCTAAACATGGTGTAATTTACCAACATCCTTTGATTCAATCATCCAAATGGTGGGTGCATGGTAAAATAGCAAGAGCTCTGGCATGTAAACTTTCAATTGCAGTTAGAGCTGATGTTTATGGACACTACATTGCAGAAGATCTGATGGAACAGTTAAATAAAAGAGTCAAGGAAATAGCTGAAAAATATCCAAATCCACCAAAGAAGAAGAAAGCTGGTAAAAGAGAACCTAAAAAAGCAGAAGGTGGCAGAAGGAAAGAAGGAAAAGGAAAAGGGAACAAAGGTAAAAGAGAAAGAAAAGGCAGTAAAAAAGACAGGGCCCCTAAAGAAAAAGGAAGACCTAAAGGAACTGGGAAAAAAGACAAAAAATCAAAACCTGAAAGACCTAAAGAAGATGTAAAAAAGAAAAAAGTTAAAATGGAAAGAAAAGTTATTGGAAAAACATCTTCCCAAAATTAATTATTACTTCAATAGCATTAAAATTCCAACAACAACTATTATTATCCCAGAAATTTTATCTAGCAAAATTAATTTATCTTTTTTTATCAAAATATCCTTTATCTTTTGAGCAATTAACGCATATCCAAATAGTACGAACATAATTACAAAAACCGCAGTAAATAAGACTAAAACTATGTCAGACGTTGTTAAATACTTCAAATCTAAAAATAAAGGTAAAATACTCAGATAGAAGAGAATTACCTTAGGATTAGTGATGGAAACAAAAAATCCAGTGCAAAAGTTTTTACTTTTTGTAAACTCAATATTTTCAAATGCCTGCGGTGAAGAAAATACTTTAATTCCAAGATAGATTAAATACATACTCCCAATAAATTTAACTAAATATACAATATTTTCAAACCTTTGAGATATAACTAACCATCCGAAAATGGCAAAAAGTAAATATATAATATCCCCTAAACTAATTCCAAGTGCTGTTATAAATGCTCCTGTTTTTCCCGACTGAATGGCCACTGAAGTTACCAAAAAAGTTCCAGCGCCAGGAATTGCTACAAAAATGGCCATAATGGCTATAAAATTCAATAAATCTGATATATTCATAATACCTCAATGTTAGCGTTGTTATAATGTATTATTTATATTAATAAATTATTATTTATATATTTGGTGGAAATATGGAAAAAATAAAGATAAAAGAGATATTTGAAAATATATACGAAGTCGATTTAGGGGATGGATTAAAAAGAATTGCCACAAAATCCTTAGTTCCGTCCAAAAGGGTTTATGGAGAAAAATTAATTAATGTTGATGGAACAGAATATAGAATCTGGAATCCAAACAAGAGTAAAATGGGAGCTGCCATTATAAATGGTTTGAAAAACGTCCCAATAAAGAGAAATACAAAGGTCCTTTATCTCGGAGCTTCTGCAGGTACCACCCCATCTCATGTTGCAGACATAACCGAAACTTCACCGGTTTACTCTGTAGAATTTGCCCCAAGAATTATGAGGGAGTTTTTAGAGGTATGTAATGACAGAAAAAATTTAATTCCGATATTGGGGGATGCAAATAAGCCTAACGAATATTCAAATATAGTTGAAGAAGTCGATGTACTTTATGAGGATGTTGCCCAGCCAAATCAGGCTGAAATTCTGGTAAAAAACGCAGAATGGTTTTTAAAAGAAAATGGCTATGGTATGATATCCATAAAAGCCAGAAGTATCGACGTAACAAAAAATCCAAAGGAGATATTTGAAGAACAAAAACAGATTTTAACAGATGGCGGCTTTAAAATTTTAGAAACAGTCAATATAGAACCATTTGAAAAAGACCACGTTATGTTTGTGGGAGTTTGGAAGGGAAAATAACCTCGTCTTGCCGATCTTGTTAAGAATAGCCATTATATTTTATTTATTCTATTTTTTAAGTTATATTTACACTTTTGAGGTGATTGTATGAAAATTGATCCTAACTTGATAGACAGATGGGATAAAGAGTATATTTGGCATCCATATACACAGATGAAAGAATATGAAAATTCAAAGAATTTAATAATTGAAAAAGGTGAAGGGAATTATTTAATCGATATCCATGGTAAAAAATATTTGGATGCAGTTTCTTCAATATGGTGCAACATGTTTGGACATGGTGAAAAGAGAATTATCGATGCCATAAAAAATCAGACTGAAAAAATTTGTCATTCAACACTTTTAGGATGTGGGAATGTCCCTTCAGCGGTTTTAGCAAAAAAATTGGTAGATATTACACCAGAACATCTTAAAAAAGTATTTTATTCAGAAGATGGTGCCGAAGCTGTAGAGATTGCCGTTAAAATGGCATTTGAGTATTACCTGCTAAAAGAAGGAAAATCTAGTAAAAGAAACAAATTCATCTCTGTTAAGGAAGGCTACCATGGAGATACCATAGGAGCTATGAGTGTTGGGGGAAGCGAAACATTTCACGGATATTTTAAACCTCTGCTCTTTAAAGGATACTATGCAGAAACACCATACTGCTACAGGTGTAAACACCACAATTTCAAAGACACCGACGAAAGAAACGAAAAAGGCTGCGATATGAAATGCCTTGAAAACATGAAGGATTTAATTGAAAAACATAAGGATGAAGTATTTTGCGTAATATTCGAAGGAGGAATGATGGGGTCTGCTGGGATGATACCATATCCTGAAGGGTACATTGAAGAGGTTGCAAAAACCTGTAAGGAACACGATATAATATTTATACTCGATGAGGTGGCAACCTTTGGAAGAACTGGGAAACTATTGTATTCAGACAATGAAGAACTTAAAAAGTTAGAAAAACCAGATATAATATGTCTTGGAAAAGGAATAACTGGGGGATATTTGCCATTGGCAGTTACTATGACGACTGAGGAAATCTACAACGCATTTTTAGGAGATTTTGAAGAGTGTAAACAATTCTTCCATGGCCATACCTACACTGGAAATCAAATACTATGTTCTGCAGGAATTGCAACATTGGATATCATAGAACAGGATAAAATATTTGAAAAAATCCAGCCAAAAATAAAACTGTTCCATGAGGAACTGGAAAAACTCAAAGAACTGGAAAATGTAGGAGACATTAGGAAAAAAGGATTTATGGTTGGAATTGAACTTGTAAAGGACAAAAAAACAAAAGAACCTTATCCTTATGAATACAAAGCAGGATATAAAGTTGCAGAGATACTATTACAAAAGGGAATTTACATGAGGCCTATATTTAACACCATTATACTCGTTCCTCCTCTATCAATAACAGAAGATGAAATTAAATTCCTCTGTGAAAAGCTGTATGAAAGTATAGAGGAGTTTAGTAAACTCTAATTTTACCCATATTTGAATATTTTTGTTCAATATATTAAATTTATTCAAACAATTTATCTATCATATCGTTATCTATCTCAAATCTGAATTTTTTTGCTTTATATATTCTTTTTGCTCTAGCATCATCTAAAACTAAATCGCTCTCAACTAAATCGGCCTCCTCTAATTTCTTTAAGTGAGCATAAACAACAGGCCTGGACAAGTTAAGAGCTTTTGCCAGTTCATATATATTCCATGGTTTTTGATTTAGTAGATGTAATATTTTAATACGCATATTGTTTGACAGGGCATCACTTATTTTAATTATTTCATCTATTGAGTGCCGTCCCTTACTTTGTTCCTCATTAGGTCCTAAATTCATAAAAACCACAAAATATGTTATCCATCAAATAAAAAACCATTTTACTCAATTTCATCCCATTTTTTCTTCAATTCCTTTACAGTTTCTTTTATTTCTTCAACATCTTTTTCTATCTTTACCAGTCTTTCATTGTCTGAACTTGGCTTTTTGAATATTAAATATGCCAACAATGCAATAATTCCAATAAACAATAATGACACTATAAACATAACATCCCCTCCATAACCTCCAATCCCGCAATAATCTATAATATCTCGGCCATATTGGAACACATTCATCACCCAACTCACATATATTAATCCCAATTTGTTAGAGTAGTATCATTGGCCGACTTTATATAATTTTGGTAGCGCTATATGTAGATACCACAATACATTCGTTCTGCGAATGGAGGTTATAAAAACATAAGTTCAAAAAAACAGGTTAAATCAATCAGATAACTAGCATATATTGCAGAACATTTATATAAAAACACATTTAGTTAAATTGAGTGATATATTAAATAATGGGGAAGTTCTCCCCAAAAAATAGCATATTTTAATATTTACTAAGATATGGCTAAATTTTACTGGGTTTTGAACTACTCTCAACAACACCCTCTTTTTCCATGTTTGCTTCCATGTCTCCCCCTGGTGAATACCCATGCCAATAAAGCAATCCCAGCAATTAACAAGATTGTTGTAAGTATTGAATTCATAATATGGTCCCTTCTCGCATTTATTTAAATCATATATTAATATTCTAATGCCATTACGTTAATAGGTTAGTATTGTAGATAGTATCCCCTAGCAGGCCTTATATAATAGATCTAATCAATATGCCATCTTTCACATGCTTAAAAAATTATATGATAGTTAATAATTGTGGCACCATTGCGGACCGTGATTGTAACCATAATGACCCATATGACCCATTGGATATCCTCTTCCGTAAGATCCATAATTTGTCCAATCTAGGTACAGGTTACCTACATATTCTTCAAGGCTAGAGTATAACGGAACTACAACCCCCCACATTGTGAATCGAGGATCGCCTATTGTAAGCTCTTTTAAATCCACATTTTTCCAAAGTTTTCCCACTTCTTCATCATTGTATGTGATGGAGTAGTAAGTTGTATTTGTAGGGGAAGGTATTTCAACTAATGTAGCATTGTTTAAAATCTCTTGACTATTTTGTAGTATTTCAGTTATGCCATAGTTTGAATCATAGCCATAGCCCATAAAGGCTGAAACGCTTGATATAAGCACCGTTGCAAATATCAAGCCAGCAATTAATTTCTTCATTTTACCACCTGTTTTACTATTATTGTATATGTAGCAATTTAGCTACACATATACTTAGAAAAATAATGGTATATATGGTTTACTAAGTTGTGCAAAGTTAATCCACTATTGGTGATAATCTCTAAAAAATAGCCATAATCATTTTATAATATAATCACACGGGTGTTAGGTGTTCTTTATATGCGATCTTTATATAGGCAATAAAAGTTTGTCAAGAGTTCAGAAAGTTTTGGACTTGTCGTTCTGCGAATGGATGCCAAAATAAGTACAAATTTTCATTCAATATTTAAATAAAAATCTAATTTAAATTATGGAGTAATTAACATATATTATAGAAAAATTATACGATATAAGATATTATCAAAAGGCATGTTTTTCGATATGTTTTATAAGATCATCCACACTCTCAAACTTATGTGGATATTTCATATTTGGTCTTTTGATTATTATTGGGATAGCACCCGCTTCAAGAGCTCCAAGTACTTTTTCTTTTAACCCTCCACTATCCCCACTATTCTTTGTTATAATCACATCACAGTTGTAGTCTTGGATTAAATACCTGTTGAGCTCTTTTGAAAATATTCCCTGCATTGCAACAATATTCTTTGAAGGTAATAGCTCCAGACCTTCATTAACTGAAGTCGGGAGAATTCTTGCAATTGTTCTGTCTTTTCCTACTATATCTACGATTTTTTTCAGGTTTTTAATTCCTGCCATATAGAATATATTTTTTTTACTTAGTTCAACTGCTCTTTTTGCAGCTCCTTCAAAATCCTCAACATAAACAATATCGATATTATTGTTATGCCCAAATTTTTCCATATCAAACTTTTCATCTGGTCTTTCATACCTTATGTAATTGATATTTAGTTCTTTTGAGACTTCCATGGCGTTTTTACTCGCAACTACTGCAAATGGATGTGTGGCATCTATTAAAATGTTAATATTTCGGTCAAGTATTAGTTTTTTTAATTCTTCCTTATCCAAAGGCTTTGAAATTACTTCATCGGCATAGTTTCTTGCAATTCTTCCACCAAAATCTGTAGTCGTTGTGGTTATTATAAATAAATCTTTAAATTTTCTTTTAAGCTCTTCTGCTATTTTATTGGCATCACTTGTTCCGCCCATTATTAAAATCGTCGTCATAGTTTCACTTAGTTTCACATAAATTGTTTTTTAAAATAAAAATAATTAAAAAAAGAGTATTGTTTAGATAGTTATTTTGGGAATATTCCACTGCGGTTCATTATGGCATATTCATAGTAGGTGCTATTAACATGTGAGTTTTTAATTATTATCTCTGAGTCTTTGTGTTCGTCCCATTCTTCTACAGTAATACTGTCAACTTTTGAATTTTCTATTGTAATGAGGTTATGTTTTAATTTATATTTTTTAACATAGAGCTCTCCTACGTTTGAGTTAACAAATGTTATTTCTGCATCATCCAATTCTTTCTCAATTCTAAATGTTGTAATGTTTGAACCACTAAAGACGATATTTGCCTTATTTTTTATTTCTTTAGCCACTACAAAGTTTTTCACGTTTGAATTACTAAATGTCATTTTTATGCTTTTTACTTCATCATCAACTATCAGATCATCAATGTTTGAATTAATAAATTCCATTTCTCCGTCTATTTTTTTAGCAGTACATTTGGTAATATTTGATTGAATAAATTTTACATTACCTTTTATTTCTTTATTTACGTCGAAGTTTCCTACTTTGGTGTTATCAAATATTATATTTGAGCTACCATCTATTTTATCGTGCACATTAAATATGCCCACATATGAGTTGATAAAAGTTAGAGTCGCATGACCTCCTACTTTTTTGACATAGAACTCGCTTATTATTGATGAATCCATATTTAGTTCTGCATCGCCTTTTATTTCTTTAACATTGAATTCGCCTATTTTTGATGAATCTACGTTTATTTTTACATTACCATTTATTTTTTCTTCTTTTATCTCTTCTTCATCATCTTTTAACTTTAATTTACCTATTGTAAATTTACCTATTGAAGGTACTTTAACATCCAGTGATGCAAATTCTTTTTTTCCGCCGCCTCCTTTTACATTCACTACCAGTTCGTTAACCGTGAATAGATGACCCAGTGACAATTCCTCATTGCCTTTTAATTTAATGTGTCCTGAAATTGTACCATTGGCATTGTATAGATATTCTTTATTACTAGACTTATCTTTTTCGTCGTTATTTTTGTCTTCTGTATCTTTGTCATTATCATTATCTTTATCCGCACTATGGTTGTCTTTGTCATCATCTTTTTCTTTATCTTTATCATCATTCTCAGTATCCTTACTATAGTCGTCTTTATCATCTTCTTTATCATCTTCTTCTTTATCTTTCTTTTCTTTTTCAGGTATTTCTATATATCCTGAAATCCATATCCCATTAGGTATCTCATCTTTTGTTATTAATGCATGTGAATTACCAACTAGTTCTATGTATAAACTTCCTTCCCCTAACTCGTAAACATCCTTATCTCCATCTTTATCCTTATCTTTTGTTTCATTTTTTAGTAGATCCTCAAGGTCCTTTTCATTGTCCTTATCATATCCTCCGGTATTTTTTCCACTGTGATCATTGTAGACAAAACTTCCACCAGTGGCAAATGCTCCTAATGTCGTGTATTTAATATCAGTAGTAGTATTACTTTCAAAACTGACTTTAGACATTTCAGTAGCCACAACTGCAGCCCCAAGCATTACAACTAACATTAGTATAAATAATTCTAATGATGTCTGTCCTCTTTTAAAAGAGAGTTTGAACATAGTTCCACCCCATATCTAATATTCTCGTATATGTGTTTGTCAATATATTAATTTGTACGGCATATTATTAATATATATGGATTTATAATTAGCTCATCAAATACATGTATTAAAATATAATTCTCATGATGTGAATTATTTAAAAAATCAGGTAAAAAAGTTATTATTTGTTATTTTTAAGTTACATATTAAATAACTTAATAATGATTTTATTCCAGGAGTTTTTTGTAATCACAGGCGCTTTTTTTCGGGTTTTCACTTTGATATATGGATCTACCAACTATTATATAATCATCATCGTCTAAAATCTTTATAACTTCTTCTGGGCTTCCCCCCTGAGCTCCGACCCCCGGAGAAATTATGGGTATATCTCCAACTAGATTTTTTATCTCTTTTAATCTCTCTGGACGTGTTGAAGGAGCTACAATTCCATCTACTTTTAATTCCTTTGCCATCCTAGCCAGTTCATTTGCAATAGGCTGTATAAACTGTACAGCACCAGGGTGTGACATTTCAGTTACAACTATGACTTTTTTTGAGCTCCCAGTTTCTTTAAACTTCTCCGCAACTTTCTGAATAGCTTCAACACTTTCTGCCCCAACAAACCCATGGCAAATTATCCCATCAGCATATCTTAAAGTTAATTCTGCGATTTTTTCATTTGTTGGAGGTATGTCTGCAACTTTGAAATCACAAATAACTTCTTTTCCAGTTAATTCCTTAATTTCTTTCACAATATCTAAACCTGTTGCCAACACAAGAGGATACCCTATTTTAATGGCATCAACATATTCAGAAGTTTCTTTTGCAATATTTAGAGCTCCTTTTTTATCCATAACATCAAGAGCAAGCATCAGTTTTACCATAAATATATCACCCATAATTAAGTATATAAATGATTAATACTACCATTAACTATAAAAACATAAACGAAAAACTATTTTTTAGTTTATTTTTAGTTTCAAGATTGCTATCATTTTATCTTGATTTTCTTCAAGCGACGCGAGGAAGCTAAACAATTGGTGGCTTTGTAGCTCCCAATCTTTATTGGTGATTTTGAAAATCCAAAAGGATTTTCAAGGCATTAAGATTAATAACAGAAGGTGAAAACTATGCAAAAAAAATACCAAGGACCTCAACAACCAACGAGGGTTAGGACTCCAAGACAGGATCAGAATGAAATTCTTGGGATGATCGAACAAATGTTAGGTGCAAGTAGAGTTAGAGTAAGATGTATGGATGGAAAACTCAGAATGGGAAGAATTCCTGGAAAGTTAAAAAGAAAAATATGGGTTAGAGAAGGAGATATCGTAATTGTAGTACCTTGGGAAGTTCAAAGTGACGAAAAGTGTGACATAGTATGGAGATACACAAAAGGACAGGTTGAATGGTTAAGGAGAAAAGGCTACTTAGATTTCACATATTAAGTGATTATTATGGATAAGGATGTGAATAAGGATTCCTTAAATTTAGACCCAAAATCTAACAATGACTATATTTCAAAAAGAGAAAAACAGTTGGATGCTGAATTTCAAAAAAAAATAGTGGAAAGAAAAAAGAAATTTTTGGAAGAATTAAAGACTGAAAACGAAGTATTCGACAACAGGACTCTTCTAAATATTTATAGCCTATTAACTGGAAAGCATATTGATGAATTTTCAGGTATAATAAACTCTGGAAAAGAAGCGGTAGTTTTTAAGGCAAAGAAAGGAAACGAATATTTTGCCGTGAAGATATATCGAGTATCCAACTGTGATTTTAAAACCATGTGGAAGTATATTCAAGGAGATCCAAGATTTCACTTAAGAAAAAGTAGTACAAGGCAAATCATAAAGGCATGGGTAGAAAAAGAATATAGAAACCTAATGAGAGCCTTAGAACATATAAATACTCCCGAACCGATTTTAAGAAGGGAAAACGTACTACTTATGGAGTTTATTGGAGAAAGTGGTACTCCCGCACCTCGATTAAAGGATGTTAAAGTCAATTACAATGAATTTTATGAGCTCATAAGGGAAGATCTAAAAACACTTTATCAAGATGCTCAGCTGGTTCACGGAGACCTGTCTGAGTACAACATACTTGTGAAGGATGATGAACCTGTATATATAGACTTTTCCCAAGGCGTTATAACTCAACATCCTCTCTCCAAATCCCTGCTTATTAGGGATGTCAAAAATATCTGCAATTTTTTTAAGAGAAAAGGAGTAAAGTGCGACTACAGGGAGCTCTACAAATATGTTACTGGAGAAGAGCTCAGTATTATCGACGAAGAAATGGCAAATATCTATTAATGGCCAATTAATTTGTCGTCTGCGAATGAGCTCTATGAAAATAAGTTAAATTTAACGTTAAAATATTTAACAAACTTTAAATTTAATTTAAAGACTCTATTGTGTGTAATATAATTGTATGTAGAATGAATATATATTTTTCTTTTTTAAAATAAAATAATTATTTATAAATTTAATTTTATATCTATTTACGGTGAAATAATATGTATGGAAATGTGGAAGTTGTAAAAATTCCAAAGAATAGAATAGCAATATTAATAGGAAAAGGCGGAGAAACAAAAAAAGGAATAGAGGAAAAACTTGGTGTTGAACTTGATATAGGGGACGATGGTGAAGTTACAATATTTTCAACGGAAAAACAGGAAGACGCCTTAGCTACATGGAAAGCTAGGGATATTGTAAAAGCAGTTGGAAGAGGATTCAACCCTGAAAAGGCTTTAAAGTTAGTCTCTGATCAATATTTACTTGAAATAATAGACATAACTGAATACGCAACATCAGACAGCGCAATTAAAAGGTTAAAAGGAAGGGTTATTGGCAGTGGAGGAAAATCAAGAAAATATATTGAAGACTTAACCGGAACTGATCTTTCGATATTTGGGAAAACTGTGGCAATACTTGGTGAATTTGAATCTGTCCAGACTGCAAAAGAAGCAGTTGAAATGATACTGAGAGGAACCTCCCACGCTAAAATGTACAAATATCTTGAAAGACAGAGACAGAAAATAAAAAGAAAAGAACTAGAACTCTGGAAAAAATAATTAACCAGTATAATTTATTTTTCCTTTCTCATTTCTTTTATCTTTTTTATAAGAAGTCCCTGTTCACTTTTTTTAGTTTTGAATTTATTTTCCTTCGTTTTTTCTTCATCTTCCGGTTTTAACAGTTTTAAGATTGGTAACTTCATGTCCATGTCGAATTTTTTACCTAAAAATCTTTTTCCGATTACATATAGTTCTGCACTCTCATCTCTCGAAGCTTTAGGCTTTGTGGTGTAAACCTTTTCAAAATAATTTTTTACAAGTTTTACATACTGGTCAAATAAATCGCCCTGAAAAACTTTAACTGTGAAATTTCCACCAGTTTTCAGTAGTTTTGTAGCAGTCATTAAAGCCATTGTTGTTAATTCTATTGACCTAGTATGATCCACATCCCAAACCCCGCTTATGTTTGGTGAAGCATCACAGATAACCACATCAGGGTCAGAGCTTAATAAACTCCTTAATTTTTCAAGTGTTTCATCTTTGGTCATATCCCCTTTTATGGTTTTTACATTTTCATAGGGGAGAGGTTTCACACTTTGTAAATCCACCCCTACTACAAAACCTTTTTCTCCTACGATTTCCCTTGCAATTTGTAACCATCCGCCTGGAGCACACCCTAAATCAACTACAACATTGCCTTCTTTAATTATTTTAAACTTGCTGTTTAATTGAAACAGTTTGTATGATGCCCTTGACCGATACTTGTTTTTCTTTGCTAAGTTGTAGTAATAATCTTTCTTTCTTTGTAAAATCCATCTTTTATCTTTTTTTCCCATATTGAATCATAACCTCCATATACTAAATTATAAAGTCCTTATCTCATAAATGATATACCATAAAATATACTTAAAATATACTTAGCTAGACTTGACTAGTTCAAAAATAAGCATGTTAGGCCAAATACATTAAAAAGAAAAATATAAAAACTTCTCTATTTTTTAGAGCTCTTCAAAATGTATTAAATCAGAATAGTTCATAGTTTTATGTAATGCATTAATTTCAATTGGAACTCCTCTTTTTTTAATAAGGACCAGTGGATTTATCCCACCAACTGTTGTGAATCCAATCATACCTTTTTCAACCCTCACGCCAGAAATATCATTATTTGGCCTTCCAATTTCAATTATTCCATTCCATTCCAATTTTTCATTCAGTTGAGCTATATGATCTTTGGCAGACATTGGGGCCTCCCTTATCCCTGCCAGTATATTTTTCTCTCCATCTGTTTTATTGAAGAATACTTCGTGAGGGTCTAATGAAGTACCTCTGTAGGCAATAACATCTATAAACCTATTACCTTTACCACTTCTGAGCTCTAGAACTCCACCATAGCACGGTATTACAGGAATTTCATTTTTTAATATTATACCATCTATTGTTAGTGAACATAGCGTATGTATAAATATTTGCCCGTCTTTTGTTTCTATCCCTACCCTATCCGATATTGTCAGTTTCTTTTCGTAACTTTCCCTCAATGCATCAAAAACTTCTTTTTTATATTTTTTATCGACACATCCTGTGTTTACAATTATATCTCCTTTTTTCTCCTCTATATCGTAGGTCACTCTCTCCATTAAAGATAACATTTTTGATAAGACAGGTTTTACAGCACGTTTTCCTTTTTTACATACTGGTTCAAGGTATTTTTTATTTCTCCTCTCCATCGAAACCAGATTTTTTAATTTAGTAGCTGCTGCGTTTATTTCCATCTTATAACCTTTTTCAATAGGGATACATAAAGGCGTTAAACCACCTACAAGAGCAACTCCAATTTCTTCTTCGTTAATGTTCAAACCAAGTACGTTTTCTTCCCCATATGCCAGTACACAGTTTAAAAGATCTTTTTTTAGGAGGTTCTCAAATTTTTCTTTTGTTGAACTAGGAATTACCCTAAAATTGGCAGGTAAATATCCTTCTCCATTTTCAATTATCCCAAGTACATCAGTTTTATCCTGTGTAATGAATGCTACAAGGGGATCAATTGAAGAATCCCTATAATCAATTACTCCTTCAAAGTGTACTGGTTCGTAATCTTCAAATTTAACAATCCCTCCATATCTGGGGAGTGGAATAATACCATTTTTTAATAAAAAGTTGTCAAATGTAATGCTGCACAGGGTTTCTACCTCTACAAGTCCACCTTTATTTTGGATATTTAAGTAATCCCCCACTGAAAAACCATTTTCAAAGGATTTTAATATTAAATTCTTGATAGTCTTATAATCCCCTTCAAAAGTTGCAGTATTTACAATTATTTTAACTGGGAAGTTTGAAAGGTAAAGATTTTCCATGATCTGGGAAAATATTGAACCCATCCTATAGGATATGTTTGCCTTTTCGAGCTCTTCAATACCTTTTTCAGTTATCATCCTTCCAGAATATCCCAACTTTTTAGTAAGGTTTTTTTCATCTAAGATCTGGAGATGATACCTTACAGCTCGTTCCCCTATATTGTAACCTCTATTCTTTAGTTCATTGGCAATTATTTTAGCTCCCGTAGGTTCCTTAGATTCTAGCAGGATATTCAATATCTCCACTAGTTTTTCATCCAAATCCTGATTCATTTAATCACCTTAAAGTCCGTAAATAATAATTTGAAAATAAAAAGGAAGTATTGGGAGATGACCTATATTAAATCTTTTTCTTAAGATGCCTGTACCCTGATGAAAGTAATGCAGCACCAACTGCACCAATATGTTGTGAATAAGGCGGAACTACTATTTTTGTACCAAGAATTTCTTCTAAAGCAAGCACCATACCTTTCAACAAACTACTTCCTCCAACAAGTATAACTGGATCTCTAACATCCACTTCTTGTAACTGTTGTTCGTAAATTTGTTCTGCAACTGAGTGTGCTGCAGCCGCGGCAACGTCTTTAGCGTGAGAACCTCCTGCCAAAGCTGTAACTAAATCCTGTATACCAAATACAATACAGTAGCTGTTCATCATAACATTCTTCCAGTTTCCTTCAGCAGCTAAATCCCCTAACTCCTGTATTGAAACTCCCAATCTTCTCGCAGTTATTTCAAAGAATCTACCGCTTGCTCCTGCACAAATACCTCCCATTGTAAAGTTGTCGGGGATTGCATTATTTAATGAGATTGCTTTGTTATCCATACCGCCAATATCAATAACTGTTGCTTCTCCATCCTGTTTATCTGCTAAAAACGCAGCACCTTTTGAGTTAACCGTTAATTCTTCCTGTATAAGGTCTGCGTTGAAGTATTCCCCAAGTGTGTGCCTTCCATAGCCAGTAGTTCCTATTGTTTCAATATCTTCCATTTTTAAGCCTGCTTCTTTTAATGCAGCATCTACAGCTTCTTTTGCCGACTCTACAACGTCTTTTGTATAAACCCATCCTTTTCCAACAACCTCGTTATCTTGCATTATTATGGCCTTAGTTGTTGTAGAACCGCTGTCTATACCTAAACTTATACCTTCCTGTTTTTTTCTTGCTAAAAGTGATTTTTTATCAACAATAGTTACAAGAGCTTCCATCCTAGTCAACAATTCTGGAGCTTTTGTTCTCTCTGTAAAAGAGTACATAACCACAGGTAAATCTGTGTTCTGTTGGAGTAATCTCCTTACTTCGTTTCTAACTAACGCTCCTTCAGCACATCTAAAACAGGTTGAAATAAAAACTGCATCAGCATCGGTGTTTCCTTCTATAATCGACATAGCCCTTGCAAACATTAATTTTAAGTTTGCAGAACCTACCTCAAATCCTAAATGTTCCTCTACTTTATCAATATATTCCAAATCAACTTCAGGGAAAACTATTTCCCCACCAACTGCGGTAGCAGCTTTTTCTATTTCTTTTTGAACACCGCTGTACTCTGCTCCACAAGTTAATTCAGCTATTTTTACTACCATAACAGTCACCAATGTAATTCGATCCGATATAATAATCCAGTGTATAATATAGGTAATGGGTATAATCTTAGTAATTGCAAAATACTGAAATTATATAAGTTTATTTATATTAACCTTACTTCAAATATTTATTTCTAAGTATATAAGTTAAATCGTTCTAGTTGAGAACATGTGAAGTGAGATTTTATTTTAGAACCAGTAATACATATACATATATTTTAACTATTGACATATGTTTTAACATACGTTACATGTATATACTTAACATTTAATATATATGATGATTATATATGTTCTGTTTCTTTTTGCAATAACTAAGTTATATATACTTAAATTTAGGCTATACTAAGTAGGCAATAATAAATAAAAAATGAAAAACATGTAAAAATAGAAAACAATGGATAATGATGAAAAGAGGGTTATCTGATACTATGATGATACTTACCCGAGCTGAATCCATCTTTTTTTAATAGTTTAAACTGAATTTTAAAACTCAATAAATTCTTGCACCCTGAAAGTCAAAATTCTATTTGATTAAAATTAGGAAAGTGTAAATAATATATTGATGTTTCATATATTATTGGGACTTTTAATACATATCAAACATTAATAATAGATATAAATATGTATCGAGGGAAAAAATGGAAATGCAGAAGGAATACTCCATTGAAATGGAAAAAGAAGTGCAAAAAAAATGGGAAAATAACAAAATTTACAAATTCATGAATGACGAAAAAAGACCGCCATATATAATCGATACACCACCTCCATATCCAACCGGAAGGATGCACCTAGGTCATGGCTTAAACTGGACCTATATGGATATTATAGCTAGATTTAAGAGAATGAATGGTTATGACGTTTTGTTTCCGCAAGGTTGGGATTGTCACGGGCTTCCAACAGAGGTTAAAGTCGAAGAAATTAACAACATAACAAAATCCGATATTGATAGGCACGAATTTAGAAGACTATGTGTTGAACTAACAGAGGAAAACATTGAAAAAATGAGAAACCAGGTTAAATCATTGGGTATCTCCATAGACTGGGATAGGGAATATATTACAATGACTCCTGAGTACGTTAAAAAGTCTCAGACAGCATTCGTAAGAATGTACAAAGATGGTTTAATTTACAGAGGCAAACACCCTGTAAACTGGTGTCCAAGATGTCAAACTGCCATAGCCTTTGCAGAGGTAGAGTACAAGGAAAGAACCTCAAAATTAAATTACATTAAGTTCCCATACATGGAAAACGAAGAAAAATATTTAACAATAGCCACATCAAGACCTGAATTAATGGCTGCGTGTGTCGGTATTGTCGTACACCCTGAGGATGAAAGATACAAGGATGTAATTGGCAAAAAAGTAAAAGTTCCTTTATTTAACCAAGAAGTTACCGTTTATCCAGATGAAGATGTTGAAAAGGAATTTGGTACTGGAGTAGTTATGGTCTGTACATTTGGGGATAAGACCGACGTTGTATGGGTAAATAGACATGGATTAGAAATTAAAAAGGCCATTGACGAAAAAGGGGAATTAACAGAAATATGTGGAAAATACTCAGGAATGAAGTCGGAAGAAGCCAGAGGAAAAATAATCGAAGATTTAAAATGTGAAGGATACTTAATTAAACAGGAACCTTTGGAACAAAACGTTGGTGTATGCTGGAGATGTAAAACACCTATCGAAATCATAGTTGGAGATCAGTGGTTTGTAAATGTTAAAAAGTTGCTTCCTGAATCTGAAAAAGTAACCAACGAACTTAACTGGGTACCTGAACACATGAAAACAAGACTTTTAAACTGGATTAAGGATATGGATTGGGACTGGTGTATCAGTAGGCAGAGATTGTTCGCAACACCTATCCCTGTATGGTACTGTCCAAAATGTGGGGAAGTTATTGTGGCAAAAGAGGAAGATTTACCACTAGATCCTACAAAGGAATCACCATATACTTGTAAATGTGGAAATAGCGATTTAATTCCAGAAACTGATGTTTTAGATACATGGATGGATTCTTCAATAACACCTATGGTTATAGCAGGATGGCTTGAAGATGAGGAATTCTTTAAAAAACACTACCCTGTTCAGCTCAGACCACAGGGCCACGACATCATAAGAACCTGGGCATTTTACACAATAATAAAATCCATTGCACTAACCGGGGAAAAACCTTGGGATGAAATAGTAATTAACGGAATGGTATTTGGTGAAGATGGACATAAAATGAGTAAAAGTAGGGGAAACGTTGTTGAACCAGGGGAAATCACCAAAGAGTATGGTGCAGATGCACTTAGACTTTGGGCTGCAAACAGTACCATTGGAAACGATGTTCCATTTGCATGGAAGGAAGTTGACTACGGGTACAGGTTCTTGAGGAAATTCTGGAATGCTGCAAGATTTGCAAAGATGAACATAGATGATGAAGTTATTGAAAAACTTAAGACAATGGAAGATGCAAGTGCAAATATAGAAAACCCTGTTGATTTATGGATTTTAAGTAAATTGAACAGACTAATTAAGAGAGTTACAGAGGATTTAGAAAATTACAGGTTCAATACAGTTGTTGAAATCCAAAAATTCGTATGGCATGAATTCTGTGATAACTATATTGAAATGGTAAAACACAGACTCTACAACAAAGAATCTACCGAAGAGGCACAGAAAGATAAATTAATGGCTCAATACACGCTATACAAAGTTATTACAGACTCTTTAAGATTAATAACTCCGTTTACACCACATTTCGCAGATATCGTTGGTGAAATATACAAAATGGACAATATACACACATCATGGTGTAGGGTCGATGAAAGCTTAATAAACGAAGAAAACGAATACATCGGTGAAGTGGCTAAAAACACAGTATCTTCACTAAGAAGATTCAAATCAAATAAAGGTATGCCTTTGAACTCAGAGCTCAGTAAAGTTGAAATATACGTCAGTGATGAAAAAGATTATAACGCTCTTTTAAAGGCCAAATGTGATGTAAAAGGGGCATTGAAAATAAAAGAGTTGGAAATAATACACGGAAAGCCTGCCCTTGAACAGAAGATAGTTGAGGTTGTGCCAAATAAATCTAAAATAGGTCCAGAATTCAAAAAAGATGCTGGAAAAGTCATGAACTTTATAAAAAACGCAGACGAAGAAACCATTGAAAAAATACTCAGTGAAGGTCTTAAGGTAGAGGATGAATTTGAAGCATTTTTAACCAAAGAACACATTAAAGATGTAAAAAGAGCGATATTCAACGAAGGAGAAGTAGTAGAAACTACGAGTATTGATGGATTAGTTGATACGTTAGCTATAATACATTAATTATTATTTATTTTTTAAAAGCGTAATTATAGGGGTGTGCAATTTTACAATTTAAGTTAAATTAAAAATTTATCCATTATAAATTTTTTTAAAATAGCTAAAATTAAAAAATAGTAATTTATTAAAAACAGAAAAAAGAGCATTAATTAAATTTATTGTCTTTTAGCTCTTTTCATTCTTCTAATTCTCTTTTTGTAGTGCTTCCATCTCATTTGTCCTTTCTTTTTCCATCTTCTTGAACTTCTTTTTATAGTACCACGCTCCTTTTTTCTTTTTATGGTTTAATATGTAATACTTTGCATCATCACGGCAAAGCCAAATCCCGAAGGGATTTATCTGAAAGCTTTTTTAAAGCTTTATCTCCAACCTTTAGAAATCGAAGCAAATTTCAAAGAAATTTGCTGTCGAAGCGAATCCTTTGGATTCGCTGACTCACAAAAATTCTTTGAATTTTTGTCGAGTCGAAGCGAATTTCAAAAAATTCGCTGACTTACGAAAACCTGAAAGGTTTTCGTTAAGACTCACGAAACCTTCGGTTTCGTCGATAGGTTGCATCCAAAGTTCAAAACTCAATTGTTGGAACCTAACATTTATTGGCTCCATTTACTTTTTTCAACAACGATATAGCCTTCTTTTGTTTTTGGAGCAATATTTAAAGCATTATCTCTGAATGAAGGATCTATAGATGGTTCGTCATCATCCCTTAAAACGTTTTTGGTTTCAAGGATATAATATTCTTCTTCATCACCCAAATCAAAGCTTTCAAGAACTTTTGAAAACTTGTCAACAATTTCTTCAGCCTGCTTTTGTATTTTTTCGACATCTACCATCTTATCACTTAAAGAGAAAATATAATTAAATAATCACTAAAACCATCTCAAAACTAAAATATATAATTGACGTATTTGAGACAGACTTATTTTAATAAATTAAGATCCATTAAAGTCTTTTTTAACTTTAACTTGTTTTCTTCAGACATGTCGCAGAGAGGTAATCTCAATTCCCCAGCAGGCATGTTTAATAAGTTCATTGCTGTTTTTATGGGTATAGGATTGGTTTCAACAAACATCAACTTCATTAGAGGGAACAACTTATAGTGTATTTCCTTAGCCTTATCAAATTTTCCCTCAAGTGCATAGTTGACCATTTGAACCATTTCCTTTGGAACGATGTTTGCTATAACACTCACTACGCCGCAACCCCCAAGAGATACTATTGGAAGGGTTAACTCATCGTTTCCGGATAGTATTTGAATATCACACAATTCAGATATTTCTGAAACCTGCGATAAATTAGGATTGGCTTCCTTAACTGCTGTTACATTACTGTATTCTTCATATAAGTACTTTATAGTTTCTGGTTCAAGGTTTACTGCAGTTCTTGAAGGCACATTGTACAATACTATAGGAACGTTTATAGCGCCTGCAATTTCTCCAAAATGCCTTTTTAAACCCTCTTGAGTAGGTTTGTTGTAGTAAGGGGTTATTAAAAGTACACCATCAGCTCCAACATCTTCTGCATGCTGTGAAAATTCCACAGCTTCTACTGTAGAGTTTGAACCTGCTCCTGCAATTACTTTTATTTTCCCATCTGCTACTTCTATAGATTTTTCTATTACTTTTTTATGTTCCTCATAAGTTAAAGTTGGAGATTCACCGGTAGTTCCAACTGAAACTATACCACTAACACCATTATCAATTAAAAAGTTTATATTTTCTTCCAAACCTTGATAATCTACTTCCCCATCTTTAAAAGGAGTAATAATTGCAGGAAAAACTCCTTGCATATAAATCACATCCCTCTTAGGCACTCATTTTTTTAACTTTTGAGGTTATATACCCTGCAATTCTGTTTCTCAACGTTTTTGTTGAAATAAATGCAACTTCTTCAACAGCTTTTTTGTTTGTTTCGAAGTCTGTTGTGAATTTATCACTAAATCTCTCAAAGAGCTCGTCTCCAGTTCTTTTTATAAATGTTTGTCTAATTCTTCCCAATGTATCACCTCTAATGGTAAGTAGTTATAGATTAGTTGTTCTTAACAATATTATATATTCGTTTCAACTCCAATATGAGCGAAGTGGAAAGTTACATCCACCACAACCTTAGGTTGTAGGAATTAGTTCAATCCAAATATAGTGAAGGGATTTAAAACCCTGTGTTTAAAACCCGAAGGTTTTATTTATAACATAGATTTTCACAATATATATAACCTGATACATTATCATTTATTTATTATTTATAATTGTCGTTAGAGTTTATTAAATTCCTTCATCTGTAATTCTTTGTTGTGTTTGATTAAAATATCCATTATTTGTAAAGCCACATTGTGGTCAAAATCGTATTTCTCACACAGTTTACGTGTTTTTTCGTAAATTTCTTGTTCTCGTTTATTATCATATATCGGCATGTCCAATGCCTTCTTTAATAAAGCTATCTCTTTTGCAAAATGAGTTCTTTCAGCCATTAGTTCTATTATCTGTTCATCTATTTCGTTAATTCTATTTCTAATGACCTCAAGTCGAATTTTTGTATCAGACATTTTATCTCCAATATATGGGCAATTTAAGAAATTCAAAAGTGTATTAATATAACTATATTATTTAAATTTAACTATGGTCTTTTGAAATATGTGCGGATTATTATTGGTCAATATATGCAATACCACATTTTCCATGTTCCTTTAACCAATTAACAAATTTTTCAGCGTATTTGAGTTTTTTTACTTTGATATCATCTGCAACTTCAACGTCGTTTTTTAGATTTGGTCTAGAGTATTTGGTTGTATAAATCCCAAAATCCATCCCACAAAGGATTATTTTTTTTGCACCAAATTCTTCTGCTAAAAAACAGCATCTGTCACCATCTGTAAAGCCGCCATAGTTTATGAGGTAATCAAATTCTTTTGGGACTTGGGTGCTACCAACAATATTCTTTAATTTGCCGGCATACTTTTGTATTTTATCAATATTATCTCCATGGGCATGAACAACCACAATAGAACCTTTATCATTACTTTCAAAAATAGAGCTCATGTCACCATCTAAATCTGAAACGATTATATCTGGGATTAAACCTTCCTCTAAAAGTGCCTTTGTAGCACCATCCGCCGAGATTATAATATAATTGTCCTCTAAATCCATTTCTTTAGTTTTAGCTTTAGTTTTAATTATTTCTTTTACAATTTTAACATGATTTTTTAAAGAAGGTCCTGCACCAAAAATATAAACTTCCTTTCCTTCGATGATATTTTTGACCCCATCTAATGAAATATTATTTTTTGTATTTTCTATTATTTCGTTTAAAATTACTGCACTTTCAAAGTCTTTCTCCTTATCAAATCCAAAATCTTCCATTATTTTATTATAGTAACTCCCCCATGTTTTTAGATCCATATTATCTCCTATTTTTAATATTATTTTTGTTATTATCCATTAAATCATTGTTAATTCTAAACTCCCCATCCAAAGTCCTTACAACGACGTTATCAATATAATTTTTTGCAATCTTTCCAAGTTCAAGGAGTTCCTCTGTTGTAGAAGTTTTTATCTTTTTGAATTCTTCACAATAGGCATGTTCGTTATCAAACTGCTGGATGGCGTACATATCGCAATCTTTAATCGTACTGGCTATTTCTTCTATATCTTCTTTATCCATTATGGTTGGGATAAATGTAGTCCTGCACTCAATAAAAACGTTGTTTTCTTTACAAATATTTATTATTTTTAAAATATTTTCTTTTATTGTCTCTCCATCAATCCCTGTTAGTTCCTTATATTTATCAAAGCGACATTTAACATCAACTGCCACATAATCCACCAATTTATTTTCAACCAAATCCCTAATGACATCAACATTTGTCCCGTTTGTATCTATCTTAACAGGAAATCCTTTTTCTTTTGCCAGTTTACAGAGCTCTTTTACACCTTCTGGCTGTAGGGTAGGTTCTCCCCCACTTATAACTAATGCTTCTGCAAACATCAAATCCATGTTTTTAAAGACTTCTTCCGCACTCATCTCATAGGATCTTTCAGTTATGTGTTTGTAATTATAACAGTATCCACACTTCATATTGCATCCTGACAAAAAAACTACTGCAGAACACTTTTTTGGATAATCTATTGTTGAGAGCTCTACAATACCTGAAACTTTCACTATTTCACCTTAAGATAATTCCATAATGCACATATGTGTAATATTTATATCCGATTATAAATAAGTGTATATATCATTTTACATATTGTTGTCGGCATGTTGTTATAAGGTACTGCATAATGGTGTTTTAGTGTTGTGGTGGTTGGATGGAAGTAAAAGTTATTATTGATAATTTAGCATGGAAAAAATATTTTGCCCAACACGGGCTTTCTCTAATTGTAAAAACTGAAGATTTAAAAATACTGTTTGATACAGGTCAAAACCCATTAATTTTAAAGAAAAATTTGGAAATTATGGAAGAAAAAGACGATTTTAACGCCATAGTTCTAAGTCATGGGCACTACGATCACACCGATGGATTTTCTTATTTTATAGAAACGAACAACTATGGAAATGCGAATATAAATATCGATATTCCGATTATTATGCATCCCGATGCCTTCGTTGATAGATATGACCGTACTAAAAATAAGTATATTGGAATTAAAAATGAAATTAAAGATTTTTTGAAAAAATATCCTAAGATAGAATTAATTGAAAAACCTTATAATATATCTAAAAATATCATTGTCTCTGGATGTGTTAAAAGAAACCAATACTATGAAACTGAAGAATTCTACAAGTTGGAAAATGGGACATTTAAAAACGATATTGTAAATGACGACATGTTCTTAATTGTGGATGGCGTAGTTATTACAGGATGCTCCCACAGTGGTATAATAAACGTAATTGAGTATGCAAAAAAGATAAAAAAGGTAGATAAAATCAGAGGAGTTATCGGCGGTCTTCATTTAGTTAACTCTTCTGATTCATACATCAAAACAGTTAAAGAGTATTTGGAAAATCAGGATTTAGAATTTATAATTCCATTACACTGTACGGGATTTAAAGCCTTAAAAGAACTAAGCAGTTTGGATAATTTTATTCAAGGGCATGTTGGAAGTGTTTTTGAGTTCTAATTATAATTATGGTGGTGTGCAATTTTAAGCTAACTACTCATTTTCAACCCATTTATAAAGGATGGTTTTCGTAGGATTTGCCAATCTATATATACCTACTCAACGAAGTTGAGTAGGTATCCGATTTTGGAATCATCGAGCGAAGCGAGATGAGCTACAAAAATCACTTCGTGATTTTTGTTCAATCCAAACCTCTCGACAAAAATTCTTCGAATTTTTGTGAGTCAGCAAATCGAAGATTTGCTTCGATTTTCTAAAAGGCTTGGAATAAAATTTACCTGTATTTATTAGTTAATTAAGTAATGCACACCACTATAGAAGGAAAGGACTATAAATGACCATTAATGAGATAATTAATAAAATACTCGTTTAGCCATTTAATAATTTTAAGTCATCCAATGTATTGACGTTTATAAAAGTCTTTTTGGTAGGATCTATCTCATTTGCATCAACGTAAAGGGGTTTTAAATTATCTATCAATTTTCTTATTGAGGAATATTTTTCTTTTTTCTCTTTTTTCACATTACCTTCATTTTCTTTTATTTTTCTAGCGAGCTCTTCAAGTACTTTAATTGAGGATTTATGATATATTGAAAAAAGAGGCTCTAAATTACCATTTTCATGTCTTGGGACTATACAATTGCATTTTTTTAATTTTGCATTGGGAATAAAATTTATTAGTTTATTTATTGAGTCTTTAGTTACAAAAGGCATGTCACAGGGAAGTACTAAAATCCATTCTGAGCTCGAAACCCTCATCCCAGATAAGATACCCACCAGTGGTCCTTTATCACTTAAAATGTCCCATGTTATTGTTTGGCGGTATTTTCTAAAAAAATAGAGCTGATTTGCTATTTCCGTATCTATGGTTTTAGTTAATGAGTGAGATTTTTTATAATTTTCCGGCCCATTTATTAATTTCAGATTTTTAAAAACAGTTATAAATGGGATTTTCATCTCGACGAGAACATCAGCTATATTTTCCACTAAAAATTTTTCATTATATTTTCTAAAAGATTTTTCTCCACCCATTCTCTTTGCTTTCCCGCCCGATAGGATAATAGCTGAAATCATCAATATCCTCCAATTAGTAGATCATTACAGGATTTTAACAAAATTTATATATGTCTTTTATTTATAGTTGTTGTACAGGTTTATCCGAACACTTAAGAATAATATAAAAACGAAGATAAGTTATAAAACCTTAAGGGTTTTATCAAATAGATAGAATCAAATAAAATATATACAAGGTGAATACCATGGAAAAAGGGAAACTGGTAAAAATATCATACGAAGGTTATGCTGATGGAAAATTATTTGACACAACAAGTGAAGAGTTGGCTAAAAAAGAAGGAATTTACAATCCAGTAATGGTTTACGATACAGTCACAGTTGCAGCTGGGGAAGGTATGCTTATTCCAGGATTAGATGAGGCACTATTGGAGATGGAAGTTGGGGAAGAGAGAGAACTTGAATTACCTCCAGAAAAAGCATTCGGTAAAAGAGATCCATCAAAAGTAAAAATCGTACCTATGAAAGAATTCCAAAAACACAATGTAAGACCAGTAGTTGGATTATCTATGAACATCGATGGAAAAGTTGGTAAAGTAGCCAGTATCAACGGAGGAAGAGTTTTAGTTGACTTCAACCATGAATTAGCTGGAAAAACAGTTAACTACAAAATAAAAATAGAAGAAGTGGTTGAAGAACCTGAAAAAATAGTCGAAGAATTAATAAAAATGTACATCCCAAAAATAAACTCCGAAGAATTAAAAATAAAACTCACAAAAAACACAGCTACAATAACACTCCCTGAAAATACCGTATTCATGAACAACCTCCAAATGATCAAAATGGGCATAGCTAACGAAATCATGAAAAGATTGGATATTGAAAAAGTTTCATTTGTAGATACATTCTTAAAGAAAAAAGAAGGGAAAAAAGAATAAATTATAAATTTTTTATTTTTTAACTAATATAATTTATAAAAATTTACAACATAATTAATTAACATATAATATATATGTAATAGTGTATTGTGTATATTATAGCCACGTGTTTCTGTTATTTTATATCTTTAATAATTTACAAGGGATATAATGAAAGATAGATTTGATCGGGAAATAAGATCCTTAAGGATTTCGGTAACCCCTGAATGCAACTTGAAATGTTTTTATTGCCATAGGGAGGGGCATAATTCAAATGGCAATAAAATATTAATGACTCCTGAAGAAATTGGGGAAATTACAAGGACTTCTTTGGATTTTGGCGTAAGGAAAATAAAGATTTCCGGAGGGGAGCCACTTTTAAGGAAGGATATAGTGCAAATAGTTGAAAACATTAAGGATGAAAGAATAAAAGATATTTCATTAACTACAAATGGGATGCTATTGGAAAAATATGCTGAGGGATTAAAAAACGCTGGATTAAATAGGGTTAATGTTAGTTTAGATACCTTAGACCCAGAGTTGTATACAAAAATCACCTGCGGAAGTCTCCACGAAGTAAATGATTACAAAACCAAAACCTATGAAACGAATATCGAGAGAACAAAAAAAGGAATAGAAAAAGCCATTGAAGTTGGACTAACACCATTAAAAGTAAATTATTTGGCAATGAGTATTAATATTAATCATTTGGACGAAATAATGAACTATTGCAGGGATATTGGGGCTATTTTACAGATTATAGAATTTATACCCACAGATGAGGAGTTAAAACAGTATTATGTTGACATCCAGCCAATAGAAAAAATGATAAGCGATAAAGCTGATAAAATAATAACAAGAAAATTCATGCAAAACAGAAAAAAATATATTGTCGATAATTTGGAAATTGAATTTGTAAGGCCGGTGGATAATACAGAATTTTGTAGCCACTGTACCAGAATTAGACTAACTTACGATGGATTTTTAAAACCTTGTTTACTTAGGGACAATAATTTAGTTGATGTTTTAACCCCATTGAGAAATGGAGAGGATATTAAAAAGTATTTTGCTAAATGCATTAATAAGCGAGAACCATACTTTAAATCATAATTCACTATCTTTTGATAACTCTAAGTTACAGATTTATTTTATATATTTTATTTATTTTTAGTTTCTATTATGTGTTTAAATATATCTTCTATTTCTCTTCCAGGTTTTGAACTTAAGTCTATAGGTTTTCCAACCAAATCACATTTTGAAACCTCATCGTTATAGGAAACAAAACCAAGTATTGGGATTCCCACTTCCTTTTCAAATATTTCTTTGAAGATTTCTTTTTCTTCTTTGTTTTTAACTTTATTAACAACTACCTTCAGGTTTGTAACACCAATATCATTTGCTAGTTTTTTTATCCTTTCTGCAGTTAGGATGGATTTTTTAGAGGGTTCAACAACTACAATCATCAAATCTACATTTTCAGTTACCTTTCTACCAAGATGTTCTATACCAGCCTCCATATCCAGTATAACAACTTCATCCCTTTTAGTTACCAAATGCTTTAAAAGTCTCCTCAACAAAACTGTAGCAGGGCAGACACAACCTCCTCCCCCTTTTTCAACTGTTCCCATTACCAACAAACTGATATTACCTTTTGTATATGAGTACTTGTCTAAAATATCATCTACCTTTGGGTTAATTTTGAAAACACTACCGTATTCTCCAACTCTTGCTCCTGTTCTCTCTTCTATCAAATCGTCCATTTTAGAGAGGGGAGTTATTTCTTCATCTATTCCAAGGGCACATCCTAAGTTCATATCTGGATCGGCATCAACTGCTATAACTTTGTAATTATTTTTTTCAAATAATCTAGCTAAGGTTGCAGATAAAAATGTTTTACCGACTCCCCCTTTTCCCGTAATGGCTATTTTCATTATATCACCTGAATGTAATGAAGGTGAGCTCCGAAAACCTTCGATTTTAATCTCTCGTTTTTTATAACTGTCCTATGTTAATAATATATTATAACCATAATGATAATAAAACATATTGCATTACCCATGGTAAATAATATATACTATTTTCATTTATTCTTAGTTTTATGTATATATGTGTTACAAAGTTTGAGAGTGTTAAAAATGAATTTGAAATCATACCAAAAATTCCTGGCAGTAGGTATATGTTCTATACTGTTATTTACAGTTTATTTTTATAGAGACCCAGAAAGAACGCCGCCACTAAATGAACGAGGCATCTGTATATCCCCTGCAGATGGAACGGTTTTATACATAAAGGAATACGACGGATTTCCAGAAGTCTACAAGGATGGCAACAAGTATGTTTTAAAAGATATTGAGAATTACTACAGAAATGGTTCCTACGTGATTGGAATATTCATGTCTCCTTTTGACGTCCATGTCAATAGAGCTCCGATTGGTGGAGAGGTTGTATATGTTAAGCACTTTGATGGGGGATACTATCCTGCATTTGGTAGCGGCGTAGAAGGGAAAAATGAAAGAAATGTGATTATTATAAAAAATGGCACAGACTACGTTGGGGTAGTTCAAATTGCCGGAATGGTGGCAAGGAGAACGGTTAGTAATGTTAATGAAGGGGATTATGTAACTATCGGACAGAGGATAGGTATTATAAAGTTAGGTTCTCAGGCTGCGGTAATATTGCCAAAAGACAAATATGAAGTACTTGTAAAAAAGGACGATAAAGTCTATGCAGGAGAAACCATAATTGCCAAATTGAAAAACAAAACATTACAAATAAATAACTAACTATTTTTATTATTCCGCCCTATAGAATAAATACCTACATAGGGTAGCATCATATTTTACATACTTATTTTTATTTTATTGAAGTGATTACTATGATGATGGATAAAGAACATTTAATGGATGAAATCTACAAAAAAGTAAAAAGCATAAGAAAGGAACTAAATTTAAAAGAAACCGAATTTGAAATAGTAGATTTGGAAATAAAATCACTTGGCCCGCAGGATGACGCAGAGAAGATTGGCAATGAAAAAACTTTTTTAATAATATATACATTAACCAGGTCTGATAAATCCACGTTAATAGGTCCTGGAGGATGGGCAATAGGAAAGTTGAGCAAATCTCTTAGGGATTTATTTAATAAAGACCTGATAATAAGGGTCGAAAGTTACGTGGATAAAGTAATACTGGATGAAAAAACCAAACATGCAATTAAGTTCTTAGAAGAAAAAAATTTAAAAATTAACGATGAAAAAGTTCTTGTTTTAGTCCAGTGTAAATACGATTTACCAGTTTTAGCATATTTAAAGGAATTTTTCCAGCCTTTCGGTATAACTTATGACCTTGGAACTGTTATTTTACCACCAAAAAACAAAAAAGCAATTGAAGATGTCCTAAAGATATTAAATATCCCACATAAGTTTATAGAACCTTTTAAATTAGGTAAGGATGATATTTTAAGTGCTATAGAAAATTATCCATGCTATAAGGTCTGCAATAGCTTGGAAAAATATGTTATAAGTGAAGCTAAAGATATGGGAATCAAATGCATAATAAACAACCATATGGATGAAGACTACGTCTTTAAGGATGGAATTCATATTGTAAATTTCCTTAAACTATTTCCTTTAAAGAGAAATTCATTAATTAAAAAATTAGAAAGTATCTTGGAGTTTTCTAATTCCCGAGCTCAGCAGATTTACTTAGACTGTCCATTGATGATACAGTCCTACAAAAAAAACAAAAACACAAAAATAAAACTGATAGAAGATATTGTATCAGATGTTTACAATGGATTAATTGAACCTACCGAAGGTTCTGAGGAAATAATGAAGATTGTAAAAATTTAAAAATGTGCAGAAAGGTGCAGGTATGAATAGAGAATCTGAAAATCCCCATTATCCTAAAATACTATTTTTTGAGTATGCAGTAGGTAGCGGAGAAATCGTTGATAAAGACATACTTGAAGAAGGTAGGTTGATGTATGATACTATTTTAAACCATTTTTTAAGTAGTGGGCACCAGGTAACTTCACTAATCGATGAAAAATATTACAACTCACAAAATAATTCATCAAATTTCAATGTTATATCTTTAAATAAAAATGACGATTATATATCTAAAATTGAAAATATTCTGGATGAAGTGGATATGGCGTTGATTATTGCACCAGAATGCGAAAACATCCTATATGAGCTAACTAAGTTAATCGAAAAACATAAGGTTATCAATATCGGTTCTTCAAGTAAGGGGGTTAAAATCGCAGGAAATAAATATTTAACCTACGAAGCCATAAAAGAAGCCGTAAAAACTCCTAAAACATATCCATTAAAAAAATATGTTATAAAAGAGACAAGCGGGTGCGGCGGTGCTCATCAGGTACTTGATGAAGAATATGTAATCCAAGAATTTGTAGAAGGAGCTCCGTATTCTGTTAGTTTTATTGTTGGACAGAATGACAAAATATATCCTATATGCTTAAACAGGCAGTATATCAACGATATATACTGTGGTGGAGAAGTAAACATAAACCATCCATTAAAGGAAGAAATAATAAAGGAATCCGAAAAGGCGCTGAGAAAAATCGATGGTTTAAACGGCTATGTAGGAGTGGATGTGTTAGTTGGTGAAGAAATAAACATTTTAGAAATAAATCCAAGAATCACAACTTCAGTTTGTGGAATCAGTACAGACCCTTCACTTGGAAGCCTTTTGGTGGATAATGCACTTGGAAGGGAAATAAACTTTACAGTTAATGTAGGAAAAAGGTTCATTAGAAAAGAAGATGGTTTTGAGTTTTTATAACTTATATTGTTTAAATCATTACTTAATATTATTTATTCTTATTCTATTCATTTTTTTCAAATTCAGCATCAACAACAACGTGCCAAACTCCTGGGGAGTATTTCTTTATTTTGTTTATTTTGTAGTCAGTTAATTTATAGCCGTTTTTTTCTCCGTGATATCTGAGCTGTTCTATAGGTCTGATATTCATAATTTTTTCTGCCACCGTGTCATGGTAATGTATAACTCCTTTATCTTTTAGGAATTCAAAGGCTTTATCTAAAAACTTATGGGTTTTTAAAACATATCCCATTATAATTCTATCTGCCATGTTCTCCATCATAACCTTTCTATTATCACTCAATATTGCAACCATATTGTCCAGTTTGTTTAGTTTTATATTTTCACAGAGATAGTGGTATGAGTTAGGATTTATCTCAATAGAATAGATTTTTTTAGGTTTTGAGTATTTTGCCATAGGTATGCTGAAATAACCTATTCCTGCAAACATGTCCACAACTGTTTCATCTGGATTTGATATATGGGCCATTCTTTTCCTTTCTTCTATATTCCCCATGCTCCACATTACCTTTGAAACATCTATTTTAAATCTACAACCATGTTCTTTGTGAATTGTTTCAGTTTCGTTATTATCGTTACTGCCCATATTACTGCTATAGATCACCCTTACACGGGGAGTTCTAAAATCTCCGGTTATATGTGTACTATATTTGACTATAGTCCTGCAGTTGGTTCTTTTAACAAGTTCTTTTATTTCATCGTCTGTTAAACTTCTTTTAACAATCAATATGTCGCCTATTTTTTGATACTTTATTTTAGATTCCCCTGGATTCTGAACAGATTTTGTTTTGGTTATGTTATCTCTGGAGTTAGTGTTCGCATTCATG
The DNA here is from genome assembly GCF_946463545.1 of Methanothermococcus thermolithotrophicus DSM 2095. Lineage (NCBI taxonomy): Archaea > Methanobacteriati > Methanobacteriota > Methanococci > Methanococcales > Methanococcaceae > Methanothermococcus > Methanothermococcus thermolithotrophicus. The sequence continues at coordinate 1,096,564 of NZ_OX296583.1, read as the reverse complement.
CTATTACCTAATATTACCTTAATGTTAACAATTTTTAATAAATATTAAATTAAATTAAAAAAATTAATAAATTAATTTATTAAAAAAGTTAAATTAAAAAAGTTATTTCTCAAGCATTTCAGCTATTTTATTTCCAAATACTATTGTAAATTCTGGACCTTTAGCAGTTATGATGTTTCCATCTGTAACTACGCCTTCATCGACGTACTCGGCACCATTTTCTTTTAGTATGTCTATTGCTTCTTTTACAGGATATACTGTAGCTTTTTTACCTTTTAAAATACCTGCCTTAGCTAAAACCACTGGAGAAAGACATATTGCAGAAACTATTTTTCCTTTTTCATAGAATTTTTTTACAAGATCTATCAAATCTTCATTGTTCCAGAGGTATTTTTTAGATCCTATGCCCCCTACAATCATTATAGCATCAAAATCATCAACATTTACATCGTTAATAGTCCTTTTTGTTGTTGCTCTTCCCCCCAACATTCCCGTGTGTTCCCCTACGGTAGTTGAAACCATCTGTGCAGCAATATTTTTATTATAAAACACCTGCAATGGATCAAAAAGTTCATCGTCTCTAAAATCTTTTGGAGCTATAACTATCAATACAACCATTCAAACCCCCTCATTAAGTTACAAATTATAACAAAAACTATATCCGTATGGTTTATATCATTTATTATAAGTCGTTTACAATCATAGTTGTTTGCGTTAGATATTGAATATTAACTCCAATAAAATTAATCGGCAAACTGGGTTTTGTCATATATTTTAGGATCCATTTCCTTTATTTTAAAATTTAAAGCAATAATAACAACCATTTTAAAAATTTGTAATATATGAACAAATTCCAATAAATTTCGCAAACAACTAATTTACACCCATATTTTTCAAAGTTTTATTTATTATTTATAAATATAAAATTTTATAAAGTCCTAGAACGACCATAATACCAATATCATCATACGAATCTAACAAAATACGCTTGAGGGATTTCATGGAATATGTTTTTGATTATATTTATCAGAATTACGGACTAAAAGACGGAAATTACGAAAACCTTCGGTTTTCGAATCCAGTAGGTTACGGAAGCCAAAGGCTTCCGAATCCGGTAGGTTACGAAAATCAGAGATTTTCGAATCCAGTGGGAAAACCAAAAATAATTGAAATAGGTGTTGGGTTCTACTTCGAAGTAGCTAAAAAATTAAAAGAAAATGGGGCAAACATAACTGTTGTAGATGCAAATGAAAAAGCTATAGAAGAAGCAAGAAATCAATTACTAAATGGTGTTGTTGATGATATATTTAACCCAAATATGGACATTTACAGAGGATCTGATTTAATATACTCTATCAGACCTCCAAGGGATTTACAGCCGTTTATTTATGACATAGCTAAGAAGGTGAGCTGTGACCTAATTATAAAACCTCTTCATGGTGAACAGCCTATTGAATGCTTAAAGCTGATTAACTATAAAGGAAACCCCCTCTATATTTGGAGCTCTAAAATGAGTAAGAGATAATAGATAATAAAATTAAAAGAAACTAAGTGATAAAATGGATATTTTGAAAAATCTGCCGGTAACTGATAATCACATTCATGTAGATGGAGTAAATGGGCATGGGGCTGAGAAAGTAGCTAAAATTTTTAAAAATGCAGGTGGAAAGGTAATGATTGTATTAAACAAACCTGCATTTGGAGATGCTGAATTAACAAAACCTATGGATGACTTAATAAATGATTTAAATACAATAAACAGCATAGATGGTGTAAAAGCATTTGGTTTAGTTGGAGTTCATCCTGCTGAATTAACCTTTATGGTTAAAAACGGCATTCCCCTAGAAAAAGCCAAAGATAAAATCATAGAAGGCCTTAACTATGCAAAAAAACTTGTTGAAGAAAATGAATTTTTAGTTGGAATTGGAGAAGTTGGAAGACCTCACTATCCTGTAGATGAGAACATATGGAGAGCTTCCAATGAAATACTATTATACTCAATGGAACTGGCAAAAGATTTAGATTGTGCTATTCAAATTCATGCAGAAACTGCATCAGAAGAACAATTTAGAGAGTTTAATAATATGGCAAAGTCTGTTTCTTTGGATCCTGAAAAAGTTGTAAAACACCACTGTGGAGACATGGTTTTAGAAGGAGAAAAATACGGAATATTTCCTTCAATAATAGCTTCAAAACCTTGTGATGAAGCTGCAAAAAAATCTTCCAGGTTTGTAATGGAAACCGACTATATCGATGACCTTAAAAGGCCAGGAGTAGTTCTTGGAATAAAAACTGTCCCAAGAAGAACGAGAAACCTAATAAATTCTGGATTAATTGACGAAGAAAAGTGTTTCAAAATCCACAAAGAAAATATTGAAAAGATTTATGGGATAGAGATTAACTTTTAATTAAATAGGGACTATTAAATGAATTATTTTATCCCCTATTATAGGAGTTACTATGTATGAGATAGTTATTGGGATTATTAACGGTATCATAGGAGTTACCCATATTTCTTCATCGTCATTATAGTTTGAAAAATCATCGTCATCTGCGGATGGTAATAATTTAAAGTTGTTTTCATGACCTAATATTAACCTATTTTTTTCTTTTGCATCCTTTACTCTCATTTTTTCTCCAAAACACATTAAAAGAAATTTCCTTAAGTTTTTAGGCCTTATTCCTTTCATCAAATTCCTTAATAAAATCACTATCGGCAGAAAAATCATAAAAAACATTCCGTTTATAAATACTATTATTGGAAACGATGGAACATAGTTGACACTTAAAAGACTACCCAAAATAGTATATGTTGGCATTTGGTACTTTGGAACAAGAGCTCCCAATCCCATTAATATTTTACCATCTCCCCCACCTATGCCAAATAAAAACATTAAATAGCCCAGTATAAAACATACTACAAATCCAGAAATTGAATTTATCAAAAAGGAATAATTTCCAGTACTGAATGACATGTATATACTGTACAAAAACCCAAAAACTACCATGGAAATCCAAATATAATCTTCAATTTCCCTACTTTTGAAGTCGTGAATGGATGCTATGAGAAGCCCAACTAAACCAAAAATGTATTCAATCATAATATCTCCTTATACATTTTTCTTGGATTTTAAAACCCTATATCCGCCCTTAATCGTAACCGTTTCCACATTTCCAAAAACTTCTTCCATAAATTTTGCAAGAGATTTTGCACCGTGTTTTGTCTGAATAACTAACCAAATAGTGCCATTTTCCTTTAACAACTCTTTACCTTCACTTATTATTTTATGTATTACTTTTTTTCCTGCCTTTATAGGTGGATTGGATATTATAACATCGTATTTTTTACCCTTAACTTTATCGTAGAGATCCCCTTGGAATACTTCTATGTTTAAACTTTCTAAATTATTTAATTTTATATTGTACTTTGTTAGTTTTACAGATCTTTTATTTAAATCGGTCATTGTAACAGAATTAACTTCATCTGCCAAAGAAATTCCGATAACGCCATATCCACAGCCCACATCAAGAATATCGTCATCTTTACTTACTTCTATTGATTCAGTTAATATTTTTGTACCTTTATCTATTTTATTAGGAGAAAAAACTCCAGTATCTGTTTTAAATGATAATCTCTTATCTCGTATAATCCCTTCAATAATCATTTCATTGTGTTTTGACTCCGGATTCTCGGAAAAATAATGCATAATTTCACTCGCTACAGATGTTGTGATATATGGTATTAATGTTATATTTTAAATAGTAGATATATTAAATTAATACTTTTCTAATAAGATAATAATGGTTAAAAATAATGTTTATAATTTTGGACCAGATGTTGGAATAAATACGGTGATAGGATGCACTTACTAACTTTATGTAACTTAAGCAGGGAAGAACTTGAAGGCATTATTAAGGATGCGGAATACTTTAAAAAAAATAGATACAGCCATGAGAAGCTATTAAAAGACAAAAGTATAGCCCTAATATTCGAAAGCCCTTCAACCAGAACTAGAATAAGCTTTGACTTTGCAGTCAACGAACTTGGGGGACATTCAATAATAATGAATGAAGGGGAGATACATCTTGGGAAAAAAGAAAGTATAAAGGATACTGCAAAGGTATTAAGTAGATACGTTGATGCCATTGTTGCCAGAGTTAAGAACCATAAAACACTTGAAGATTTGGCAAAATACGGGGATGTTCCAGTTATAAATGCATTAAGTAGCCTTGCACATCCTTGTCAAATTCTCGCAGATATGCTAACAATAAAAGAATATAAGAATGAGCTTAAAGGACTTAAATTAACTTATTTAGGGGACGGAAACAATGTATGCAATTCATTAATGATTGCAGGTGCAATACTTGGGATGGATGTATGTGTTGCAACCCCTGCAGGATACGAGCCAAACGCAATGTATGTAAAAAGAGCTCTTGAAGCAATCAATGAATATGGGGAAGGAAGTATAACATTAACTAACGATCCAATCGAAGGGGCTAAAGATGCAGACATATTATATACTGATGTTTGGATAAGCATGAGTGATAAAAACAAAAATTTGGATGAAGTGTTAAAGATATTCCCACCGTACCAAATAAATAAAGAGCTCCTTGGATATGCTAAAGAGGATGCAATAGTAATGCACTGTTTACCTGCAAACAGGGGTATGGAAATTACAGACGAAGTTATAGATGGAAAACATTCTGTAGTTTACGATGAAGCAGAGAATAGATTGCATGCTCAGAAAGCGGTATTTAAGTATATATTTGATAAAATATAAAGCTTTGAGTAAACAAAATACTCCTTTTTGGATCTAGCCTCTTCCAAATGTTTCAGATTTGGATCCAACACTTTAAAAAGGGTTGGGATGCAACCTTTTTTAAATGTGTAATATTAATTCTTTTAGTTAATTTTATTTTAATTTAGATGCATTTTTAACAAAATTATTTTGACTTAACAATATTTGCTTTTAATTTTAGAATTAAAAATTTAAATTTCTTCATATTGTCTGTAATATCTAACAATTCGCCACAATAGTTAGTAAAGACAAATACTGCAACTGATAAAATAACACCTATAATACCAGCATACATTATTCCAAAATATATGGTTAGTAAGACCAATATCCAAAATTCAGTATATCCAAAAACCCTACTTGAGAATCCATTTATTGAAGATAGAAAAATTGCAGACTCTATATTGCCAAGTGTTTCAAATCCAAATATTACCCAAGTAATGGCAAGTATTAGAATCATAACTACGAAGCAAATGCCCCAATATACAAACTCAAAAATCCATTTTAATACACTATTATCTTCAAAATTTCTACTTTTAAAATAATTCTCAATATTTTTTAATATCACCATACTTATCAAAATACTTAAAATTTCAGCAAAGTATTCCAACATTTTTTACCTCCCCTACTGTATCAATAAGTGCATTAATTTATAAATTAAATAAAACTTTGAAATGTTAAATAATACTGACTTAAACTATAAAATTCCTTTAGTACTTACAACCCCCTTTCTATCATCTTTTTGAGTTGCGATATCAAGGGCTATTCCAAATGCCTTAAACAGAGCTTCTATTTTGTGGTGTTCATTTTTTCCAACTACTTCAAAGTGTATATTCATTCTTCCATGGTTTGCCAAGGACTCAAAAAAATGAACAACGTTCTCAGTTGAAAAATCTCCAACTTTATCCCTATTTGGAGTATAATCTCCCACAACATAAGGCCTTCCACCCAAATCTATTGAAACCATGGCTCTAGCCTCATCCATTGGAACAATTGCCCAGCCAAACCTTTTTATATTCTTTTTTTCCAGCTTATCTAATGCCATTCCAAGACAAATTCCAACATCTTCAATTGTGTGATGATCATCAACTTCTAAGTCCCCATTTGCATTTAAAGATAGGTCAAATGCACCATGTTTTGCAAAGGATGATAAAATATGGTCAAAAAATGGAATTCCAGTATTTATATCATACTCCCCCTTTCCATCGATGTTTATTTTTAATTCAATTTTAGTTTCTTTAGTTTCTCTTTTAATATCAAAGATTCTCAAGTTATCACCTTGAACCTATCATTAAATTAATATCCCTATTAATCGTTATTTTTCATCTGAGTCCCAACTAATTCATCAACTTTTTTCAAAAATTCGTTTAAATGTTCCTTTGGAATCGAAGCTCCAGAAGCTACATTATGTCCTCCACCATTTCCTCCAAATTCTTTTGCAATTCCCATAGCTTCTGATAAGTTCAATCCATTATTTACCAAATAGTTGTTACCTCTTGAAGATATTTTATAGAATTCTCCTTCTTCATAAATACCTAAGACAGGTTTATCTTTTACCATTAATGAAGCTATAAGTCCTGTAGTACCCTTTTTTCCGAAAAAGTATTCTATATTATTTAAGGATTTTATTTCAACCTCTTTTAGTTCTTCAATTAACTCCCCCTTGTATTTCTCGTATATCTCCTTAGCAGTTTTTATGCATTCTTCATCTTCAAGTGCTACACCAATTCCTATTGAAGTCATTCCCGTTCTACCACAGGCATTTAGAATCTCAGATAGATAAAAGGCGTCGTTAATTTTATGATCTATAATATACCTATCAACGACGATATCTTCTTTATTGACGTATTTCATAAGGGCAGATATAAGTCTCTGCTCCTCGTCACCTGAAAGTTCTATTTTTTCAGGATCTATGTCGATTTTATTCAAGAATTCTAAAATTTTATCCCTACCATTTAGTTCCCCTATATATGGCTGGGTGGAATAAAGAATAGATTTCCAAATCGGCAAATCATAGCAGTTAAAAACTATATCTTTTAAAATGCTTTTAATATGTCTATATCTTCTACCTTCGTTTAATATGAATTTATTCAATCCGGTAAATGGTTTATGTTGCATATCCCCAATTGCTCCAGTAATAGCCAAAACACTGAGATCATAGTACCCAAATTCCCTCGCTACTAAATAACATACTCCACTTGCAGAGAGCTCTTTTGCACCATTTACACCAAACAGATGAGGGTTGAGCTGTAATATATTTTTAATTTCATACTCTTTTCTTAGAGGAGGGTGGTGATCCAAAATAATGGCATTAAAATTTTTGCTCAGGAGCTCATCTATTTGCCCACTTCCCATATCACAGAATATGTATAAACCATACTCATCTTCTTCACTTAGTTTCTCAATAACCTCATTTGAGAGATTTTCCACAACACTTAAATGAAAATTTTTGTTTTGCCGATATAATGTATCTACAACAATGGCTCCAGATGTCAATCCATCTGTATCGTGGTGTGTGATAACCCTTATAACTCCATCATAATTTTCAATTTTTTCTTTAATTTTTGTATAAATATTATTAACATTTGCAAAATCGTCAATAGGCAATATATCAACCACAATATCACCAATTATAGTTAAAGACAAAACCTTTTAGAAAATCGAAGCAAATCGAAGATTTGCTGATCGAGACAAATCACAAAGTGATTTGTCGATTCACAAAAACCTTTGGTTTTTGTCGAACTCACGAAACCTTCGGTTTCGTCGAGAGATTTTGATTGAACGAAAACCTAACGGTTTTCATAGCTCACCAACTTCGTTGGTGATTCCAAAATCCGATACCTACTCAACGAAGTTGAGTAGGCATATTTTGAAGGATATATTTAAGTTTGTTATGTCGAGCACTATAAATTGTAAAAAATGAATAAATTTAATGAGGTCCTATTATAGTGGTGTGCATTACTTACTCAACTAATGAATACAATTAAATTTTATTTAAACATAAAATATACCTTGTTAAATTAAATTGGGCTTATTTACTACAACTATTTAATTTTAATGTATTGGTTAGTGACTTAAAATTGCACACTGCTATAAACCACGGGTTTGTCACCTGACAACAAACACGTTGGGAGCTCACTTTTGACATATTGAAAACTGTAAAAATGAATTATTTATATTAAGTTTATTAACCCCTATTAGCAACCGTATAAATATCTTTTTCGACTACGTGTCCATTAGGCTCTAACTCTTCGAAAATCTGGGCTTCGAATGAATAAATTTTTACATCCTCTTCAATCCATGCTGTTGGAGATATTCCTGCCTTCATACATAGGTTTGATAGGTATTGGGGTACATCCCACCCATATTTTACAGGTACCTGAGGTAATAACAATCCACGGTATGAGCCAAACTCAATAATTAAACCATCCTTTCCGATTTCTATTTTTTCAAGATACTCCAATGGATCGCTAACTTGCACTAACTTAGGTGCTGTTAAAATACTTATTTCAATAATTATATTTTCCAATTCATAAATATCCACTGGAGGAAATCTAGGGTCATTAATGGCAGCACTTATTGCAGCCTCTTTTAATGCCTCTATTAGAGGCATTATAGGTTCGGGTACACCTATACACCCCCTAAGATCGTGCCCAGGGTATGTATGAAGTGATACGAAGACACCCCTATTTTCATCAAATTTATCAGGGTAATCTTTAACTATGATATTTTCTCCCTTCAAATAATGTTTAATTACACTTCTTGCAAATTTAACTGCAAAAGTCCCATCTTCAAGAGATAACATAATTTCTCCCCCCTTTAATAAATATTCTATGCCGATCATGGATAACACATGCATAAATTTCCACTCTTCATTTAAACTTTTATACTTCCTATTATATATTTTTAACACCAATTGTTTTTAAATTTGCATAAAAGTGATACTATGAGAATTTTAAAAGAAGTATCTGTTCCAAACTTGTGTGATGCTGGAGCAAGGATTTTAAAAAATATTAAGCCCATTATCCCTGACCAAAAGATTGTTTTTGGAGAGGCCATTACTGTAAAAACCTCAGGAGATGACTGGGGAACCGTTGTAAATACAATAAAATATGCAAGAAATAAGATAATTGTAGTTGATACAGAAGGGGCAAAAACAGCAGTTTGGGGTGGGTTAGCATCTACAAACGCAAAATTAAAAGGGGTTATAGCGATAGTAATCGATGGAAGCGTAAGGGATGTGGAAGACATTAAATCCCTAAAATTTCCCGTATTTTCTAAATACACAGTTCCAAATGCTGGAAAACCACTAAACAATGGTGAGGTTAATATCCCAATCGTCTGCGGTGGTGAGGTAGTAAATCCTGGAGATATTATTGTTGGAGATTGTAATGGAGTGGTAGTTATTGGACGAGATAAAATAAATGAGGTAATTGAAAATGTTAAAAAAATAAAACAGAAAGAGAATTTAATAAAAGATAAAGTTATGAGGGGTATGGATTTGGGAGATATTTTGAAGTTAGAATAATTTTTTGAAATACATTTTCTATTTGAAAAAATCTTCTATTTTAGGTTTATAGTCGTTATTGGTAACATTATTATTATCATTTTTATGAACTTCCACATACTCTAATAAACTCTTATACTTTACACTATCACATATATCAAAGTATCTTGTATTATTTTGATTTAATACACATTTAAATTCACAAGATTTGCATTTCCATGATTTAGGATGTGGCGGAGTATCTCCATTATCAATACTTTTAAATTTTTTAAGAATGTTTAGAGCATCGTTTTTATCTACATTATTTTTATAAGTTTCAGTTTCATTTTGGTTCAGTACGAATATTTGGACTTTTTTATTATTTCTTTTGAAGAAGTAACCATAAAGATCCGCTTGAATAAATGCTACTGGTCTAATATGTCTTTTAAGATACTCATTTCGAGTAGTTTTAAACTCATAAATAAAATCATTAGTAATCCCATCAGGCATACCGATAAGAGCATAATCTTTCCATTTAAAATTCCATCTAAAGGTAAGATATTTTTTGGCAATTTTTTCATGAAGATACTCTCCAAGTATATTGGGATATTCTTTTGATAATTCCATAGCTTCATATAACATATAATTTTCTATGGAGTTATTGGTTTTTTCTTCATTAGAGGTGATTAAGTCCTCAATATTTACAAACTGTTCAGTTTTTTCTTTAAATAATTTATCTATGTCCCTAAATCTAATTTCATCGCCGATATCCAATAATTTTTCCTCATTTTTAGGTATGTCGTCAATTAATCCCAAGATATATGAATAATATATCCTATTTTCTACATATGCTTTAAAATTCCCTAATTCACGCACTCTGCTCTTTAATACTAATTTCATAGCACACCAACGATAATACGCAACGTTTGCTATTCCTATAAACACTAATCTATCTTTTTCAACACCACGTCTATCTTTTTCGATATTTAATAGACTTTCAAAATCAACATGAGATAAGTAATCTTTAAAATGATGCATTTTAATGCCCCTTATAGAGTTTTATAGATTCTAATTTGATTGTTTGCCGAAAAAATATAATTGTATCTTTTATGTTAAAACTGCACACATTAGCATTCAAATATAATCTCCCCACAATTTTCAGGCTTTTTAAACGGTAATTCAACTTTTTTAAGAGTTTCGATGAATTTCTTAACTTCTTCATCTTCCAGCTTTTCTGACTTGATAAGGAAATCGTAATTTTCATCCCCAATAGGTATAAATTCCAACCCATATTTTTTGGCAATAGTTTCAATACCAATACCAATATCTGCTTTCCCCATAGTTACAGCAGCTCCTACCGCAGAGTGTGTTTTTGCCTCAATTTCGTAACCTTTTATATCTTTTTTATCAATACCATTTTCCTTTAAAAATTTATCAAATAATATTCTTGTTCCTGCTCCTTTATTTCTGTTTATAAATTTATATTTATCAATATTTTTAATGATATCATCCATACTATTGATATTCAAATCCTTTTTAAACATAAAACCCTGTTTTCTGATATAGCCTCTTATAAGTACCGCGTTCTTAAGTTTGTACTTTTTTATGAATGGAATGTTATATTCCCCGTCTTCACCAAGTAGGTGAATTCCTGAAATGTCTGCTTCCCCTCTTTTAATTGCCATTAATCCACCAAGGGAACCAACATTTATGGTTTTTGCATAGAGACCACCCCTATGTAGTATCACATCAACCCCTACACAATGGCTACCAATAATACTTAAACCAATTTTAATATCTCCAAATAGGTGAACTTCTACAACTTCATTTTCTAAAATCTCTTTATTTTCATCAACAACAATGTATCCATCTGCATAGGTTAATGAAGTTATTGCACCACTTCCCTTCGTTATTGGGTATGCACTATATCCATCCTGCCCTTTAACAACTGAAACTGGAAGATACTCTTCCCTACCTTTTGCAGAGAGGTATCTAATTGGGAAATTTGCACTAATTGTTTTTTTATTACCATCAACATCTTCAAAAAGAACATCAAATATGGTTAAACACGATGTTGGGTATCCTGGAAGTCCAACTATAAGTTTTTTACCTACTTTTCCAATAATTGTAGGTTTTCCAGGTTTTATTTTCATCCCATGTACTAAAATTTCTCCACCGAGCTCTTGAATTACAGTACTTGTTAAATCCCCAACACCTGCAGAAGTACCCCCACTTAAAATAACAACATCCTCATTTAATGCATTTTTTATGGAGTTTTTTAAATCTTCCTTATTGTCTCCGACAATACCGTAAAACTTAAAATCCCATCCTTTTTCCTTAATTGAAGACGCCAGTGTGTAGGTATTTACATCATAAATTTTATATGGTTTCAATTCCTCATCAGGATTTATAAGCTCGTTTCCGGTTGATATAAGTCCAATACTTAGATTTTTCTTTACCTTAATTTTTCCCTTTCCAACTGCTGCAAGTGCTCCTATATCCCTTGGTGAAAGTTTCATACCTTCCCTTAGAATAAGCTCTCCAGCCATCATGTCGTTTCCACAGTATTGGATATTTTCATGTGGGGAAACTGCACTATAAATTTTCACCCTGTTTCCAATCCTTTCGGTATATTCTACCATAACAACAGCATTTGCACCCTTGGGGATAGGAGCTCCAGTGGCTATTTCAATACATTCTCCATTTTTAATTTCTATATCAGAAAATCCCCCTGCTTTTACACTATCAACTACTTCTAAAGTTATGGGATTATCTTCTTCAGCTTCGTAAGTGTCCTCAGCCTTAACTGCATAACCATCCATTTTTGACCGGTCAAAAGGAGGTACGTCCACATTTGAGAATACGTCCTCTCCGAGAATCCTATTTATTCCCTCAAACAAGTTAACTTCTTCAAAATCTTCCAATTCCTTAATAGATTCCCTGACAATTTTCTTTGCATAATCTATAGTACAAAGTTGGAGGTATCTCAAAAAATCACCTTTAGAATTATTACAGTATTTAAATTAAAATAGTAACCACCTGGATAAATAGCTTATCCGTTTCAGTTACATAAAATAATACTTATTAAATTATTATGTCTATTTTTTCCCCACAGTTTGGACATTTTGGAGCTCCTGACGAAGTGTCAAGATTGTTGGAGGATACCGAAAACCCGTATCTTTCAACCAGTAGATTTCCACAGTTTGGACAGTAGGTATTTTCTCCACCATATTCCGGAACATTTCCTACATATACGTACTTCAAACCTTCTTCCAATGCCAACTCCCTAGCTTTTCTAAGTATTTCAACACTTGTTGATGGAATATCCAGTAGTTTATAATCGGGATGAAACCCAGTAAAATGTAGTGGGGTTTCTTTTCCAAGTTTATTCTTTACAAAATCTATTATATTCATTATATCTTCGATACTGTCGTTGTATGTAGGAATTATTAAATTGGTAATTTCAATATGTATTCCCAATTTCTTCGCTAAAACACAGGTCTCCAAAACAGGTTGAAGTTTGGCAAAGCATACCTCTTTGTAAAAGTTTTCGTTTCCTTTAATGTCGATGTTCATAGCATCTATTTTAAGATTTTTCAATGGTTCTTTTTCTATGTATCCATTGGTTACCATTACGTTAAAAAGACCATCCCTTTTTGAAGATTCGATGGTATCGTACATTAGCTCATAAAAAATTGTTGGTTCAGTATAGGTATAAGCTATTCCATCACATTCATACTTTGAAACCATTTGTACAATATCGTTGGGATAGAGCTCGGTGTAAAGAATTTCATCAGGAGCATACTGACTTATTTGCCAATTTTGACAGTGTTTGCATCTAAAGTTGCAACCTCCTGTGGCAATTGAAAATACACTTGAACCAGGGTGGAAATGGAACAATGGTTTTTTCTCAATAGGATCAATTGCAGCAGAGCTCACCTTACCATAGTTTATGGCATATAGTTTACCTTTTATGTTTTCCCTTCCCTTGCAGAATCCCCTCTTATTCTCTGGAATTACGCAGTGCCTTGGGCAAATATTGCATTTGACTTTGGTGTCCCCCATGTCTTCATAGAACATTGCTTCCCTTAACATCTGACCCCCCTCCATGTAGATGTTTTATAATTAAGTATATTTACTCCGACCTTAAAAAAGGTATGTTGCAAAAGGAGATTATAGTCGTTTTAGGAATGAGTACTTATATTAATATTATATATAATCTCTTACATTAAACACCTCAGTTATCTCCATTAAGACTTTGTTTTTATGGATTATATTGTAGGTTCTCTGAGGCAGTATTTTTTTATTGGTTTTAAGAAGAACTTGAACTTCTTCAGTTATTTCTTTAACATCGATATTTACTATTTCTCTTCTAGTCTCTAAATTGTGAATTTTTAAGATTTTGCCTATGGGGATATCTGCAGATAGTAAATCTCGTTTAATACCCTCCCTTATATGATCTTCCTCAATATTCTTAAGGGGGATTTTTGATACTGCATAGATCAATGGAATTCCTTCAACTTCAAGTACTACAGTTCTGTGATTTATGTCATCCATGATTTCTTGATATATGGTTTTTACAACAACTTCACATTCGAACAGTATTTCTAAAAGATTGGTTATACTTCCATCTGTCCCCAGCAATATTTTTTCTTCGTTTTTTAAACCATGTTTCCTAGAAAGTTCCTTTATTACCACATAAGGCTTTAATCTCTTTTCAACCACTGTACCACGTTTGATTTTGTTCTTAAACTTTTTGGTTTTACCTTTTGATTCTTAGATTGTATAAAGTTTTTGATCCATCTTACAGTTTACTATGAGTAGTTGTAATATAGTGATATAAGTATATATGATTTATTCACGTATACTAATTAATATACAGTTTAGTCTTCCACTCTGTTCAGTATTCATAACTACATATCAAATGTTTTTTTATTCTTTACTTCTATAACCTCCTCTTCGCCATTATTATCTGTTATTATCCATACTATACTATCATCTGTTTTTTTAGCTTTTAATGTTGAACCTCTACCACCTATTTCAGGTTGAAGATACATTTCTATAGCATTTACTGGACACTCCTTAACACACGCTGCGCAATCCCAGCAATCTCTCTTGTCCATAATTTCCGATTTTCCATCTTCCCTCTGGTACAGTAAATTACCTGGACATACTTTTGTACATAATCCACAACCTATGCATATCTCTTCTATTATCCTAATGGTCATTATTGATCACCGGATTAAATTTCTCATATTCCCGTTCTATAATCTCTATGTCATTCGTTTGACTATTATATTTGGAATTTATAAACTTAAACCAATTATCGTCTATTTCAGGATAATCAACCCTTTCCTGATAACATTTCCACCGTGTTTCTTTACGATATAACAAATGTTCCACTACCGCCCTAGCAACCAATATTCTATCTACCACTTCGTGATATTTCATCAATTCATACCTGTTTCTAACTTTTATTTTACTAAGGTCTTCTTCAATGGCTTTTAGCAGTTCTCTTGCAATTAAAAGTTTTGATTCATTTACCCGATAATAGGAAGATATCCCACCAGCATATTCGTCCATTACTTTTTGCATTCTTTCTTCTATTTCATCAGGAGAGAATTCTCCTTTTTTATTGTTTAATGGGTAGAATACCCTATCTATTTCTTTTGCTATTTCTTGCTCGTCTATTTCTATGTCATTTTCCATGCTTTTTATATATTCTATTGCTGCTTCTACTGCTATTTCGCCTTCGGCCATACATCCTGTAACATATTTTTTAGGCGAACCTCCGACTACATCCCCTGCTGCATATAATCCTTCCAAGGTTGTTTTTCTATTGATATCTACCCAATATCCTGCCTGTCCATGACCTCCCACGATATAGGGTTCAGATCCGCATATCTCAATAGGCGTGTTTTTAGGATTTATTTTTTCATCTTTCCATTTTAAAATAATCCCTGGTGACATACTTAAATAGGCTTCTTTTAACTTTTGAACATCTTCATCGCTTATTCCCCTTGTATCAAGATAGCAAGGCCCCCTTCCTTCAAGATTTTCAATCAAAGTCGCATACAATCTCATTGGTGTAGTGTTATTTTCATATTTCTCCATGTATTTTTCTCCAAGTGCATTTATCTGTGATACTTTAACTCCCTGTGCAATAGTTCCTGTTGGAGATATTACGTCCTTTACCCTTAGAGCTATAAATCTCATTTCAAACGTTGTCATTTCTGCCCCGGCCCTAAGCCCCATTGCAAATCCTGCGCCAGTATTAAACGGAGAATACCACATTTTATGTCTTGCCGCACCAGGGTTGTTTGGTTTGTATATGCCTGAAGCCCCACCTGTTGTACATATTACTGCTTTTGCCATTATTACGTAAAATTTATTCTCTTTTATAGAAAAAGCATAAGCTCCGCAAACTGTTTCATCTTTTAAAATATAATTCGTAGCTATTGTATTGTTTAAAACCTTAACACCTGCTTTTAAAGTAGCCTCTGCTAAAATTGGCTTTATACTTTCTCCATTAATTTTTATACTTCGCTTTCCTCTGGCCACGTATCGACCGTTTTCATCTTTTTGAATGGGCAACCCATACTCTTCTAGTTTTTTTGCCATTTTGTTTAATCTTTTTCCTATTGTGTATGTTAAATCCTCCCTTATAAGACCAGAAGATTCCTTTTTTACATATTCTACATAACTTTCTGGAGTTTCTCCCTCATTTAAATAAGCATTTATGGCATTAACTCCAGCAGCTAAGCAGCCACTTCTAATTATATTGGCTTTTTCTACTATTAGGACATCTAAATTTTTATCTATCTCCTTTGCCCTTATTGCGGCCTGACATCCTGCAGCTCCACCGCCGATTATTAAGATGTCAGTAAATATTTTTTTAACATCCATTTTTCTATCACCTGTTTTAATACGTCATAATGCCATTATTTTAACCTCCAGTGCAAAGTTTAAATGAAGGTAAGGTTGCAATGTATGTAAGAATTGTAAATAAACTAGATTTGATTAAATGGACAAATTCCTGCCAGTAATACCACTATTTTTATATTTGCTATTTCAATGTCAGTTTTTGAATTTATTTGGTAATTAAAAAGATATTAAAAAGAGAAATATGTATCAGGGTTTAAACCCATTAAACACACTTGCTATGGTTACCATTCCCGTAAATAAGATTAGCATATTGATAACCCTTCTAAGCTTATCTTTTTTGATAATTGAATTTAAGTGGGTGCCGAAATAAACACCAGGAATGGTTCCAAGAACTAGCCACAGTGATAAATAATAGTTAACATTACCTAGGCTAATGTGGCTTGCAGCACTAACTAAGGAGAGCATTAATCCATAAAAGACTGTAGTACCCACAACATAACGGGGATTTAATGTGGTAAAGTTAGCAAGTATAAATCCCACTAAAACGCCGGCACCTACCGAAGTGAATTGAACTACCAATCCCACGAAAAATCCAAGTAGTATCAAAGTCAAGAATTTAAGACTCTTACGTCCTTCAAATCTACCTTTTCTTAAACTCAATATGGAAGTTATTATTAGGATTATACCAAGAAACACAGTTAAATGATGGTTTATAAGGTCCCTATTGACATATCTTAAAATTTGAGAGCCTATTATTATAGCTGGAAAACTACCCGCAAATAATTTTAAAGAAGTATCTAGCTCAATATTTCCTTTTTTTCTATGGAAGATCGTTCCAAATATTTTTGTGACAGATGCATATACTAAATCAGTGCCTACTGCCGTTAGTGGTTCAACGCCTAAAAATATCAAAGAAGGGGTCATTAATGCCCCTCCTCCCACTCCAGTTAGCCCAACAAGTACACCCACCACAAAACCAAGAAATGTGAAGAGTAGCATAAGGCCCACCTTAAAGATAGCCGAGTTTCTGTGCAGTTCGTATCACAGTGTCTACTTCCTCTTCAATGCTCATTTTATGGCTCTCAATTTTAAGCTCTGGATTTTCAGGTTCTTCATAAACCCCGTCATATCCAGTTAGTCCTTTAATTTCTCCTTTTAATGCCTTAGCATAGAGTCCCTTTGGATCTCGCTGGATTCTGACCTCAAGGGGGCTGTGGATATAAACTTCCATAAAGTTTTGAATTTCTTTTCTTGCATATTCTCTAACTGCCCGATATGGTGAGATAAGGGAAACTATTGTTATTACACCATTTTTTGAAAGTAGTTTTGCCAGGTGAATGACCACCCTGTTATGCATTTCCCTAGCTTCCTTGCTAAATCCAATGTTTGGATATAGTGTATTCCTTATTACATCTCCATCTAAGATCTCAACCCTAAATCCCTTTTCCAATAATTTTTTCTCTAAAGCATAAGCCAAAGTTGATTTTCCTGCCCCACTTGGGCCAGTAAGCCAAATTGTAAATCCATCCTCAAGATTTTTTAAAAGTGAATTTTCACCGTTATTTAATTCTTCACTCATGATATACCCTCCAATTGTTTTTTTATTGAATATTGTCATGTATATGCTACATATATTGTCTTTATACGGCCTATCGATCCAGGTTGAGTATATAATATTTATTATTATATTTCAATCTAAGAATATAGCCTGGGCCTACTTACGTTATTATTGGTTTTATTCGCTGTGCATTCAGTTATTTTATAAACTGGCTAAGTATCCATTGATAATTCCTAAGACTTCATCTATCCTATTTTTTTCAAAAATTATGCCTAAAACTTCGCTTTTGCCACCTGCATTGAATCCCCTATTTTTCAGTATTTGAATTATTCCTTCCATATCTATTTTTTCTTTTAAATCTGGAGAAATCCTAAAGTATAATTGGGCTTTTTCATGAAATGACCTGTTTAAAACTACTGCTCCGTTATATCCCATCTCCCAAACTGCTTTTCTTGCAATTTTTGAGATTATATTGAAAGGACTTGAGTATTCGATAAATGCAATGTCATTTTTAACCTCAATTCCTGACAAGACATCTTTGATGGTTCTTTCTATCTCTTCGAGATTTTTAATCCAGGGTTCATACTCCAAAAGTTCTTTAAGTGGTCGATTTAAAACCAATTCAACGGCTTTTTCCGCAGCACTTCTGTCCATTGTTATATAATTTGAATCTATCAACTGAACAAGTTTTAGTGCTTCGTTTTTTGTTAAACCTTCGGTTTTTAAAAGTTCTAAAGTTTTGGGGATTTCAAAGGCTTTGTTTCCAATATCCCCAACTGCTCCAAGGGAGCTCCAGGAGTTCCACAGTGAAAAGTGGTTAGAAACCACAAATGATGCTGAAGGGAACTCCTTCCCGTTCATCCTTTCTAAGATTGGATTTACTTGCCTAACTTTTGGATTTTTAATCTTTTTTTGCAGATGGTGGTCGATGAATACAGTATCTTTTTCTACATCCTCCACTTCTTGCGGGAGATTCAAGTCTAAAATATAAACCTTTTCTGCTTCTTCGATGTGTTTTTTTACCCTTCCATCAAATCTAAATTCCCCGATAGGGGGCACAATATTGATGAAATCATCTAGCCCTAAGGCCTTAATAGTTAAAGCCGCTGAGGTTATTCCGTCCGTATCCCAATGGTGTATCACTAACATATTACTCATCCACAAATGGGTTTTCAAAGCTTCTTATTGTTTCATAGACTTCTTTTCTCATGAAGTACTCAGGAGGTAGTTCTCCATTAACAATCATGTTTCTAATTTTTGTTCCGCTAAAGTGTTCCCTGTATTCTGACGTGTGTGGGCAGATTCTATCATGAACTATTGCATTACATTTTTTACAGTAATAGAACTCCCTGAAGAATATTGGAGAAATTTCTAAGTCTGGGAAGTTTTGGAATATTTCTTGAGCTTCATATGGTCCGTAGTAATCCCCAACTCCAGCATGATCCCTTCCAACAATGAAATGAGTACATCCAAAGTTTTTCCTCATTATTGCATGATGTATTGCTTCCCTTGGTCCAGCATAACGCATCTCATATCTTACTGTTGCCAGAATGTCTGTATCTTTTGGATAGTAGTGCTCGAACAGGGTTTCATAGGCTTTTAAAATTACCTCGTCTTTGTAATCCCCTTTCTTTTTCTTTCCAATAACAGGGTTTACAAAAACTCCGTCAACAAAGGTTAGTGCCAACTTTTGTAGATACTCGTGTCCTAAATGAGGAACGTTTCTTGTTTGGAATGCTACAATAGTTTCCCAACCTTTCTCTTTAAATAACGCCCTTGTTTCGACAGGTCTTAACGTGTGGCTTTTAAACGGATTGGGTACCTCATTTAAAAGCTCAATTTCACCGCCAACCAAATATTCTCCTAATGCATAAGTTTTAGCTACACCAGGATGGGCTTCTTCATCTGTTTTGAAAACTTTTTTTGCAAATTCTTTTTTATCGTACGTGTAAATCTCATCAACCTGCATCTTTGCTATTGGGGTATCATTGTAATAGAGTAAAATGACATCCCCTTCTCCAAAGTTCTTTTCTTTTTCAGTTACATCCAAAACTATTGGAATACTCCAAGGTAACTCATTAGGTAGTCTCATATTGTCCAGTACTGACTGGAATTCATCCTTTCTTAAGAAACCTGTTAGTGGTGAATAAACTCCATGTGCTATATTCTCCAAATCTATTGCAGTCCCTTCTCTAATTTGAACTTTTGAAAATTCATTCTGTTCTTCCAAAATCTTCTCTTTTGTTTTTTCTGTAGCTACCCTATTGACTAACTTTCCACCATGAGGTTTTGAAACCATTAGTAATCACCCTAAATATTTATTCTTACATACTCTAATATTCATACATACTTATTGTATTTACCTATTGTATTTTCCATGACTTAATCCAAGCGTTATCCATAACTTAAAGCACTTAATTTCCCATTAATAAAGCACTTAATTGCCCTATTCTTTTTTTTCAGAAAGTACTCCTTCATCCTACAACAACCACAAATATACAATTCCATATGACACATGACTATCAACCCCATATAGTTTATTGAATTATATTAACTTTTTAACGGATTTAACCGTGTTTGGTTACATTATCAATACTAATATATATAGTTTTCTATTAGTGATTAATCATTGTAAAAAATAGTAAATAGATTTCATTAACTATACTGTGTAGTTAAATATTCCATTATTAAAAAGTTAATTTAAAAAATGTTAGAGCTCATACATAATAAAAAAAATAAAAAAATAAAAATTATTGCGCAAATTTTAAAATTTCCCTTAGGTCTTTTTTATCTACGCAAAAATCAGCGTTCTGCCTCAATATTTCTTTTGCACAAAAGGCTATTTTTAAACCTGCTTTCTTGAACATACTTATGTCGTTTGCCCCATCTCCAACAACTACAGTGTCTTTAAGATCTATACCTTCTTTTTTTGCCAATTCTTCTAAAATATTCCCTTTAGCAGATTCGTCCATAACTGGACCTCTAACTTCCCCGGTTAATTTACCGTTATTTGTTAAAAGTTCATTTGCGATGGCATAATCCAAACCAAGTTTTTCTTTAATTCTTTCCGCAGCAACGGTAAAACCACCGCTAACGACTCCAACGATGTAGCCCCTATTTTTTAATTCTTTTATAGTATCTTCTGCTCCTTCCATTAATTTTAAATTTGAAACTAAATCATCTATTTTCTCAGTAGGAAGTCCACTTAATAGGCTCACTCTCTTTCTTAATGATTCTCCAAAGTTTAATTTCCCTTCCATAGCTTCTTTGGTTATTTTTTTAACTTCGTCTTCAACACCTGCTATTTTGGCTATTTCATCTATCACTTCACAGTCAACAAGTGTACTATCTAAATCAAATAAAATCAGTTTTTTCTTTTTATTCATTAAATTCACCGGAAAAATAAAGTTTTAAAAGAATAATAAAGTTGAGCAGAGCGAAGAAATTACAAACCTGAAGTTTTTTAGCGTTTTTTAATATTATTCAACTTTCTCAAGTTCGATTTCGTAGTCGTGTATAACTGGGTTAGCAAGTAACTTTTTACACATTTCATCAACTTTGTTTAAGATTTCACTTTCATTATCTCCTTCAATTAAGAGCTCTACTTTTTTGAATGTTTTAGCATCTTTTACTTCGTTGTATCCTAAAAAATTTAAAGCCCTTAATACGGTTCTTCCCTCAGGGTTTAAAACTCCCTTTTTTAACTTTATAGTAACTGTTGCCTTGTACATGAGCTCACCAAATAATATTTTAAATGTTATTTATTGGTTATAATTATCTACAATCTCTCTATTTACAAATCATTTATTATATTTGCTTATAAACATCCAATTCTTTCAGCTACAACTTCGTATTTTCCAACAACATCTCCCATGTCCTTTCTATAAACATCCTTATCAAGAACATCTTTTGTTTCTTTATCCCATAATCTCATGGTGTCTGGGCTAATTTCGTCTGCAACTACTAATTTTCCATCCTTTGTTCTTCCAATCTCGATTTTGAAATCTACAAGGATTATGCCCTTTTCATCAAAGAATTTTTTCAAGGTTTCATTTACTTTCAATGCTAACTCTTTTAATTCTTTTAATTCCTCTTCTGTTGCAAGGTTTAAGGCAAGAGCTATGTCATCGTTTAACATTGGGTCTCCGTAGTCGTCGTTTTTATAATCAAACTGTACAATAGGGGTTGCTAATTCTTTACCTTCTTCAAATGGGTATTTTCTACATAAGCTCCCTGCGGCAATATTTCTAACTATAACCTCAATTGGTATGATTTCTACATTTTTAGCAATCATGTAGATTGGTTCAATGTATTCTATGAAATGTGTAGGAACACCATTTTCATTTAAGAGCTCGAACAATTTTGAAGATATTAAGGCATTTAGGTGGCCTTTTCCTTTTTTCACATCGTGCTTTTCCCCATTTCCTGCAGTAATATCGTCTCTGAATTCAATTAAAACCTTGTCATCATCTATTTCATATATGGATTTTGCCTTTCCACTGTAAAGTGGTTGTTTTTCAATGATACTTGAGATGTCAGCTGCGGTTAAGTCCATTTTTTCACCTGTAGGTTTTGCTATGACAACTATAGTACTTGCAGTTAAATAATACTTTCTTTTTAAATTTTTACACACATATGTTACTTAGATTCAAAGAAATAAAATATTATAATTTGAAAAAATTTGAAGTTTCGCCAAAGTACCATATGCAAATATTTCTATTAATATTATACTCTTTTTGCCACTTCTTCAGCCATTTCAAAGGTTGATAAATTACCGCCTAAATCAGGGGTTGTAAGGCCTTTTTCAAGAACTTCTTCAAGCGCCTTTTCAACTCTATCTGCAGCTTCGTTTTCTCCTAAATACCTTAACATCATAACCCCTGTCAATATTGTAGCAGTTGGGTTTGCAATTCCTTTTCCTGCGATATCTGGGGCTGAGCCGTGAACTGGTTCAAATAAACCGTGTTTGTCACCGATGTTACCTGAAGGTGCCATTCCAAGCCCTCCAACCATTCCAGCAGCCCCATCCGATAAAATATCACCAAATAGGTTAGAAGTAACAACAACATCAAATGTTTCTGGTTTTGTTATTATATACATGTTCATGGCATCAATGTAATAATCTTCACTGATTATGTCGCTGTATTCTTTGGCTACATCGTAAAAAGTGTTTTTAAATAGTCCATCTGTTAATTTTAAAACGTTTGCTTTGTGGGCACAGGTTACTTTTCCTTGTTTTCCTTGTTTCTTTCTATCTTTTGCTAATTCAAATGCAAACTTAAAGATTTTTTCACATGCATTTCTTGTTATAACTCTTGTTGCAGTTGTTACTCCATCAACAATTTCAGATTCAAGACCTTTATAAAGGCCTTCTGTGTTTTCCCTTACGATAACATAATCTATATCGTCTTTTAAGCAGTTTATACCTTTATAGGATTTTACAGGTCTAACGTTTGCATAAGTATCCAACAATTTTCTTAATTTTACAATAACATCTGCAGCAGTTTCCCCTGCAGCTCCAAACAGTACTGCATCTGATTTCTTTGCAATATCCACAGTTTCTTCAGGTAGTGCTATTCCCGTTTTTTCGAAAACTTCATCTCCAGCATCTGCTTTTATGAACTCAAAAGATACGCCAGTAGCTTCTAAAACTTTAACAGTAGCAGGTACTACTTCTTTACCTATTCCATCTCCTTCTATTACACAGATTCTATACACGTTTCCACCTTGTAAGTTGTATTTTAAAGAATCCAGTTTTTAATATATATGAGTTTTTATGAACCGCTTATAACTAAAATCCATATATCTAATTTATATTAATTAATAATCAATAACTAACGTAATTATTATAGATTTATTAATAAATAATAAATAGTAAGTAATAAATAATATGTAAAATAAATAATAAGTAATAAATAGTATGTAAAATAAATAATAAGTAATAAATAGTATGTAAAATATAAAAATAATTAAGTTTATAGGATAAATTTAATAGTACATAATTTATGAAATAAATGTAGCAAAATAGAAATATTTATATGCTAATGAATACATAAGTTAGTACACTGCATTAATTATTTAAATACCCATATTCCAAATATTAATAATGTTAAGACCAAAGGTTGATTAAAATGTCAAAGAAAGAATAAGGCACAGTTTTGTACATAAAATGGTTATTGCTGAGATCTTTAGAATTAACATCGAAGATACCCATAAAATTTCCAACAGAAGTTTTTAATTGGCCACATGCGGCATACAAACCGTATGCACATATTAGATACTATTATATATCATTTGTATAAAAAGCGTGAATGAGTCGCTCACGACTGATAGTACGACCAGCGTGTTAAACCCAGATCATGCATAACTACGTAGGCCTTTTTAATTCTTAAATAAACCACCTCTATAGAACTAAATCCATTAAAATACCAATAAATATTAAAATGATGTGATGTACATGGAGTATTCATCTGAAAAAATAACGGAACTTATAGAATATAGAAAAATAACGCCATTGCATTGTTTCTGTGCATCACTCTTAGGAGTTATATCCGAATTAATTACCGCCCCTCAGGAGCTCATAAATGCAGTTATGAAAAATCACTCTACCAAGCTGTACGATATATTAAAGGCTGAAGGACATCTTAAGGAAAACTATACTAACTTTGAAGAATTTGTAGGCGATGTAAATAACGGATTGGGAATAAGTGACAATATAAAAGTTTTCTTAGAAAATGATCAAATTAATATTTGGATAAAGACGAATGCATGTAAGTTCTGTCCTAAATCCATAGGTATGGCAGAAATAAATAGAATGGCATGTCCAATCCCTATAATGTTTGAAATTATGGGGGAGAAGGCAGGATACAATATTACACCCGTCAAAAAAGGGGAAGAATATTTAATAAAGGAAGATGGATGGTGTAAAATAAAATATACATTTAATAACACCAATAAAACTGAAAAACGAGAAGAGATCTTTCCATTCTCTCCTTAATACTACTTTTGATATTCTACATTTATTAAAATTTATTTTAATTTTAAAACCGCAGAAGCGAGAAAATAGCAAATATTTTTTATCCTATATTCCATAGTACTTCTAGTTGATATTTATTTAATTAGTGCTTCAGAATAATTTTTCATAATATAATACATTTGTAGAAAATATTTTTGAAATATCTAAAACATACATATAGTGGAACTATGGAAGATAAAAATAATAAATACGACTCTAAATCAAATTTTGAGATATTTTTAGATATTTTAAACCAAAATTTAAATAAAAATGCTGTGGTAAATGAGATTGCGTCAAATACCCTAGAAGAAGACGAAATGGCATTTAAAGTTCTAGTATCTACAATATTAAGTGCAAGAACTAAGGATGAAACTACTGAAAAAGTATCAAAAGAACTATTTAAGAAAGTTAAGAGCCCTGAAGACCTTATAAATATTGATCTAAAAGAATTGGAGAACTTGGTTTATCCTTCAGGTTTCTATAGAACCAAAGCAAAGAATTTAAAAAAATTGGGGGAAATTTTAGTTAAAAACTACAATTCAAAAGTTCCAAAAAATATTGAAGAACTTGTAAAGCTTCCAGGTGTAGGAAGAAAAACCGCCAATTTGGTAGTTACCTTGGCTTTTGATAACTATGGAATATGTGTCGATACCCACGTACACAGGATATGTAATAGATGGGATTATGTAAATACAGATACTCCAGAAGAAACAGAAATGGAACTTAGAAAAAAACTCCATAAAAAATATTGGAAAGAAATAAACAATCTTTTGGTGGTTTTTGGAAGGGAAATATGTTCCCCAGTACCAAAATGCAAAACCTGCTATGATGAAGTTAGAAAAATCTGTCCATATTATGAAAAGCTGAGCTCCTTGGAAAATGTCTTAAAAACATATGGATTTATAAAAACCCCAAAATCATCCATTCCAAAGGATAGGGGGACTTATGTTTTAAAGATAAAACTCAACAGCTCAAAAAATATAACATTCAAGAAGAATAGAGAGACCCAGAAGTTTAAAAAAGGATACTATTTTTATGTAGGTTCTGCAATGGGGAGCTCGGTAAACTTATACAATCGAATAAACAGACATTTATCAAAGGAAAAGAACAAACACTGGCATATTGATTATTTGCTGGAGTTTGGAAATATTAAAGAGATATACATTTCAAAAGAAGAATGTGAATGTGAAACTGCAAAAGAATTAAGCAGGTTTTTAGATCCTATTAAAGGTTTTGGATGTTCAGATTGCAAGTGTGAAAGTCATCTATTTTATTTGAAACCATGATAAAAAAGAAAAATAATATTATAATTATTTTTTATAAAAAATAAAATTTATTGAGTGGCTTCTTCAAATGCAATCATTGCACTTAAAACTTTTTCATCGTCAAATGGTTTTCCTTGGATTTGTAAACCTACAGGAATTCCGTTTATATCTCCACAGTTAACTACACCTGCACATATTCCACAGATGTTTGTTGGGACTGTTAAAACATCGTAGGCATACATTTCCATTGGTGAAAGTTCATCTCCTATTTTGTGCGGTAGTTTTGGAACCGTTGGACCTACAATAACATCCACATCCTTAAACAAACCTAACATTTCTTTTTTCATCAAGTTTCTTGCCTGTAAAGCTTTTTTGTAGTATTTTCCACTAAATTCCTTCTCACTTATGTGTTTTCCTATTAAAATTCTTCTTAAAACTTCCTCTCCACAGGTTTCTTCTATTTTGTAGCCATACCTTCTTCCATCGAACTTCCTTGTTGCAGAGAAGAACTCGACATAGTTTATGAGATAGTATGTTGGAAGTGCTAAATCAACGTATTTATAACTTAAATCAACAATTTCACAACCTAAATCTTTAAAGACCTCGATCCCTTCCTCTATTTTGTTCCTTATTTTTTCATCAGTTACGTCCATAAACTCCTTAACTACTCCTACTTTGTAGTTACCTACATCTTTTTTCTCAAATTTAGGAGTTTCAACTGTTGTACTGTCTGAAACGTCCTTTCCTTTTATAGCATTTGTTAAAAGTAATGCATCTTCTGCATTTTTTGTTAAAGGTCCTATTTGATCAAAACTCATCGCCAAATCGCAGAGCCCCTGTCTGCTGACAACACCATAGGACGGTTTAAATCCTACAACTCCACAATGACTTGCAGGGTTTCTTATACTTCCCCCTGTGTCACTTCCAAGTGCCATGTCACAGAGCTCAGCTGCTACAGCTGCGGCACTTCCAGAACTACTCCCTCCTGGAATTCTATCTTTTGCAGCAGGGTTTTTTGTAGCTCCGTAGTAGGATGTCTCACCACTGCTTCCACTGGCAAATTCATCCATGTTTGTCATTCCAATAATTAAAGCACCTTGAGATTTTAATTTCTTAATAACAGTTGCATCATATGTTCCGATATAGTTTTCAAGTGTTTTTGATGCACAGGAGATCGTGTATCCCTGAACGTTAATGTTGGATTTTACAGCAATAATTTTTCCATATAATGGTTTTTTCTTTAGTTCTTCGTTTTTTTCAAGTTCCTCAGCTTCTCTTAAAACCCTCTCACTGTTGACTTCTATGAATCCGTTTATATCTGATTTTTCAATTTTTTCTAAATATTCCTGAGCTCTTTCAGTAATCATCCAATCACCTTAATTATAAAGTAAAATCCCCAATTTTAATGGAGTGCAATAAATAATGTTTTTGTCTAATCCTATAGGTATAGTATTAAATATAAATAATTATTTGAGACTATAACCGTTCTGCAATTAAATATCGTTTATTATAATTTAATTTTAAATTAGATGTTTGTTAAACAATTCAATTGAAATTTAAGATAATACGTCATAACACATATTCGCAGACGACTATAAATCCAAAGATGATTAAACAAAACCTTTTGATGGTTATAAATTTTTATTGTTAAATTTCATACATATAATATAAGAATTGTATATGTGGTATTAAAATGGTTCTAATACTGTAACCCCCATATATGGTCATTCTACACGTATATTGCACTAAAAAATTAAAAATTAATTAGAATTAATATAATTATTTATATTATCTTCACAGACGACTAATTATCATATTAGGATATATAGATTATAATCGTAACTATATTATTAAAGGTTTAGGAGATGAACTGCATATGTTAGTATCCATAATTGGCGGGACAGATGGACTTGGAAAATGGTTTGCAAAATACCTGAAAGATAGGGGATTTGATGTTTTAGTTACGGGGCGGGATGTTATAAAGGGAAAAGGCGTTGAAAAAGAACTAAATGTAAAGTATACAAACAACAATATCGAAGCTGCCAAAAAAGGAGATATTGTCATGGTGGCAGTCCCAATAAATGTAACTGAAAGGGTAATAGAAGAGGTAGCTCCTCATGTAAGAGAGGGCTGTCTTCTCATGGATTTAACATCTATAAAGGAAATTCCGACAAAGGCGATGGAGAAAAATGCCAAAGAAGGTGTGTGCATAATACCATCCCACCCAATGTTTGGTCCTGCAACCCCTTCCTTAAAAAGACAGGTTGTTATTCTAACACCTTCAGAAAAACATATGAAAAACCCATGGTTTGATAAGGTCAAAAATTTCCTTGAAGAAGAAGGGGCAAAAGTTATTGTAGTTAAACCAGAAGAACACGATAGGATAATGGGCGTGGTTCAAGGCTTGACACATTTTGCATATATTTCATTAGGATCCGCACTTAAAGAGCTGGATATTGACATTAAAGAATCAAGAAACTTTGCTTCACCTATCTACGAACTTATGATAAATATTATAGCAAGAATTATAGGGCAGAATCCTTATCTTTACGCAGATATCCAGATGCACAACCCTCAAATAGGCCACATTCATGAAACGTTCATAAAAGAATGTAACAAAATAAAATCTGTGGTTCAGGATAAGGACAGGGATTCATTTGTGGAAATAATGAAGAATGCCGCCAAACACTTTGGGAACGAAACCAAAAGGGGATTGAACTACTCAAATAAAGCCGTTAATGCAATTAGTGAAGAGCTAGAAAAGATTAAAAAATCCATTGGCAAAGAAATAGGATTAAAACATGTTTATTCAAATAAAGTTCATTTCGGCATTGTAAAAGATATTATTGACGATCAGGTAATTATAGACAAAAATGGAGAGGATCTGAAGGTCAGCATAGCCAATGCAAACTTAATGAGCGATGAAGAATTAAAACAATGGAAAGAAGAGAATTTAAAAAAATATTATTACGACATATCATTTTTATTTAAAAAGGAAGTAAATATGGATATTATTTTAAAAATGTTGAACTGTATGTTTGATATTGAAATTATTGATATTTACGAAGGAAACAAAGTAAAAGAAGGATTTAAAAGTGTAACTTTTAGAATATACTCCTATAAAAAAGAAGAATTAAAAGATTTGGAAAAAAGTTTTTTAAACGTTGTGAAGAATATTGGAGGAATTCCAAGATACTAATCACTATTATCTATTTTAAAAACATTATAATTTTTATATTTAAATTATATAGTATTATTTTATTTAAATTTATAAATATTGTCTCCTAAAAAAGAAAAAGGACGTAGGGGGAATTACATCATTCCGCCCATACCTCCCATTCCGCCCATGTCTCCCATGTCTCCGCCAGATCCGCCGCTTAATTTTTCTGCAGCGATTACATCGTCTATTCTTAATAACATTTCTGTAGCTTCTGTAGCTGATTGTATAGCTTGAGTTTTAACTCTTAATGGTTCAACTACTCCGTTTTCAGTCATGTTTTCAACATCGCCTGTGAAGACGTTTAACCCATAGTATGCGTTATTTCCTTCTGCATGTTTAGCTCTTAATTTAACGAGCATTTCAATTGCATCTAAACCTGCGTTTTCTGCTAATGTTCTTGGAACTACTTCTAAAGCATCTGCAAATGCTCTAACTGCCAATTGTTCTCTTCCACTTACTCCTTCAGCGTAGTCTCTTAATTTCATTGCTAATTCTATCTCTGCAGCTCCACCACCTGCAACGATCTTACCGTCTTCGATGGTACATGCTACAACTCCAATAGCATCATCTACAGCTCTTGCTACTTCTTCAATTACGTGTTCTGTTGTACCTCTTATTAACATTGTTACTGCTTTTGGATGTTTGCATTCTTCAACGAAGATCATTGCGTCTCCAGCAATTTTTCTTTCTTCTACAATTCCTGCTTCCCCTAAATCTTCAGCTTTTAAGTCTTTGATGTTTGTTACTACGTTAGCTCCAGTAGCTTTTGATAATTTTTCCATGTCTGATTTTTTGACTCTTCTTACTGCAAGGATTCCTTCTTTTGCTAAGTAGTGTTGTGCTAAGTCATCAATACCTTTTTGGCAGAATAAAACGTTTGCTCCTGAAGCTTTTATGGTATCTACCATATCTTTTAACATTTTTTCTTCTTGTTCAATGAATTCCATTAATTTTGTAGGATCTGTGATTCTAATTTCTGCATCTGTTTCTGTTTCTTTAACTTCGATTGGGCAGTTCAATAATGCGATCTTTGCGTTTTCTATCTTCTTAGGCATTTGTGGGCTTACTCTTTCTTTGTCTATTAATACACCATTGATTAATTCGGTTTCGTCAACTGAAGCTCCTTCTTTCTTCTCGATTTTTATTAAATCTTTGTCAACTTTTCCACTTTCGTCTACAACTGCAGTAACAGCTTCAACGATCATTTCTCCCAATTTTTCTTTAGCTTTTTCTGCACCTTTTCCAGTAATTGAGGTCATTGCTATTTTGTGTAATATTTCTTTATCGTCTGCTTTTACATCCATTGCTATTTCTTTTAATACTTCTTGTGCTTTTTGAACTGCTAACTGGTAACCTTTAATAACAATTGTTGGGTGTACGTTTTGGTCTAACAATTCCTCAGCTTTTCTTAATAATTCACCAGCGATAACAACAGCTGTTGTTGTACCGTCTCCAACTTCTTTTTCTTGTGTTTTTGCAACTTCAATTAACATTTTAGCTGCTGGGTGTTCTACACTCATTTCTTTTAAGATTGTAACACCGTCATTTGTAACAACAATGTCACCTAAATCATCTACTAACATTTTGTCCATTCCCTTTGGACCTAATGTGGATCTTACTGTCTCACCGATAATTCTTCCTGCTAAGATGTTCATTCTTTGAGCATCTCTTCCCATAAATCTTTTTACGTTTTCAGGTAATACTACTACTGGCTGGTTAGCTGCCATGATTTCACCCCTTTTTTATAAGTGTATTAGAGTCCTTTTGAACCTTAACGGTATGTATATGACTATGGACTTCTATATAAATTTTATGGAATTGTGTTATTGTTATACATAATTATACAATTAGTAGTTGGTTATTTATTTTTTAGCTCAACAATTAAGTCTTTAAAAATCTCTTCCTGGTGAAGTGTTATTTTTCCATCATTTGACAAGTAAAGGGACGGTAAAAAATTCTTTATCAATTCATCCCTACTTGAAAACTTAGCTTGGAATACAAATCTTCCCCCAGATTTTTCAAGTTCAGAAATTAAATAATCCATAATATCAGATATATCATCTTCTTCAACCATTTCTTCGACTATTTCATAAACATTTAAAGAAGTCTTTTCTCTTTTCTTTTTAGGTTTCTTTTCCTTGATTTTCCTGAGCTCGGTTTTTAAGGTGCTGATTAAATCATTCAAACTCATTTGCTTTTTACTTTTGTCGTTGCTTTTTTTCTTTTGTTTAGTTAATTGGTCTTTAACTTTGGAATCATCCACATCATACTCTCCAATATACTCCTCCTCGTAATATTCTTCATCTTCCACATCTTCCTCGTTAAAAACATTTTCACATTCCCCATAGAGAATTTGAGATTTCATTCTGAGCAAAATTCCTGCCACAAGAACGACATCTGCAGATAACCTTATATCAAATCTTCTGAGCTCTTTTATTTTTCCAATATACTCATCGGCAATTTCTGCAATATTGATATTCCAAGGTTCAATATCTTTTTTTTCGATACTTTCTTTAATAATTCTAACCCAAAGTTCGAATTCCATAATTACCCCCGATATATACATTACCTGTCAAACTATTCAAATGTACGCTACAGCATTAACATTTATTTTACAGCACCCCGAGCACGGATAAAAATAATGGAATAGCCACAACTGCCCAAATTACGGGATTCCAGTTAAGTACTTTAGCTCCATCAAGTGGATAGATTGGAATCATATTAAATGCCGCAAGAAATATGTTCACCATATAGCCAATATCAGATATTATTGGAATATGAAGTATTAAAAATACAAACGCCAATGCAACATTTGTCAAAGGTCCCGCAATAGATATCAATCCGTTTTCCTCTGAAGTCAAATAGTCTTTGTATATATAAACTGCACCAGGGGCTATAAACGTAGCTCCCAACAACATTTTTAAAGCAAGTGCAATAGCCAGTCCTTCATACCATGCTTTAAACTCACTCCAGGCCCCAAAATGTCGTGCAACTGTCCTATGTGCCAGTTCGTGAAGAATAAAACCAGTTCCAACTGTGAAAGTTGATATGACCATCTTTAAAATGAACCATGAATCAAAGGTGGGGAAACCACGACTATTCCATGCAAATATTAGAGCTATAGCCAATGTAGAGATGGCTAAATCCTTGATTTCAGCCTTACTAAAACTAAAAATATTCTTCCTTTTAAAATAGACCATAATTCCACCAAATTATAACATAATTTATAATGCATTATTTTTATTTTGAATTTTGACAATTTCTACTATAATTAGTTATCAGTTAACATATATTCTTTAGATATATCCCATATATTCACATAATATAACAAAATAAGAAATTGCATAACAGAATGTACATTTATTATTTAAATAATTTTAATTATATCTATTTTAAAGTCTTATAACAATAGGTTTGTATATGGATACCATAATATTCATAATAACCATGATAGAATTTTAAATATTATGAGTTGAAAACAGGATATACTACTCGTATATCAATAAAACTTTGGCAATAAACTTAAATTAATATATTGGATTTATATTAACCTAACTTTATTACGTATACTAGTAATTTTCTATTAAGGTATGGCTAATCATTATAAACTAGCATTAATATTGATTTAATATTGAGTTACTTAAAGGTGATATCATGCATTTTGTTGATGTATTGAATATTGGAAAAGATATAATAAAGGCTAATAAAAAACATGCTGATAAAAATAGAAATTTATTAAATAAACACGGAGTTATAGCATTTGATTTTATGGGTGCCATCGGGAGTGGTAAAACCCTTTTAATCGAATATTTAATAGAAAAACTAAAAGACAAATATAAAATAGCCTGTATTGCAGGAGATGTAATAGCCAAGTACGATGCTGGAAGAATGGAGAAACATGGTGTTAAAGTTATACCATTAAATACTGGAAAAGAATGCCATTTAGATGCCCATTTAGTAGGTCACGTATTCCCTGATTTGGATTTGGAAAATCTTGATATTATATTCATAGAAAATGTTGGAAACCTCATATGTCCAACTGATTTTGATTTAGGAACCCACAAGAGAATTGTAGTTGTTAGTGTAACTGAAGGAGACGATACAGTTGAAAAGCATCCAGAAATTTTTAAAACTGCTGATTTAACTATAATAAACAAAATAGATATTGCTGAGGCCGTTGGAGCAGATCCTGTAAAGATGAAGAAGGATGCAGAATCAATTAACAAAGATATGAAAGTTCTCCTAACCTCCGTAAAAACCAAAGAAGGACTTGATGAGGTTATAGAATTCATTGAAGAAACTGCCAAATCTGCAAAACAGTAAAAAAGGTAAAAATTAATAAAAAACAAAAAATGAGAATACAGTAAAAACCTAACAACAAACTACTTCAACAAACTTAGGACTTTTGGTATTTTTATCATACCACATGCTTATTCCTACCATTAACTCTCCTTTTTTTCCTACGATATAATCGCACTCACAACCCATACTTTCAAAAGATTTTTTTAAAACCTCAAATCCAAAGTTATCTGGATAGGCAGAATTTTCCCCCAATTTTTCATTTATTCTATCAACGAAACTTATAATGTCCAGTTCATCACAGACTTCAAATCCATTTTCCTTTAATTTATCTGCCAAATAATTCCTAATTGAATCATAATTATCGAAGTTCTTGTCTCTACATACACCTCTTACGATTAAAATTCCTTCTCCACTGTAAATGGGCTTTGAACCTTTGAACGCCTCTAAGGATTTTACTATTCTTCCAGTTGTTATATTGATTATCATGTAATCTCACCTGCTACTTTTTTAAAATCATTGAGCTCTTTTTACACTTGTCTTTATAATACTAAACGCTATGGCGCCCATTATGGTCACCATTATGTATGAAATTGCTCTGTCCAAAATCGTACCTGCTGCAGCCTGTGAAGAAGGTACTTTAAAAAATGAATACATTGCTATCATAACCGTATCTGCGGTTCCAAGACCTCCAGGTAGTGTTGGTAATATTCCAACTAGTAACGACATGAGGTAGGTTGATGAAACTGCCATTAATGAAATATTACTCTTGATAGCTACAAATAAAATATATATCCTTGAAATATCCAGTAACCACCACATAATAGAAAGTATTAAGGATATTAAAATTCCTTTTTTCTCATTCTTAAAAAATCTTATGCTATTTTGAAACTCAACTATTGATTTCTTTATATCGTCCTCATTTATCGTTCTTGAAGAAAATCTAGCCATTACATTGGCGACTTTTAAAACTATATTGAGAGCCAATTTTCTGTGCATTAGGACATATAAACTAAGGGCTGTGAGACCAAGTATAAGAATCCATGCTAAAATAAAGGCTTCTGAGTAAATAGCCCCACTGATTGTTAATTTTATTATTACAACGGATGTTAATATCAAAAACACTACGCTATCCAGTAATCTCTCAATCACTACTGTAGAAAACGTAATATGATAGGGGATATTCTCCAACTTTGATAAATAATATGCCCTAAAAGGTTCACTACCTCCTTTCATGGAAGGTGTTACATTGTTTATAAACTGCCCCATTGTTATCAACAAAAACAGATTTTTTAAAGTTGCATTGAATCCATTGATATTCAATATATACTTCCACCTTAGCATAAGTACAAATAATGTCAAAAAATAAACCAAAACTGCAAATAAAAACAATTTTAAATCTGTGGATGCTATTACTCTTAAAACTTCTTCAATTCCTATGTAGTAAATTATTATTAATATAATAAGGATCCCAATCCCATAAAATAGTAAATTTCTTAGAGTTCTTGGCGTCATATAAATCCCTGTACCTGAAATATCTTGATAGATGAAAATTTCGTTAGCTTCTCTTTCATAGGCCGTACTAAATAAAATAAAAGAAAAAAGTTATTTATTTTTTATTATTGCCTCTGTTATATTTATTATTTAGTTTTTATTTAGTTTCCATGTTTTATTACATGTTGTATTATTCTCGCAAATGCAGGTCTTGATATGAATATACCAATTAAAACCCCTGCTATGGTTGTTATGGCGAAACCTTTTAACATTCCAATTCCCATAACAAACAATGGGAGCATTGCGGCTATTGTAGTTCCCGCGGCCGCAAATATTATGAAGAAAGCTCTTTTCATACTTTTTACAACCCTTCTTGGGCCTTTTGAGAATGTCTCATCGGTAATAACAATCTGGTCATCTACCCCAGTACCTACTGCAGCTATAATACCTGCAATTGATGCTAGATCTATTTTCCAATCTATCAGAGCTGCGAATCCCAATATGATTATAACTTCTGATGCACAGGTTACAAGTATTGGAATCACAATTTTTGGATTTTTGTATCTAAAACCCATAATAGCAGCAACTGCCAAGAATGCAGATAGACCAGCTATTAGTGCACCTTTAACAAACTCTTTTCCAAGTGTAGGCGATACAGAGCTTATATATTCAATTTGGACTTTAACAGGTAAAGAACCTGATTTCAATGCAGTATATATTGCCCAGGCTTCGTTTTCGTCCTCTTTAGTTGGATTTTTACCTGCAACGGTAATAACCTGGTCAGGATGTAGTTTTCCATCTGCAAGCCCTGGAGAAAGAATTGGATTACTTATCAATTTATCATCCATATACAACTCAACTGGATAACCCCCTTTTCCGTAGGCTATCTCAGCAAACTTCTTTGCTCCTTCGGTTGTTAATTTAAAGCTAACGCCGTAACCAGAAGCCGTAATTCCTGGTTCTTCAACATAAGCTACATCTTGCCCAGTATAAGCAGTTCGATTGTTAATTTTTGCTACAAATACACCCTGTTGCGTTAGAATTTTCTCAATTCTTTCCAAATCTGCACTTTGAGGTATTTCAATAATTACTTCATCGTTACCTCTCGGATAAATTCTAACATCACTTAAACCATTTGCATTAAGTCTATTGGACAATATCTCAGTAACTGCCGTCATATTCTGCTCTGAAAGAGGTTCTTCAGTTTTCAACACAATTACAGAACCTCCACTAAGGTCAACCCCAAATGAAATTCCTTTAAATCCAATTAGCAGTATTGAAGCAACAACACATACTAAAAGAACCATAACTTTACTATCTTTTAGTATCTTCATATAGTATCTCCTCATTATAGATACTTATTTCTTTTATCTCTCTTTTTTGTACTCTGTAACATAATATCTCAATATTCCTACATTTGTCATCCAAGTAGTCATTAAATCCGCTATTAAGCCCAATAACAATACTATCGCGATATTTCCAAGCAGTCCTGCAGCAGGAACCATAAATGTAACTACAAGATAAAGAGTTGCCATAGCCACGATTGTGGTAAGGGACATTGTAACTCCGGTTTTCATAGCTTCTTTTATCCTTTCATCCAATGTTCCAGACCTTCTCTTTAAAACCCTTGTAGTAAGCATTATATCGGTATCCACACTGTAACCAATAATCATAAGTAGGGCTGCAATTGTTGCAGTTGAAATAGGAATGTTGAATAAACTCATTCCTCCCAGTGCAATCATTAAGTCTGATGCTGCAGCAAGAATAACAGCAGCACTTGGTATAGGAGTTCTGAACACAAAGTAAACAACAGTGGCCATAAACAAAAATGCGAAACCAACTGCTTTAATGCCTTCCTCCCAGAACTTTGCACTTAAAGAAGGCCCTATCTGTTTTTCTGTGTATTTAAGCTCATTTAGATCATTTACATTAAAAAAACTCTTTAACGTGCTTCTTACGGTGTTAATGTCATTTTCTTTTCCTAATTTAATTATTATATATGTTCCAGATTGAGTTTCTGCCTTTTTTATTTCAGATCCAGACAGCTCCTCCTTCAATAAATCTATGTTTGTATTTTTCGGAGCCATTAAGCTAATCTCTACCCCACCGCTTACGTCAATACTTTCTGGTAATCCATTTACTAAAACCAAGATTCCCGAAAGAATCGCCAGAATTATCGGTATGGCGGTTAGTACTTTATAATTAATACTCATTTTTTCCCTCCGGAAAATATAGTGGCATGCATTACAACTGCACCATTAACGTCATTGATTTCCAAATTTGGATATATGGTTTTATTTCTTTTTTTAAGTTTATGGGCCATATGGACCCTTGATATTTATTATATAATTAGGTTTAATAAAATTGCATACCACTTAAAAGTTCATAAAGAGCATTATTAAAAAACAATAGTATTTAATATTTATGAATGATATAGTCGTTCTACAATCAGATGTCATTATCATATTTCAAATATGAACAAAATCAAAGATTTTGCAACATTTCCGAACGTCGAAGTAAATCTTTCAGATTTACTGTCGAAGCAAATCGAAGATTTGCTGACTCACGAAACCTTCGGTTTCGTCGAGACTCACGAAAATCTGAAAGATTTTCGTTGAGAAGTGAAGAAAACTTAATTAAGCAAAATCCTTGCGGATTTTGCAGCTCTTCGCTTCGCTCCGAAACCTAAGGTTTTAAGTCCTGAGCTCCGATCAAATTAGAATGAGGGTAATTTACCTTAAATCAAAAATTGAAGAAATTATTTATGACGCTTGTTCGTAGAAATACTATGAACTGGAATACATACCCAATAACAATTAGGTGTTACTATGAAATCTGAATTAGGTTATTTAGTTGATAAAATATTAGAGATTGGAAAAAATAACAATTTTGAAGTTGAAGTATTTTTATCAGAAGGTACTGACTTTAGTGCAGAGCTCGATGGGGAAAACTTGGATAGTGTTGAAACATCAAGTAGTTTTGGAATTGGTGTCAGAGTTATAAAGGATAAAAAAGTTGGATTTGCATATTCAAGTAAGAAGGATGTTGAAGTGGTCTATAAAGCCATGGAAAACCTTATTCCAGATCCATACACTTCCCTTCCAGAACCTGAAGAATACAAAGATCCTAAAGGAGTATATTATAAAAAAATATTAGATTTAGATGAAACTAACCTTGTAGATGACTTGATTTCAATGAAAGATATGTTAAAGGACGAAAATATAACAGTTACAGGAGGGGGGATTTCAAAGGCCTATGAACAGAACTGGATAGCCAACTCAAAAGGCGTTGATGTTCAGGAAGAATTCACATACTATTCAGCTTCAATTTCTGGAATAAAAGATGGTGAAACAGCCTACGAATACCTAACAAAAAATCATGTGTTTGAAGTTGATGAAATTGCAAATAAAGTTATTGAATTTTTAAAAAAACCTGAAGGGATAAAGACAGATTATGAAGGAAACATAGCTCTCAGTCCTAGAGCTCTAAGTTCTCTACTGAGTTATACTTTAATACCGTCATTTAACGCTGAAAATATACAGAGAAACAGATCTGTTTTAAAGGATAAAATTGGGGAAAAAGTCTTTGGAGAAAATATTACAATAGTTGACGATGGAACGATTGATGGGGGCCTTTATTCTTCAAAAGTTGATGGAGAGGGAGTACCAACAAAAAGAACTATTTTAGTGGAAAATGGTGTTTTAAAAGGTTATTTATACGATATAAAAAGGGCAAATATTGAAAACAAGAAATCCACCGGAAACGGAATGAGAGGATACAACGACCTGCCGGGAGTATCCCCATCTAACTTTATAATTGAACCACATGGCAAAATAAACGACTTTGATGAGTATCTATACATAAATACCCTGATAGGAACCCACACATCCAACCCAATAACTGGAGACTTTTCAGTTGAAATAAGCAACAGCTATATCGTAAAAGACGGAGAAGAAATCCCAGTTAAAAAAGGACTGCTTTCAGGAAACATCTTTGAAAGTTTAAAAACAGCAATTCCGCTCGATAATGTAGAACAAAGAGGAAAACTTATTTCACCTGCAATAATGATAAAAGGAAAAATAGTGGTCTAAAATAGAAAAGAAATAATAAAAAATATTACTTGAAGAATTATTCGAATACAAATTCAACATCTGAAAGTCTTCTTTTTACTTCATTCAATATTCTATCTTCTTCTTCAATTGATATTTTACCGTCCTTAAATGCTTCGAAACATGCAGCCATTCTTATATAGCTTCCTGCATCATCCCATGGGACAGTTGAAATCAGTTTTTCTTTTATTAAGTACTGTGAAAATTCTTCAGCGTTTTTAAACTCAACACCGTCTTTTGTTCCAGTTGGTGCTTTAATATAGAGATAGAATGTTCCACCAGGCATTTTAGCATTAAATCCTACTTCATTTAATATATTTACCATCTTTTTCAATCTTCTTTCATATTTCTGTCTTGTTCTCTCTGTAATTTCTGGATGGTTCAAACAGTAAATTCCTGCCTTTTGGATTGGTATGAACTGTCCACTGTCGTAGTTATCCTTAACAGTTGCAAAACCCTTTACTATCAATTCGTTTCCAGCCAGGAAAGCCAATCTCCATCCAGTCATGTTGTATGCTTTTGAAAAGCTGTGAATTTCAACACCAACTTCTTTTGCATCCTTTATTGATAGGAATGAAAGAGGTTTATCTTCATACACTAGAGCTCCGTAAGCTGCATCCTGAATTACTATAACTTCATTTTCAAATGCAAAGTCCACTACTTCCTTGTAGAATTTCTTTGTAGCCTGAGCTCCTGTTGGGTTGTTTGGGTAGTTTAAATAGAGTAATTTTGCTCTCTTTTTAATGTCTTCAGGGATGCTTTCCAAATCTGGTAAAAATCCATTTTCTTCGTAAAGTGGAAGGTTGTGAACATCTCCGCCGTACCATTTTGTGTGGGTAGCAGTAACTGGATACCCTGGAACTGTCATTAATGTTACATCTCCAGGATTAATGAAAACGGAAGTTATGTAAGCAAGAGCTGGTTTTGAACCCATTGAGTGAATAACTTCATTAACTGGGTCGAGGTCTTTAACTCCATAAACCTTTTCCATGTATGGTGGGATTGCATCCTTGAGCTCTTGGATCCCATTATCTGCATAACCTCTATTTTCATGTTTCTTAGCTTCATTGCTTAAAACTTCAACAACATTTTCATCTGCCATTTCGTCAGGTTCTCCAACACCCATATCTATTAATTCCACATTAGGGTATTTCTTTTTTGCTTCCATTTTAGCTCTTTTTATCTTCTCAAACTTGTAGATTACATCCTCTTTTCCGAAGTTGCTTCCACCAATTCTTTCCGCAAATAGATTCTGTATATAGCTTTCCATTCTAACACCCGAATACTTTAATGATGTAGGTTGTTCAACAGTTAATATAATACTCGTATATATACACTACGATATTTAAGAGGGTAAAAAATAAAGATAAAACTAAAGATAGAAATAAACGCAGATGAACTAATTAACCCCCTCCTCGTTAAATACCCCATAGTTTCCAAGATACTTTATATTGGACAAATGATTATCCAGTGTATCCAATATATTCAAAATATAATTTTCATTAAGCCCATGTTCAAAATCGATGTAGAAAATATATGATCCTAGTTTCTTTTTGGAAGGTCTTGACTCTATCCTTGTTAGATTGATATTTCTTTCATAAAATTCTTTTAATATATTATACAGAGAACCTGGTTTATCCTCCTTTAGTTCGAGAATTACTGTAGATTTTTGTATAGTACTTTCTAAATTAAAATCAAAATTAGACTCATCGCTTCCAATAAGTATAAACCTAGTCTTGTTATTTGGATAATCCTGAATATGTTCATCAAGTATTTTTAAATCATAAATTTTGGCTGTTTCTTTTGAACCTATTGCCCCTAATTCATGATTTTTAGATTCAAAAACTGTTTTTACGGCTTTCGCAGTACTTGAAACTGCCTGTACTTCCCAACCATGTTTTTTTATATATTTTCTACACTGTGCAAGAGCTTGGGGATGAGATAGAACTTTCTTTATTCTATCCTTGTTGTAGCCAATTAAACAATGATTTATAGTAATATCCACTTCCCCCACTATTTTAACGGGGAATTCTAAGAGTAAATCCTGAGTTAACGTTACAGAACCTTCAATTGAGTTTTCGGAAGGAACCACACCATAGGTATTTTTATTTTTTTCCACGCATTCAAAAACTTCATAAATTGAACCGCAATAGATAATATCCCCATCCTGTTCAGATATGGGCGTATTTTGGAACTCATCCTGTTTTTTATGAATCAAACTTGAAAAAATTTTAGCCGCTTTTTCACTGTAGCTTCCCTTAGGTCCAAGTGTGTAAATCATTTTTTTCATTTTTTCACCATAGCCACCATTAAAAACTGACCTTTCCTCCTAAGTATATTAGTTTCACCCAACTTATCCAGCTTGTAAAAGATATTTAAAATTCTCTTTAAAATAAACTTTGGAAATACCTTAAAAATAGGATGTACAAAGTAAAATGATCTCCAATATTTAATTAAAAACTTTCCGTCATTATATTCAAAGTCTTTAAAATCATCAATACTTAATGAATTATGAGTTATTTTCCAGTCTGTAAATATTTCTTCGTTTATTATTGAATCTCTGTTAACCACAACAAAGATACATGTTCCGTTAGTTTTTAAAACCCTCTTTATTTCATTTACGGCCCTTTCAAAATCTACGTGTTCAAGAACGTTGATACAAAGCACCAGATCAAACGTATTGTCCTTAAAAGGCAAATTTTGAATATCTCCGCATACCTTATTGGTATTTATTTTAAATTTTTTTAAAAGATTTAACGAAAAATCCATATATATTGTGTTGAAATCCTTTATTAAAGGA
The DNA here is from genome assembly GCF_946463545.1 of Methanothermococcus thermolithotrophicus DSM 2095. NCBI lineage: Archaea > Methanobacteriati > Methanobacteriota > Methanococci > Methanococcales > Methanococcaceae > Methanothermococcus > Methanothermococcus thermolithotrophicus. Next base: position 1,054,637 of record NZ_OX296583.1, on the reverse strand, counting down.
TAAAAAGAACCAAAACCACATCCACAGTCCAAAACCAATTTATCAGTTTTGGAATTATTATTTAACACATCCATGTTGGATAAAATATCAAAAATAAGCTGTTCCTCAAATTCCATAATAAGTTTCAAATAATCAGGGAATTCCTCTACATTCCAGTTATCGTAAAAATCCCTTACACTGCCATTATTCCCTTTATTAGTATTATTCATGTTCATAGTATTTCACAGGTTAATGTGTATATAACGGTACCTTCCGGAAATAGTTTTTTTATTTTTTCCTTTATATCTTTAAGTTCATGCGCTGGGAGCTCCTCATCCACTTCTTTGTCAAGCATAAATCCCGCCCTGTAATAGTAGTCGTCCTCGAATATTGCTGCAATCTCGGGGAATTCTACAGATTGAACTCTAACGTCTTCACCCAATATATTTACTATCTCCTTAAGTATCTTTTCAAAGTCAATATTTTCTTTGGTATAAAAAACCCCGTCAACTGCTATTTTCATTCTTTCACCAAATATACGCCAACATGAAAAATAGTATCAAAATATTATATAATAGTCTTAAACCATATAGAGTCTTTTTAGTTTAGATCCATACTTTACCACATTTTAGCATCCGCATATATATTCACGTTCAAAATCAAATAATATCTCTTTTTCAGTTCCATCAGTTATTACAAGCTTTTGCTCCTTAGTAACTTCCCCACAAACTTCAGCTGAAATATTTACAAATTCCAAGACCTCTTTAAGTCTATTTACATTTTCTTCTTTTGTGGTGAATACAAAAGCACAGCCTGGATAAATTTTTAACCAGTGATTTAACGGTATTTCTTCGTTTTTAGGGATTTTTGTAACATCTACAAACCCACCTTTCTTTGAAACCTCTAAAAGCATTCCAAGAGTACCCAATGCCCCGGGATTACTTATGTCCTTACACGAATTAGCCAATTTTTCTTCCCCAATAATTTCAAGGGCTTTTAATTGATCCCTAACAAGTTTCTTTGACTTCATTGTGGTGGTATCCCAATTCAAATTAAAAGTCTCATGAAGTTTTCCATCCAAATCATAGGCAAAAACTATTTTATCCCCAACCTTCGCTCCATCGCTTCTCAATACATTATCCCTTTTAACAATTCCCGTTATGGAAACATCAAGAACGTTACATTGAGCATCTGGATGAGTATGTCCCCCCGCCATAGGAATTCCGAATTTTTTAACTCCCTCTTTCACACCTTTTAAAACCTTCTTTCCCACGTCACAGTCCTTAATCCCTATTATATTGGTCATTGCAATTGATTTGCCCCCCATTGCTGCAATATCATTGGCATTTACAAGTACAGAACAGTATCCTGCCCACTGGGGATCTTTTTCTAATAACTTACCCCATATCCCATCTGCAGCCAATAAAATTGCATTTTCACCATCTATTCCAATTATTGCAGCATCGTCCCCGAAATCGGCAATTATTTCAAAGCCGTATTCTTCCTCAAATTTGAAATTATTGACTACATTTTTGATCTCCTTTTTTCTTAAAACGCCTTCAAAATTTTTTATCTCATCTGCAAGTTTTTTTAAATTCATAAAATCCCCTATATCAATTTTAAATAATTGGTGATTTGGCAATTATATATAATTTTCTATTTAAAAACGTTAAATATAGCCGTTCTGCAAAATGTCATAAATACATACATTAAATTTCAATTAAATATTCAACATGATTTTAATGTACCTTAAGTTTAAAAATTTTAAGTGTTGGATAACTGCAGAACGACTATAAATTAAAATAAAGTTATTTTTTATATTTTTCATAGGATTCCTTTAATATCTCGATAACTGGGAGTCTTTTACCTGCTAAAAATTCAATACATGCTCCACCACCAGTACTTATATGGTCTATTTGGTCTGCAACACCGATAACCTCTGCTGCAGCTGATAGGTGCCCTCCACCAATTACTGAAAATCCTTCTGACTCGGTTATGCTCCTTAAAATTCCTTCAGTACCTTTTAAAAAGTTTTTATTTTCAAATACGCCTGCAGGACCGTTTGCAACTATTGTTTTAGCTTCTTTAATTATCTTATCGTAAAGTTCGATGGTCTTTTCCCCTAAATCATAGATTGGATATTTAATATCTTCTTCAAGTTTCAAAACAGCTTCAACCCTATTTCCATCTACATTCAAGGCTGCATCAATTGGAATAACTATTTTATCACCAAACTCATCTAAGAGCTCCTTGGCTATTTCCACCTGATCCAGGTAACCCATGTCTTCGATAACTTTTTCATTTGGTCCCATTTTATAGCCTTTTGCCATTAAAAAAATGTTTGCCACAATCCCTGTTGTTAAAACTCTATCCGCATAGTTATTTCTAAGAACGTTCTTGGTTACTTCTATACTGTCATCTGCCTTAGCCCCACCTAAAACGAAAATTGACGGCCTTTCAGGATTCTTTAAAACCTTGCTGAGTATCTTAATCTCTTTTTCCATTATCCTTCCAGCAATCATTGGAATACGGTACGCAAATCCAACTAACGATGGCTGAGCTCTATGTGCTGCAGCAAAAGCGTCGTTTATAAAATAGTCAAACAATGGATAAAGTTTTTTTACTAAAAGAGTTTTAGCCTGTTTTTTTGGAGTTATATCTTCCCACTTACTCCATTCCTTCAAAACCTCTTCAGAACATAATCTAACATTTTCAAGCAAAATTATGTCCCCATCATTCATGTTTAAAACACTATTCCTTGCATGAGACCCAAAAATATCATCAACATATTCAACGTCCTTTCCAAGAATTTCAGAGAATCTCTTTGCATGAGACTCCAACGTTGTGAAATCCTTCTTTCCAGGCCTACTTTGATGGGCAAGAATGACCACTTTAGCCCCCTTATCGGAGAGCTCTTTAACAGTATCATAACAAGCTCTAATTCTGGTGTCATCCAATATTATGCCCATATTTACATCGATAGGACTGTTAATATCTACCCTCAATACCACAGTTTTTCCTTTAAAATCAAAATCATCCATAGTTAGGAACATTCTTTCCCTCCAAATAACATCTTATCTTAATAAATACAACCACGTGATATTATACAAATAACCTTAAAACTAGATTAAAGGCATGTATTTAAATTTTTCTACCTTGACGAAACACCTATGTTTCGTGAGTTAATATTCGGCATAACGGGATGTGTGAATCTATAATCAAAATTAAGTCCTTCAAATTATTTATATTGTTTTGTACGATGATGAATTAGTTATTTTCCAAACTGGTGATACCGTGAAAGGAGAGTTTATAGCCATACTCGTAGCAGTTTTATGGGGCATCTCCCCAATAATTGAAAAAAAGGCACTTGATCACATTGAACCATCCTCTGCAGTTTTCTTAAGGATAATGATGGATTTTGTTTTTATTTCTATTATTTTTATAACTGCTGGAAAACTTAACACCAATGCTTTATTTTCCAACATAAAACCCATTATATACCTTGCAATAGTTTCACTACTTGCAGGAGTAACTGCCCAATATTTATTCTACAGAGCTCTCGAAGCATCTACTCCATCAAGAGTTGTAGTAATAACTAGTATGTACCCTTTAATTACAATACTAACAACTATCGTACTTTCAAGAAGTATACCCTCGGCTAAAGTGATTTTCGGTGCATTCTTAGTTTTTGTAGGGGTCTTCTTAGTTGTAAATGCGTGAGAATATTAAAACTGTTTTTTCATAAATAACAAATCATAAAAGATAAATAAATCATCTAAAAAAGTATCATAATTAATTAATAGTTATAATAACATGAATGATATAATAATAGAATAAATATAAGTATACATGAAATGGGAGGAAGAAGTATGTTCAAAAAGATAAAAAGAATATTTGTAGGAAATAAAGATCTACCTGCCCAGGTTCCTGTTCATGAAGAAGAATATGTAGTAATTGGGGAGGAATACTCTGCTTACGAAATTAAAGATTCAGAGGAAATTCCCCTTCCAAAAAATGAATCTCCAGAGGAAGAAGCTACAGAAAATGTTAAAGTAATAACTAAAAAAATTATGCCTAGGATACTTACAACCAGGATAAAATCCCCAGATGATTTTGAAAACATTAAAGAAATAGTTGAACATGATTTAATCATAATAAACCTTGAAGAAATCCCAGTTGAGGCTATAGAAAAAGAGTTTATAGACTTCAAGAGATATCTGGAAACCCTTGGTTATAGCCTCGGTAGAATCGGGGAAAATATAATACTTGCAGTTAAATCTGATGTGGACATTGACAGGTATGTTTCAGGAGAAACTACAGAAAATAAATAGGTGGTAAAATTAAAATATCCATAACTGGGACGCCAGGGGTTGGAAAATCCACAGTTTCTAAAATACTGGTCGAAAAATTAAAGGAATTTTTTAAAAACGACTTCATACACATAAATATAACCGAGGTTGTAAAAGAAAATAGATTATACTCTGAGAAAGACGAGGAAATGGATTCCTATGTTGTTGACTTTAAAAAACTTAATGATTTTATAGATAAAATATCTAAAAAATCTGAAAATATCATATTGGATGGTCATTTAAGTCATTCCTTGGATTCTAACTATACGATAGTTCTAAGATGTAATCCAGAAATTTTAATTAAGAGATTGAGAGAAAGAGGTTACAGTGAAAAAAAAGTTATGGAAAATGTTCAAGCAGAAATACTCGATGTCTGCCTGGCTGAAGCCATTGAAAATCAACCTCATTCTGAAAATAGTGTTTATGAAATTGATACCACCAATAGGAGCTCGGAATCCATTGTAAATGAAATAGTTACTGCATTAAAAAATAAAGAATCTAAAGTTGGCTGTGTTAATTGGCTAGATGATTATTTTTACTTACTTGAATAATCCATATTTCTTTAAAATATCTAAAAATAATAATTTATTTCTAAAGTTATACTTTTTTATTTGTTTTTAACTTATTTCCTATTGAAAATAACTAAGATATTATAGTCAGGTGCATAACAAATTTAACACCATCTGACATAAAACTTGACTAAAATATACTTCTCGACAAAAACCTTTGGTTTAGTTGAATAATCTACGATTATTCAACTTCCCCGCAACTATGTTGCGGTGGATTGTGAGTCTCGACAAAAATTCTTCGAATTTTTGTGAGTCAGCGAATTTCTTTGAAATTTGCTTCGACAGCGAATCTTCGATTCGCTTCGACTTAACTTCGTTAAGAAGTATCCGGTTTTGGAATCGGAGTGAGCGAAGCGAACGGAGAGTTACAAAAATTACTTCGTAATTTTTGTTCAATCAAAACCTTTTTCTAAAAGGTTTTGCTCTATACTATAAATTATAACATAAAATACAAAATTGTAGGGAATATTAACACACACATCATATAGGATAAATTCACATTATTTTTAATACACAAAATTCCTATACAAACTGAAACAACATAAATAACCATGTGATAAATGGGGTAGGTATTGTAGGATAGAATAAACACCAATAAAGTACAAAATGCAATTAAGTATAACGATATTTTTCTATAATCGTAATCAGTTATTTTTCTTAGTAAATATCTGGATAAAATAACCATCATTCCAAGAGCTCCTGCTGAAGCGATTAACATATAAAATGAAATTTTAACCAAGGATAGATCGGTGTTTAAACTTCCTATGGCTTCTGCAATTCCACTTCTCCCATTTCCTATTAGGATCAGTGCAAGTATGGAGAAAAATTCATTTGAAAGTGTTATTGAGCCTTGAGAGACTATGAAATTTTCTAAATCTTCTTCCATAATTATTTTACTTAGAAAGAAATTCAGTTGTGCTCCCCCTATGGCCGGTAGAAATATCCTTATAAACCCACCAAGAGTTCCAAAGATAGAGGATTTGAAAAAAGATGGCTTTAACTCTGGGAATGTAATTATTTGATGGTTTATTTTTCTGGTTTTTAGATTTTCAATAAGTAATGGAATTCCAAACATTCCAGTAAACAGTGCGGTAAGCGTAGGATTGAATGATTGGTGAAGATACAAAGTCTCGATTCCAAGAACCCCTGAAAGAAGCATAATCACTGAGCTCCAAAATTTATTTTTTGAAAACAATATTATCAAAACTAGGGAAAATATCAAAAAATAAGGAATAAATGGTTTTAAAGTTTCATAAAATATTTTTAAATCCAATCCAAGATTCAAAAGTATTATAACCATAACCAATGAAAAAACAATTCCTGAAAAAGCACCAACTCCTGCTAAAATCACACCCTCGTATCCTCTACCGTCAAGAGTCAAATTATGGAGGGGTAAAACTGAAACTGCCGATTCACTATCTGGAACTCCAATAAAGGCTGAAGGAATGTAATTAATAAAATAATGTGTAACAACCATTCCCAAAAGAAAGCATATGTAATTTTGAGCATTCAAATACGGTAAAAGTAAAAATGAAAGGGGTACTATAGTATTTGGATGTATTCCAGGAAGTAGCCCAGTAAACAATCCCATAAATATTCCCAAAAATAGAAAAACTAAATTTATTATATCTTCAGTCATACCTTTCACAGTATTTGCATTTTTTGTAATTTAGAATCAGTGTATCTTCTTCAGAATAAAGATAAACTTTATTTTTAATTTTTTTGCCATATGGACAATTTTCAAGTGTGTGGTATATCTTACCATTACTTGAACGGTAAATCCCTGTAGGGTTAGGTGAAAAAGTTACGTCCTTTTCAAAATTTCTCTTTTCTAAAAGTCTAAAGTCTTTGACGTCATCAAGTACTATTTCATAAATCCCATTATAAGTTTTTACGTTTCCAGTAACTTCTACAAGATCTCCTTCTTTTATTGAAGGATTTGTACTTGTTACATAGTTCGTTAACTCTTTATTTATCTCGTTAAAGGCAATAACTTTTAAATCTCCCCCAGTTTCATCCTTTAATGTTATAGACTTAATTCCTACTATATTTCTATACTTATCACGCACCGCTTTGATACTCTGAACGGTAGCAACAACCTTAACATAATCGCCATCTTTCAAATCCGCTATTTTTTTATTTATTGGGTTTATTTCATAAAAATTAAGAAACGCCATTCCACTTAAAGCCGTTATAATACAAATAACCACAATTATATTTTCCGTTAGTTTCATAATTTCCCTCAAATAATAATTATTTACTATTAAATTTCTTAATAATCACTTAGGTATTAGAATTTCTTTAAAGAAAATTATTTAAATCTCTTAATTGATTAATAATATATTATTTTATATAAAATGCCATTAAAACATTTAATAGGTGAAAAAATGAAAGTATCTCCTTTGCAGGCAGGTCTAGTTGCAGGGCTTTCGGCTGCAGTTTTGGAAGCGATTTTTAAAGTCTCCCCACCACCAGCTTATGGTGTGTGTGTTGCGTGTCATTCTAGAGATTTAATCAACTGGATAGTAAATCATACATTAGGTACATCACTTGGAATGGCCCCTGTTTCAAAGTTTTTTCCTGTTTTAACTGTTGTTGGATTATTTATCGGTGCATTAATCGCCTCTATTGTTCATAATGACTTCAAACTTAGATCCACACACAAATTAGGTGTTAGTTTTGTTCTTGGATTTTTAGTAGTAAATTTCGCACTTTTGATGGGAGGATGTCCAATTAGGACAAGTATAAGGACCGCTTATGGAGATCTCTTTGGTTTGATAGGCCTTTTAGGAATATTCGTTGGAGTTGTAATAGGTAGTGAATTATATCTAAAAAAATTATAAATAAAAAAACTATGGTGAAAGTATGGAATACTTGCATTCAATAGGAACTTTATTGTTTGGAATTCTTATAGGATACCTTGGACAAAGATCAGCATTATGTTTTGTCGGAGGAATGAGGGACTTTTATTTGATTAAAGATACATGGCTTATTAAAGGTCTCTTAGGATTTATAGGCGGTGCATTGGTTGGTTCAATAATATTCGCAGCTCTAGGAATGCTCCCAAAATTCCCATGGATTGTAACAAATGGATTAACTGCAATCCCAGGAGATGCTGCAGGTAAAGCCGGATTCTTAGCACACTTTGCAGTTGCAGTAATTGGGGGAATTGGTGTAGGATACTTCTCAATTATACAGGGAGGATGTCCATTTAGAAACTACGTAATGGCTGCAGAAGGTAACAAAAGTGCAATGGCTTATGTTGTAGGTTTATTGGTTGGAGCTGTTGCATTCCATCAATGGGTACTTCCATTCGTAAAATCGTTACTAGCATAAATTATTTAAATTCGTTTTTCCTATCTTTTTTTATATTTTTAAATAACAATTTTCTATTTTTGGTGAAATGATGTCATTAAAAAAAATCATTTCTTTTTTAAAAAAGGATAAACCAGACGATGAAGAAAATGGACATCACGGGATAATAATCTTTAAAAATGTTAAAGATGCCATGACCGCAGAGAAAGTTTTAAAAGGATACTCTGTAAAAGTTGTAGCTCCCCCACAAGAGTTGAGGGAAGGATGTGATTTAGCTGTAGAATACGACTTAGTGGAAGAGACCGGAATTAAAAGAGAACTGGAAAAAAACAACATAAAACCTTTGAAATTTATATCCCTAAACGATTACTCTTTAAAACCCCTTGAACTGATAAAAACAAAAAAAATTGATGACTGTTTAATGGTTAGATGCGGAAATATGAAAATAACAATAGACAACAAAGGAAATATTTTAAATATATCTGGTGGCGGATGTCCCGATGTTCCATACCTTACATTAACGCTAAAGGGAAGAAATATTTTAGAAGTACCTGATGAAGAAACCCCAAAAGAGTTAGGCTATACCTTATGTGCCTATACATTAAATAAAGCCTTTGAAGAGGCTAAAAGATTAGTCAAAAATATGCAGTCGTTTGACGAAAGTACTTCATAAAATATGTTTAGATTTGGTTTTCAAGCAAAATTATTCAGTAGATACTTCTGATATTTCCTAATAGATGTTCTAAATGTTCAACTCATTTTGTCAAACGACTATAAGTGGTGTAAATATGATGATAGCAGGAACAATGCCCATAAAGGGCATGGGTTTAGTTAAAGGAAAAGCCAAAATCATAGGTAATAAAATTTCAGTTGATAACAAAGAGTTTCCCATATCTATGGGCACTGGAGCGTTGATAGGTGCTGCAATTAAGGTCCACGAATATTTTGGAGAAGATCTTCCAACCGTAATAACTGCTGGAGACGTAGGGGAAGGTAGTGGAAGTTTAAAGATATATGAACAACTGAGGAAAGCTGAGAGCGATTTGTTGGTAATCCATTATATAAAACCCAAAGTCTCGGAGATAAAAAAAATAGACTTCTCCCCAAAAATAGTGGCTGATGCAGGGGGAATGTATGTCGCAAAAGCTGCAGGAATTGGCGATAAGTTTCATTTGTTTCTTCCAGACGTAGGAGAACTTGCCTTTTTAGCCGATGAAAAGGCGTCTCATCCTGCATATGTTAGGGGATTTATCTCTGAGGTGGACGATAGAGAAGTCCCTAAACTAATAGAGATGGCATATAAAAATAATATGCCTGAACACATGGTGGTTAAGGGAGAAACAGATTATGTGGTAAAGAATGGAAAAATATTGGAATCAATAAATAGTCCAAAAATAGAAACTATGGAATGTATAGGAGGTACTGGGGACACACTGACCGGAATAATATCGTCCCTTATAAATTATGGATATAAAACAGAAGAGGCCTGCATATTAGGGTGCAAGGCAAATAGACTCCTTGGTGAGTTATCAAATCCTACTCCAAGAACGCAAGTTGACGAATTAATCAACCAAATTCCAAGAGCTCTTAAAGCATTAAATCTATAACCATATTCATATCATATACTTTAACTTTTTGAACTTACAAATACACCAACTATTCAAAAATACATAACTATAAAACATAAATCTAAATCTTTAAATTATAGAAAAGTTTATATACTAAAATACCTTATCTCATTTTGCTTTCCTAAGATTGGAAAAATTGAACATTAGGGCAGTGGCTCAGCCTGGTTAGAGTGCTCGGCTGATAACCGAGTGGTCCGGGGTTCGAATCCCCGCTGCCCTACTTTTTATTTTAGAAGATTAAATTTGTATATTTAAATATCTGAAATCTAAAAGATACTGAGCGAAGCGAAATGGTGCATTCCTTTGGATGCAACCTTTTCTAAAGGTTGCGTTCCTGAATCCCCGCTGCCCTACCTTTTTTATTTTAGAGAATTGGATTTGTATATTTAGATTTTTTTAAATTTTCAACTTATAAAAAAATAAAATAATAAAAATAGTGTAGCATAGTTTATTTTTTAAATTTGCTTAGTTCTTTTCTCAGTTTTAAGTTTTCAATGAAGTTGATGATATCGCCATGCGTTCTCTCCAACAAACTTCTTGAAATATCCTGTTTTCTCCTTAAACCATCTATAACATGATAATAATCAAATTTCATTATAAAATCATATATATTCTCCATATATCCAAAATACTTCTCGGCCTTTTCTTTATCATCGTTTTTAATGGCATCTAAAATACTTCTCCTCAATTCTCCTACAACATCGCAAAGTCCTAAAATGTAACTTTCCTTTTTTATTCCTTCGAAATCTGAATATTTTAAGAGCTTATCTTCTGAGATTATGGTGTAAAAAACTCTTGCTTCTACGAATTCCTGTTGAGGAGTGTCCAAATACTTTTTAAAGTCATCGTGATTTTTAGTAAGGTCGCTTAACTCTTTAAGTTTGTTTAAAACACTTTCAAAGTTTATACTTTCATTCTTGTGTGTCTTTCTTATCAACATTGCACAGTCCTTAACTATTTCTCTCGAGAGTTTTAAAATGTTTTCTCGTAATTTATCCTTTTCTTCAAAATATTTAACCAAATAATCATCATCTGTCATATTCATATTATCACCGAGCAAAGTAAAGGTGAGCTACGAAACCAAACTGAAGGTTTTTGAGCAATGAAAACTCGCAAAGGGTTTTCATTTAATCCTACAGTTTTATTCAATCGGAGCTCCGAAGTGAGCGTTATAAAAACCTTACGGTTTTTAAAACCCCTAACGGGAAGGGCTACAAAATCACGAAGTGATTTTTGTTCAATCACCAAAAAATATATATGGAATCAATAATTTATTTGATGTTGCTTTTATAAGCGCGGGTGGCAGGGATGGTTAATTATATATACCCCTGTATGTAACATTAATAAGGCACCCAGTTAAGAACCTGAAAAGGCGCCAGCCATAGAAAGGTTACTGTTGTTTTTTTAATATATTGCCTAAAAAACTAAGCCTATTCTATAAATAAATCTGTATATATGGTAAAAACGTAAGAGGTTCATTTAATATTGATGGAGGTTATAGTATGGGTATGAAAAGAAACAGACCTCGTAGAGGTTCTTTGGCTTTTAGCCCTAGGAAGAGAGCAAAAAAACCAGTGCCAAAAATCAGAGCTTGGCCTAATGATGAAAAGGTAAGACTTCAAGCATTTCCAGTTTACAAAGCTGGTACAACCCATGCATTACTCAAAGAAAACAACCCAAAAAGTCCAAACGCAGAACAGGAAGTATTCACACCTGTAACTGTATTGGAAGCTCCAGACATTACAGTTGCTGGAATAAGGGTTTATGAAAAGACTACAAAAGGATTAAAAACATTAACAGAAGTATGGGCAAGTGAATTAGACAAAGAATTAAACAGAAAAATAACAACACCTAAAAAGGAAGAAAGAAAAACAGTTGAAGAACTTGACAAATTAGTCGACAAAATCGAAGAAGTAAGAGTAATAGTACACACAAATCCAAAAAACACATGCTTACCTAAGAAAAAACCAGAGATAGTTGAGATAAGAATCGGAGGAAACAACGTTAGCGAAAAATTAAATTACGCTAAAGAAATTCTCGGTAAAACACTCTCAATTAACGATGTATTTACAGAAGGTGAATTTGTAGATACTCTAGCAATTACAAAAGGTAAAGGATTCCAAGGACCTGTTAAAAGATGGGGCATAAAAATACAGTTTGGAAAACACCAAAGAAAAGGTGTAGGAAGACATACTGGATCCATAGGTCCATGGACACCGAAAAGAGTTATGTGGACAGTTCCATTGGCTGGTCAGATGGGATACCATCAAAGAACAGAATACAACAAGAGAATATTAAAATTCGGAAGTAATGGAGAAGAAATAACTCCAAAAGGCGGGTTCTTAAACTATGGTGTTATAAAAAACAACTATGTTGTAGTTAAAGGAACAGTCCAAGGTCCTGCAAAAAGATTAGTAGTATTAAGAGGGGCTGTAAGACCTAAAGAAGATAAGTTTGGATTACCAGAAATAACATACTTAAGTACCGAATCCAAACAAGGAAATTAAATATATCATTTATTAAAAACACGAGCGGGTGTTATTAATGAAAGCAAAAGTTTATAATTTAGATGGTTCTGAAAAAGCTGAAATTGAATTACCAAGTGTATTCGAAACAGAATATAGACCAGATTTAATTAAAAGAGCAGTTATATCATCACTGACAGCTCGATTACAACCAAAAGGAACAGATTACTTGGCAGGAAAGAGAACATCTGCAAAATCAATCGGTAAAGGGCATGGAAGAGCAAGAGTTAGAAGAACTGCACAAGGAGCAGGTGCATTTGTTCCTCAAGCTGTTGGCGGAAGAAGAGCTCACCCACCAAAAGTTGATAAGATATTGTTCGAAAGAATAAACAAGAAAGAAAGAATTAAAGCTTTAATGAGTGCTATAGCTGCTTCAGCTAACTTAGAGTTAGTAAAAGCTAGAGGGCATATTGTAGATGAAGTTCCTTCAGTTCCATTGGTAGTTGACGGTGGATTCGAAGCTCTTAAAAAGACAAAAGAAGTTTTAGAAGTCTTTAAAGCTCTTGGTTTAGACAAAGACGTTGAAAGAGCTAAAGACGGTATTAAAATTAGAGCTGGAATCGGAAAATTAAGGGGAAGAAGATACAGAAAACCAAAAAGTGTTTTAGTTGTAGTTGGCGACTTATGCGAAGCCATTAACGCTTCAAGAAACCTTCCAGGCGTAGATGTAATAACAGCAGATGATTTAGGAGTTATGCACATTGCACCAGGTACAGTAGCTGGAAGATTAACACTCTGGACCGAAAAGGCTGTTGAAAAATTAAACGATAGATTTTAATTTATCTCTAAGTTGAGGTGATGGCATGGATGCCTTTGGGATTATTAAGATGCCGATAGTCAGCGAAAAAACAATGAAAATAATTGAAGAAGAAAATAAATTAGTATTTTACGTTGACAGAAAGGCAACAAAATTAGACATTAAAAATGCAATTAAAGAATTATTTGATGCTGAAGTTAAAAGCATAAACACGTTAATAACCATGAAAGGACAGAAAAAAGCTTACGTAAAATTAAAAGACGAATACAACGCAGGAGAAATAGCTGCAAGCTTAGGAATCTACTAATTGGATTTAATTTGAAAATCGGATTAACCAATATTGGGTGATAAGATGGGTAAAAACTTGATTTCCCAAAACAGAGGTAAGGGAGGTCCGAACTACAGATCCCCGACCCACAAAAGGAAAGGAGAAGTAAAATACAGAAAATTTGACGAATTAGAAAAGAAAGATAAGGTTGTTGGAACCATTATCGACATTATGCACGATCCAGGGAGAAGTGCTCCTGTAGCAAAGGTAAGATTCAAAAATGGGGAAGAAAGATTAATTTTAGTCCCTGAAGGTATGAAAGTTGGAGAAGAAATAGAATGTGGTATAAGTGCAGAAATAAAACCAGGTAACGTATTACCATTGGGAGAAATACCAGAAGGGATCCCAGTTTACAACATTGAAACAATTCCTGGCGATGGTGGAAAATTAGTAAGATCCGGTGGATGCTACGCCCACATCATAGCACACGATGTTGGAAAAACTATCGTAAAATTACCTTCAGGATACCTGAAAGTTTTAAACCCAATGTGTAGATCCACAATTGGGGTAGTTGCAGGCGGTGGAAGAAAAGAAAAACCATTCGTCAAAGCTGGTAAGAAGTACCACGCTATGAAAGCTAAGGCAGTTGTATGGCCAAAAGTTAGAGGGGTTGCAATGAACGCGGTAGACCACCCATTCGGTGGTGGTAGACACCAACACACCGGAAAACCAACAACTGTTTCAAGAAAAACGTCTCCAGGTAGAAAAGTTGGACACATTGCTGCAAGAAGAACTGGAGCAAGGAGATAAATCAATAAATAGTTCTTTTAAAATATAAGTTGGTGAAAAACATGGCTAGGCAGAAAAAAGTTGGTGGTAGGAGAAGAAAATCCAAAAAAACACAAAAACAAGTTATGCCAAGAAGAAGAGTGGAGTTTAGATACAGAGGTTACACCTTAGAAGAGCTCCAACAAATGCCTATTAAGAAGTTTATCGAGTTGTTACCTTCAAGATTAAGAAGAAGTATGTTAAGGGGAATCACCCCTAAACAAAGAAAATTAGTAATCAAAATTAAAAAGGCAAGAAGATTACTAAACAGAGGCAAAGAGCCAAGAGTTATAAGAACACACTGTAGAGACTTCGTCATTACACCTGACATGGTAGGCTTAACATTTGGTATATACAATGGTAAAGAATTCAAAGAAGTAAAAATAGTTGAAGAAGCTATTGGAAGATACTTAGGAGAGTTTGCACCAACCAGACAGGTTGTACAACACGGTTCACCAGGTATGGGTGCTACAAGAGGTTCCATGTTCGTACCAATCAAATAAGGAACCTATCTCTTTATCTTTTATTTTTTACAAAGTTATAATCGTATATTTTAATATATCAATACTAATTTAAAAAAAATAAAATTAAAACAACTATAAATTATTTTATCAAACTATCCAGTTTTTCAAAAACATGTTTGTTAACTTCATCGTATATACTGTTTCCATGGGTATCCATTGCAACAATTAATGGTCCAAAGTCCTTAACTTCAAGTTCCCATATGGCTTCAGGCATCCCGAGCTCGAAATGGTGAACATCCTTTACATCCACTATTGAGTTAGCCAGAAGTGCGGCACATCCACCTGGGGCAGCAAGATAAACTACACCGTACTCTTTAAATACATCTAAGAGCTCTTTTTTCATTCCTCCTTTCCCAACAATTGCAGAGATATTCGTTATTTTTATGAAATCTTCTTCTGTTTCATTCATCCTTGCGGAAGTTGTAGGACCTATTGCCACGCATTTCCATTTATCACCTTCTTTTCTCATTATAGGTCCTGCATGATATATAACAGATTCTTTTAAATCTTTTGGAGGCTTTTTTTCTTCTATCACTTCTAAATGGGCTTCATCCCTACCAGTATATATTGTTCCATTCAAATAAACTATATCTCCAACTTTCAGTTTTTTTATAGTTTCCTTTGGAATTGGAGTTGTTAATTTCAAATAACCACCTACATTATTTAATAAAAACACCAATAATAATTAATACATATATTTAATGCAATATATTAAAGCGTCGTTCAACGAATTATTGATTGAACAAAAAAGGTGATAATATGAAGTTCGGAGTATCTTCGCTAGTTTTTTTACCTGAAACATTACAATCATCTATGGAGAAAGTTGCAGAAAACTCATTTGACTGCTGGGAGATAGTCTGTGAGGGAAGTCACCAACTAACTCCAAAGAACACTAAATATCTTATGGAATTGAAATATATATATGATGTTGATATTGTAATACATGCTCCTTTTTCTGACCTGAATCCTGCCTCAATGAACGATAGGGTTAGAAGGTTAACAGTCAGCAGTATAGTAGAGGCAATAGAAGGGGCATTTGAACTTGATGCCAAAGTTGTTACACTACATCCGGGATATATTCCTCCACTGTGGTCAAGTTATATTGAAGATATTTTAGATAATAACTTTTCTTCATTAAACGACATAGTTGGAGTTGCAGAAGATTACCAAGTCATGCTTGGCTTGGAAAACATGCCAAACTATATGGGTGTTTTAGGAATAACTCCCGAAGCACTAAAAGACATAGTAAGAGAAATAGACTCAAAATACCTTGGAATAACCCTTGATGTTGGCCATGCAAATACTGCAGGAAATCCTGCTGAATTTGTTAAGGAGCTCAACAATATAGGGCAAGGTATTGTTCATGTACACATGCACGATAACAATGGAAATGATGATGAACATTTAAAAATAGGTGACGGAAACATTGATTTCTTAAGTGTTTTAAATGCTTTGAAAGATATTAAATACGAAGGTGTTTTATCCTTTGAATCAAAAAGTATAAGAGATGCCGTTAAAAGTAGAGAAGTTGTCAAAGAATTAATATCAAACATTGAACTAGAAGAGATAACGATTCAAACGAAATAAAATATATTAGGTGTGTGGTGAAACTATGAAAATAGCTATTTTAGGTGGAACCGGAGATCAAGGATTTGGTTTAGCATTGAGATTTGCCAGAAATCATGATGTTATAATAGGTTCAAGAAAAAAAGAAAAAGCGGAAGAAGCATCAGATAAGGTAAAAGAAATACTATCCTCAAAAGGAATAGACTGCAAAAACATAATAGGATTAGACAACAAAGATGCCGCAAAAGAAGGAGATGTTGTTATTGTTTCACTTCCATTCGAATATACGATTCCTACATTAAAAGAATTAAAAGAAGAATTAAAGGATAAAATAGTTGTATCTATTGGAGTTCCACTAGCAACTGCAATTGGGGACAAGCCAGTAAGAGTTGTACATCCTCCTCAAGGCTCAGTTGCCGAAATGGTTCAAGAATGTTTAAAAGATTCAAAGGTTGTAAGTGCATTCCATAATGTATGTTCCAAAGTATTGGAAGATATAAATAATCCGGTTGAATGCGATATACTTATTTGTGGAAACGATGAAGAAGCTAAAAAGATTGTTGCAGAATTAGCAGAAGAGATCGAAGGTGTTAGAGGCATAGATTGCGGTAAGTTGGAACTGTCAAAATACATGGAACAGATTACACCGCTTTTAATTCAATTGAACATAAAATATAAGTTAAAGGGAGCTGCTATAAAAATTACCGGGCTTGAAAAATAAATTTCCCTTTTTAACACATTGTTTCATAATCTAATATCTCTTTTTATCTTACCTCACTTTCAAACCAACCAGTAGGGCTAAGGGGACAATAAATATAGCAGATACAATACATACGACCCTATAACAATATCTTAATTCTGGGTCAGGTATTAAAGGAACTACCAGTAATGAGAAAATAATCAGTATAAAAGCTGTTACTATTCCCCACATTAAACCATCCGAAATACGCCCCTTTCTGGAATTTATATGCATGTTTATCCCCCCATATCAATGTATAGTACTCAAAATAAAATTAAAAATATTATACTAAAAATATCTATTCCCCTCAACGAACTATATTAAATTGAACGAATAAATCAACCAAATAAAAAATATTTTCCATTAAATTATATTTAATTCATTAATATTTAAACATATTTGATTATAATTTATTAAAAATAAAATAAAATAAATTTGAATAGTGTATTTACTCTTTAAACATTAACTGCCTCATTATTTTCCCCATTGGTCCCCCCATCTTAAGCATTTTTCCTCTTTTTAGATTGCTAAATGCATTTTTAGTTGTCGCATAATATTTAAGCAGTTCTTTAATCTCTTCCTGTTTAACACCTGCACCTCTGGCTATTCTCTGTATTCTGGAAGCCTTAATTATCTCAGGATTCTCTTTTTCTTCTTTTGTCATAGAATCCATTATTATTTTGTACTTTTTAAGCTTATTCTCCGTCAATTGTGCAGCTTCTTTTGGAAGTGACCCTCCAAACCCTGGTATCATACTCATAATCTGTTTCATAGGTCCCATTTTTGATATAGTTTCTAGTTGAGTGTAGAGCTCATTTAATGTAAATTTACCTTTCAGTATTGACTCGATACTTTCTTCAGTATCTTCATCTACTAAGTCCTCTGTTTTTTCGATTAAAGAATCCAAATCCCCCATTCCCAATATTCTTGAAATAAACTTCTTTGGATCGAATGGTTCTAAATCATCTACACCTTCTCCAGTACCGATAAACTTAATAGGTGCATTTATTTCTGCCACCGCACTTAAGGCACCCCCTCCCTTTGCAGAACCATCCAATTTAGTAACTAAAATACTTCCTATCTCACCAACTGCATCTCTAAAGGCCTTTGCTTGATTCTTTGCCTGTTGACCTAATGTACCATCTATAACAAGTATAATCTCATCTGGATTTACAGCCTCTTTTATTTGTTTCATCTCATCTAAAAGTCCTTGTTCCTCCTTATGCCTTCCTGCAGTATCTACTATCAAAACATCAGCTTTTCTAAGCTTTTCAATACCTTCTTTTGCGATTTCTATTGGAGATTTTGTCTTTGTCTCATCACCATAAAGTGGAACATTGATTTTTTCAGATAACTGTTTCAACTGTTGATAAGCTGCAGGCCTGTATATATCTGCTGCAATTAAACCAGGCTTTAAACCTTTTTTCTGGATATATCTAGCTAACTTTGCTGCACTCGTGGTCTTACCACTTCCTTGAATACCTACAAGTAATATTATAGTCTTTTTATTAGGGTCTATCTCTAATTTTTTCCCTTCTTCACCTACGAGCTTCACGAGCTCTTCATAGACTATCTTAACAATATGTTCTTTTTTTGAAAGTCCCTTTGGTATATCTTCTTCAATAGCCCTTTTTTCAATATCTTTACTCATATTAAGTACTAATTTAACATTTACGTCTGATTGGATAAGGGCCTTCTGAATATCCTTGATAACTTCCTTTACAAGTTTTTTATCTACAAATGTGGCGTTTTTTATTTTATTTAGTGCATTGGATAAGTTTTGTCCTAATTTTTCAAGCATACTCCCACCGAAATTAATGCCGTAATGTATTTTTTGTTCCTCACTAATATTACTATTTAAGTTGCTCCTTATAATATAATTGTAACTATACATTTAGATTCTATTTAGATTCATTCGTTTTCCATCTCTTAAATAGGTTATTTTCTATTCCCAGGTTATCCAATATCCTTCCAACAACGAAATTAACGATATCATCTACGGTTTTTGGCTCATTGTAGAATCCAGGAATTGGAGGCATTATTGAAACACCTAACCTTGAGAGTTTAAGCATGTTTTCAAGGTGAATTGAACTAAAGGGCATTTCCCTTGGGACTAGTATGAGTTTTCTATGTTCTTTTAAAGCTATATCACAAACCCTGCCTATTAGATTGTCACTGTATCCATTTGAAATTGCAGCTAGTGTTTTCATAGAACATGGGATTACAACTGCTGCCTGAAAACTGTTTGATCCCGAAGCTACTGGAGAAAAAAAGTTGTTATTTTCATAGTATTCATCAGCTAAACTAATGATCTCATTCAATTCAATTTTTAATTCATGCTCTACTATTTTTTTTGCAGATTCTGAAATTATAAGGGATGTTTTTATATTTTTTTCCTTCAATACTTCTAAAAATCTTTTTGCATAAATGGCACCACTTGCACCTGTAACACATACAATAATTTTATCCATGATCTCTTCCCCTAAACTATGGTTATTCCAAAATCGAGGCAAATCTATAAGGATTTCGTTGAGAATGCCTACACTCAGTTTTTAAAAATTTAATTTTTAATAAGTAGATATGTTTAAATTGAATTAAAATAAAAACCTTAGGTTTTTATACTTTCCCTTGTGGGATTAAAACATATTTTAATTAATTCTAAAACAACATAAAAAGATAATAAAATTAGTAAAATAAGCCAAAGTTATTTAAAAATGATAATCTTTGTTTAAATTTAATAATTAATATAGAATGTGTAAAAAATGGCATAGTTATAAAAATACGCGCATTAATAAATATATAAAAAATCTGTCCAAATAATTAGTCTTCTTCTCGATGGCAGTAGTTAGCCAATATTTAAAATTAGTGCGGGGGAAGGAATCCCACACAAACCTTTAGAAAAGGTTTGATCCAAATATGGTCGTTCCACAATATCTGAATAATATACCATTTAAAATTTCAATAATACTTTATTTAAAATTAGTGCGGGGGAAGGGATTTGAACCCTCGAACCCCTACGGGACTAGGCCCTCAACCTAGCGCCTTTGGCCAGGCTTGGCAACCCCCGCCCTACATACTATTAAACCTTAACCATTAAAAGAGCTCCTAAGGCATAGTGTAGTTTTGTGTTTCAATATATAAACTTTTCGGCGAAAAGTATTTATATGAGATATGAGTATCTTAAGGATGCTCGAGGGTGAGTCAAATGCCGAGGTGGCTTAGGCTGGTTATAGCGCTCGGCTCATACGGAAATTCCCAAGGAGTAACATCCTTGGGTCCTGGGAAACCGAGAGGTCGGGGGTTCGAGTCCCCCCCTCGGCACTTTTTATTTTGGACGAATTAATTTATAAATTTAAATAAATTGATAATATTTTGTAAAAAATATAGTTATATTAAAAATTTAAATTAGAGCTCCAAAGAAATTTATTTTTTCAATTAATTCTTCAAATGCATTTATTTCAAATTCTAAAACTTCCTCTTTAGTGTATATTCCACTAACTTCTCCGTCTAAAGTTAGTTTCTCGACTCCTCTTAAAACCATTCGTTTATCTCCATCCCTATTCAGTATTTCTTCAGCCAGTCTATCATGAACAAAGGCGTTTGGAGGTATAAACACTGTATCCTTTAGTTCTTTTAAATCAACAGTTTCTAAATCCTTTCCAGTAATTAAATCGGATATATCCTTATCAACTTTAACTACATTGACCGGAGTGTTTTCAAATATCTTGCTTAAAAATGGATAAGCCACATTTCCAGTAATGATGGTAGCTTCAGCTTTAATTTTCTTTCGTAGATTTTCCAAAATATCATCTTCATAGGATATAGCAAATGGTGCATTAGTTACAGGATCATACAATGGAGTCCCAGATATTCTTATTTTGTCTCCAAACTCATTGTATAAGTCTTCAACAATGGATTTAAACTCCCCAACACTATGAGGCTCAATATTTTCTATCAATGGAGCATTTCCTAAAATCAGCCCATGTTCTGTTTTATTTGCAAATCTCATTAAAATTACTGCATTTGCTCCCCATTCAATCAAATCTTTTACAGTGTTTTTTAAGTTGTCCCCATCGTTTACCCCGGGAATTAAAATAATTGCACAATGAACCTCACAGTTTTCACAGAAGTACTTCAGACACTCCAGTGATTTTTCTGGATCAGGATCACTCATCCATTCTTTTCTTAATTCAGGGTTTGTAGAGAATACAGAGAACGTAACTTCATCTACTCCACACTCCACTAAATTTTTAGCGGTTTGTATATTTTTAAATCCCTTTCCTGAGGTATATCCAAGATGTATCTTTAAACCGAGATTATTAATATATTCACAGAGCTCTTCCAAATAAGGATAAAAACTGGTATCTCCACCACTAGTAATATTTACTTTTTCATATTTTCCATAGAATAAAGCATTTTGAACCTGCTGAATTGCAAAAGGCAGTGGTATAAAGTCCCCGTTAATTTCCCTTACTGAATAGGTACAGTAATCACAGCCCATCTGAAAAGTACAGTTTTTACAGCCATATGGTTCAGGATTTTGATTATTCACTTTTCTAAAATAGCAAAATTTACAAAACCCACCGCAGTTTTTACCAGGTTCTCCTTTTAAATCGATTAAAAGTTGTGATTTACCATTATTATTTTTATTAAATTCATCTTCGTGGCCAAAACCAGATCCAAAAACATCATAATTAAAATTCTGATTCATAGTATCATCTTATAATTATCAATAAAATAGCAATAGGCACATATAATATATGTAATCACGGTTAATAAGTACAGTTAAACATTTAATAAACCTGATTTATCAATATAACCCGAATGTTATTCGAGACTATACAATATATATAGTTTTCGATTTGAATTTAATGGAAAATTGAATATAGATATACTAATAAGTATATTGGGTATATATCAAAAAGATAGGAGTGGTTCCTATGGTAAAGTATGAAGATAAGATAAGTTTGTACGACGCGAAAGGTAACCTTGTAGAAGATGGCGTACCATTGGAGGCTATAAGCCCGTTATACAACCCAACAATCAAGGCAATGGTAAAGAACATTAAAAGAACAGTTGCTGTTAACTTAGCAGGTATTGAAAACTCATTAAAAACAGGAGCTATCGGTGGAAAAGGCTGTAAAGTTCCAGGAAGAACATTGGACTTACCAATTGTAGAAAACGCTGAAGCTATTATGGATGAAGTTGAAAAAATATTAAGAATTACACCTGATGACGATACACAACTCAGGGCAATCAACGACGGAAAGCAGTTGGTAGTTCAGGTACCATCCAAAAGATTGGAAGTAGCTGCTGAATACTCAGTATCTATGTTAAACACCGCAATGGCTTTAAAAGAAGCTATTATCAAAACATTCGATGTAGATTTATTCGATGGTTCAACAATACACGCTGCTATTGTAGGTAGATACCCACAAGTTATGGACTACATGGGCGGTAACATTGCATCATTATTAGGAGCTCCTTCAAACATGGAAGGTTTAGGTTACGCTTTAAGAAACATTATGGTAAACCACTATGTTGCTACAACAAAGAAAAACCTCATGAACGCTGTTGCATTTGCTTCAATTATGGAACAAACAGCAATGTTTGAAATGGGAGACGCTATTGGTTCATTCGAAAGAATGCACTTATTAGGTTTAGCTTACCAAGGATTGAACTCAGACAACTTAGTAATTGACCTCGTAAAAGCAAACAGCAAAGGTACAGTAGGTACCGTTGTTGCTTCAGTAGTTGAAAGAGCTTTAGAAGACAAAGTTATTGTAGAAGACAAATCATTAGAATCAGGATTCACAATGTACAAACCAGCTGATGTTGCTAAGTGGAACGCATACGCAGCAGCTGGTTTAGTTGCAGCTGTTATCGTAAACTGTGGTGCAGCAAGAGCTGCTCAGAACGTTGCATCAACAATCCTCTACTACAACGATATATTAGAATACGAAACTGGTTTACCAGGAACTGACTTCGGTAGAGCAGAAGGTACAGCAGTAGGATTCAGTTTCTTCTCACACTCAATCTACGGTGGTGGAGGTCCAGGTATCTTCACAGGAAACCACGTAGTTACAAGACACTCCAAAGGATTTGCTATCCCACCAGTATGTGCTGCAATGTGTGCAGATGCAGGTACTCAGATGTTCTCACCTGAAAAAACATCAGCATTAGTTGGTGCTGTTTACAGTGCAATTGATGAATTCAGAGAGCCATTAAAATACGTAATTGAAGGAGCTCTTGAAGTTAAGGATAAAATTTAATTGATAATTAAGGTAATATTATGATAGAAATTGAAGTCTTCCCCCATAGGTATTTAAAAGCGAATACTACTGAAAAGTTCCTCAATAAAGTATACTCCCTGGATACCGTGGAGAGAATAGTAATCCATGGTAAATCATTACCTAAAACCGTTTATTACGGACCTGCAAAAGGAGCTCCAGTTAATCACACGGAGAGGAAAGAAATCGTTGTTCAGGGCATTCCAGTAGAACTTACAGTCATGGCAGGGAGATTCTGGATAAATTTAGAAAATGACAGTGAATTAGAGAAAATAGAAGAAATATGTAAGGAATTATTCCCATTCGGGTACAAAATAAGCGTTGGTAAGTTCTTAAAAGACAAACCAACGGTAACTGATTACATAAAATATGGCGAAAAGTTCGTCAATGAAATAGATAAAAAGATCGTTGGAATCACAGATCCAAGAAGTAAATTCCAGTCATCAGTAACAGTAATACCTAAAGAAAATGACCCTGATACAGGAAATTAAGCGTGATTATATGCCAGTTGGTAGACAAGAACAGATAGTTGATTGCAGAGCCGTCATGGGACTGGGAGAAGGTGGCGGTCTTGCTCAAAGGGGTACATTCGCCGAAGGATTGAGGAACGATGTTGTAGTAGTGGCGATGTCTCCAGGGAGAAGACACATAACAAAACCAGTGTGTGAAATTACCTATGGAATAAGGGAAGCAGGAATTCAAACCAGTGTTCTTGTATTGAATGCAGGTAGTGGAATTCCACATGATGCTCCTCATGGTAGCTTAGGCTCGACATTTGGGCTTAAGCCCGAGGAAGCCGAGCAGATAAATAGACACAAACTATGTGTCATACACCTCGGAAATGTTAAAAGCCATATAGTTTACAAAGCAAGGCTTTTCCTAAGGTATGTTAAAATTCCTACCATAGTGGTCTGTCAAACCCCTGTAGATATGGAAGATTTCGCAAAAGTTGGAATTAAAACGAGAGAAATTATGCCTCTTGAGCCTCAAACTGAAGGTACAATTGTAGAAATCGTTACAGGGGTTGTAAGAGGGGAATCCAGCCCACAAACAAAAATTGATGAAATAATTCAAAAAATTAAAAAATATTTAAGTTAGAGGTGATTCTATGGCATACAAGCCTCAATTCTACCCTGGTGCAACAAAAATTGCACAGAACAGAAGAGACCATTTAAACCCTGATTTTGAATTGGAAAAATTAAGAGAAATACCAGACGAAGAATTGGTAAAAGTAATGGGCCACAGACAGCCTGGAGAAGACTACAAAACTGTCCACCCACCATTGGAAGAAATGGACTTACCTGAAGACTACGTAAGAGACTTAGTTGAACCTATAAGCGGTGCTAAAGAAGGGCACAGAATCAGATACATCCAGTTTGCAGACTCCATGTACTTTGCTCCTGCTCAACCATACGACAGAGCAAGAATGTACATGTGGAGATTCAGAGGAGTAGATACAGGTAGCTTATCAGGTAGACAAGTTATCGAAATGAGAGAAAGCAACTTGGAAGAAATATCCAAAAACGTACTCATGGACACATCACTCTTTGACCCTGCAAGAATAGGTATGAGAGGAGCTACAGTTCACGGACACTCATTAAGATTGGATGAAAACGGATTAATGTTCGATGCACTCCAGAGATACGTTTACGATGAAAAAACAGGACACGTTGTATATGTAAAAGACCAGGTAGGAAGACCATTAGACGAACCTGTAGATGTTGGTGAACCATTACCTGAAGAAAAATTAAGAGAAATTACAACCATCTACAGAAAAGATGGAGTTCCAATGAGAGATGACGAAGAGCTCCTTACCGTAGTTAAAAGAATCCACAGAGCAAGAACACTCGGTGGATACATGCCTGTAAACGAAGTATTTGACAAATTATTATAAAATGACATACCTACCTGAGAATTACAAACAACCTCTTACAAACTTTTGAGGTGAACTTATGGAAGCTGAGAAAAAATTATTTTTAAAAGCATTGAAGGAAAAATTCGAAGAAGATCCAAAGGAAAAATACACAAAATTCTACACATTTGGCGGATGGCAACAATCTGCAAGAAAGAGAGAGTTTGTTGAAGCTAACGAAAAAATAGTTGCTGAAAAAAGAGGCGGAATCCCAATGTACAACCCAGACATTGGTGTTCCACTCGGTCAAAGAAAATTAATGCCGTACAAACTCTCTGGAACAGACTACATTGTAGAAGGAGACGACTTACACTTCATGAACAACGCTGCTATCCAACAAATGTGGGACGACATTAGAAGAACCGTTATCGTTGGTATGGACACAGGTCACGCAGTACTTGAAAAAAGATTAGGGGTAGAAGTTACACCTGAAACAATTAACGAGTACATGGCAACAATTAACCACTCACTCCCTGGTGGTGCTGTTGTTCAGGAACACATGGTTGAAGTTCACCCATCATTAGCATGGGACTGTTACGCTAAGATCTTCACAGGAGACGATGAATTAGCAGATGAATTAGACAAAAAATACTTAATCGACATTAACAAATTGTTCCCTGAAGAACAGGCAGAACAATTAAAAGCTGCTATCGGTAAAAAGACCTACCAAGTATCAAGAGTTCCTACATTAGTTGGTAGAGTCTGTGACGGTGGTACAATAGCAAGATGGTCTGCAATGCAGATCGGTATGTCATTCATTACAGCATACAAACTCTGTGCTGGGGAAGCTGCAATTGCTGACTTCTCATACGCAGCAAAACACGCTGACGTTGTAGGTGTAGGTACAGCATTACCAGCAAGAAGATCCAGAGGTGCAAACGAACCAGGTGGTATTCCATTTGGTGTTTTATGTGATATAGTACAAACAACAAGAATAAGCGACGACCCAGTTGAACAATCATTAGAGGTTGTTGCAGTAGGTGCTATGTTATACGACCAAGTATGGCTTGGTTCATACATGTCCGGTGGTGTTGGATTCACACAATATGCTACAGCAGCATACACCGACGACATCTTAGACGACTTCGCATACTACGGATACGAATACGTAGAGAAGAAATACGGAATAAACAGTACAAAACCAACAATGGATGTTGTTGAAGACATTGCTACAGAAGTTACACTCTACTCATTAGAACAGTACGACGAATTCCCAACATTATTAGAAGACCACTTCGGAGGTTCCCAAAGAGCTGCTGTTGCTGCAGCTGCTTCAGGTATCTCAGTATGTATGGCTACAGGAAACTCAAACGCTGGTGTTAACGGCTGGTACTTAAGCCAAATCATGCACAAAGAATACCACAGCAGACTTGGATTCTACGGATACGACTTACAAGACCAGTGTGGAGCTTCAAACTCACTTTCAATTAGAAACGACGAAGCTTCACCATTGGAATTAAGAGGTCCAAACTATCCAAACTACGCAATGAACGTAGGTCACCAAGGAGAATACGCAGGTATTACACAAGCTGCACACTCCGCAAGAAAAGACGCATTTGCAATGAACCCATTAATTAAAATCGCATTCGCAGATCCATCATTAGTATTCGACTTTGCACGCCCAAGAAAAGAGTGTGCAAGAGGTGCTTTAAGAGAATTCGAAGCTGCTGGAGAAAGAGATGTTATCCTTCCAGCAAAATAAATTCAAAATGGAAACCTCCGGGTTTCCATTTTTTTATATGATTTAAATATTGTTTTATAATTGATAACAATAACAACAATATTTGTGTTTAGTTACAGAATTCTTTAATAAAATTAAAAAATAATTTAGCCTTATTTTGATGAAAAATAAATGGAAAATAATATATATCACGTAAATCAATATCGAAAGAATAGACTATCTAATAAATAAAAATTTTGAGGGTTTTAAAACCAACAAAAGGCATAGCCAAGTATTCTTGAGATGTGAGGTGAAATAATGGATCCGACATTAATAACCCTTGGGGCATTAGCCCTAGCTGGTGCTGCTACAACAGTGGCCGGCTGTGCTGAAGACTTGGAATCTGACGTAGGTTCACAGTCAAACCCTAACTCCCAGGTCCAGTTAGGTCCTCAGATGGGTAATATACACAGATACTTCAACAAAGCTATTTCTGGAGAACCTGTATCATATGGTTTATATGTTGCAGTTGCAGGTGCAGTTGCATGGGCCTTAATGAGTACAAACTTAAATGCGATATTAGCACTTGTAGTAGGTTCAGGTGTTGCTGCATTAGTTCATGGAGCTTATTCAGTAAGTTCTTACTTAGGAAGGATTGTTGGTCAGTCTAAAAACTTCGGTCAACCAGTTTACATGGATGTTTTAATAACGCACCTTGGTCCTATAGTAGGTCACGGATTTATTGCAATATTTTGTATGGCTCTAGCCGCATACTTGGCAAGTACAGCGTTAGGAAACCCATTCCCATTACCATTAATTGCGTTAATATTCGGTATTACAGTAGGTGCTATTGGTTCATCTACAGGGGATGTTCACTACGGTGCTGAAAGAGAATACCAAAAATATTTATTTGGTGGAGGTATTCCTGTTGCAAACCAGGGGGACATCGATATTAAAGCCGAATATGGTATAAGAAACGGTTTAGATTCATCATACTTCTGTTCAAGACTTGGTGGTCCATTAACAGGTCTCTGTTTTGGTTTAATCATATTCCTCGATGGATGGAGAGGAATTGTTGGAAATATTGTAGGTAGTGATTTAATAACAAAATCAGTAGTTGCTATTTTGGTAGGACTTTTAATTGTAGGTGTTGCAGCATACGCTAACAGAAAAATCGAGGTATATGCTAGAAACAAATACGGTCCATACACAAATAGATAATTCAAAAGTATATTGGTGATAATATGGATGCTACAAGCTTAATAATACCTCTTGCAGAAATTACAATTGCAGGAGCAGTAATTAACGCAAGTGTTCACTTTGTCCCAGTTGGTGGTGCTCCAGCAGCAATGGCTACTTCAACAGGGGTAGGTACTGGTACAACACAGTTGGCAGCAGGTGCTGGTTTCACAGGGTTAATGGCCGCAGCAGCAATGGCTTCTCAAGCTGGAATCTCACTTGCAAACCCAGTTCACTTGTTAATGATTATATTATCAGGAGCCGTTGGTTCAATGATCATGTTAGCTCTTACAATGTTAATCGGTCAGCTTATCTATGTATTTGGTGTAGGGGTTGTTCCTGCAGCAGATAAGTGTGAAAAAGACCCAATAACTGGAGACTACCAAAAATCATATATTACTCCAGGTACAACAGGTCACGCTATCCCTACAGTTTGTTTTGTAAGTGGATTGATCGGAGCTGCATTTGGAGGTCTTGGTGGAGCTCTTGCATACATTGCTTTAAAACAGTTAGGATTTAGTTCAGAAGTTGCCGGAGTTATAGCTATTGGTTTCTTCTTCATGAATGCAGTTCTTGCATCCTACAACATCGGGGGTACAATTGAAGGATTCCACGATCCTAACTTCAAAAAAGTACCAAATGGAATTATAGCATCATTCATTTCATCATTAGTTACTGGTGCAATATTAGCAGGAATGGCTTTAGGATTCTAATCCAAAAACTGTTCATGAAAAAATTGAGGTGTAATTATGAGTCATGGTGGCGGAGGACACGCAGCAGAACTTTATCCAGAAGAACAAGTTTTAGCTATTGGAGCTATAGTATCACTTGTAGGTATATACATTGCACACATGGTGCCACAAGTAGCTATGCTCATAGGTGGATTATTGGCTGCAGCAGCTTGTGTAGCTGGGGCAAACACAACTAGAAAAGTAGCTGCTTACGGTCTTGGTACCGGGGTTCCATCAATTGGTATGGTAAGTTTAGGTATGGGTACAATATCAGCATTGGCTGGTGTTTTATTACCTCCAGCAATAGGAATCACAGAGTTAGCTACACCTATTGTTACAGCAGCAACTGCAATTGTAATAGGGTTTATCGTAGGTAAATTAACAGTAAATCCTGTTGGAATGAAAATTCCTATCATGGTTCAAAGTATGACAAAATTATCATTAATGGGTGCTTTGGCAATTTTAGGATTCTGTACTGCATTCGCAGGAGGATTTTCAGCAGACTTAATTATAAATGGTGCAGTTAATAACGGAATTATTGGATTGGCATTCATTACAGCAGGTATATCAATCTTGCACCCATTCAACGCATGTTTAGGTCCAAACGAAAGCCACAAGAGAACTTTAATGCTCGCTATAGCATGTGGTTTACTAACATGGTTTATATTCTCAATAGCTAAGTTAGACGTAATCTCAATTGTAGTCTCTGGAATATTCTGGGTAGTATCATACAGTCTATTCGTAAAACAGTCATTAAACGACGCCTGCGATGTATTATACACTCCTGAGTTACCTAAGAAGGAAATGTAAGGTGGTACAATGGAAATAATTAAAGTATGTCCTGAACTTAATGTTGTAATGGACGTGGATTCAGGGCTTATAGCTGAAATGAGGAAGGATGTTCTTGTTGTAGATTTAAATCCTATTGAGGAAGAAATAAATAAATTGGAAAAATTAGCAAAAGCATTTGAAAACTCACTTGACCCAAGATGTTCACCATTGAAGGCATACCCGGGTAGGGAAGGAACCTACAAAATCGGCGGTATGTTCCAGGGAATGTTCTTTGGTTTCTGGGTAACGTTAGCGATCCTTGTGTTAGTTACAATATTGGTTATTAAAACTAATTTAAGTTTGATAGGGTTATAATTTGGAGGTGCTAAAACATGGCAGATAAAAAAGCCCCTGCATCAGGATGGCCAGTTGTAAGTGGTGAGTATGTAGTGGGAAACCCTGAAAGCTGTGTAGGTGTTATAACCTTAGGTTCCCACGGTTTAGATGAGGCTGCTATTGAAGCAGGTGCGGCTCTCTCAGGACCTTGCCACACAGAAAATCTTGGAATTGAAAAAGTTGTAGCCAACTACATTTCAAACCCAAACATTAGATTCATGGTATTATGTGGTTCTGAAGTTCAAGGACACATTACAGGACAGTGCTTTAAGGCATTACACGAAAATGGTATTGGAGACGATGGTGGAATCATCGGTGCTAAAGGAGCTATTCCATTCTTGGAAAACGTTGGCCCAGATGCAGTTGAAAGATTCCAAAGACAAATCGTTGAAATTGTAGATTTAATCGACGTAGAAGACACCGGTAAAATAGCACAAGCTATTAAAGACTGCATCTCAAAAGACCCTGGTGCTATCGATGAGGACGCGGTAGTTTTAGATTTAGAAGGTGGCGGCGGTGGAGCCGGAGACGATGAATCCACCTCAATAAAGCCTACTTCACCAGAAGTAGCATTATTGGAAACTAGAATGAGAATGATTTATGAAAAAATAAACGATGCTGCACTAATTGCAAAATTCAATTCAGGATACTATAACGGAAAAATTCAAGGTATTGCAATAGGATTATTCCTGTCCTTATTGATATTCTCGTTATAATTTGGAGGTGCTAAAACATGGCAGATAAAAAAGCCCCTGCATCAGGATGGCCAGTTGTAAGTGGTGAGTATGTAGTGGGAAACCCTGAAAGCTGTGTAGGTGTTATAACCTTAGGTTCCCACGGTTTAGATGAGGCTGCTATTGAAGCAGGTGCGGCTCTCTCAGGACCTTGCCACACAGAAAATCTTGGAATTGAAAAAGTTGTAGCCAACTACATTTCAAACCCAAACATTAGATTCATGGTATTATGTGGTTCTGAAGTTCAAGGACACATTACAGGACAGTGCTTTAAGGCATTACACGAAAATGGTATTGGAGACGATGGTGGAATCATCGGTGCTAAAGGAGCTATTCCATTCTTGGAAAACGTTGGCCCAGATGCAGTTGAAAGATTCCAAAGACAAATCGTTGAAATTGTAGATTTAATCGACGTAGAAGACACCGGTAAAATAGCACAAGCTATTAAAGACTGCATCTCAAAAGACCCTGGTGCTATCGATGAGGACGCGGTAGTTTTAGATTTAGAAGGTGGCGGCGGTGCCGGCGAAGGTGGGGATGAAGAAGGTCTTTCAATTGAAGGTATTCCAACAGTTGCAGAGCCGGATTTAGAATACACAAAAAAACTCTTAGACAGCTTGGAATACAAAGTAGGCTTAATTACAAGGGATCTTGGTTTAGCTTCAGGAGTTCAATCCCAAGCAGTTGAAGGGGCATTATTAGGCTCATTATTCGCCGTTGTTTTAATTGGGATCCCAATTATATTAAAACTCTTACTAGGGTGATTAAATGTCTGAAATTCCCACAGTTGTTACTCCATCAAAGGATTTTAAAAAATTGCAGGAAAAATTATCCGAGATAGATGAAACCGTAGAAAATACCAATGCTGAAATAGTACAAAGGTTAGGTAAAAAAGCAGGTAGAGACGTTGGTATTGTTTATGGATTTATAATAGGATTTGTAATTGTGGTTGTACTTGGAAAAATATTGCCATTATTTCAATTTATAAAATAAAGGTCGTCATGAGGTGGTAATAGATGTTCAAATTCGATAAAGAACAGATGGTAATTGAAATCGCAGGAAGGAAATTTGGTGGTCAGCCAGGAGAATATCCAACAGGTTTATCTGGAACCATATTCTACGCAAGACACAAAATAGTAGAAGATGAAAGAAAAGGTATTTTCGACAAAAAGGCTGCTGAAGATTTAATAAACAAGCAGGCTGAAATGGAAGATATAACAGGAAACCCTGCGCTTGTTCAGGTATTCGGTGGTAACCCTGAAGCACTTACTAAATATATTGATTTTGTTGCTGAAGTTTGGGATGGACCAATGCTCCTTGACTCCACATCAGGGGAAGCAAGAATGGCTGCTGCGAGGAGAGCTACAGAAGCAGGATATGCAAGCCAGTGTATTTACAACTCTATCAACGTTTCAATTGAAGAAGCAGAATTCCAAAACTTAGTAGAAAGTGACCTCGAAGCTTCAATCGTTTTATGTTTCGACCCTATGGACCCATCAGTTGAAGGTAAATTAAACGTTTTATTAGATGGTGGAAAAACAGCAGATACTGGAATGTTAGAGCTCGCTGAAAAAGCAGGTATCAAATACCCATTAATCGACGTTGCTGTTACACCACTCGGTAACGGTGCAGGTCCAGCAGTTAGAGCATCATTTGCTGTTAAAGCTAAATTAGGATTACCAGTAGGTAGCGGTATCCACAACATTCCATCAGCATGGGACTGGCTGAGAGAATTTAGAAAAGGATTAAGAGAAGAAGGATTAACACAGCTCGCAAAAGATGTTCACCACGTATGTGACATCGGTGCAAACATAGTTCAGACAATGGGTGCTGGTGACTTTGTTCTCTACGGTCCTATTGACAACGCACAATTAGCATTCCCTGCAGTTGCAATGACTGACATGGTAATTGCAGAAGCTGCAAAAGAATTAGGAACAGCTGCAGTAGACACCCACCCATTCAACAAATTACTCTAAAACAGAAATACTTTTATTTTCTTTTTTTATCAAATATAATATTAAATAATCTAAATTTATATATTTTATTAAAAACAGTCAAACAATCAAATGATGAGCATATAATTATAATAACAATATAAAGTATATCAAAACTAAGAGGAACATGGGACATATAATATCAATAAAAATGTAGATTCATTCGTTCCAAATAACTGAAAAATCTTTAAGTGCAGTTATTACCCTTCTCTTTTCTCCATCAATTAACACTTTGTCCTCGTCCTCTCGGCTATATTCAAAAACAACCCCGTGTAATTCACTTAACTCCCCCAATATTTCTACTTGAATCTCCTTTTGTAGTTTAACCCTTATAGATTCAACATCCTTTCTTGATTTCACTTCACTGTTAAATGAGGATTTTTTAATAGGGAATTTAACATCGAGCTCATTTCTTAAGGCCTTTCCCATTTTTTCAAGATACTCCATAGCCAGTTCATGATCGCATAAACCAAAAAGTATGCCCTGAACTCTTGAAAGTTCAGCTTCAGCATCCTTTAAAGAGTCATAAGAGGCATGTTCATCCAATAAATAATACGTAATAACATTGTTTGCTATCCTTAACCTTGAAAAGACCTCCTCTGGAACTGGTCTTTCCTCGGATATTTTAAATGCCAATTCATTTAAAATTACCCACTGTTTATCGATTCCCCTTGCATCCTTCATAATCTCACTTTATCTCAAGCATTAAATGATTTATTTTATCATTGCATTTTTTCAATATACTTCTTCAAAACCTCTTCAGAATCATAGTTCAATCTCGTACCCAATTTATTTAACTCATTTTTTATGTCTTCAATTGTAGTATCCTTATCTATGAAAAAAACCTGATAGCTTGTAGTTCCGTGAACATTAAAAATTGCCACAATATCATCATCTTTTAGTTCTCTTTTTTCACACATTGCCCTAACTCTAATACAATCTGCAACCTGACTTTTTAAACCTTCTTCAACACTCATTATTGTCATCAACGAAGCAATAAGTTCTGTCACATTTTCACCTGATAAGAATCCAACATGTTGATTGGTATTTAAAAATTTAGTCCATTGATTAAATACCTTAAATACGGTATAATTTTTTTGTGTTATCATATATAATCTTAGTGATTTCAGCCAGAGAATATTCCTCCTTTTTTATTTCCCATATTTTTTCAACTACTTTTATGACATTTTTAGGTTCATTTTTCTCTCCCTTTATTGGGGATAGATAAGGGCTATCTGTTTCGACTACAATATTTTCCAAATCTAAATTTTCAACTAAATTTTGATGGTCTTTTGAAAAACAAACCAGTGTAGAAAGGGAAACATAATGGCCGTTTTCAATCAGCTCTTTTGCCAAATTAATACTTCCACTATAGCAATGAAACATTGAAACTACCCTGTTATTCAACACATCAAAACATTCCTTTTCCAAACCCCTACCATGGATTATTACTGGTTTGTTTAGCTCTTCCGCTAGACCTACAAATTTCTCAAAAACAATTTTCTGACGATCCAAATTTTGTACATTTATATCCAATCCAACTTCCCCAACTGCCAAGAGTTCCTTTTCATTTTCTCTGATTAGGTTGTAAACTTTATCTACCACATTATCTTGAGCTTTAGTTCTCCCAGGATGGAATCCCAATGTTAAATAAATCCCATATTCTTTTTTAAAATTCAGAGCTCTCTTACATCCTCCTAAACTAGCCCCGCTTGTAACAATTTCCACACCATTATCTTTTGCATTTTTAACAATTTCATCCCTATTTTTGTTAAAGGATTTATCTTCGATATGACAGTGAGCATCGATATATTTAAATTCCATGATAATACACCTTTAAAATAAAAATAAATTAAAATTTGATTAAAATAATATAAAAAAATAATTTAGGTAGTAATATATGTAATTAATCAAAATTAAAAAATAAAAAGCTATTTAAATATGTATAGTGGATACGTACTAACCTCAAACTGGCAGAAATCATCCCCCAATCCAATACAGTGAGTTTCATTAATTTTAACTTTCTTATTTACTATACCTTCCAAACACCCCACTATAAATCCCCCTTCAAAGTAACATAATGGTTTTTCCATGTTGGGTAATCCCGAACATGTCATACATTCATCCACCCTTATTTGTAGCGGGTTTTTATTTACCACCGTGATAATGCCTATTTTATAATTTTTGGCGAATTCGATCATTTCATCTATGGTTTTTAGATTTAATGATTTTCCAAATGTCCTTCCAGACATGTACGCCATTACATTTGCCCCTCTCCCCATACATTTTTCCCAAGCAAACCTTAAAGCCCTAAATAATCTTACATCCGTTATATCTATATTATTACCATCAAGTGTTGGTCTATTTGCATTTATTTTTAAAACATCTATAGGTTCTATCGTGCCCTCCCTCCAACAATATATTATTCATAATATATGAACTTTTGTTGTATTTTTGCTACCACATATACATCTACATGACCTTATCATATATATAATTATTCCACATTAATTATTTAATAATATCAACATATATTAATATTTTAAATTATGGGAATATATAACATACCCGCACCTCCCCTCATTAATATTGTCAGTATTATTATTAATATAATTTTTAATATATAATATCATATATAATTTTTGATATTACAAAATTTAGGCATATGTAGTATATTAAAATTTTTTATAGGTAATTTAACTAATAATTTAAATAACAACAACGAGATATTGGTGTCATCTTGTATAACAGGTAGTTATTATGGAGAAAGTATATTATTCTACAAAAAATGATTACGAAGAGCTCGACAATAAAATTCTAGATTTAATATTTAATGAAGTAGATTTTGATAACTGCGATAAAATCCTAGTGAAACCTAACATACTGGGGCCGTATCCTGCAGATAGATGTGTAACCACACACTGGAAATTTTTAGACTGGGTATTGAAATATCTTAAAAATAACTTTGATGGAAAAATTATAGTGGGCGAATCTTCCGGATTTTCAACTAAGAAATCCTTTACAGTCTCTGGTCTTGAAAACGTCTGTAGAAGACATGAAATACCATATATTGCATTTGAAAGTGACGAATATATTATAGAAAAAATATGCAATCATGAAATAAGAATTCCAAAAACTGTTCAAGAGTGCGAGCTCATAGTAAACCTTCCAAAGTTAAAAACCCATATGTTGATGAAGTACACCGGAGCTGTCAAGAACTTATACGGTTGCATTCCAGGCGGTTTAAAACCAAAATTACACAAATACTTCCCAAAAGAATCTGATTTTGCAGATCTGCTCGTTGAATTGTATAATAAAATAACTGAAAATAAGAATATTGTAACAATCATGGACGGTATATGGGGCTTAGAAGGAAATGGACCAAGCAATGGAAGACCTATAAACTCCAGAATAGTAATTGGATCAAAAAGTCCTATAGCACTTGATATGTTTGCCTCTTATTATATTGGCTATAAAATGGACGACATCCTGACTAACAAATACTTAAAAACAGATTTCAAAGTTATAAATGCAGATGATAATAAAGAAGTACCTCTTGAATCCATTGAGAGAATGAACTTTAAAAAGCCAGATACTGTAGTTTTAAATTCAATAATCCCGTTCCTTCCATTTGTATCGACTAAATTAACAAAAATGATATTCTCATTCATGATTCCTAAACCAAGGATAAATAAACGTAGCTGTGTTAAGTGCGGAATTTGTGAAAAAATATGTCCTGTAAATGCGATACACAACCTAAAAATAGATTTAAAAAAATGTATCAAGTGCTATTGCTGTCATGAAATGTGCAGGTATAATGCAGTTAAACTAGTACGGGGATTATTTTAAAATCTTCTCAATATCGAGCTCGTAATCATTTTTATTTTTAACGATACCTATAATATCTATACCTCCACATTTTTCTATAGTTTCAAAGGTTTTTTCATAGTAAAGAACATCTTTTAAATCTGTTATGCAGTTGATAATAACTCCTTTAACTTCTATGCCTTTATTTCTCAAATGCTCGATTGTTAAAATCGTATGGTTTATGGTTCCTAAGTTAGGTCTTGAAACTACAACTGCAGGGAGCTCTAAGAATTTTATTAAATCAGACATTAAAAAATTATCTTTTATTGGAACACAAACTCCGCCAGCTCCTTCGACAATTAAAAAATCGTATTTATTTTTTAAAATTTCAAATGAATCTTTTATTTTATTTTTTATTTCATCCAAAGAAATGTTGTAATTTTCAACTTCAAAGGCAATATTTGGGGATAATGGATTTTTTAGGTTTATTGGATTTATTAAATTCAAATCATCATCCAAATTCAATGTATTTTTTAAGGTTGTTGTGTCCTCTACTCCCCCTGATTCTATTGGTTTTATGTATCCAACATTAACGCCTTTTTCTTTTAAAATATTTCCTAAAATGGATGAAACGTAAGTTTTACCAACTCCGGTATCTGTTCCTGTGATGAATAGCATGGTATCACTTTTTTAAATTTTTGGATTTTTAAGTAAGTGGTGAGCTCTGAAGTTTCCAGTGTTTATATTTTAATATAAATTTTAATCTTCCAGTAATTCAAATAATTCCTCTTCTGTTCCCCAAAAATCCTTATTTTTAAGTTTTTTATAATTATTTTCCAGTTCTTCTTTTGTAATTTCTCTAAATCCTTTGTCTTTTGGAATCACGAGCGTTAGCGAGTGAGGAGAGAAAATCCAAAGGATTTTCCGAATTTCTTCGGGCATTTTTGAAATTATTTTTAATGTTGATGAGCTCATGTTTTCCTCTCGTTAATTTGCGTATCTTATTTTGATAAATTATGGGTCAATCAAACATATAATTTATTATGATCAGTGGTGATATATGAAAAAAATAAACCATTTACAATAAAAATACGAAAACCTTAGATATATATTTGATACCCCAAAATGAGAAAATTTATTAAATTTGATTATTGTTTGGAGTGATTAGTCTGATTTTTTGAATTTGTATCTTTCATCCCACACACTGTAAGATATGTCACCAATATGTTTTCCATACTCGTCAAATACCCATACTGTACGGTAAGTCCCAACTATGCGATCTAGGTCTTTACCAATTGCATTCGCAACTCTATCTTTTTCATAGTCTTGTAAATAATACCACGAATCAGGAACCATTATGGAAACTATGCTCCAGCCATCCTTTGAATCATACGCTATAGCCGACACTATGGGATAATACTCCTCAGCTAACTTATCTAATTCTTCCTTTACATTCTTTTCATGTCTTTCAGCCCATAGGTCTTTTAAATCTTGTGTTATTTTAAACTCTTTAAGTTTCGCACTATTAGGATCTAACACACCACTGGCCATTAGTTTGTTATTATGATAGTATTCTATTTCATAGGTATAATCATATCTTATAGATTTATCTATTAAAGTTACCAAACCCGCAATTACAAATGGGGCAGACAATTTTATTTCATCTTCTGTTCCATATGTCCAGTTTGAACAAGTTACTATTATTTTTAGATTGCTACCTTGCTGTTTAACTGCATACCTTTCGCCTTTGTAAAATTGTGAGTTTTCGCTATATTGAGTTTCAGTTTTTATAAACTTATCAATTATTTCTTTTGAAATTGGCATTGGATGCTCCTTCTTCATTTCTTTTGCATATTCATTATTTGGATCTATCTCCAATGCTTTATCATAGCATTTTATGGCTTCTATATACTTATTCAATTCATAAAGTGAGCTTCCTTTATTACACCATGCGATAGTGTTATTTGGATCTAATTCTAGTGCTTTATTATAACACTCGATAGCCTCGGAATATCTACCTAAATAATGAAGTGTAAGTCCTTTATTATTCCAAATGGATGTAATGTTGGGATCTATTTTTAAAGCTTCATTATAGTACTTGAGTGCAGGTTCATAATCTTTATTATCTATTGCATTGTTTCCTTTTGATATAAGATTATTAATTTTTCCAAGTTTTTCATTCTCTTTTAATTTTTCCAATACTTTATTTTTGTTATTTTTTGCCATAATATTATTTGGATTCAGCTCCAATGCTTTATCATAACATTTAATAGCTTCTTTGTAATTACCTAAATTATAAAGTTCATCCCCTTTATTACACCATGCTTCAGATGATGTTATGTCGTCGTATTCCCCATATATTTTTAATCTTGGACTTTTATCTGTAATCCAGGTATTAACATTATCTAGATAAAAATAATAATTACCTGCCTGTGTAGGATAAATTTTAAATGAATATGATCTAACCTTTTCCCCCGAATCTACCAAAATCTTTCCATTTGGATCCTTTATATAAAACCTCACACCACTTGTTCCTTCCTTTGTTTCAGTCATTGTTCCATAAACCGTATAATTATCTTTCCCTATCGGATCCAAATATATCGCCTTATATGTATATTTACCAGAAGAAACAGAGTATGTTTTATCATTCAATAGATTTTTGTGATGATATGGATTTATATTATCTGAGCTCCCCTCATCTTCGCTAGTGCATCCTGCCAATAAAACAGAACATAATAACAGAGATGCTATAAATAAATACTTTATCTTAATAATTTCACCCCTCTTTAAAAAAATATTATTCTAAAAACTATTATCTATGTTAGAACTATATATTTATATATCGAAAAAAAATAAAATCGAAATTTATAAATATTCAATTACTTTGGGATTTATTTTAATATTTAGATGAGCTCTACTATCGCCAAACACTTATATCCTCATTATGATAATTTTTTGTAAAGGTTAGAGTAAGGTTTCCGCCATTTTGAAAAGGTTAATGTATTTATACGTGTAATTTCGTTCGTATCCATTATAGTTTAATATTTGGGGCGGATGACCTCCTGAAGAATATTCATCTACTAAAAACCTACAAAAATCAATCAATATTTCATTCTTTTCATATTTAAATTGACTAATATAATCAAATACCACATCAGAATACCCAGCATACGTTATATAACATTGTTTATTCTTAAGTTCGGATGGAGTAAATATTGTTATTAATTTAATTAAATCATCTATCTTCTCGAAATATGGTTCATTAAAAATAATACTTTCATAAATTTCTCCAAAAGTAATTTCGTTATAACTGTCATGTTTTAAACGTTCCATTATTAACTCAATTGCGGGTTTATTATCATTTTCATTATCATCTTTACCTGACGCGGGGGGATAATTTATATATTTTATTTGATATTTACTGTATTTTGCCAGTTTATCTTCATAATTTTTTATTTCCAAATATTTATCATAATAAAACTCATAGAGAATTATGAAATACAAAACAAAAATTGTATCAAATAAATATTCATTATTATCATTATTTCCAGTTATTATCCCAGGAATTAAATCCATATTGTTTATATTGGAATTCTTAATCTTGACCAAATATTCATATTTATTCAAAACCTTCTTTAAATGTCTCGGAGTTGTAAAATTAATTGCCTCAAAGAATTTTGCGAGTTTTTCAGCATTATCATTATTAAAAAACTCATATTGCCCAATAAAGTTTTTTACATCGAATGTTTTTGGCATGTTAAATGAAAAATTAAAAATTTTTTCCAAATATTCCTCTGCTTTTTCTCCGTCACAGTATTTATGTTCAAGTGCTTCTGCTACTGCTTCTTTATCTACTGCACAAATATAATTTATATTTTCCCCATCGGTAAAAAATAATTTAAGAGATGATAAAAATTTTAAAATATTTTCTCTTTCGCATCTATCTAATTCATCAATAAAAACTATAAGTCTTTTGTTATTTTCTTTGAGAATTCTAGAAATCTCATCAAGTCCATTTTTTAAATTTTCCACTTCTATATATTTTTCATTATTATATTCAAAATTAAAATTAAAACCAATATTATTGTATTCTGTATTGATACTAACAGATTTTAAAACAATTGCACCAGATTTTAAGAGTTTATTCTTTACCGTTCGAATCCCAAATTTAATATCAGCATTTTTTTCTAATTCATTAACAATATGGCACAATAAGGCATAAGATATGTTTTCTTCATTTTCATATTCCCAAGCA
The DNA here is from genome assembly GCF_946463545.1 of Methanothermococcus thermolithotrophicus DSM 2095. Classification (NCBI taxonomy): domain Archaea; kingdom Methanobacteriati; phylum Methanobacteriota; class Methanococci; order Methanococcales; family Methanococcaceae; genus Methanothermococcus; species Methanothermococcus thermolithotrophicus. The sequence goes on along the minus strand of NZ_OX296583.1, from coordinate 1,013,801 downwards.
TCAAATTTAATACATAAGATAGATTTATGTTTTTCCTTTAAAGGTTTAAATATATGAAACATATCTTTAAACGATTCCCATAATCTTTTAATTTCAGTATTTTCATCAAAATTTCGAGATTCGTCAAATTTTTCAATTAATGTCCTAATTATGCTACTTTTACCACTGCCCCAGTTTCCATATAACGCTATAATTTTATGATTATTTAAAATTTGATTTTTAAATCCTTCTTCAATCATATTTATTTTATTTAATGTTCCAAAACAATCCGTTTTATCATTTACTTCTATATCTTCATCTTTACGATGGTTGTAATTTTCAATAACATAATTTTTAAATGGATTAAAATAATATATATTGTTAGTCATTCTTAATAGGAATTGAATAACACAATGAAATTTACCGAACTCATAAATTAAATCATTCCAATAATATGCAATTGCAATAAACAAACCCCCAACATAACAAAAATACAATAAAATATTGGATATGGACGAATATTGATAATATTTTATTGAAATCCATACAAATCCCATAAAAACTAAAACGGAAATATATTTAGAAATTTTAAAAATTTTAGCATATTTAGGGTGTTTAAACTCTGACAATAGTATTAAAAATATCGATGGCATTATTAAAATAAGGAATATAGTAATATCAGAAATTGGTAAATTTATTAAACTATATAAGACATATAAAACTATTGAAGAAATAGATAAAATTAATAGTGACCATCTATATTTATAACCTAATTCATCTAATTTATCGCTCACATTTTCAGATGATTTTATTGTATCTATATTTTTTAGATGAACCCTACTATCAAATATTATATTAACTGATTTCAAATAATTGGTTATAATTACAATAGTTAAAATACCAATACATAATCTTAATATTTCATCCCCATATATTGATATAATATTCATTAAATTAGTTATTTTATTCAATATATTTAACCCATATATTGTTAAAATAAAAAATAATAAACCTGTAAATCCTAAAAAAATTCTAAAAGACCCATATCTCCCCACAATATTTTTAATAAAATCAAATACTATACTACCACCCTAACTTTTGAGAATAAATATTTTATATATTATTTAAATTTTTTAATACTTTCACACAGAGCTCTAAAATCCCCCTCACTATGTCCCACATTTATACTGACCCTAATCTCTCCATACCTTTTGGAACAGTTGGATATCTAATTCCTATAGAAGACACTATTTTTTAAATAAATATTTTGAAAATAACAATATTAATATTTAATAGAATGTATAATAATTACATATAAAAATTCGGTGAAATTATGGCATTTGAAACTGAAAATATTGAAAATCTTTCAATTGAAGATATTGAAACAACATTAAAACGATTACAAAAAAAGGAAAGATTATTAAAAAAAATATTATTAGAAAAATTAGTTAAGGAATTGGATTTAACAGAAGATGATTTAAAGGACTTTAAAAAAGCAAGGGAGGAAGCATGGAAAGAGGAAAAGAAAAAATTGGGATTGTAATTGATGCAAATATTTTATTCTCCGCCTTAATAAAAGATGCTTCAATTACAAGAGAACTAATTACATCAAATGATATTTTTAATATTTACTGCCCTGAATTTATTTTCAAGGAATTGGAAAAATACAAAAAGTTCATAATTTCAAAAAGGGAGAAAAATAAACAACTTCTTACTTACAAAGAATCCATTGAAACATTACTATATTTTATTAACATAATTCCAACTGAAAGATATGACGATAAAATTAAAGAAGCGTACAATATAATGAAAGATATTGATGAAAAAGACACCCACTATGTCGCACTATCTTTAAAATTAAACTGTCCAATTTGGAGCAATGATACGGACTTAAAAAAACAAAATAAAGTTAAAGTTTACAATACAAAAGAATTACTGATAAATTTTTTAAATAATGAATAATAATTAATTTAAAACATTTTAATACATTCACACAGAGCTCTAAAATCCCCCTCACTATGTCCAACATTTATACTAACTCTTAACCTCTCCATACCTTTTGGAACAGTTGGATATCTAATTCCAACACAGAAGATATTATTTTTTATTAAATGTTCAGCGAGCTCCATAGTTTTTTCTTTAAAAATGAACGGATAAATGGGCGTTAAATTATCTTCTTCTATTGAACAAATTCCTTCGGAATTTGTAGCTCTTCGCTTCGCTCCGATTAAATCGTGTTCTTTAAAAATTTTATTTGCGAGCTCTATATTTTTTTGCAATTTTTTTGTTAGAGCTCCATTTTCCATGAGCTCAAAACTCTTAATACATCCACTAACAACAGACGGAGGAAGGGATGTAGAATATATAAAACTTCGAGATTTATTTATAAGATACTCGATTAATTCCTCAATACCACAAACAAAACCCCCTAAACCACCTACAGCCTTTGAAAGTGTTCCTATTTGGATTATATTGTCTGACGGTTTTAAATTAAAGTGTTTTAATGTTCCTCTTCCATTCCCTAAAACTCCAGTACCGTGTGCATCGTCTATTATCAATATTCCATTAAATTCATCTGCAATTTTTTTCAGTTCATCCAACGGAGCTACGTCCCCATCCATGCTGAAAACTCCATCGGTTATAATAAATATATTGTTATATTTTCCTGCATTTTCTTCCAATAAATCCATTAAATGATTTGTATCGCAATGATTGTAAACTAAAACATCGGCCTTACTCAATCTACACCCGTCAATAATTGAAGCATGGTTTAATTTATCACTTAAAATTAAATCACCCTTTTTGCATAGAGTACTTATTACACCAACATTTGTTGCATATCCTGAAGAATAAACTAATGCTTTCTCAGTTCCCTTAAACTCTGCAATTTTTTCTTCTAACTCCTTATGGTTTATGTTTCCAGATGTTAATCTTGAACCTGTGGAACCTGCACCATACTTTAAGCCTTCCTTTACTGCACTTATAACCTCTGGATGTTTTGATAAACATAAATAATCATTTGAAGAAAAATCTAAAATATTATTATCCTCCTGAGCGTTAGCGAGGGATTTAAAGGATCTGTATAAATTCTGATTTTTTATATCTTCAATTTCTTTTTGAAGCTGTTTTCTAAACATAATATCCCCTCCCAACCTTTTTCTAAAAGGTTAGATCCCAACCCTTTTAAAAAGTGTTGGATCCCAAAAATCTGATACTTCTTTACTTCGTGAAAAGGCATATACTTTGCATCATCACGGCAAAGCCGTGAGTAATAAATCCTGAAAGGATTTATCTGAAAGCTTTTTTAAAGATTTGTTATTCAATAATAAACGGTTTATTCTCTAAGCAACCTTTAGAAAAGGTTGCATCCAAATATAAGTATTAGTTTGCGATTACCCAATAATAAACGGTTTGTTCTCTAGTTTATCTATTAAATCGTCTATATCAACATCATTTTTAACAAAAAATACCCTTCCACCGTCTTCTCCAGCATTCTTTAAGTTGGTTATTCTAAAGTATCCATCCTTTGTAGCTACGTATCCCGTTGTATAACTTTTATTGTCAGAGGTACATAATTCAGCAATAACTCCTAATTTTATAACCTTTGTAGCTACGGCTATTGCATCAACCGTCCTATCTGTTCCCAATTTATTTTTTAAGATTTTATTTTTAAGTTCCTTTGTTGCGGATATGTTCTTAACCCTTACTCCTCTTTCCTTATCTGGTTCCAATCGCTCTCCGTCCATATTTAAAATTGAAGCTCCCCTCATTCCTCCATTATCTATTATTTTAAATGCCTTATCTATCAGTTCATCAGGAATTTCCTCATTTTTCAATATGTTTTTTGCCTTTTCCCGTGCTTCCTCTTTATCCTTACATTCTATTGTTTTTATTGGTAAATGTTTAAAATACTTTATTTCATCATCATTTATTTCCTCTATTTTCAGATTTATAAAATCCGGAGCTCCGTTTTCATGAAACATAGCTCGCTTTACAAACTCATTTACAATAAATTCAACGTCTTCCTTATCTACAATGCTTTCAGCTCCAGATATATGTTTTCCTTTTTTTGAAGCTCTCATTTTTATACTGAACATTTGTAGTCACTCCGAAAAATATTGTGGTAATTCAATTTTACAATATTTTATTATCATATCCTACTTTATCTTTAGTTTTTATAGTCGTTCCACTAACTTCGGCACTGTATAGTATATACAAAAGGGCTAAAAATATACCTACTCAACTTCGTTGAGTAGGTATCTGGTTTTGGAATCCAAATCTCTCGACAAAAATTCTTCGAATTTTTGTGAGTCAGCAAATCTTCGATTTGCTTCGATTTTCTAAAAGGTTTGGAGATTAACTTTAATTTGTCATGATTAATCATTACACTAAAAACGCCTAATTTGTCATTATTTTTCATTAAAAACATTTGTCACGATTTATAATGAGCAAATAAGTATATATAGTTGTTTTTTAACAGTAATATACAAGAAGAAATAAGTTTACGGTGATATCATGAATCTCAAACTAAATAAATTACATGACCACCACTTTAAGGATGATGCATTTAGAGACTTTGAAGAAATTTCAAAAGATTTAAAAAGACCTTATAGGGGAAATAAGACCATTGAAGTACTTGCCTATGTTGTAGGTGCATTGACCATAGCTTCAATCTTGGTCTAATGAGTAAAAGGATTAAAAATTAAAAAGCGGCCAAGGTTGAGGTTATTATTCATCAATAGATTTTCCCATGTAAGGACCTATTTTTGTGTATCCTAACCTACGATAGTATTCTCGTACTCCGATACCGCTGTTGATTAAAATTCTGTTTTTGTCAAATTCATCTCGGGCTATTCTCTCGGCTTCACTTAATAGTAATCTGCCGTAACCTTTATGTTGCCATGTGAGCTCTTTTGTAGTACCTTTAATTTGTTGTTGCTGTCCACAGACATGTACCTGTCTAACCAGTGCTGTTTTATCGTCGATTTCTTTTCTAAATGGTTTATAAGGTATTCTTAATCTTAAATATCCAATTAATATATCGTTTTTAACGTCCTCATATGAAAGGAAGATATCGGTTCCACCATTTGCCTCGTAGTCTTCCCTACAGAGTTTTATATTTTCAATATCTGGGAATACTCCTTTTTTATATGCCACATGACCTACTTCCCTACATCTTATACACTTACACTTGATTCCCTTCTTCTCGAGGTTTTTATAAACAAGTTCTCCAAGATTGCTTTTTTTAACCCCTTCATCTATAACTGTTGCAGGGATATCCCTCTGAATTCTGGAAGTTCTAACCCACTTTGGCATTATGGATTTTGCGTATGTGATTAAATCAATAGCTTCTTCATCATTTATTGGTTTATATTCTCCTTTTTTCCAGAGCTCGTACATTTCAGTTCCTTCAATCACCAGACAAGGATATATTTTTATTAGATCTGGTTTAAAGTCTGGATTGTTGAAAATTTCATAGAACATTTTTTTGTCCATTTCTTCAGTTGTATTTGGCAAACCAGGGATTAAATGATATGAAACCTTTAAACCACTGTCTTTTAACAACTGGGTAGCTTTTGCTGTATCTTCAACAGAATGACCCCTTTTTACAAATTCCAAAACCTCATTATAGATACTTTGGACTCCGAGCTCTACCCTTGTAGTTCCCAACTTAAGCATTTGGTTTATTTCATTCTCCTTACAGTTATCAGGTCTTGTTTCTACAGTTAATGCAACACACCTATGTTTTCCTGTTTCATTTATCTTTTGAGCTTCCTCTAAAGTCTCAGAAATCTCCCCATTCATAGCATCAAGGCATCCCTTTATAAAAGAGTCTTGATAGGAAATATCCCTTGCAGGGAATGTTCCACCCATAATTATGAGCTCAATTTTATCTGTTAAATGCCCTACTTTTTCCAGTTGTTCAAGTCTTGCCTTTGTTTGAACGTAAGGGTCAAAATTATACATTAACCCCCTCATAGTTGCAGGTTCCTTTCCAGTGTAGCTCTGTGGAACGTCCCCAAAAACACTTTCTTTTCCGCCAGGACAGAATAGACACTTTCCATGGGGGCACTTTTCAGGGGATGTCATCACAGCTACAACTGCCACACCAGATAATGTTCTAATAGGTTTTTTTCTAAGTAGTGGGATCAATTCTTTTTCCTCTTCCTTAGTGGCATACTTCAATATATCGGAATTTGGTGGAAAACCGATATTTAAATCAAATTTCCTTAAACATTGGGCTTTAATATCTTCTACCCTTTGTTTTTTCCTTTTAGGATCTAAATTGTTTATCTTATCCTTTTCTTTTAACAACTTGTTTATAATACATCTTATAAATTTTTCATAATCATCCATAAAAATCACCTGACAGACACATATAAAATTGCGAAAAAAAATCCGTAATAACATAATGTTCATGAATAGCAACAGAAATATAATAATATTATTTAGTTATTAGTTAATTTTGAACCTAGTTTACTTCGAGTTTAAATTTGAATTATTGTTATTCAACGAAACTATATATTAAGTATAAAATTGTTAGATTTGTTATTTATGTTTATCCATGAATATATTTGATAGTATCATGATTTTGAGTTACAACTTATTAGTTGTTTGCGAATTTTATTAGGTGATTTCATGAGGGCATTTATAATTGGAAGGTGGCAACCGTTCCATAATGGACATATGAATATAATAAAAAAGATTTCAGAGGAAGTGGATGAAATAATAATAGGAATAGGTAGTGCTCAAAAAAGCCATACCTTAACAGACCCATTTACCGCAGGGGAAAGGATAATGATGATTACTAAAACCCTTGAGAAACTTGATCTTCAAAACGGAGCTCCGATTAATCATCATTACGTTATACCTATCAAAGATATAGAATTTAACGCTATATGGGTATCATATGTTGAAGCTTTAACCCCTCCTTTTGATATTGTATATACTGGAAACGCCCTTGTAAAAGAGCTCTTTGAGGAAAGGGGCTACCCCGTTAAAAAACCAAAAATGTATAACAGGAAAGAATACTCAGGGACCGAAATAAGAAAAAAAATGTTAAATGGAGAGTCTTGGGAGCATTTAGTCCCAAGTGAGGTTGTGGATGTTATTAATGAAATAAACGGTGTAGAAAGACTTAAAAGACTAAGTGAAAAGGACTATATTGGTTAGGATGGCAAAAGATATATTAAACACCATACCAAATATCACCATAACTTATAAATAATATGCAATATAATTCCAATAAGTCCATGATCTTAGGTATGTATGGTCGTACGTGTTAAAAAGATTAAAAACCCAACGGTTGGTTTTGTCTTAATTCCACACGACTGTAATCCTACGATCTCTTTGGGCTGGGAATCATCTATATCTTGAAAATCTAAAATGTCGAAAAGGTGAAAAAATGGCAAGATTACATTCAGGTAAAAGAGGTTCCTCCGGTTCAAAGAGACCTTTAAGAACGGAAGTTCCTACATGGGTCACTTTGACACCTGAGGAAATTGAAAACAAAATTGTAGAATTGGCAAAAGAAGGTAAAGACTCAGCAATTATTGGAATGATCTTAAGGGACACCTACGGAGTTCCAGATGTAAAATTAATCACTGGAAAAAGCATTACAAAAATAATGAAAGAAAACGACTTATACCCTGAAGTCCCTGAAGACTTGATCAACTTAATGAAAAAAGCTGTTAACTTAAGAAACCATCTTGAACAAAACCCAAGAGATATTCACTCAAGAAGAGGGTTACAATTAACCGAGTCAAAAATCAGAAGACTCGTAAAATACTACAGAAACACTGGTGTATTACCTGTTAAATGGAGATACACCCCTGAGAAAGCTAGGTTATTGGTAGAATAACCCCAATTTTGATTTTTGATGAAACTTTTTTTAAAAGTTTCATGCGGGATACACTCCTGAGAAAGCTAGATTGTTAGTAGAATAAATTTAATTATTTTCTTTTTTATTTGTTTTTTAAAAGTCATTAAAATAAAATTTATAGTACATTATTTCCAGAACTCATTATAGAACAGTTCAAAATCTTGGTTGTACTTTTTTCCGATTTTTAAAGCAATTTCTGCCTTTTGTAGTTCCTTTCCAAAATAAGCAGCATGATCTATTTTATTTATCAGTTTATGACTTATCGCAGTTTCATATATCTCCTTTGGAGCTCGCCCTTTAATCATCAGTTGAGGCTTTCCTCTTTTATAGTATGTGGCCACTATTAACTTATTTTCCCTATCAAGTTCGATTTTAAAGCTTCCCTCGTCTAAAACTTGCTTTTTATTTTCTTTTGCAGTTATCACAGGAATATTTTTATGGTTTTGATATGTTGTAATTTCTTCAAATTTTTTGTCCTTGTAGTTTATTAAATCAAAACCTAAGTCTTTAGGTAAAGAATTCCTTCTTTTTGCTAAAAACATCATTTTTGAAGCAATTTTTAATTCTTTTATGGAGTATTTACACTTTGAAGAAGCTTCAGGTGTAAAAAGTATGTTCCCTCCAATTTCTCCCCCAATCGCGGCAATTGTGGCATTTACACCATTGCTATCAACATCAAAAAGTTCTGTAACATTACCAATACCAAAAAACATTGGGATTTTATTCCGTTCTTTAAATTCTTTACATGCAATGATGCTCTCTGTAAAATTACAGTTATTGTTGTATATCGGTTCTAAAATAGGGTCTGCAACAACTTTTATATCGTTCTCCAGCAGCTTTTGTATGTTTTTTTCCAAATCAGTTATTTTTGTCTCTATTGTTTCAGGGACATGATTAAGTTTATAGTTTGTTGGAAGGACCACTGCTGCAGTATTACCCTCTTTTAGATGAGGTAGGAGCTCATCAACATTTCCAGCATCAACACTTAAAATCATGTCAACATCCAGATTTATGGCTTCTATCAATTCTTCGGTATTTAATGTATCAACACTTATAGGTTTGTCTGTGACATCTCTTGCAATTTTTATTATTCTTTTTAATTCATCTGCATGGTTTTCGTTGCTAATCATCCCCAAGTCTATCATATCTGCCCCGCTTTCGACATAATAATTTATCTTTCTTTCCAATTCCTTATCACTGAGCCAAGGCACATGTACAATCTCCCCTAAAACTCTCATTGGGTAGTCGTCACCAACTTTTAAGTTTCCGATTTTTATGTTGTTTTTGCCTTCAATTGGTTTTTCTTCTGCCTTTTTTATCTCTTCTTCAGCCTTTTGTTTTATAAATCTTATAATCTGATTATCTGCATATTCTTTTGTCGATAACTTTATTTTGTCGAGGTTGTTTATTAAAATCGGAATATCGGAAGCTTCCCGGGTAGATTTAAAACACTTAATTCCAGTTTCATCTTCAACCTTCTTTAAATCATGTCTAATTAATCCAGTAACCAAAACAAAATCATATATTTCATGTAGTTTTATATTGTTCTTTGATTCTATATTCTTAATTTCCCTTACTATCAAATTAGGAGTTAAAAAAGCAGCTATTGAAATGTCAGCCATATGAACATCTACATAGTTGTAATTCTTTACGGCACTTTTTACCTTTGAATAAGCCTGTTTTCCAGTTATTATTAGGATTTTCATAAATACACCCAACGTTAGTGCTATAATTTATATTATCCTTACCATTACCTTATACTAATATCCACACACTTATAATGTTTAATAAACAAATTATAGTGCCCGACATAACAAACTTAAATATATCCTTCAAAATATACCTACTCAACGAAGTTGAGTAGGTATCGGGTTTTGGAATCACCAACGAAGTTGGTGAGCTATGAAAACCGTTAGGTTTTCGTTCAATCAAAACCTTTTTCTAAAAGGTTTTGTCTTTAACTATAATTATGTGGTATTATGACGTTAAAACAAATATATGTTAACAAATTTAAAAAGCTAATCGAAAAAGAAAGAAAACATGAAATAGAGTTTCACAGGAATGAAATAAAAAAACTCGGAAGAAAAAGGGAAGATGTAGGTAGAGCTATTTTAAATTTAGATGGTAAAATAAAAGGGGAAATATTTGGGGAGTATATTGTAAGATACGGAAGGAGAGAGCCGTTTAAAAAATTAGATATTTCAACTGGAGATGTTGTCTTAATCAGCAAATACGACCCTCTTGCCAGTGATTTACTTGGAAACGTTGTAGAAGTTGGGAAAAACTACATAGATGTTTCACTTGAAAATATTCCAAAATGGGCGTTAAAAAACGTTAGAATTGACTTGTACATCAACGATATTACATTTAAAAGAATGGTAAAGGCATTGGATACCTTTGAAAAACTAGATACTAGACTTACCAACATAGTTTTAGGTATTGAAGAACCAAAATACACCAAAAGAGATATTTCAGTGAAATTTTTTGACGATAATTTAAATAAATACCAAAAGGAAGCTGTGAAAAATGCCTTAAAATCCTTTGATATATATTTAATACATGGACCTCCGGGAACAGGAAAAACAAGAACAATTTCTGAAGTTATACTACAGGAATGTAACAGAAAAAATAAAGTTCTTGCTACAGCGGATTCGAACATTGCAGTAGATAACATACTAACCAACTTATCAAAGTATGAAGACAGATTCAATATAGTTAGAATAGGTCACCCTACAAGAATATCAAAAGAGCTCATAAAGCACTCACTGTATCATAAAATAACAGAACATAAGGATTACAATAAAATTAAATCCCTAAAGGAAGAAATCAAAAAACTGGTAGAAAAAAGGAATAAGTTTAAAAAACCAAATCCAAAATGGAGAAGAGGACTAAGTGACGATGAAATAATTATTTTTTCCAAGTTGGATAGGGATATAAGAGGAGTGCCTAAGGAAATAATTAAAAAAATGGCGGAATGGATAAAAATCAATGAGAGAATAAGGCATTTGAGGGAGCTCCTAGAAAAAACCGAAAAAGAGATAGTAAACGATATTTTAACAAAAAGCGATATAATCGTAGCTACCAACTCCATGGCTGGAAGTGAGGTTTTAGAAGGTTTTAAATTCGATGTATGCGTTATAGACGAAGGTAGTCAGTCTATGGAACCTTCGTCGCTCATACCGATAGTTAAATCACAGAAGGTCATAATATCTGGAGATCATAAACAGCTTCCTCCTACAGTATTAAGTGAAGAGGAGGAACTTAAACAGACACTTTTCGAAAGGATGATCAATTTATATTCCGATTTTTCCAGCATCCTCCAGATTCAATACAGGATGAACGAAAAAATCATGAAGTTCTCAAATGAAATGTTCTATGAGAATAAACTAAAGCCTTACAAATCCGTAAGAAAGCATAATATTATGGATCTGATAAAGGATGTTGAAACAGATGAAGAAGATATTGATATAATAAACGAAGATCCAATTATTTTCATCGATGTTCGTGGTGAAGAAAAAAGGGACGACTTCAAATCCTACTACAACGAAGAAGAAGCCAAAAAAGTAGTTGAAGTAGTTTCCAAATTAAGAAAATACAATATTCCGGTCAGCGTGATTACACCCTACGATGCCCAGGTTAAATACCTATCTAAAATGTTAAAAGATGATGAAATAGAGGTTAAATCGGTTGATGGATTTCAGGGAAGGGAAGAAGATGCTATTGTGATTTCTTTTGTTAGAACTGAAAAATTCGGATTCCTAAAGGACTTAAGAAGATTAAATGTGGCTGTTACGAGAGCTAAAAGAAAGTTAATTGTAATAGGTTGTAGGGAGCTCCTTACTCAGGACAGCACCTATAACAAATTTTTGAAATACTGCAAAATCGTCTAATCGAAGCGACTAAAGGAAGTTAAAACTACGAATCCAGGGGGATCTTGTCTAATCATTGAAATACTTGCAAAAATTAAGAAATAAATTAATAACAAATAATTTTCACATATTCTTTTTCCAACCGAATAGTTTATATATATGAATATTGTACTTTGTTTGAAATTATTTAACCCTTATTTTTTATATTCATTAAAAATTTATAAAATTTAAATTGAGCAAAATCCCATGGATTAGTTGAATAATCATAGATTATCCAACTTCCTAATCTATGCAAACCAGGTTTGCTGAGGATTGCTCCTTACTACACTATGAAATACAGGAGGTGTCTATTTTTATGATCAAAAAAAGTCCTATTCACTCACCATTTGACGTCCCAAATACAGTATCACTTGTTGCAGGTACCGGAGATGCAGATATTGCATTAAACGCATTTGACATGGCTTTGTTAAAATCAGGTATTGGAAACTTAAACTTAATTAGAATTAGTAGTATTATGCCACCAAAAGCAGAAATTGTACCATTGCCAAAGATTCCAATGGGTTCCTTAGTTCCTACTGCTTACGGTTACCAAATAAGTGATGTAAAAGGGGAAACTATCGCAGCTTCAATTAGTATTGCTATTCCGAAAGATAAAGAACTCTGTGGATTAATTATGGAATATGAAGGCGTTTGCGGTAAAAAAGAAGCTGAAGAGACTGTTAGAGAGATGGCAAAAGAAGGATTTGAAATGAGAGGCTGGGAAATCGATAGAATTGAATCAATAGCTATAGAACACACTGTGGAAAAAGTAGGCTGTGCATTTGCTGCTGCTGCATTGTGGTACAAGTAACATCGCATATTATGCACATATAAATATATATTTAAATAAAACTTTCCACCATATATTTTGTGTACATATGGGGAATATGGCATGGTAACATGATGATAGTGCGTAATTTAAAACATACAACAAAAAATAACCATAAAGGAGGTGTAAATATTGGAATGTCTGGGAAAACACATAATCCTCGAGCTCTGGGGATGCAAAAGTCAGGCGTTGGATGACAGAGAAGGTATTGAAAAAATGCTTAAAGATGCAGTTGAGGCATGTGGGGCCACATTGATATGCGTAAAAACACACAAATTCTGTCCTCAAGGGGTTACAGGGGTAGCGGTGTTGGCTGAAAGTCATATCAGCATACATACCTGGCCAGAATTGGGATATGCAGCAATGGATGTTTTTACTTGCGGACAGCACGTAAATCCTGAAGAGACTATACCAACGATAAAAGCCTTTTTAGAACCAGAAAACATTGAGGTCATAGACATTAAAAGGGGAGTAATGGTTAAAAAGGAGGAATGCAAATGAAGTGCGAAATATGGTTTTCAGAATACCAAACAAAAAATCTAGCATTGTCTGCAAAGGTCAGGGATGTATTGTATTCAGGAAATTCAGAATATCAGGAAATTCAAATACTGGATACCTTAGAATACGGTAAAATACTAGTTTTAGATGGTACATACCAAACTACCGAAAGAGACGAATTTATATACCATGAATTAATATCTCATCCTGCCCTATTTACACATCCAAATCCAAAGAAAGTTTTGGTTATTGGAGGGGGAGACGGAGGTACAGTTAGAGAAGTCCTGAAACACGAAAGTGTAGAACATGTTGATTTTGTTGAATTAGACGAAAAAGTCGTTGAAGTATGTAAAAAATATCTTCCTACACTCAGCTGTGCAATAGACAATGAAAAAGTAAAAACAATGTTCACAGATGGAATTAAATACGTCGCTGAAACAGAGGAAAAATACGATGTTATTCTTGTTGACTGTCCAGATCCAGTAGGTCCTGCAGCAGGTTTGTTTGAAAGGGAATTCTACAAAAACCTATTTAATTGCTTAAATGATGATGGAATAATTGTTCAGCAAACTGAAAGTCCATTGTTCCACAAAGACTTAATACTCAAAATTAAAGGACACTTAAAAGAAGCAGGCTTTGAAATTATCAAACCATACGTTTGTTCAATACCTACCTACCCAAGCGGATTCTGGAGCTTCACAATGGCATCTAAGAAACACGACCCATTAACTGCAGACATGGAAAAAATCAAAGAAAAAGTTTCAAAAATGGAAACTAAATACTACGACGAGGAAGTCCATAGGGGAGTATTTTTAGCCACACCTAGATTTTTAAAAGAATAATTAAATAAAATCCTTCGGATTTATAGTTTCTCGAAGAATGAGAGAATTTAAAACGAAAGTTTTAAATCACTTCACTTCGTTCAGTGATTAAATAAAACAAACTTCTCTTTTTTATTATTTTTATTAGGTGATAAAATGTATTTTGAAGACTACTCCAAATTTATATGTGCCTATGAAACTTTTGAAAATGCAGATTTTGTAATTTTTGGAATCCCATTTGACGCCACTACGTCATATAGACCTGGAGCAAGATTTGGACCTGATGCAGTTAGAAAGGCATCATGGGGGCTGGAAACATATAGCCCTATTTTAAAAAAGGACCTGGTAAATTTAAAAATCTGTGATCTTTATGATTTAAGTATGGAAGGTTCCCAGGACCAAATAATTGAACGGGCTTTTAATGCATCTAAGAAGATAATGAGCTCAGGTAAAATACCTATAATGATAGGTGGGGACCACTCTACAACCTACCCGATAGTTAAAGCTGCCAAAGAAGTTTATAAAGATTTAGCAGTTATTCACTTCGATGCCCACTGTGATTTAAGGGAAGAGTATTTAGGTAATGAACATTCACATGCCAGTGTTATCAGGAGATGCTACGATTTAACAAAGGACATATACCAGTTTGGAATAAGAAGCGGAGACGAAGAGGAATGGGAGTTTGGGTGGAAAAACACAAACATATCTATGGAAATGCCTACAAAGGAAGATATAGAAAAAATAAAAGAGCTCGACAAACCAGTTTATGTTACAATAGATATTGATGTTTTAGACCCTGCATTTGCACCGGGAACTGGTACTCCAGAACCGTGCGGAGTTTCCTCAAAGGAATTAATTAACGCATTGTATCTTTTAAAGGATATTGGGGATAAAATTGTTGGTTTCGATGTTGTTGAAGTCTCTCCACATTACGATATGGGCAATATAACAGCAATTACCGCTGCTAAAATAATAAGGGAGTTAATTTTAACTATAAAACAATAATAAACTTTTTTCTACATCGTATGTTAATTTTTTATTAATTTTTTGAACTTTTATATGTTTGTCATTATGCATCTTTTTAATATTTTTACAACTTGATTGTCAAAATTTAAATATAACAATAAACATAAATTATGCACTAAGAGTTAGTTGGGTGATATTTTTGGTATCTGAAAATGTGAAAAAAGCCATTGAAGAAATTCAAACTCAAATAAAAAATGATAGCAAATATATTGAACTTGTAACCACTGTTGAATACCTTATCGAACTGGTGGACCCTAATAAAAAAGAAGTATTTAACAAAGCCTTAGAAGATGCGGAAAATATGGAAGATGTAATGGAGATATTGAAAGCATTAAAATTACAGCTCGGAGCTCAGGGGGCTAGGAAACTTCTTAAACTATAAATAAATTTAAATTATTTTGAATTATTTTATATGTATTTAGTTTTTAAGATCATATTACTTTATAAACACTCTCTATTTTAGAATTAGCTATTTATAGACAGTAAAATAACTCCCGAAACTATCAAAACTATCCCAAACATTTGAGAATAGGATAGTTGCTCTTTTAAAAATACTATTGCTAAAATTGCAGTTATTGCAGGACCTATTGATGATAATGGAACTATAACACTGGCTTTACCTTTATGAAGGCCATAGTACAGTAGTAGCGAACCTATTACAACCATTAATGCAGAAATTACACCATATACAAGTATTTTTCCATGTAATAACTGTAACCTTTCAGGCTCTTTTACCACAATATATACACATAATATTATACCTACTATGTTTACTATTATCCACTGTAAAAACGGGTCTTTGTCAGATACTATTTTTGCAAAAAATGTTCCTACACCATATAAAAATGCAATTATAAGCCCAATTATAATACTGGTTGTTATATCTATCACCTAAATAATAAAATAATAAATAAAAATAAAATAGCATTTTATTTATTTTTTAACCTATTGGATTCGAAAACCACTACAACGTGGTGGTTTCGTAAAGTTACATGTTTATGACTTTTGCATCCATGATATTATCAACCTTCTTTAAATCCTCTAAAACTTCTTCAGGTATCATATGGTCAACATCTAAAATCATGATGCTGTGTCCGCCAGGCTCTGTTCTACCAACTTGCATTCCAGCTATGTTTATACCGTGATCACCTAATATTATACCGACCTTACCAACCATTCCAGGCCTGTCTATATGTCTAATTATACATATTACCCCTTCTGGTTTGATATTTACGTTATATCCGTTTATTTCACGGAATACTGGATCATTATCTACTACAGTACCGACTATTGAAATTTCCTCTTTCTTTCCCTTTGCAATGATTTTTATGGCGCTTCCATAGTCACTTTCTGACATTGTGCCCTCTATAACCTTAATATTTCTGTTTTTTGCTATTGAAGGAGCGTTTACCAAATTAACCCCTGCAAGTAAAATTGGAGACAATATACCCATTAAGAATGTTCTTTTTATCATCTCTGTCTTCTCTTTTGCAAGCTCTCCCATGTATATTATTTCAACTCTTTCTATAGATTTATCAAGTAACTGTATTGCCATTGTACCCATTTTTTCTGCAAGTACCATATAAGGTCTCAGCTTGCTAATTTTTTCAGCTGGGAGAACTGGTAAATTTACCACGTTTTCTGCAGGTTCTCCTCTTAAAATTTTGAGAACTTGCTCTGCAACAATTGTACCTGCACTTTTCTGAGCCTCTTCTGTAGAAGCTCCTTGGTGAGGAGTTCCAATTACATTGTCAAGTGTCAACAATGGGTTTCCTTTTGGAGGTTCTTCTTCAAATACATCCAGTGCAGCAGCTCTTATTTTTCCATTTTTCAAAGCTTCGTAAAGTGGTTTTTCGTCGATTAATCCTCCCCTTGCACAGTTGACTATCACAGCATTCTTCTTCATTAAGTCTATCTGTTTTTTGCCGATCATGTGTTTTGTTTTTGGAGTTACTGGAACGTGAAGGGTTATGAAATCACTGCACTCGCATAATTCATCTACTTCCATTAACTTAATTCCTAAATCATTTGCCACATCCTCTGGAATGTATGGATCGTAAGCCACAATATTCATCCCAAATGCCTGAGCTCTCTTAGCCACTTGCTGACCAATTCTACCTAACCCAATGATACCAAGTGTTTTTCCGTAGAGCTCAAAACCTTTAAATGATTTTCTGTCCCATTCCCCTCTTTTCAGTGATGCGGTAGCTTGTGGTATGTTTCTAGCTGCTGAAAGCATTAAACCAAGTGTCAATTCAGCCACTGAAATTGATGATGCATCTGGAGCATTGACTACAACAATACCTTTTTCGGTGGCAGCTTCCATATCTACGTTATCCACACCTACTCCAGCTCTTGCAATAACTTTGAGCTTCTCTGAAGCTTCAATTATTTCTCGAGTAACTTTTGTTCCACTTCTAACAACCAAAGCATCTACGTCCTTGATTTTTTCTTTTAACTCTTCGGTAGTTAAACCGGTGGCTATTTCAACATCTCCTGCTTCTTTCAATATTTCCACAGCGTCATCATGTAAAGGGTCAGTTATAAGAATCTTTGGCATTAAATCACCTTCTGATAATTAACAAATTTAAAATAAAAATATACGTACGAATATCATGTTATGAATATCATGTACAACTATTGAATTTATATAATCTAATTATTTAAATAATTAATACATTATTAAACAATTACTACAATTATGGTCGTTTGCGGAATAAGGTTTCGTCTAATCGGAACCAGAGGTACAAGTAGTGAAATCGAAGATTTCACCCAATATTATAATGTAAACGACTTTCTATTATTAGCATAAATATGTTATTTCAATTGCAGAACAACTATACTCATTAATATAAAAACATGACGCGAACGGATAAATAATATAATGCCATATATTATAAAAAATATTTATGGTGGAACAGCATGTATGGAATTTTAGTTTTAGAAGATGGAACAGTTTTAAAAGGAAAAGGATTTGGTGCTGAAAAAGAAGTTTTGGGAGAATTGGTATTTAACACGAGTATGACTGGTTATGTTGAAATACTTACAGATCCGTCATATAAAGGGCAGATTGTTACCATGACTTACCCTTTGGAAGGGAACTACGGAGTTAAAGAAGACTGGTACGAATCAGAGGGTATCAAAGCAGAAGGTTTTGTTGTAAAAGATATTACAAGTAAGGATTTAGACGACTTTTTAAAGAAATACGATATCCCAGGAATAGCAGAAATTGACACCAGATTTATAACAAGAAAAATAAGATCAAAAGGTGTTGTTAGAGCCTTATTAAAAACATCATCAGAACCTATTGGTGATTCAGAAATAGAAGAATTCATAAAAAAGGCAAAATCCCACAAAGACTTATCAGAAATAGACCTAGTTCCTGAAGTTTCAACAAAAGAAGTTATAGTTCATGAAGTGGAAGGTGTAGAGGAAAAGGCGGTTTGTGTTTTAATAGACTGTGGAGTTAAAAAAAGCATAATTAAGTGTTTAACAGACAGAGGTTGTAAGGTCATACAGGTTCCTTACAACACCACAGAAGAAGAAATTTTAAAATATAATCCAGACTTTGTTTTAGTATCAAATGGTCCTGGAGATCCTATAAGAGTTAATGAAACAATAAATACCGTTAAATCATTAATTGGAAAGATTCCTGTAACTGGGATTTGTTTAGGGCATCAAATTATTACATTGGCATTAGGTGGAAAAACCTACAAACTTAAATTTGGCCATAGGGGAGGAAACCAGCCAGTTAAAGACTTAAAAACAGGTAAAGTTCATATAACTTCCCAAAACCATGGATTTGCAACAGAAAAAAGCATGATGCCTGAAAATGTTGAAATACTACATATAAACTTAAACGATAACACAGTAGAAGGAATCTGTAAATTTGAAGATGCAGAAAGTGGAAAAGTGGTGGCATGGAGTGTTCAGCACCACCCAGAAGCTGGACCTGGACCACATGACGCAAGATTTTTATTTGACCAAATCATTGAATTTGGACTAACTGGAAAATTATAACTTTTATATTTTTTGTTGCCATGCCAGAGGAAGGAATAATTTTAGAGACCTACACCATACTATCTATTTTAATCTTTAAGAGGTATTTTTATGGACCCGAGAATTAAAGAGGTTAGACTAAACGCTTCTATGAAGGCCCTTGATTCAATTTACAAAAAGGATTTAATCCCAGATCAAGTCTATGAAAATTTAAAAAAACTATTAGACTTACGGAAGCCTTTGGCTTTCGAATCCGGCCGGTTTAAAGAAAACGGTTTAGATGAGCTCTTAAACTTCTTAAGTAATACCGATGTTGAAAATGATAAACCGAAAGCTATCGTGGCTTTCAGTGGTGGTGTAGATAGTACCGCATCTGCAACAATTTCTAAAAAGATTTTTGATGTAACTGGAGTTACTGCCTTCTCAGACTATATTATGGTGGAGGAAAACAAAAAAAGGGTAAAAAATACTGCAGATGCTTTAAAAATAAAGCATGAATTTGTGGAGATAGACTTAAGTGAGATTTTTGAAGACGTTATAGCTGGAAAGTATCACCCATGTGGAAGATGCCACAGTGCAGTAGAACGATCAATTTTAGAGTATGCGGCGAATAACGATATTAAGTACATAATATACGGCGACATGCTCTCTGTCGGATACTTATCAATAGTTGCTGAGGAAAACGGCATAATAAGAATCAATATGCCTTCATTTTTAGTTTTAACAAAAAACGAAAGTAGGGAACTTTTAAGAAAAAGTGGAATTGAAATAAAACAATCCTATGGATGTAAATTACTTAAAAAATCACACAATCACAAACAGATGAGAAAATTTACAATCCAGAGAATCTTAAGGGAAGTCCGAGCTCAGGTTATTGATAAAGATGAAGGTTTGAGGAATATTTTAGAAGTGCTGAATTTATAAGTTCCTATCTTTTGCTGTTTCTGTTTCCTTCTTTTTTTTTGAAATATAACGGAATGTTTCCATCTTTGTTTAATCAAACAACGTAGTTGTTTGATTTCCAACCTTTAGAAAAGGTTGGATCCAAATAAAATAATGTTTTTCAAACTTATTCTTTTTTTAACATCCTTTTAACTTATATTTCCATCCTTGTTTAATCAAACAACGCAGTTGTTTGATTTTTTAATCGAAGTAAATCCTAAGGATTTACTGACTCACGAAACTGAAGGTTTCGTCGAGAATCCGTAGGGATTTTAAGATAATGGATGTGTCTTTCAGACTTGTGATTTACACGAATGTATAGATTGTGAATATTAGTTTCCATCCTTGTTTTAATGGATGTGTCTTTCAGACATAAAATATAATGGAGGTTGAGCGTAATGAAGAGTAGTTTCCATCCTTGTTTTAATGGATGTGTCTTTCAGACTCATTAATGGATGATTATGACACCGATACAACAGTTTCCATCCTTGTTTTAATGGATGTGTCTTTCAGACCTTTTTGAGGTGGTTTTATGGGCTTGATTGTTGAAGTGTTTCCATCCTTGTTTTAATGGATGTGTCTTTCAGACAATGCGAATATATGGAAATCCCAAGTCCGTTTCCAGGTTTCCATCCTTGTTTTAATGGATGTGTCTTTCAGACATATACAGGTGCAATATCTTCTGAAAATATTATTATGTTTCCATCCTTGTTTTAATGGATGTGTCTTTCAGACATTATTAGATGAAGCAATTTATTTAGATAGGTATGAGTTTCCATCCTTGTTTTAATGGATGTGTCTTTCAGACATATGGAAGAAATAAAAGAAATAAAAGATATTGGTTTCCATCCTTGTTTTAATGGATGTGTCTTTCAGACCCTATGCTTTCTACCTTTTTTTATGGTTTTACTAGTTTATATGTCTTTCTATTTTTAACCTATTTTTCTTACTGGTTGATTATCAAATAGCATATAAAAGCAAGAAAGCAAAATTAGAAAAACTAATATATAATATTAAAAATATTAATAACATCATCCAACGGCAATAGAAACAGAAACCCCATCTTTTTTAAATTTCTTTAAAATCAATTCAATATCTCTTATATTTTTATCAGCTAATTTTTCAACACCCAATACAGAAACTGGCTCAGAAACTCCATAAACCCCTATGGTTTTAAAAACAAAATCGGATTTTATTAAATCGTTTCTAAATTTATAAACTTCATTTATTTTATCCCTATTAATTATAAATAACTCTTTTTTAAATTTTTTAACTGCATCCAAAATTCCCTTCTCATCCTTTTTAACATCAACGGTGGCAAAGGCATCTATTCGCCAAACTGGAATATCCCTTAAAAATAACGCCTTTTTAACTGCCCAATATACTTTATAGGTTTTAATATCTCTCCGAGCTCCGATACCAACAACAATCTTTTTTGGATTTAAAACTATATCGCCATCTACAACAACGAATTTTTTATTGTGGTACTCTACATTATATGTGTTTAATACATTTTTTATCGGTTTCCAGTCATTAGGAAGGATTAAATCAACTTTTTCATTTAAAACCTTTTTATTTATCTTTAAAATATCCTTTTTCTCTGGCACATCTAAAAAATAAATATTGGAAAGTTCATCAATGCCAATTTTATTATTTATGTCGGTTGCAGTGGTAAAAACAATGTTTCCTTTTAACTCCCTTCCGATTAAATTAGAAAAATAGTTTCCACCGCCTAAGTGATTTGATAAAATAGGCATTATATTTTTACCGAGCTCATCACAAACTATTACAAACGGGTCTTTTGTTTTATCGTTCTTTATTTTATCAATGTATTTTCTCAAAACAATACCTGTAGCCATTATAAATATAAATCCCTTTTCATTCCCGTTAATTGTTAAATTTTTTGAATGATAAACCTCGTTATCATAAAAACAATAATCTAAAATGTTTTTAATCTTATTTGCTAAAATCTCACCGTTTTTTGTGATATAAACTATTTTTATCATGAGCTCACCAGCATAACTAATAAATATGTATTAAAGAATAATATATTTAAAAGTAATTTATATTATGCGGTGAGAAAATGCTGGTTAAATTTGAAATATACAAAGATGGGGAATATTGGTGTGCAGAAGGTATTGGAGTCGATATATTCACACAGGGGAAAACATTGGATGAGTTAATGGACAATATAAAAGAAGCTGTTGAAGTGCATTTTGAAGAAGATATTCAGTCAGGAAAGCATATTACTATATTATCAATGTCTGAAATAGAGGTGGCCCCTATTGGTTAAACTTCCAAGAATTTCGGGCAATAAATTAATTAAAGTTCTAACAAATACTATGGGGTATGAGATAGTTAGACAAAAAGGAAGCCACATTAGATTAAGTAAAAACACGGAAAATGGCATTCATAATATTACAATTCCAAACCATGAAGAATTGGCGAAAGGGACGCTAAATAGCATATTATCAAGTGTATCTAAATGGAATAATATTTCAAAAGATAAATTGATTGAAATGATAAAATAAACCGAAAAAATAAATACAATATTAAATAACGTAATTATTTATTTTATAATTTCTTCAGCAATTTCCTTTGCAGCTTCTCTTTTTTCACTTAAATCGTTTAAAAACTCTACAATTTTTTCATAACAGGATTTTTTACACTGACCGCAGGTGAGCTCCCCATTTTTACATTTTTCATAGACTTCCACAAGTTCTCTATCATCCTTCATTAGGTGGTATGTGTAGAGCTCGTAAACTACACATTCTTCAGGAACTCCACCCAGCTTTTTCTGCTCTTCTAAGGTTTCTCTACCGCCTGTTTTGCATGACATGACCTTTTTCCTAAGGGATTTAGATGGTTTGTCACTTAAAAATATCGCGGTTTCAGGTTTTGACGAGCTCATTTTTCCGCCCAACAATCCAGTCATAAATCTATGGTATGTTGATGATGGTGGAATAAACTTATATTCTTTAAATCTACCTGCTAAATCCCTTGTTAATCTTATATGCGGGTCTTGGTCTATGCCAACAGGAACTAAAACCGGAGCTCTTTTATCCAATTGGGGATGTAAAATATCTGCAACCTGTATAATTGGGGCAAAAACATGTCCAATATTTGTTTCCCCGCCAAACCCATAAATTGCTCTCATTTCATTGAAATTGACCTTTTTTGATAAAATCATTGCCAAATCTTTAACTTTCTCATTTTTTGACTGCAAATATACATTTATCTTTTCTGGATCAAGCCCAAGGGCTATATAATTGGTTATGTATTCCTCTATAGCCAATTTTCTAGTAGTTTCAAAGTCCATGCCTCTTGCCCAGTAAGCCTCCAAATCTGCAATTGGAATGTATATATCAGCACCATATTTTTGATAATATAGGAGCTGATCAACTATCATTTTATGACCAAAATGCATCTTACCAGAGGGCATCATTCCGCTAACTACCGTGAAGTCTTTTCCTTTTTCCATCGCATCCAGTATTTTCTCAAAGTCCCTATGTCCAAATACAATACCTCTCCTCATAAGGTAGTGCGGATCTCCAATTCTATCAATTAAATCTTTAATTGGTTTTATGCCGAAATTTTCCATGGTTTTTTTATAGTCAATATCATCCGAAACTTCCCAAGGCGTTATCAAACTTTCACCTGTTTTAGCTAATATGTAAAATACACACCATATCATTAAAAATAAATATTAAAGCTAATGAAAAATATATAAATATATTAAAAAAAGTTTTACTTAAAATATGGATTTAAACCTTACTAAGGGTATATCCAATATATAATCATTATTGGATATTAAATTATATGAATTCTTCAGGAAGCTTTGCAGCATCCTCATGATGTTCTGCGAGCCCCAATGCTGCAACTGCCCCAATAATACCCCCATCTCCATTAACTTTTATTATATCAATGCTATTTCTCATTGCTACAGCCTTAGCTTCTTCTATTGAAACCATACCTCTTTTTGCTTTACAGGTGAATAATTTCATACTCTTTGAAGGGGTAATACCATAGTATATTGCCATTGCAGTTTCCTTTGAAAGACTCTTTTCTTTAAGCAAGTCCTTAACAAACTTTCCTATTTCATACTTATACTTTGGATAGATTGCCAGTGTTAAAGCTATTGAAACGCAGTTTTGAGTTTTATTTGGGTTTCCAGGGTATAGCTGAACTATGGTATGGTCCATATAGTACCCAATACCTTCTCTTTCAATTATCTTTCCTATTTCATTGGCTAAAACCCATGTAGCTCCTTCTTCCTTTGTATCGGTATCATCAATTCCAATTGTAACTTTTTCCATCTTTGGGGTTACAACCTCTGCCTTCCCTAATTTTGAACCGCCGCCTTTTTGGATTAAGTTTGTCGCAATAACATTTTTTGCATTTTTTCTTAATTCCGTTCCTACACCTGCACCTGCTAAACCTGCATATACTATGTGAACCTTGTCTTCCTCAACCTTAACTTCTTCAATACCTGCTGCAGATAGGGATGGAATCAAATTTAACTTACATTTACCTATCTTAAGAATAAAATGGTGTTTATTTCCATCCCTCCACGCAGAAATTATAAGTGGAGATGTCCTTGTATATTGGTACACTATCCAGTGGGATCCACTTGGACAGGGGTGCTCTTCTACCAATTCTATTAAACCCAGACCTTCATCAACCATTGCCACAATTTTTCTGTACGAAATGTCATCCATAATATCACCTTTTCCAAATGTAATAGGGCCATGTTAAATCTTACGATTAGCTCTAGGGGGCCTTCCTGGATTTTATATTTAAATTATATTGTGAAAAAAGTTATTGATCGTCTTTTTCCAAATAAGATATTACTTCATCATACAATATATCAAACATATCATCATTATTACAGTTGTTTATTTTTTTATCAAAATCGGTGTTACTTAAAGCGTAATTTAAAATTATTAATTCCAATTCTCGTTCAATACACCTAATCTCTTTTTCTAAAGTAATTATCCTATTGTAAATATCCCATTTCAAACTGTCGTCGATGGAGATATTGAGATTTTTCATTTTTTTAATACATCTCTTCAAATCATTATAATTTGAAATTTTTTTGTATTTATTTAAATTATTCAGGTGCTGTTCAACTTCATTTACTTTATCCATGTATGCTTGTATTTCCCTACTTAAGAACTGTATTTCTTTTACATTAACAGAATCCTTATCCAAATCTTTTAAAGTGGCCTCTAAAATACATATTTCATTATAGATTCCAATATATTTTTTAAGACATTCTTTTAATTTTGAATTTTCAATATACTGACTGTCCTTTAAAAGTATTAATTCTGCAAGTTTTTTTAGTTTTTTGTTTGTCATGTTATCCATATTTTCACTAAACTTAATATATACCGTTACATCCATTCAGTGAAGGGAATTCATGCATAATGATAAAGGAAAAGTGGAGCAGTACAATCGATTTTATTAATCGACACAATTAATAGGGAGAACTCCTTGAGTTCCCTTAATCATTTAATATGCCTGATATTTACAAGAGCTCCGTGCCTCGCCTTTTTCATCTCGGCACCACTCATTAAAGCTCTACCTACCCCAATTACTTTATCATCCTTTACAATAACAACTTCATCATTTACAGATATATTTTCATCGCAGTCTTTGAACCCCGGTGCAAATAATGAACCACCTTTTTTAACCTCAAAGTTCACTTCAACCCAATTTACTTTTCCAAGGAGCTCCCCTGCATCAGCGGTTAAAACAAACAATCCATTTTCTTCATTCAATGAACAAATTTGAATCTGTTTCCCATCTTTCTTAATGAAAAATTTCCTATGCCTTCCTTTTACAACTACGTCGTCAGGTATAAAGTTTTTTCCAAACTGGAATTTTGCAAGTTCCTGGTAGTTATGGATTCTCTGTTGATGTTTTGTACCTAAATCAGTATCCTTCAAATATTCATTTTTAATTTCTTTAAGGGTGTCTTTTAAATTTCTCAAGGATTCATCGGAGGTCGGATTATCTTCAGCAGTTTTTATATAATCCAAGTTTTCAAGGTCTAAAATTTCCATATAATGTTCTGGAAGGTGGGCAATTATTTTAACGTCTCCAAACTTATTTTTGGCTCTTTCAATATAGTTTCTAAGATATTTGTTTATAAATTCTATTTCTTCAGTACTCCACTCCCCAGTTACTGGTATATCGTAATCTACAACTCCTTCCAATGCCCTAGGCACTACCCCATAAGGG
Source organism: Methanothermococcus thermolithotrophicus DSM 2095 (assembly GCF_946463545.1). Taxonomy (NCBI): domain Archaea; kingdom Methanobacteriati; phylum Methanobacteriota; class Methanococci; order Methanococcales; family Methanococcaceae; genus Methanothermococcus; species Methanothermococcus thermolithotrophicus. Next base: position 987,674 of record NZ_OX296583.1, on the reverse strand, counting down.
GATGTTAGTATGAGCTCCTCTACAGGAAAACCTGCAGAATTTATAGCATTGATAAACAGCTGGTGGGATTTTGAATAGGAATAAGGTTTTTTTGATGAACACGGTAATAATACAACAACGTTGGTAAATGGATCATAGTTTTTAGCCCTTTCAATATATTTCTTAACTTCTGGAATTCTGGTTTCATCAATTGTAACCATTATTTTTTTGCCTTTGGATAGTGGTATATTTCTAATGTCCGGAGTGTACCTTCTGTAGTTTGCCCTTAAATAAGGATCTGAAACTGTAGTCTCCTCTACTAGATTTCTTAAAGAACCTTCTTTTATACAGTATTTTACCTCTTCTAAAATATCCTCTAAAACGGATTCGTTGTATTCGCATAATTCTTTAAAACTTTTCTTAGTAGATATCATCCTATTCTTTGTAAATTTACATCCTAAGGATGCATAGTACTTTGCAGATGTACTATCGAAATAATCAACACCCAAATACACTAAAAGTGGAATTTCCCAGGGTAAAGCCCCAGGGAAGTAAATCCCTGAGTTAGGGGATATCTTCTCCCTGAGTTTTGGAATTATTTCAATCAATTCTCTTCTTTTAATAAGTCTTCTTCCATCTGCAACAACATAAAGGTCAGCATCTTCAACATTTGCCAGATCGAAATATTTACCAAAATTTATTATCTGATATTTCAAATCCCCTATTTTTCCTGTTTCCTGCCTATTTAGTTCCATCAATTCTTCCGCAACTTCTTTTGGACAGTCGAATGGCACCTTTAACATACCTAACGGCGGTATATCGATATTAAAATCGATAAACTTTGGAGTATATTTAGGGGAATCCGGAGTGTTTGGTACATTTTTTTCTTTACATATTCTTCCAATATCATAAAATACAGGTTCTAACATGACAACACCACAATAATAATTGTAACAATTGATAAGTTGATAGGTTAATGAGTAATATGGTTAATGGTTTAATAAATAAATAATTATAATAATATAAAATAATACTATAACAATCTCAAATATTAACATATGTATTACAAAATTTGTAATTCTTTATAGCTCTAACATAGGTAGTTGGGAATAAGCAAATCTAAAGGATTTGTGCAATTTACGAGCGAAGTGAGTAAATTAGCAAATCTAAAGGATTTGTGCAATTTGATATGTTATTGTACCTTCAATAATGGCTGCAATAACAAATAAAACTATTGAAACTCCGAGTATTCTTAACGAGTCATGGTAGTAGATTTTATATATTTCTGATCCAGTTTCAGAGCTCTTTGACCCCTTCAGAAGTTTTCCAAATTTTTTAATCAAAGCTATGAACAACAGAATACCCGAACTTCCAGAGAGTATTAATGCAGGAATTTCCACAATGCCGTGGGGAGTCACAAGAAGTATAAATTTCAAAGTTTCAGAGATATGGAGCACATAAGAGAGTAAAAAGGCATTCAACATTATATTTACAATGGAAAATATCATTAGAACGTAATTAAAGAGTGCCACAAGTATGTTATTCCCTAAGATTACAGATATTATTCTTAAACTACCTCCTTCTGAAATATTAAAACTATCTACTTTGCTTAAAAAGCTATCATATAGTAAAGACCCGTAGGAGTTAATCCATGCAACATCCAAGTACAACAGTATATAGGATACAATAAATGTTGAGAAAAATATGAACGTTACAAAGTATATTATATTTTTTTGCCTTTTAAGTGCGTACATCGTCTCTAAAACTTCATAGACTCCCTTACTCATAATTTGGTTCATCTCCGTATATTGTCAATAATAGTAGCATATTCATATATTTTATTACATGTTAAATATTATATACTAAACGTTTTCTAAACGTTTTACTACTGCTCTATTATTTGGATAAATTCAATTTAAACCTGATTTAATTATATATCATAATTATAATAAATTTATGATAATTTATGGTTTATATATTGAGAATAACTATGTAATACTTTATGCAATCAAGGACTTATATAATCAAGGTGTTTTTAAATGAAAAAGTCATCTTCTTCAAAAAATAAATGCGATTCATTAAATAAAAATATGTCGGGAGATAAAGTTTTAAAACTTTTAAAAACTTATAAGATTGATATTATTAATATGCTGGATAGTGGAATGGAGCTCTGTATCTGTGAAGAAAATGAGAAAGATGCTATTAGATCAAAATTAGAAAAAATAATTGTAGAAAACCTAAATAACCCAAATGTATCAACCTTAATAATAGCAGCCATAAAATTGGAAGAAGAAGGGAAGAATGGAAACCTCCCATTTGACTATGAAAGCGATCCAAACTACATATACGTGGATGAAGTTATAGGAATGGCCTTAGCAAATGAAATAGCAGGAACTAAAGGGATTTTTAATTTCAGGCATTATGATGCTAAAAAACCAGGTATCATAGGAGCTCTTGATAAAGAAGGTCTTGTATTTTTGGATGACGCCCTTGCAGGATTTATAGGCGGTTGCATGTCTAAGGTTTTTGAAAATAATAATTTTGATTGATACTGACTGATACTATATTATCGCACTTAAAATTTAAGAAGAGTGAAATACCATGAATGCCGGAGATCATATAAAACAAATTCTTGAAAAAATAATGGAAATAAGGGAAGAAAAAACAGAATCCAAAGCACTTGAAAACCATATAAAAAGAATGGATGATGAAAAATTTGACTACATAATAGCCAGACTAAATAAACAGATTGAAATAGTTGAGAAATATAATCCTAAGATTAGACCGGCAATAGATCCAATGGTTTCCTCTGAATTGGGGATCTACAGAAGATTGGATGATTATGAACTTGGAGAATTACTGGATTATCCAAAATGTTGTATAATATCTTTTTCAGAGAATGCAAGATTTGGAATAGATAGGGATCATTTAAAAGAAATAGATGAAATGAATATAGATGAAAACACCTATGCAATAATTTTACCATCTGGATTCATACCGTGCAGTCTTAAATGCAAAGAAGCTTGGAATAGAAAATTAATGGCATTTGTAACTTATGAGGATTATTTAAATATAACAAAATTGGAGGATGAATTGTTTAAAGAACTACCTCACTTCCATGGTGCCTACGACGAATACTACGAAAAAATAATTCTTAAAAAATGAAGAATATAATACGCACTTTATAATAATTATTTGGGACTATGAATGAAAATCCCTTACGGGATTTTCATAGCTCTTCCCGTTAGGGGTTTTGAAAACCACCACGATTGAACAAATCCTTCGGATTGGTTGAATAATCTACGATTATTCAACCTCCCCGCAACTATGTTGCGGTGGATGTAGCTCACCTTCGCTTCGCTCGGTGATAGTGGCGGGCTATAAAACCTACTGGATTCGAAAACCGACACGATAGTGGCGGGCTATAAAAACTCGAAGAGTTTTTGTTCAACCGTTAGGTTTTTATAACGCTCACTTCGTGAGCTCCGATTGTTTCGATCTCGACAATTAATAATGAAAACGTGGGGATATTCTATGTATATAATCATTGCTGGAATGGGAAGGGTAGGAAGTACCCTTGCAAAATCCTTATCTGGAAAGGGTCACGACTTGGTCCTCTTGGACACTGATAAAAAAGTCTGTGAGGATATCGCCAGTGAAATTGATGCTTTAGTAATAAACGGCGATTGTACACGGATCAAAACATTAGAAAGTGCAGGGATTGATGACGCAGACATGTTTATTGCAGTTACTGGAAAGCAGGAAATAAACCTAATGAGCTCCCTGATAGCAAAGAATTACAATGTACAAAAAACCATTGCAAGAGTTAATGAACCTGAATACAAAGGGGTGTTTGAGAGTCTTGGAATAGATGTTGTAGTAAGTCCAGAACTTGTAGCAGCTAACTACATTGAAAAACTAATTGACAGACCTGGAGTTGTAGATCTTGCCATAGTTGGTAGAGGAGATGCAGAAATTTTAGAGCTTATTATTCCCCCCAAGTCGCGTATAGCCAATAAAAAAATAATGGACCTTGAAAAGAATCAAGATTATTTAATAATAGCAATATATGATGGGGAAGAGTTAAAAATACCTGACGGAAAGACCGAATTAAAACCGCATGATAGAATCTTGGTTTTAGCAAAAACAGAGGCTTTGGATGAGGTTAGAAAAATATTTACAGAAAATATATAATACATGTATTTATTTTATTATATCTGTTTTAAACAGTAATTAACAATCTCTTTTGGAATATTAACAAAATTCATCATACCCCTAAATTGAGGGGTTATATTTGCCTCTAAGATGTAAATTTGATTACCATCTATTAATACATCAATACCTACTATATCTGCCCCTAATTTTTCAGCTGATTTTAAAACCATGTCTTCAATAGTATCATTTAATTTAAACTCCCTTATATCGCACCCTAAAGAATAGTTTGCCCTCCAGTCGTTTTTTGGAATCCTCTCCATTGCACCAACTATACTATCTCCAACAACAAAGGCCCTTATGTCGTGTTTGTATGGAACATACTCTTGAATAAAAATCTCTTTTTTATTAAATCTTAGGAGCTCGAAAATATTCTTTAGCTCTTCAAGATTGTTGACCTTTAAAACACCGTTTCCATATCCTCCATATACTGGCTTAACTACAACTGGAAACTCAAAACCATTTTTATTCAGTGTTTCTTTTATTTTCTCAAAGTCCTCTGTGTAGGTCAAAAAAGACTTTGGCATGTATTCTTTTAATTTCAAATAAGTTAAATACTTATTTTGGCAGGTTTCTATAGCTTCTGAAGAGTTTATTACAGATACCTCTTCGTTTTCAAAGTGTTTAAGTGCATAAATACCTTCAGTTAAATAGTCCCTTTCTACCCTTGAAACTATTAAATCATATTCGTATTTTTCGGTTCCACATATTAAATCCATAACATCTAAAAAATCGACATCTGTACCTCTGTTTTTAAATTCTTCATAGATCATTATATTCTCAGGGGTTTTTCTATGACAGAGTATTCCAATTTTTTCTATAATCTCACCATCCCAATAGATGTTGCATTAAATCAGGTTAACCTTTATACTCTCCAAATCCCCACCCATTCTATAGGATAGTTTAATCTCAACCATTCCTTTTTTTACAGGTTTATTTAATGGAATTACCAAAGGAGGATTTAGCATTGGCGTACTCCCTGAAACTATGTTGTCAATTAATTTAGTATATGTATTGAGTCTTATTCCTAAAAAATCACAGTCTTCAAACACTTCAAACTTTAAACAATAGGAAACCTTTTCGTTGTTTATTTTATAAAAATTAATTGTGTCATAGAGGACTTCCTGCGAAATCGATTTTGATTTAACCTCTTCATCATAGTATATATGACCCATTTTGGCTTCAACAAGCTGTACAGTATTGTATACTTCTTCTGGAATAATTTTACCTGAATCCTTAATTAACCCTTTTTTTATAATGGAGTTAATTACTGGAACTTGAGGTTCGGTTATAAGTGCAGTATCAAGTAGCTCGGCAACTACAACATCTGCTTTTTCCTTAAATACATAATCCCTTGCATCTCCTTCTATGACCTCTATATTATCAAATCCATTATTTTCAATGTTTTCCTTGGTATATTCTACAGTTATTGGATCTAGCTCTATGGCATAAACTTTTTTAGCCTTTTGAGCTGCAATCATGGCCAATATTCCACTTCCAGTCCCTAAGTCATAAACAACATCTCCTTCTTTAACGGTTCTTTCAATGGCTTCCTTAAAAATAGCTACTCTATCATCATCCAAAAGCATGCTATAGTGCCACTGTGGAACTTTAAGATTAAGTTTCATATTCTACCTCCATAAAAATTAATATAGCAAGAACACCATTAATTATGTGTAAAAATAGAAAACATTATTAATTACATATAAATATTTGTCCTGCCCTTATACCTATAAAACCTTCAGTTTTAAAACTTAACCATATTTTATTAGAATAGGTGAAGCCTTCGGTTTCGTAGCTCATATTATTATACTTGGAGATTGAATAAAAATCGAATTTTCATAGCTCTCCTCGCTTACTCGGAAAGGTGATTATCATGGATAAAGTCGTTGTTACAGTTGATGAACTAAAAAAAATGATTAGAAACAATGAAGAAGACAAAATCGACGAAATAGACATTGTAACTTCTGCAACATGCGGAATAATGTCTGGAACTATGGCGGTTTTCTACATCCCTATAGGTGAAAGATTTAGAAAAGCTGAAAAAATCTATATGAACGGTATTGAAGGTCATGTTGGACCATGCCCTAATGAATTCCTTGGAAGTGTGGATGCCGTTGTATTTGGAACTACCTACAATGGGAATTACGGCGGAGGATTTTTATTCAAGGATTTGATAGCCGGAAAAGAAGTTGATGTAAAAGTTGAAAGTGAAGGAAAGACATTTGAAAAAACATTAACATTGGATGAAATTCCTACTGCAAGAATGATAGGTACTAGGATGGCATTTAAAAACTACGTTGCAGTTACAAATCTTGGAGATCCAGTTAAAACCATATTCCACAGAAGGATGTTACAAAAAGGAGAGGTTTCATTTTCAGGTTGTGGTGAGCTCAACCCACTTCAAAACATGAAAGTTGATGAAAAAGAACTCTTAGGAAAGAGAATCCTATTAAATGGTTCAGAAGGTGTTATATTAGGTTTTGGTACAAGACATTCTGAGAAAAAGCCAAATATAATGATATCCGCAGACATGCACGAAATGGATCCTTACTACCTTGGTGGTTTTATAACATCAGGCGGTGTTGAGATTTTCAATACAATTGCAGTCCCAATTGAAGTTAATGAAGAGAATAAAGAATATTTAAAAACTCTTGACGAAGATATTGGCCTTCCATTAACAAATGTTATAGGTAGGGAGATAATTGATAATGGAAAGTATTCAGAAGCTTGGGAAGGTGCAGAGTTCAGACCTAGGGTAAATGTACACAGATGTAGAAATTGCGATAACTGTAATGCAGAAAAGATGTGCCCAACAAAAGCCATTAAAAGAATCGACCACTTAGGCGGTAGAAGACTTCCAAATGAAGATTGTGTTGGTTGTGGAGTATGTGTCGATTCCTGTCCTTATGGAATATATCAAATGAAAAGAAACAGTGTTTTGAGAATTCCAGTAACCTGCAGACAGTCCGATAGAGAAAGAGCATTAAAACTCGCTAAAGAACTAAAGAAAAGAATAGAAAAAGGAGAGTTTAAACCATAATCAATTATTACTACCTTTTTCTTTTATTTTATTTTCCTATTTATTTTGCGTTGCACTACAGTAATATTTTCCATAACATCTAAACGAGAATATTTTTAAAAATACGTTTAAAAACGGAATGGTTAGTAAAAATAGTGCAAAGCCCATTACCGCTAGAATTCCATTAATAATGTACAGTACAGCTACAATAAGCCCAATCATCATCATCCACAATAGAAACGCTCCCATTGAAATCACTGCAACTACAACCAATACTCCGACATATTCAAACGATATTTTTGATATAATCTCTTTAAACTGAAAAAATCCTAAAAATCTGTCTTTTGCCACAAAATTAATTATAGCAAGAGGTATAACCAGTATACTCAGTATTAATATAATCAATGACACCAGGTTGCTAAACAATATAAATGCAAGTGAGTCAATATTGTAAACAACCCCCACAAGTTCCAAAATAACATATGGAATACTAAAGAGCATAGATAGTAGCAAAGCACCTATTATATACAAAAGCCCCTTCACAAACAACTCTTTAAAATTATCCCATTCTGGAAGAATATCTTCATTATTCAAAGTTTTTTGAATAACTTTCATATAATACCCATTAACGAAAACCGAGAATATGACACCTAAAACAAGAGACACTAACCCAAATAGAACTCCAATTCCAGAAAATGCTGTCCCAAATGTCATAGGCATATGAAAACCTGGCATATAAGGCATTACTCCCATAATTATCAGGAAAAATCCAAAAATCATTCCTGCCATGGATAATAATTCAAGAACACCTCCTACAAAAATCTTCTTAAGATCAGAGTATGCATAATTCAAAGGCTCTTTAATATATTTTTCAGAGAACATTTTCCCACCCACGTTTACAACCTTACTCTTAATATATTGCAAACTATATATTCTTTTATCGATGTTGTTGGTTATGGCCACTAGATGCCCACATATAATAATCTTTTTTACAAAATATAAAAAACCTTTTAAGCACATATGAAAGAAACGGGGGGATTATGTGTTAAATGAATCCACAGAACATAGGAAAACCAAAATTTTAGTTACCATGGGCCCATCACTAGAAAATAAACTAGATGAAGTTATTGATACAATAGATGGTGTAAGGTTCAACATGTCTCATGCATCAATCAATCAGATCAAAAGAGTTCTAGAAGTACTGGAAAAACATAACATTGCAAAGCTTATGGACCTAAAGGGGAATAAGATAAGAGTAAAAAAAGCATTTAAATATGAATTAAAAGAAGGTGAAGAGGCAATCATTGGAAAAGATATAATTCTAACATACAACCCTGTTGAATTGAATAAAGGGAATTTAATATTAATAAACGATGGAAAAATAAAACTTGAAGTTAAAGATGTCGTGAATGAGTTAATCTTTGCCAGAGTTATAAGGGGAGGGATTGTAAAAGAAGGTATGGGCATAAATCTTCCAGATGCTTCTTTAAAAATGCCGATAATATCAGATGAAGATATTGAACACATTAAATTTGCTGTTGAAAACGATTTTGAATACATTGCACTCTCTTTTGTAAGAAACAAAGACGATATAATTAATTTAAGGAATATAATAAAAGACTATAATGGAGATAGCTCAATAATTGCAAAAATAGAAACCAGGGAAGGGTTGAATAACATTGAAGATATCGTTAAGTTTGCAGATGGTGTTATAATAGCTAGGGGAGATTTAGGGGTTGAAATACCCATCGAGTATATCCCTATTGAACAAAAAAATATAATGGCCATTTCAAACAAATACGGTAAATTAACCATCACTGCAACTCAGATGTTGGATTCAATGATAAATAACCCATACCCAACGAGAGCTGAAGTTACAGATATTGCAAATGCGATATTTGATGGAACAGACTGTCTTATGCTTTCAAATGAAACCACAATTGGTAAATATCCAGTAGAAGCCATTAGAACAATGGACACAGTCGCTAGAGTCTCGGAAAAGAACATAGAAAAGTTTGGAAAAGATGGCAATTTAGAAGAACCTTCTGTTTCCACAGGAATCGCCTATGCAACACACACGCTGTATAACAAACTTGATCCAAAAATCATAATAACCCCAACAAGGTCAGGGAAAACTGCAATACTAATATCCAAATTTAAGCCTACGGTTCCAATAATTGCCCCAACACCAAACTTAACAACGTTAAGAAAACTAAAACTGTTTTGGGGAGTTTCGCCATGTATAGTTGATGAAGTCAACCATATAGATAAAATGTTAGATATCTCCAGGGAAATAGCAAAAAAGGAGATAAAAGAAGGTACATTTATAATCACACTAGGTCACCCTATAGGAGAAAATAAAACAAATGTTATAAAAGTTGAAATAATATAATAAAAAAAATTTCGACACATCAAAAAAACGGTAGATATCATGCATCCAACAAAGAGAATAAAAAACTCAAAATCAAAGCTTTTAGACGGTAAAAAAATAGTAGTTGGAGTAACCTCATCCATAGCTGCAATAGAGGCTCCAAAACTAATGAGAGAGCTTATAAGACACGGAGCTGAAGTTTACTGTATAATGACTGAAGAAACTGAGAAAATAGTCGGAAAATATGCTTTAACATTTGGATGCGGAAATGAGGTTATGGACGAAATCACTGGAAACATCGAACATGTTTATCTATATGACACATGTGACGCCATGGTGATATATCCTGCAACAGCCAACATAATAAGCAAGATATCCTTGAATATTGCGGATAATATAGTTAATACCACGGCAATGATGTTCTTTGAAAAAAAGCCACTCTTTATTGTTCCTGCAATGCACCAAAATATGCTCGATACAATAGAAGAGAGACATATATCGAATTTAGCTCAAAAAAAGAACATATACATCATAGCACCTAAGATGGAAGAAGAAAAAGCAAAAGTATCTTCTATAGAGGATGTTACAAAGCATATTATCAAAGTACTTAATAAAAATAGGAGCTCGGAGAAAAAAGTTTTAATATTAACTGGAGGGACTGCTGAGTTTATCGATAAAGTCAGAGTCATAAGTAACCTGTCCTCAGGAAAAACCGGAGTTTCATTGGCTGAATCATTCTGTAAAGAAGGTCTTGAAGTTGAAGTCATAAACGGACTTGGAATGGAACCTTCCTACTATATAAACTCCCATAAAGTCACAACAACCGAGGAAATGCTGAATAAAGCCCTTGAACTAGGAAAAAATGCCGATGTAATAATTTCCTGTGCAGCCATTTCAGACTACAAACCAGAAAATACTTTTGAAGGGAAAATAAGTTCTGATGAAGAATTAGTTATTAAATTAAAGAAAAATCCAAAGGTTTTAGCAGAATTGAGAAAAAAATTCCCTGATAAAATAATAATAGGATTTAAAGCAGAATATGGACTAAAAAAAGAAGAACTTATTGAAAAAGCCAAAGAAAGATTGGAAGAATATAATTTGAACATGATTATAGCAAACGATCTATCAAAGTATTACTTTGGAGATGACTACAACGAAGTTATACTAATAACAAAATCCCAGATGGTAGAAATAAAGGGAAAAAAGAGAAAGATAGCCGAAGAAATTGTAAAATTTGTTAATGAAAACCTTTTGAAATAATAACTAAAAATGATAATATGAAGGATGAAATCGGAGTAATAGGCATAGATGACGCATCATTTAAAAAGGAAGATGATGAGGTAATTTTAATTGGAACCTATTTCAGAGGAAACAAGATCATCGATGGAATATACTTCAAAAAAATCCAGAGAGACGGTAATGACGTCACTGAAAAGATTATCCAGATTGTTAAGGGCAAGCACTACACGAAAATAAATGCAATATTCTTAGATGGGGTCACATTTGGAGGGTTCAATATTGCAGATATTTTTAAAATAAATGAGGAAACCAAAAAACCAGTTATAGTTGTGGTAGAAAAGAAACCAGATAGATCTAAGATGATCGGAGCTCTGGAAAAATACTTCAAAGACCTGCCCAATAAAATAAACCTATTAAAATCCTTTCCAGAACCTGAAAAAATTGAAGATGTTTACGTTCAATATATCGGAATTGAAAAAGATGAAGTTAGAAAGTTAATTCAAAAAACCCGTTTAAAAAGCAAAGTTCCAGAATGTCTAAGGATTTCTCACCTCATTGGCAGGGGATTTTTAAATATTTCTTGATTTATGGTTGTTCTATGAATACTTAGTACATACAGTAAAATATATATAATCCAATAACTTAAAACTAAAAAAATTAAGTGTTATTACCTTGCAGAACGCCAAATTATTTAATATTTAATCTAAAATAACCTAAAAATAAGAAATTAAAAATAAATTTTATTTATTATTTTAGGCAATACATACTACCAGAATTACCGAAAGACTAATTTTTTAAATCATAAAATGCCCCTCCAAAATTAAATAACAAATTATTAATAATAGTATTCACTATATTTTACTGGTTTATACAAAAAATTGGAGGTATACCATGGAATTAAATGGGGTATTTGTAGAAGACACCTTTGCAGAAGGATTTCCAATATGGGTTTCAAGAGTTTTAATTACGGCTGCTACAGAAAGATTGGCAAAAATTGCAGCTACAGAAGCTACAGGATTTGGATGTTCTGTTATTATGTGTCCTGCTGAAGCAGGTATTGAAAAATACGTCCCTCCAACAGAAACACCGGATGGAAGACCGGGATACATAATTGAAATATGCCACCCTAAAAAAGGCGAATTAGAACACCAATTATTAGAAAGACTCGGACAGTGTGTTTTAACAGCTCCTACAACTGCAGTATTTGATGCCATGGGCGATGATGCTGAAGAACAGTTGAAGGTAGGATTTAAATTAAAGTTCTTTGGAGACGGATTCGAGAAAAAAGACAAAGTTGGAGACAGAACTGTTTACAAAATCCCTATCATGGGAGGGGACTTCGTAGTAGAAAGTAAGTTAGGAATTAAAAAAGGAGTTGCTGGTGGGAACTTCTTTATAATGGCTGAAAACAATATGGCTGCATTAACAGCTGCTGAAGCTGCTGTAGATGCCATAAACACAGTTGCAAAAACAATTACACCATTCCCAGGTGGAATTGTAGCTTCAGGAAGTAAAGTTGGAGCAAACAACGAAAAATACAAATTCATGGCTGCTACAACAAACGAAAAAATGTGCCCAACATTAAAAGATTCTGTTGAAAATACAGAAGTACCTGAAGATGTAAACGGAGTTTACGAAATTGTTATCGATGGTGTAGATGAAGAAGCTGTTAAAGAAGCTATGAAAGTTGGTATATTGGCTGCCGTAAAAGTTCCAGGTGTAAAGAAAATTACTGCAGGAAACTACGGTGGGAAATTAGGAAAATACCAAATAAAACTTCACGAATTGTTTGAATAAATTTATTTTAAGTCCAATAAATTTTTATTTTTTTAGATTTTCACAAATCTATATTCCTACATATCATAAAACTAAGACTATTATTTTCAATATTAAAAAATTAGATACTAATAAATACATTTTTTCGATTTTTCGATATGATGTAAATGCTGCATAATTTACTGTAAAAAAATATATTTCACAAATATTATATATTTATTCAATTGTATATTATTAATATATAATATTAGGATACTACATTTACTTGGGAATGAACTTCCTATACTGGAGGATAGACAGGGAAAGATAAAATTTCACCCCCTAATTTTTAAGGAGGTTTTATTTTGAAACCGAAATATGCTTTAAAAAATAACACGCTTGCAGAATTTACACTGAATAAATCCTTTAACACATACCGTGGAAAAATCGTAAAATGCGATTTTAACGGATTAATCGAAGGAGTCATAATGCTAAACAAAAAGAATCATTACTATTTTTACCCCCTAACCGCACTTCATATGATAAAACCAACAAAATGCATACCTACAAATATACTTCCAAAAACATCCTTACCTACAAATCCAAAAAATATACACGCTAAAGAAGCTCTCTCCAGAATCGTTGGAAGAACCTTGAAAGTTTGTTATGATAACCCAAAAACTTCGTATTTAGGAAGGTTGTTGGGATTTACAAGAGGTATCTTCTCATGGACTCTTGTTTTAGAAATCTACGGAGAAGTCTTTATTTTGGTTAATCCAGATTATATATCCTACTACGGAACTAGGTGGAGAATACCTAAAAACAATCCTCCATATGATCCACCTGTATTGATGAATTTAACAAAAACTACGAACTACTTAAAAAAATGTCTCTTGGATGAAGTTACACTTGAAATAAACTACCCAAGGATAAATATTGACAATAAAGTATTTGTTTATCCATATGGCATAGTTTCCAATGATAACGTTTTAAAAAATCAAGTTGAAGGTTTGCTCAACGACCATGGATTGTATTTATAATATATTTCAATTAAAAACCAAAAAAGAATATTAAAAAAGAATTAACCAATATATCTTAAATCATCGTCGGTTGGCACTCTTTGCTGTTGCATTACAGCCTCTTCTTCGAATTTTCTAATTTTTTCAAGGACTTTTTCCATATCTTTTGCTCTTTCTTCCAATTCTTTCATATCTATTTCAAATCCTATTGCCTTTGAAAGCAGTTCTAAGATAGCTCTTGCTGATTTTGGATCAACTAAATACCCAGGAGTTTCCCCCATTAAACAAACTCCTTCAATACCTTTTAATTTTGAAAATGTTAACATCAAACCTGCAGCTCCCACAATACTCCCGCCGTCTTTTCTGAATTCTGCTCCAAGTTCTTTCATTTTTTCAGCTAATTCTTTGGAAGTTGAAGCCACATAAACATTCATAGTTTCTTTTATTTTTCCAATACCAAACCCTCCCAAAGTATAGGTCATTTTTGCTCCATACTTCATTCCAATATCTACGATTTTTTCTGAAAGATGGTACTGCCCGGCCGGTGAAAGAGCCTGAGTATTTCCTAAAACAACTATCATAGGAACTGGTTCTTTTATCATGTAGAATTCATTACTCATAACTTCTATCGTACCGTCGTCGTTAACTAAGACTTGTGGTGGAAAGTCATCACAGTATAGTTCCATGAATTTTTCCCCATTAAATTCCTGAACAATATGTTCAGCTGCTATTCTTCCAACATGCCCTATTCCGGGAAGTCCTTCAATTAATAAGGCATCTTCTAAAGGCTCCACGTCTTTTATTTTTTTCTCAATAATTTTAACCATGATATCCCCCTGATTTTAATAATTTTATACATTTGATTGACAATATATTTTTTCTCAAATTATCTTGAAAATAAAGATATGATATGGATAGCTATGACAAAATAATAATTTACCAATATCATTATTTCATTAAACAATAAAATATATATCTATATTATGATAATATATACCTTTTGAATAAACATGTATGATACTTTGTAAAATATAATATTTTATAATATTATAGGGGGTACAATGAAAAGATCGAATAATTTAAATATAAGTTTTGAAGATATGTACAATGTAAACAGGCCTACTCTTGGTAGGCAGGCCGATATTGTAATAACTAGAATACTTAAATATGCACTCATTGATTATTTAGGGTTCAATAGTGCATCTAAAATATATTTTGCCGGAAGGTACGTTGGAGAAAATTGTAATGTTAGAACCATTGAAGACATGAAAGAACTTTTTATGGAGCTCGGTATTGGGATTTTAGATGTTGTTGATGAAGATCCATTAAAAATCAGAGTTACAGAATGTATTGATTGTTCGGGTTTACCTGATATGGGACAACCAGTATGCTTTTTATGGGACAACCAGTATGCTTTTTTGAAGCAGGTATTATTGCAGGGTGTTTAGAAAATATCTTGAACAAAGAGGTAAAAGTTACCGAGACAAAATGTCATGCTAGTGGGGAGGATTACTGCGAATTTGAAGTACATGACATCCCACCCTCGTCTGATCTAAATTAACGTATAAAAGTTTAAACTAATTTATTTTATAAAATTTGGCTAATTTTCTTAAATTTTTTTCTTTTTTAGAGGTGTTTAAATATCTTTATACAATGAGCTACATTTTTTTCAAGATTTTGATGGCCCCCATATATATAATTTTATTAATATACCAGCTTAATTTTGTTTTTTTGATTTAGTAATAATTTTATTTTATTAATTAAATCATTAATTCTAGTCGTGATCCAATCATTCACATTAGGGCAAAATATTTATAAATTAATAATTAAATATGATCAATTATCCATACATGTATATATAAAATTCAATATTAGGTGTTCTAATACACCTTATTGTAAATAAATGGTGTTCCAATACACCTTAAAATATATTTTGCCGGAAGGTACGTTGGAGAAAATTGTAATGTTAAAACGATGGACGAAATGAAAGAACTTTTTATGGAGCTCGGTATTGGGATTTTAGATGTTGTTGATGAAGATCCATTAAAAATCAGAGTTACAGAATGTATAGGTTGCTCAGGTTTGCCAAATGTGGGACAGTCAGTCTGTTTTTTCGAGGCAGGTATTATCGCCGGCTGTTTAAATAATATCTTAAATGAAGATGTAAAAGTTACCGAGACAAAATGTCATGCTATGGGTGATGATTACTGCGAATTTGAAGTACATGATATCCAACCTTCATCCGATCTAAATTAAATATTAATAAAAAAGTAAATCAGTATCCTCATATAGCAAGCTTCTTAAATTTTTTTCTTTTTTAATGTCAAGGCAAATAAAGGTTTCGAGCAGTTCTAAGAATATCGTAGTTAAATAGGATAATCAAGTTCATCCCGGTTTTAAAATTAATATTTAATCTATTAAGGTATTGATCATATTCTATCAATCAATTCCGTGAATTTGTGAAAACTCATCAAGCGTACTTTGAGCATTAATTGAAATGTTTGTAGATAACTCCTTTTTCATCAGCTGTCTAAGTACCCATATATTGTGAAATCCTCTTCTCTTATTCCGATTAGTTCCTCTAAATATAATAACCTGAATACCCAACTCCTTACATATTGGACATTCACACGATTCCCAAGGTCGATCTATTAGAGTTTTATAATACTTTTCTCTGAGATTTTTACCATCATTTGAATTTCTCATGAAAAGGTTATCATACCTCATTATAGAATCCAGTACTTCATCTATACTTATTTCTCCTTTCTCGTATTTGTTAAGGGCACACAATACTTCATTTTCCATCTTTTTTAGATTTTCAATTGAATAACCATTGATATTGGCATTCTTTAATAACCTGGGGTTTGAAGCTTGCGGAACTCTTATAGCAGCATATCCATTACCTTCTTTTGTTATGTAATTTTGACCAGACCTGAGCCATGCTTTTCGTAGGAACGATGTACTATCCACACTTTTAACTCCCAATTCCTCAAATTTTTTCAGTGCATTAAGTCTTACAACACCGAATAAATGAATTTTTATGTCTTCATTTATAACCGGTTGAATCCCCTGTAGTATATTCAATATAGTATTGGTTTTATAACATACAAGACTTCCAAGAGCTATGTAGTTATAACCCATATCTACCAACGCTTTAACAGAGCTCCTATATGTTTCCACATTATATCCTTGAGCTGTCCCAATTGGAATATAATTATACTTCTTTTTATGGTGTAGTTTTAAAAACTTTTCAGCATTTTCCAAGGTTATGCTTATCCTATCATCTTTTTCCTTCTGAGTTAAAGAAACCCTTTTCTTTTTTCCATTATCGTCTTTTATGGTTATTTTATCAACGACTAAATGGTCGGGAGCTACACCATAATCAAATCCTAACTTATCATATAATTTCGAAACATTCTCGACACTGTAAAATGGTAAAGGAGGTTCTTTTTCATTAACATATCCAAATGCTCCACAATCCCCCATAACTTCTAAACTGGAGCTCTTAGGAATCTTCAAATATTCCTTTATATTTGTGTGGTTTCTTATTTTGTAAATTCCCTTGTTGCTGTTCAATGAAATTTTAGATTGAAAAACGCTTAAACTGAATAAAATACCGTCATAAGGAGGTTCTTTAAAAATTTGGTGGGCATAAACATCATTGTTATATATGTCTTGCTTATGCCCCTCGGAATACTCATCATTAATAAAATCAAAATTTGGGTCTACCCTATCTTCCCAATCAGGTAAAAAGTATTTTATCATCACATCACACCATTTATATATTTAAAGAGGCTCTATGGAATATTTTCCTTTAACAGCTGGACAACCCCATTTTAAATCACACACATCACATGTTTCTTTATCGGATTCCTTCTCGATACTCCAATCGTTGTTTTCTTTGCAATATTCTATTTCCCCAACAGTATTTGAGAAATCATCAATGGATTCCTTAATTTTAACAATATTGTTCTCGTCGCTAAAATCAATTTCGTACTTTAAATTTTGAGAATTTGGAGTATTGAGCTCATTCATAAAATACAATACACATTTTGAAGGATAGTTTCCGAACCTCTGTTTGTAGAGCTCGGCATAAACACGCATTTGATATTCATATCTTTCGAGTTTTTTATTTTTCTTGCCATCCTGATCAGGCACTGGAAACTTCATTCCTTTGTAGTCCCATATTTCAATACCATCATTCCCTTCAACGACAGCATCTATTACTCCATACAATATATAATTTCCCATATCTGCTTGCAATCTTAATTCTGTATCTATAATTTTTGGATAAAGGGTTTTTCCTTCCTTTTCATTGAATGTTTTTAAGATATTTAGTATCCTTTCTTCATTTTCCCTACTCTTTGGATGTATTCCTCTTGATTTTAAAGTTTCATTTGCCTTTTTAAAGAATTCTTCCACATCCTTATCTGTGGGCATTACTTGATTATCGTCCATAATTCCTTTATCTCTAAGTTTAACATTTTGAAAATATTTTCTATGTAGCATGCTTAAAACTTGATGAATTAATGTTCCGTGCCATTCCTGTGTTTCTTGGGTGCTATTAAATCCTTTCACGGTATTAAATCCATACTGCCTCTTACATATTTGAAATGATAATATATCTGCTGTAACGCTGTATTTTTGTTTTATTTTTTCCGTTTTATCTTCTTTTTTTATCTTTAAGGAATTATATTTGTCCAATATATTTATTAGCATTTAACCCACCAATTGATTTAATTAAAATTGTTTTTAATATAATTTTTAAGATTGTTAAGACGCCCCTTCATAAACCCATATAATTTACCGTTCTTTCTTTTGGATAGATTCTCAGAGCTCCACAAATGTATGAGTGCATACTGAGCTCGTGAGTACGCCACATAATGAAATCTCACCATATCTTGATTTGTTTTCATAAATTGATTGGTTGTAATCCTTTTAAAATCTGTAAATTTAGAAAGTTCCCCTTCTAATCTTGTACCAGTATCTGCTTCAGCTTTCCAATTCTCAACATATACGAAAACTATTGGAAATTCCAAACCTTTTGCCTGATGTACAGTCATAATTGGAAATTTTCCCTCAGGAATAATTACTTCCTCATCCTCTAAATCATCTACTCCATTTATAAAGTGCCCCACCAACGAGCCATAAAAGTTTATCAACCATTCTGTGTCAATTTTTCCATCTTCCTCTGAATCAATTTTCAGAGCTCCCATACTCACATCAGGATTATCCGTTGGCGTGGCTGAATAGCTATCAAATATTTGGGTGAGTTTTGCCAGCCTACAACTTTTTTCAGGGTCATCCATCCACTCTAAAAACGGACTACATGCAAATATTTTATAAAGAATACCTTGAATGGTTGCATTGGTCCATTCTCCCGACTTCATGCTTTTGATTTTCTCAACAGATTTATCTACATATTCTTTTAATTCAGGATATTTATCCTTATTTTTTTCATACTTCTCAAACCACTTTACGACCTCAGAACTTATACTTTCCGAGCTCAGTTTATTTTCCAGTACATATAGATCATCATCCACAATGGATACAAATGCCCCCAATGCCAATTTTATTTCCTCCTGACTTAAAAAATTCTTAGACCTTGGGTTATAGGTTTCAATACCGTTATTGGATAATCCCTTTACAACATGACCTACAAACGAATTTTCTCCATTATAATCCATCTCCCGTGTGCTTCTAATTAACAGCACACACCGAGAATAATCCTCAACAATGTTATTTTCTTTAAAATATTTTACAGCAGTTACAACCTTCTTTGCCAATTCCTCATCTGTTTCTTCTTCTAGGTAACTTAAAGCTGGATATGTTTCAGTAATTGGTTTTTTTGGCTCCAATGGGGGCTTGTCCTTAACTCTTGCTTTTTCCATTTCAACATTTTTTAGGTTTTCGAAGGATTTAATATATTTATTATAATAATTCACAATATCCTTATGCGACCTATAATTTGACTTTAAAAATATTTTTTTGACACTTTCCTTCGGAGCTCCTAACCTTTCCATACATGAATCATCAAACCTCACCATGCAGTCAACAGTTCCCCCTCTAAATCGATACAAGGCTTGGTCATCATCCCCTACGACGCATAAATTTTTATTTTCAGTATGCTTTGCCAGCTCAAAATATATTTCCTCCTGAATTGGATTGGTGTCTTGGTATTCATCCACCATAATATATTCTATTCTTGGATTGTGCCCACCACCATTTAAGAATAACTCACCATCCTCAGAATTTAAAAATTCAAGGAACTTTAACTGTACCGTGGCAAAGTTGCATAATTTAAATTCCTCCAATTTATCAATAAATTTTTCATATTCTTCTGCCAATATTCTGTAGTGACTTTTAGAGCTCCCCTTCATTTTATCTAAATCCAACCTATCTTCCACAATTCTATTAAACAAGGTAATTATGGCATTAGTCAGTCGAGCTCTATCTTTATAATCAATAATCCATTGTTTATTATCGCCGTCCCATTTTCTAACTAAATACATAAATCTTTTCCATAATTTCTCATCGTAGTATTTTGCATTTTTTACGAGCTCGCAGTGATTGTATACAAAAAGGTAGTTTTCCATTTCATTCATTAGTTTGTAATTTTCATAATCTACATATTTATATTCCTTCATTATGTCGGAACATAAACTGTGGAGTGTCCCAACCCTTAAACTATGAATATCAATGTCACGCTCTTTTAACTCAGGATGTATATCACAAAGTTTATTTGAATGATTTAAAATCCTATTAAATAAGTTTTGAGAAGCCTTCTTTGTAAATGTGGTTAATATTATGGATTTTGGATCTACCTCATCCACATAAATAAGCTTTAAAGTTCTAACCACCAAAACTTCAGTTTTACCAGAACCAGGACCTGCCACAACCCATAAGGGACCATCTTTGTGAAGTATTACTTCCTTTTGTTCCTCGTTGAGCTCATACCCCAGTATTGATTCAATAGAGTTTATAAATTCATTTGGATTTAATGTCATTCTAACCCCCGTTGTTATTTTATTTATTATTAATTGATATAAGCCATTCTTTCAATTGCTGGAGCCTCTCTCCAATCATGCCCCCAATCCAATGTGTATTATAGTTTTCTAAGAGCTCCCTGCACTCATCATCAAATGCCTTCTCATATACTTTGCCTAAGTTTATGAATATGGTATCGTAATTATTATTTTTTAAAACCTCTTTTAGTTTTGATTTAACATTATCCTTTAATTCTTCCGCTCTTTTATTAGTCATTAGTTGATCATAATAATCAATTATTTCATTGGATTCGATTAAACCGTACTTTGCAGATAGTATTAATATATCTAAATTCGCATTAGTTGGATAGTTCTTTTTTAAAACTTTATAATACATACCATCGTAGAGCTCTATTGCAGGAGCTCTATCAACATTCTTCTTTGTTTTTGAACAGGATAAAATTAATAAGTATTTTTTATTGGTGTTTCCCATAGTTTCCCTTATTTATTTTTTATTATCGGTTTTATTTTTCCTTAAAACAATTTTTATAAAGCTTGGCAAGTTTTCTTAAATCCTTCTCTTCTTCTTCGGACATGTTTAAAATATTTTTCACCTTTTCCGAGATATATCCCCCTCCAAAGAAAAGCGACATTGCGCTGGTAAAGTTATGAGGATTTTTCAATCTTGCCTTATCAAAATCGATGATATATATTTTATGTTTACTAATTATTATGTGCTTTCCCCCTTGAATCTCGGTATGGTCTATACTATGCAAATCGAGTTTTAAACATTGTCTTAGTGATTCTTCAATTATCCACAGGATTTCTTCCTTATTACATCTATCGATATAATCCCTTAATGTGATTCCCTCAACATATTCCATTAAAAGATATTCGTTAGTGAATTCATAGACTTTTGGTCCCACATTGAATTTGTTTGTTTTTTCCAATACTGTTCCTTCATGAAATATTGTGTTTTTCGGAGTATCCTTTCTTGGAATCTTTATGGCCAATTGAATATAATTACCGTTAGAATCCTTATATTTCTCACTAAATCCTTTTAAAACAATACCCCGATGCCCTTTACCTATAACCTCTACAGGCGTAATATCATTTTTTACAAGCTTTTCAACAATATCCCAATCTATTATATTGGCTATAACACCATCACAACCTTCAATTTGAATCTTGGAATTTTTATTTATCATTGTTCCACCAATAATATATAATATCAGTCACTAAATATGTATATTTAAATTAATTGACAAAGTATATATATCACCAATTCATATTGATTTATTCGTAAAGGAGGGATATCATGGACAGTACAGTATATGTAGGGAACAAGGGAGTAATGAATTATGTTCTAGCAGTGATCACCCAGTTTAACACCGAAAACGCTAAAGAAGTTAGAATAAAAGCTAGGGGGAAGGCAATTAGCAGAGCAGTAGATGTCGAGGAAATGGTAAGAAATAGGTTTTTACCAGAAGTAAAAGTAAAAGAAATAAATTTAGGCACTGATAAAGTACAAAACGACGATGGAAAAAGTGTAAACATCTCTACCATTGAAATAGTCCTGGAAAAATAATATTATTATGTTTTTTATTATATATTTAAAATTTATTTAAGTTTTTACTATTTTTTGAATTTACATTGTTTATTAAAAATTTTAGTACCATATCTAAACTAAAGTAATAAAAAGTAATATAAAATATAAAATAATATTACTATATAATGAATAATATCAAGACATTGAAGCAGATTAAAGGTTTTCGTTAAGATTCACAAAACCTTCGGTCTTGTCGATATTCCTAAAATTAAGGGATTTTCGTCAAGTAAAATAAATAATAGGTGATAAGATGGTTGAAATGACTGAAAAAGAAAAGAAAATAAAAAAACTACTCCATACCTTAGAACATACTGAAGAACATTTTGAAGCTTTAATTGACATGGTTAAGGAAACTGGTTTGGATCCTGAACCATACAAAAAAATCTATGAAAAGTTAAAGGACGAAAATGAAAACTTAAAAAATAAGTTGTAATATTATTTAACAAATATACATACTTAAATATTTTTTATATCGTCTAAATTTATTAATTCCTGCTCTCCTGTTTTCATATCTCTTAAAGAAACTTTTCCTTCACTTAGCTCTTTTTCACCAACTATGATTACTTTCTTAATTCCTACGCTGTTGGCATAGTTCAATACTTTACCGAGTTTTCTGCCCATTAAATCTATTTCAGCTACTTTGGAATTTTCCCTCAATATATTCACAATTTTTTGACATTCTTTTAATAATTTCTCGTCGTTTTTAACTGGAGCTACCAATATGGCTTCTTCTTCCACTTCAAAATCATCTATATTCAACATTATTCTGTCAAAACCATATGCAAAACCAACTGCAGGGGTACTTTCTCCACCAAAGAGCTCTATTAAATTATCATATCTTCCTCCACCGCATACTTGCCTTGCACCTTCTCTCTTACCGTATATTTCAAATACCATACCTGTGTAGTAATCCAAACCTCTTGCTATACCAAAGTTAATAATATATTCATGTTTTACAAATTCTAAAATCTCTTCTAAGTTGTTTAAAGCATCTATGGAAGTTGGAAAATCAGATAATTTTTCCTTTAGTATGGATATAACCTCTTTTCCACCTTTGCATTCTAAAACTTCAAATATAATGTTTTTGACTTCAATTCCCTTTGTATTTTCAATTTCTTCCAAGAGCTTTTTTAAATTTTCCAAATCTTCCTTATCAATCAACCTTCTTATTTTAGTCTCTTCGTCCCCGGATATTCCCAACTTCTCAAATACTCCTTTTAAAACACCTAAATGACCGATATGTATTTCAAAATCCATGTTAATGTTTTTCAAACCCTCAATTGCCAAGTTTATAACTTCTGCATCTGCTATTGGTCGGCTGCTACCTATTAATTCACAGCCCATCTGCCAAAATTCCCTATATCTACCTGCCTGAGGATTTTCATATCTAAAACAGTTTGCAAAGTAGTATATCTTTACAGGTTTTGGTAAGTTCTTAAGTTCATTTATATAGAACCTAGCAACAGAGGACGTTAATTCAGGTCTTAAACCCATCTCCCTGTCTCCATGGTCTTTAAAAACAAACAGTTGGTTCCTTATTTCTTCCCCGGTTTTTTTTGATAGGAGCTCAAAACTCTCAAAGGTTGGGGTGGCTATTTCTTTAAAATTGTAGCTGTCAAAAACTTCTCTTAATTTACCTTCAATAACTTTCCTTTTTTTCATTTCTTCAGGTAAAAAATCTCTAGTTCCTTTTGGTTTTTGAAACATTGTTTCCTCCCTACATTGAATTTATTAAATTTTAAAAAAACTATACTAAAAAAAATCAAAAAAAGAAGTTTAAAAATTTTTGTTATTCTTGATCTTATTTATTATTCTTCTCTACTCAAAATCTCGTTAATATCATTTTCCATCATGTGTCCTTTAACGGTCACTTTAACGCTTTTTACCCCTTCAACTTCACTAGCAGCTTGTTTTGCACCTGCTGCCATTCCAATAACACTCATACATCCTGGGTTTGTCGGGGTTAGTGTAAAGGACACGTTTCCTTCTTCATCTACTTCTACATCGTTTATTAATCCCATATCTACGATACTCACACCCATGTGCGGGTCTGCAACTTTTTTCAAAGCATTTATTATATCGTCTTTTGAAACCATTTTATACACCTTTTTAAATTCAATAATTTCAATAACTTAATTTAATTTTCATTATTTATAAAATATGTACTTATTAAAGTAAATTATGGTGTTAATCTCCAAACCTTTTAAAAAAAGGTTTGGATTCCAAAATATAATATTTCTTCTTAAACCCTTTAAAAGTGTTGTTATGGTGTTAATCTCCAAACCTTTTAAAAAAAGGTTTGGATTCCAAAATATAATATTTCTTCTTAAACCCTTTAAAAGTGTTGTTATGGTGTTAATCTCCAAACCTTTTAAAAAAAGGTTTGGATTCCAAAATATAATATTTCTTCTTAAACCCTTTAAAAGTGTTGTTATGGTGTTAATCTCTGCCTGTCTCTTGGGAATAATACACATTCCCTAATGTTTTCTTGGCAGGTCAGAATCATCATAAATCTATCTGCACCTAATCCCCAGCCTGCATGTGGTGGCATTCCATACTTAAACGCTTCTAAGTATGTTCCAAATCCTTCAGGATTCATTCCCATGCTTTTTATGTTTTCCACAAGTAGATCGTATTTATGAACCCTCTGAGCTCCTGATGAGAGCTCGAGCTCTTTGTACATTAGGTCAAATGCCTTACATATTTCAGGATTTTTCTCATCGTGTAATGTATAGAACGGTCTGGTTTTAGATGGCCAATCTGTTATAAAGTACAAATCGCCCATTTCATCTCCAATAGCCTTTTCAGCAGCTCTTGAAAGGTCTTCTCCCCATTCGATTTCTACACCTTTTGAGTTTGCAATATCAACAGCCTCATCGTAGGTTATTCTATCGAATTTTTTCTCAGGGAGTTTGAAGTCGATTCCCAATAACTCAATTTCTTTTTCCCTGTTTTCGTAAATATCTACAAATGTGTTATAAACTACTTTTTCAAGCACATCCATAGCATCTCTATCATCTGAGAATGACATTTCTGTATCTATGGATATTGCCTCGTTTAAGTGCCTTCTTGTGTTGTGTTCTTCTGCCCTGAATATTGGTCCAATTTCAAATACCTTGTCAAAACCACTTGCCATCATCATCTGTTTATAGAGCTGTGGACTTTGACCTAAAAATGCCTCTTTTTCAAAGTATGAAATCGGGAATAGTTCTGTTCCCCCTTCTGTTGCACTTGCAACCAATTTTGGAGTGTTTACTTCAATAAATCCTTCTTCGTAGAATGTGTTTCTAACTGATTTCAACATTTCAGACCTTATTCTGAATAAAGCCTGTATTTTTGGTCTTCTTAAATCTAAGAATCTTTTATCAAGTCTTGTATCAATATCTGCAGGTACTTTTTCAGATGGATCCAATGGAAGTGGTGTTTCTGCCTTATTCAATATTCTGATTTCAGTAGGTATAACTTCAAATCCGTTAGGTGCCTTTTCATTTGCAACGACTTTACCTTTTACTGCAATAACGTCTTCTTTTCCTATTTTTTTTGCGGTTGCGAATGTTTCTTCAGATACCTTTTGTTTTGGAACTACTATTTGGATGGTTCCTTCTCTATCCCTCAAAATTATGAATGCCAGCTTACCTAATGCTCTTATTGAGTGAACCCATCCCATCAATATAACTTCTTCCCCATCCATTTCTGGTTTTACTTCATTTGAATAATTTGTTCTTCTCCAATCGCCTAATAAAAACATTATTTCACCTTATCCTAATCTTAATTGTGTTTAATCGTATCAATCATCATAGTACGTATTACAAAACTATTGTACAAAATAAAGTCATCGATACTCAATGTAATGATGTTAGTTGTTTAAATAATTTTTTGAAATTAGGTCAATATAACTTAAAACTTAAGTAAAAAAATTAATTTTTAATTTATTTCTTATTTGGATAAATTACCTCTTTTTCAGTTATTATTCCTGTTATCAACTCCGGCGGAGTGCAATCAAATGCATAGTTGTATGCAGAAACTCCTTCAGGGGCTATTCTAACACCATCGATAAATAAAACTTCTCTTTCATCCCTTTCTTCAATAATCACGTCTTCAACTTTGTTTTTAAAATCAAAGGTGGAATACGGGGCAGCCACGTAAAAAGGAATGTTGTGGTACTTTGCAAGTATTGCAAGGGAATACGTTCCTATCTTGTTGAATACATGATAATCCCCTAAAATTCTATCTGCTCCAACAACGATCTTGTCAACCATTCCTTTACTCATTATAAGGCCAGCCATGTTGTCGGGAATTACTTTAACAGGAATCCCTTCGTAATTAAGTTCAAAACACGTTAGTTTTGCCCCTTGTAATCTTGGTCTTGTTTCATCGGCAATAACTTTGATATTCTTGCCGTTATAATGGGCAAATCTGATTACACTTAAAGCGGTCCCATAGGCAGAAGTTGCAAGAGCTCCTGCGTTACAGTGGGTTAAAACAGTATCTCCATCATCAATTAATTTCTCCCCAATTTCACCTATTTTTCTGCAGAGCTCTATGTCTTCCTCATGAATTTTTTTAGCCTCATCAAGTATGGAATTTCCATTATGATAAGCTTTAATAACTCTATCCAAAGCCCAGAATAGATTTACTGCAGTAGGTCTGGTACTTTTTAATTCTTCATAGGATTTTTCAATATTGTCGTTGTTTATCTCAGAAAGTGCCATTCCATAGGCTGCAGCTACACCTATTGCAGGAGCTCCCCTTACAACCATATCTTTAATGGCAAAACATACGTCCTTATAATCTTTACAAATAAAATACTCCAATTTATGTGGGAGCTTCCTTTGATCGATTAATATCAACTGGTTCTTTTCATCATCCCATACTATTGGTTTTAAGTCATTTTTCTTTTCCATATACTCACCATCCAGCTATAAATCCAATCTTGATTGATATGTCATCATAACTATAAGATGTATTTATATTGGTATGCATTACATAAAATAATAGATAATAACTGAAATTTACTTTAATTGTTCATATTTTTAATTAAACAAAATATTTAGTTTAATTTTATGTATGTACATGTTTAATAAAACTGCACACCACCAATTAGATATGATATGGTTAAGTTATAGTTTTATGGTATAAGATATGATAATATTCTTACGTCGGTTCAGGTGATTGAATGAAATTTGTAAAAGAATTAATCAAATATAACACAGCTAAGGAAATAGTATTTAAAAAGTGGGATGAATTTTTAAAGAACAAGTTCAAGGAAGAAGATCTATTGAATTCATTGGGTAAAGTTTCTTTTGAAGATGTTTATTCTCCAGCAGACCTTCCCATGTTTAACAAAGCTGCCATGGACGGGTATGCAGTTAGGGCAGAAGATACATTTGGAGCTTCAGAGAACAACGTAATAATTTTAAATTTGGTCGAAGGAGATTCAATTGATGAAAATGAATGCGTTAAAATATCAACTGGAATGAAAATTCCTGAAGGGGCTAATGCCGTTGTTATGAAAGAATACTGCAACGAAGAAGATGATTTTGTTGAAATTTACAGCGGAGTTCATCCAAATGAAAACGTGGCAAGAATTGGGGAGGATGTTAAAAGAGGAGATTTGATTCTTAAAAAGGGCGAAGTTATTACAGCCTACCACATTGCAATACTCTCTTCCCTCGGTATTAAGAAAGTTAAGTGTTACAATCTAAGCGTGGGAATAATATCAACTGGTGACGAATTAATTGATTTAGATGATTTTAATAAGATAGAAGACCTTGAAAAAGAAGGTAGGATTATAAATTCAAACTCATTTATGCTTCATTCTTTAATAAAAGAAACTGGATTGACCCCAAAAATTTACAAAGGAGTGGGTGATAGCAAGAAAAAAATAAAAGAAACCTTGGAAAAAGCACTTGAAGAGAACGACGTAGTTATAACAACTGGCGGAACTTCTGTAGGGGACAGGGATTACACCATAGAATCAATTAAAGAATTGGGAGAGTTCATATTCCATGGAGTTCAAATACGACCTGGAAAACCAATTGGATTTGCCAAATATGGTCCAGATAAAAAACTTATTTTTGTACTTTCAGGTTATCCTGTAGCTTCAGCTGTTCAATATGAACTATTTGTTAGAAACTACTTCAAACCTAGAAAATCTATAAAATTACCTTTAAAAAGAAACCTTGCTTCCACACTGGGAAGAACCGATATTGTTAGGATCAAAATTGTTGAAGAAGAAAACAAATCCTGTGTAGAACCACTTAGAATAACTGGAAGTGGAGTTATATCATCTATGACTGCAGCAGACGGATATGTAATAATAGATGAAAATGTTGAAGGATACGAGAAAGGAGAATTGGTGGATGTTTATTTGTTTTAATTTTTTTCTTTTTCACAGATGAAATATTTTATTAGATTCCCAATAAAGCAAATATGACTCCAATAAATGCAATTACAGTAGTAAATAATGAAACTGGATATAACTGTCTAAATGTAAATACTGGGGTGTAGGCACTTACAATGGAGGTTATTATTGGAAATACGAGGGCTATCGTAAAGTTCTCTATAATTGTTATTGGATTGGTAATATCCGGTGCAATTCCAAGGTATAGTGTTGCAAATAGACTTCCAAGAGTTATCATAAGTAACTCTTTAACACTCAAATATAATGCCCTATACTTTGCAGAATACTCCATTGTAGGTCCTTCTATAACGTCAGCCTTTGTGTGCATTATTGAGAACGGATAATCCTTTACCATTATAATATACCCTATCATATAGGCTATTGCTCCAAAAAGACCGCCTAAAGTAAACAAAAATTCACTTCCAATGATTTCTTTTAAGTATATGGTCTTGTGTGGTATGAATGGAATTAAAGTAGCCACATAAAATGGAAATGAACCTACAGTAATTAATTTAAATGCCCTAACTGCACCTAATTGTTCCAACGTCATTTTAACAGTTTTTAAAAAGCTACTTCCTTTGCATTCGTCGATAAATGGCATTCTAGTCCCCATTACCGACGATGAAAGGGAGCCCATAATTATATAGACCATCTCCTCGATTTTTAAAAGCCCTATAAGTCCGAGCCCATTTGAAAGTATGTGGAAGTGAGTAAGTGACGTCATGGCCAGAATAGTCCAAATAACTATAAAGCTCACGGCAGGTAGAATCTTATATAACTTAGGAGCTCTCGCCACTGGTTCTTTTAAACTCTTGTATAAAAACTTAAACAATGCCCAATATCCGGGAGCTGCTATAGAGGGACCTACTCTCTGCTGTATTCTTGCCTGAATTTTCCTCTGTATTCCTGGAATCCATGTGGAAACGGCAAATGCCATAAGGGGGATTCCTAAAACTGATAAAACCTCATCAAACATAATATATGACCTCCTATCATTAGACGAAAACCTTCGGTTTTCGCTGCTCTTCGCTTCACTCCGAATCCTCTAAAATCTTAGGTAGGGCTTTTATTACACCATCTATTACATCCTCAGGTCTTGGTGGACATCCTGGAACTTTAATATCTACGGGAATTATATTATCAACAGGACCATCTATAAAATTCGAAGTTCCTAAATCTCCGCCTATGTTGTTATAAACCCCACCCATTAATGCACAGGCCCCAACTGAAACAACTGCCTTAGGTTCAGGAATTTCATCGTATATTTTCTTAAGTGATTCTGAAACAGCCTTTGTAACGCATCCGGTAACAACTAAAATATCAGCTTCCCTTGGATTCCAAGTTAAAAATACATTATACTGTTCTACATCATAATATGGGGAAAGTACACAGTTTACAACCTCAATATCGCAACCGTTGCATCCTCCAGTGTAAACCAGCATTATGTGAATACACTTCTTTCTTGAAAGTTCCTTTAACATATGCCCACCTTTAAAACTCTTAATTAATCCTATCTTTAAGATCTATTTTTTGCCTTTGCTTTTTTTCATCCTGAATAATTTTTGAAATATTTATGGAAAGAATATTGGCTATTTTCTTTATCTGTTCCTCTGGAATCTCCACAGGCTTTTCAAGCAATTTTGATAAATCTATCTCAATGTGTTCATCTCCAACATGTCTTGGATGTATTGGAGATACCTCATTGAATAACGCAAATACCGGGCAGAAATCATGGCAGTAAAGGCAGTAAATACATTTTTCATCGTTTATTTTTGGAACTGCATCTTTTACATAATTTTCAGTTAGATTCACAGGTTCTACTGGAATCATCTCAATAGCTTTCGTTGGACAGGTATTTGCACATCCACCGCACCCAATACAGAGCTCATCAAATACTGATTTAGGGAGCTCTATTCCAGCCAATATTTTGTTTCTCATTTCAGTTGAGGTGTACCTGTCGGTTCCAAAAACTATTCTTTCAAGGTTTTCGTAAAATCCTGAAATAAAAACTCTGGCAAGGTTTTTTAAATCCATATTATCCCTTTTTATCATTTTTATCCCAACCCATTTAGAAAAGGTGTTGGATTGAATAAAAATCCACGTATTGTGGAAAAAGCCTACAGTCCTTTTACGGTCTCTCAACCCATGTTCTGTAAATATTAACCGCATGCGTAGGACATATATTCACACAGGCAGAGCAGAGCTCACAGTTATCCCAATCTATTTTACCTTTATCTATAGCTTCATTAGGACATATTTTGTTACAGAGACCGCATTCTATACAGTAATCCATATCAGTCCTAATGTATGAGTTTTCCCTATCTACAACTTTTTTATGGCCTGTTGTATTTGGAATAACGTCCCTTGGACAGTGTATAGCACAGTTTTCACACATTACGCAGTTATCGTCAAATATAACTTCGCTTGAAACTTTTGGAGAAAATTTGGTAATTTTTACAGTTATAGCATCGTTTGGACAGACATTTGAACAGGTGCCGCAACCTATACAGTTAACATCCTTTATTATTTCGAACTTTTCAACTTCTTTTATCTGTATGGCATCTTCAGGGCAGTTTTTAACACAGATATTGCATAAGACACAGCCACCATCCACATAATTAGACGAAATGCTTCGCATTTCGTTGCATCGAACCGAAGGTTCGAAGTTAAAATCACTTTGTGATTTTACACTCTTCGCTTCGCTCCGATCTCCTTTGTTGACTCTAACTCCTTGAGGGCAGATTTTAACACAAGTATTACATAAACTACATATTGATGGGTCGTAAAGAATTTTACTATTTTCAATCCTTAAAGCTTCAGAAGGACATCTATCAACACATAAGCCGCAGTTTATACAATGTTTCAATGGAGTGGCCTTTTCATCCTCTTTAGTTTTAACTATCTTGAAGTTCTTTATTTCCAGGGCTTCTTTTGGACATTTTTCTATGCAGTTTCCACATAAAACACATTTCTCTTCGTCTACAACCCCATATTCAATAGCTTCATTTGGACAGACTAACTCACAAATATTACATCCTGTACAGCCATCAACTTCCTCTTTTTCCAATATCGTGTTTTTTGGACATAGGTAAATGCATCTACCGCACTCAACACATTTGCCGCCTATATCTATATCTATTGAAGTCCTTATTTTCCTTTTATCCTTTTCTTTTATTATTTTAGCAGGTTTTTCTTCCTGAATATGTTCCTTGATATTTCCATGCGTCTTAAATATCATTAAATACCTGTCAAGAAGCACCTTATTTTTCATACTCTTCATTTCGCTTACATTGAGGCACATTCTCGCATGATTTGGGCAGGCTTCAGCACATAAACCGCACATTACGCAGATTCCCATTGGATGCTTTTTCCCAATTTTTTCATCATCTATTATCTCAATTATGCTTATAGGGCATACATTTGCACAAATTCCACAGCCAGTACATTTTTTTCTATCTACGTAATATCCGCCGTATTCGTTCTTTTTTATCGCCTTTGTTGGACATTCCCTTGCACAGGTTCCGCAGGTTATACATGAAAAAGCCTTATCTGCCACTACCTTAACTGCATTTGTGGGACATACTTTAATGCATTCGGGAGCTACTTCTTCATCTTTACATAGTTTACATTTTTTTACGTCGGTTACAATCATTTTATCCCCTAAGTAGGCTTCTTATAAAATTCCCAAGTAAGATACCTATAGTTGAAAAGAAGAACACGTACGAAATTGGTAAATTGCCGTAATACGGAAGAGGGCCAATTAAATAAGATATAAATAGGGCCGTAATCAGCCAAAACAATAAACTATTATATTGTTTAATATTTACGCCCAATAAAACGCCGAGGACAATCCCAACCATTGAAAGAAACATCGTGTTAATACTAAATAATCCATTAAAGGCCATGCCATACATAATACCACCATTACATAGTGACTACAATCTAGATTTTATTGATATGTTCTTTGATAACTTTTTCACTAGTTAGCAAGAATGTAAGTGTAGATAAACCCGCTAAAACCTTTAATCCTACCGCAATGTTTAGATAAGGAATTATCCCAGTATTTTCCAAGCCAGCTGGCGATAAAAATACCGGCATGCCAAAGAAGCTGTTGAAGTTAAATAGATAATATCCTGAAACCACAATTCCCAAGAGACCAAGTATCATAAATAATAATGCCCCAAAACTCTCAAGGAATTCTAAAAATCCATGTTTAAATTCCAAAGGACTTTCTGACCCAAATGCCACTATACCGAGGATATATGCAGCCGCTATTAAAGAACCCCCTTGAAATCCTCCCCCTGGAGTTATATGACCCCCAAGAATTATAACAAGCCCTAAAGCCATTAAAACGATGCTCATAGGCATTGCTAAAACTTTTATTATTGGGGTAAATCCGTCTGATACTTCATCATGGCTTACACCGCTGTTTCCATAAACTTCTTTGAGAAAATCATGACCAAATAATCCTCTTCCAAATACCATTCCAGTAACTAGAACAGAATTAACTAAAATTAAACATTCCCCAAGAGTATCAAAGCTCCTCCAATCAAACAAAACCGCGGTTACAAGGTTTGGAACTATGTATCCATGAGTGTAGATATAATTAACCCCTTCAACCACATTTATGTTTAATGTAGAATACAAAATTGCCGAACCAAATATAACATATGATAAAGAAACTGCAACTTCCCGACTTATCGTCATATTTTTCACCTCAACGAATGAGCAACTAAGAACTATCTGGTAAAGTAAATAACCAAAGACAGAGCTCCGCAAAACATGGAAATCCAAAACATTTGATTACCAATTTCGTTTGAATTTTCCTTTTGAAATTTGAATATTAGAGGTCTCCATGATAGTGCTATTCCAAGTATGGAAGCTCCTATGAGTGCAAACAATACATCATTAAATACCCTGGCAAGTAGGAAAACTGAAATTACCAAAGATCCGTAAAGGGTAAATTCCCCAGTATATCCTGCTCCAACAGATATGCCGTCTCCATGTTTTTTATCACTCATTTCCTTTTGAAACTTATCGTATGCCATAATTTCACCAAAAAACTAAAAGAAAGATAAAACTGTTTTAATTAGCTAGCTACAGTTAAATTAAGTTAAGTTATTACATTTCATATATTACAAACTCCAAACTCTTCCAATTTCATTCGCAAATGGGTATATGTAGTCGGTTACAAGGTTTGGATAGATTCCAAGCAATATACATAGGAATGTAAGCACTGCAAGGGAAAATATTTCGTACCTTGAGATCTTGACTTTCTTGTACTCTTCAAGCTGTTCCTCACTACATGGTTTTAAGTAAATCAGGTAGAACGCCTTCATCATTGAAACAAACGTACCTATACTAACTAAAATCATTATAATTGCCAACTCAGGTAAATTTGCATTCATAGCAGCCTCTACAAGTAAAAGTTTACTTTGAAATCCGTTGAAAAGCGGAACCCCACTTATTGCAAGCTTTGCACATAAAACCATAAATGCAGCAGTTGGAATTACAGGCAAGAGTCCTCCCAATTTTTCCAGATTGTTTGATTTTTTCTTACCTACGATATTTGCCCCCAAGAATAAGGCACTCTTATAGATAACGTGATTTATTGCATGGAATATACCTGCCACGATTCCTAGAGGTGTTCCAAGTGCAAGACCTGCCGCAACGTATCCCCCTTGACTTATGGCATGGTATGAAAGAAGCTTCCTATAATCACTCTGTAGTAATGCCATTACAACTCCAAATACCATCCCAAATACTGAAAGTGCGATTAGAGCTCCATGAGCTGAGTTAAAGAATGGGAGCCCATAGAACAGTTTGAAAATCACTATCATCATTGCTACAAGGATAAACTTGGAGAATGTTTGAAGTACTGATGCCATGAAAGGTTTGGCCCTTGCATACAAATCTGCTTTAACTGTATGGAACGGAGGGAAACCACTACCATAACAAAGCCCAATAACAAGCATCAAAAGCCCGCCATATATGGTGGGAGATGCAGGATTATTTAGAAGATAATTGTGCATATCGGAAATATTTAGAGTTCCAGTTGAAGCCAGTAAAAATGCCACACCTAACAGTAACAAAGATCCTGCAAAAGTCCCAGTTAAAAGATACCTAAATGCAGCCCTGTATGCGTTTTCAGTTCCTGAGGCTATAACAAGTCCAGTCTGGGCTATTGCTACAATCTCATAAAACACATAGATATTGAATAAATCGTCTGCTAAAACTACCGCTGAAACGCTGGCTAAACCCATTAAAGTTAAAGCTACAAATAAACCATTTACTTTCTTTTCACCCATTCCAGTAATAAGAACTAGAGAACCTATCAACATCAAAGTAAGGATTATGATCTGTTTTACAGGAGTGTACAAGTACGAAATTCCAGAAATCAGTCCGCTTTCTAATCCATGTCCCCCAAAATAGTAATACCCATAGCTTCCAATAAAAGGAAGTATCAAAAGCAAACCTGCCATTAAAAATGTTATAAACTTGATCAACTTATTTTTGCCGTATATATAGTTAAATACTATAGCCATCATAAGTGGGAACACTACAATCAGAGGAAGTAAATTCATCATTCTCACCGTTGGTATTTTAAATCCATTTAATCCTCTTTCAAAATTACAGAAGACTTAAGTGTTTTATATTTTCGGTAGAATACTATTGAAAGTGCAAGCATTATAGCCAGCATTGATGCTTCAATAACTATGTTTGTTAACACCAGGGCCTGGGGAAGTGGGTATGTACTTACAACAGAAAATAGGGAAAATGCCATTTCAGGAGATTTTATTGGAACTATTCCTCCAGTATATCCTATCGCAATTAGTGTTAAATTTACACCATTTCCCAATGCAGATAAGGCGATAATTTTTTTAATAACATTGTCAACAAAGAAAGTTCCATACAACCCAACCACCATTAGAAGCCCAGCAGTTATAAATGAAGCCATTTGTAAATCCATTTATATCACCAAGGATGTAAGTAATAACTTAAAATCAAAATGGTCCTCAATAATCTATCATTAATTATAATGATAAATAGGTTTAAGAAACTTTGTATTTAAAGATTATGGTATCAATAGAACTACCTCAAAACTGAAAAATAAGCGTAATTTAATGTGTTTTGAGAAAACTTCAACAATTAGCAGGTTTAGGTGAGATTATGACCGTTATAGTTAAAAATCTAACAAAAAAATACGGAGAAAAAACCGTATTGGACAATTTAAGTTTTGAAGTAAAAAAAGGCGAGATTTTAGGAATAATTGGGAGGTCTGGTGCAGGTAAATCCACATTGATTAATATACTCAGAGGGTCCGAAAAATCCTACGATGGAGAAGTTGAAATATTCGGTAAAACAGGTAATTTTAGGGGAATAACAGCCATACATTTACAAAGAAACTTTGCACTATGGGCTGAGCCTGCAATATATAATATAATAAGGAAAATCTATGCGGTAAGAAACAACTCTGATGAAAGCTTACCAATGGAATACGAATGGGAAGAATACGAAAAAACTGCCCTGGAAATTTTAAAATTAGTTGGATTGGAACATAAGAAGAATGCATTTTCAAATATACTCAGTGGTGGAGAAAAACAGAGGTTGATATTGGGAAGGCAAATAGCCAAAATGTACGAGACTGGAGAAGGAGTTTTATTGTTGGACGAACCTGCTACAATGTCATGTCCTGCTTCAAAACAAGCGCTCTTAGATGTTTTAAAGAACATTAACGAAAAATTAAACATAACAATAATAATAACATCCCATCTTCCTGAAATTCACAAATACCTGTGCCATAGGTGCATCCTTATAGAAGATGGAAAAATAAAGATGGAAGGAGCTCCTGAAGAAGTTGTAAATGAATTCTTAAAAGATTTAAAAGAACCGTACTTTAGAAAAACAACACCATCTGACAACAGTATAATTGAAGTAAAGGATGTTTCAAAGAGATACTTTGTTGTTCGAGGTGGAGAAACACTCAATATGAAGAATGTATCATTCGATGTTAAAGAAAAGGAGATTTTATCAATTATTGGTCCTAGCGGTACAGGTAAATCCGTCCTTTTAAGACTTCTTGCAGGAGTTGAGCTCCCAGATAGTGGTGCTGTAAAAATAGAAGGAATCGATTTAAGTGATTACGGCTGGGAAAGGATAAATTTAAGAAGAAAGATAGGTGTAATGCATCAGGAATTTTCGTTAACTCCTTATTTAACACTTGAGGAAATTTTAAAGTATAGGTTGGGAATAAAAGGTGAAAAGGCATTGGCAAATGCAAAATTAAAATCCAAAGAGTTAGGACTGTCTCCAAAAGTTGTAGATGGACTCTACCAGTTAATAGACCTACCAGAACCTGAGATGAAAAACAAGCTGGAAAAATTGGGAGTTAGTGAGGACGTTATTAAGTATTTATTCCCTGCAGTTGCTGAAGAATTGAACTCAAAAGAGATATTGAGTGCACTGGATTTAGATGAAAGCGTTCTGAAAAAAACACCAAGAGAACTAAGTGGCGGAGAAAAAGTAAGAGCCGCAATTGCTTTACAGCTGGTATCAAAACCAAAAATTCTTTTATTGGATGAGCCATTTGGAGACTTGGACCCTGTAACCTTAAGGGATGTTTCAAACTACCTTAAAAAAATAAACGATGAGTTAGGAACTACCATTGTTTTAATAAGTCACCATGTAGAATTGATTAAGGAGATAAGCGATAGGGCGGTATTGATTGACGAAGGGAAAATAATTGCACAGGGAGCTCCTGAAGAAGTGTGTGAATTATTTATCGAGAGAAGTAATTCAAAATTCCTCAACAATAAAACAATTAAAAATATTAAATAATTTATTCTTTTTTATTTTCGAGCTCTTGAATTCACAGAACGGTCATATATCCTATCTGCGATTTTATAGAACACTATGCCGAAAAAAACACCAGTGAAGATGCCACCTAAAACATCGTGTGGGTAGTGAGCTCCAACATAAATCCTACTAAATGCTACGGTAAATGCCCATAATAGAAAAATAATTGAAATCATGTATTGGTATTTTTTTTCAATATTTACTTTTTTAAAACTCATGTTTAATATTGTCCAAAGTCCAAACGCTAGCGACGTATGCCCACTTGGAAAGGAAGGCTCATTTTCCATAGGAACTAATACAGTAAGGTTGTTGAGGACATAATAGGGCCTAGGTTCGTTTATACCATATTTTAAAGCATAAACTATCAGAGATAGAAGAAAAATAGAAATTACAGCTTTATAAAAGAGCTCCCTATTTTTTAGAAAAAGTGCCCCAATTGTTAAAAAAACTACAAGATACGTTGTTTCAGAAATAAATACCATAAAATCGTTAAAAAAATTACTGTTGAATCCTGAGTTTATTAAATAAAATAAACTGATATCTGCCTGCATGACCGTTTCCAATACCATTTAATCACCAAAAATAGTGCTTTGATAATAAAATAATCTTATACTTTTAAATTTTTATAGATACTTAACAGTCACAAACTTATTAGAATTCAAAAAGAAATTAAATATTTAACTATATGCTCAAAACACTAAACACTAAAAAGACCTACATGAGAAGATTTCCTAACGCCAGTACGATTAAAATACCCATAAATCCCAGATGTGCCGAATATATTCCAGTATTTTGGAACTGAGTTTTTAGTATATTACATATAGTTCCACATATCGTTAATGGCGTTATTATTTGAAGTGCAATTGCCGCATAAAATATAATACTGCTGTCCATATACAAAGAAGCCAGTGTAAATAAGAAAGCCAGCATAAGAGTTGCAAAGTGGGGCATCAATCTCATTCCAGTCATTCTAAATGTGGCAAATCCCGAGAGCATACTCCCAAAAATTACCGAGAGTGAAATAAGAGTTATAATTTCATTCATAGCTACCACCGATTAAGAATAATAAAAATTTAAAATTTAAAGCCATACTGGCCTTACGTTTGGTTTTGATAAATAGTTGAAGAAAGTTGGAGCTCCTGCAATTTCAAAGCCTTCTTCAAGATTTTTCTCAGATATTCCTCTGAATTTAGCACTCAATTCACAGACATAAACCTTTATGCCATTATTTAGGGCCATTTTTACCAGATCGGATAATTTTGGAAAGTCAGGATGTTTAACTTTGCTGCATTCTCCCTTCATAGCCAAGCTTGCACCATCAAGCATCAAGAATATAGTTGGTTTTAACTTCATCTTACTTGCAACATCTGCCATCATAAATGTGGAATATGCCTTCTCTGCATTTCCAGTTCCTGTGGTGTTTATTATAAATATCTCATCAATATTTACAGATACTGCCCCTTCTTCTTTTTTCTCGCCTTTTTTAATCAATATTTTATAGCTCCCATTTCCAAGGTCTTCAACAGACAGAACATCATGTCCTGTACTTTTTAATCCTTCTGTTAAATCAGTTAATGCGTTTTTCCCTGCAGTTATTTCCAAAATTTCCCCAACTTCCATGCCATCCAGAACCTCAGTAACCATCATAATAGGTCCTGGACATGTAGCACCAACTACGTTGATAGATTTACTTGCGGATATTTCGCCAACATGGACTTTTACATTGTTGCCTTCAACTTCCATTTTATATCCCATTTTCTTTATTAGGTTTTCCAGATCTTTTATTTGTTCTTCACCGTCGGTTTCAACAATTAAAAGACCATCTTTCATTTTCTCCAAAACCCTCTCAACTAATAGAGATGGGCTTCTTAGAGATTTTACGGATATTTCTCTTATCAATTTATCCCCCCAAGCATAGGTAGGTATATTCAATTATTATTTCATAAGTTCTTCTTTTAAAGCTTCTTTTGTTGGAGCTCCTACGAATTTAACTTCCCCATCAATTACTATTGTAGGTACCGCCATTATTCCATATTTTGCAGCCTTTTCTGGATTTTCCATTACATTTACATGTTC
This sequence comes from Methanothermococcus thermolithotrophicus DSM 2095, assembly GCF_946463545.1. Taxonomy (NCBI): domain Archaea; kingdom Methanobacteriati; phylum Methanobacteriota; class Methanococci; order Methanococcales; family Methanococcaceae; genus Methanothermococcus; species Methanothermococcus thermolithotrophicus. The sequence continues at coordinate 948,147 of NZ_OX296583.1, read as the reverse complement.
AACTTCAACCCCTTCAACTTCACCTGCAACCTCTTCAACAACCCTCTTTGCAGCAGGACAATGTGGGCACATTGGAGATGTAAATACTTCTACTTTAACCATTTTTATCACCCGCCATAAAAATTAAAATATATTTGTAAATTGTATAGTTGTTCGCGAATTTTTTGCAATATTGATAATCCTTTATGAAATTTCAAATAGTAATTATTCTCCCTTAATTTAATTGTAGTTTTCATTAACTTATAACGCGAACTACTATATTTATCCCCAAATTTCTTTGAAGTGTTCTAAAGCTTCAATAACATTTTCTAAATCGCTTAATGGGAACGCAAATACCAATTCTCCATCCTTTATTTCCGCATACTTTCTTGAACCGTTACAGCCCAGTGTAGCATTTGCAACCCCTCTAGTTTTAACTGCAGCTACTGCATCTGCACATAAGGACTGAATTCCTGAAAAGTCTGCCTGGAATCTTCCACCATCCTTGTACAATAAAGCCTGAGTTAATCTTAACCCTTGTTTTGGAGTACAGGTAAGTACAATTGAATCTGGTTCAAAATCTGCATCATTTAATGGTGCATATACACTAGCATACATAGCTTCTTTAACTCTTGGAATAGCTCCTACTGTCTTTACAGCCCCTTCTTCTGTAGCAAAGTTTCCTAATTTATGGTATAATTTACCTGTTTTAAGTGGTTCTGGAGCATCCTGGAGAACTCCTATTGCGTAAGCTCCCCCTTTACATGCCTGTTTATCCAGTGAAGCATAGAATTTTTTACCTTCTTTTCTCGCAATTTGTATCATTTCACAGTGCCTTTTTGCTTCATCAATTTCTGCATATCCTTCAGGAATTTCATCTTTTGATTTTACTAATTTTACTGCTGTAGCAGGATACTCTAAACCTAAGAGCTCCTGTAATTTTGCACCATATTCTTTTATATTTTGTACATCCATTTTACCACCTCAATTATATAATCATATATAGTCTCCTGGGATATTAGTTAGTGTGCGTGTGTGTATTGTCAATACACAATTATAAGCAACCATCAACTATATAAATCTTTCTATTTGTGTATATAGACTACACACCCCCTTTGACAATACCATTCTGACAATACCATTATATGTACTATAATTTATTAAAATGCATGAATAAATAGCTTTCGATATATTTTTTTGGGTGATAACTTGAAAATTGAGCAGAATTTAGAGTTTGAAGGTAGTTCTCCGCCAGGCTCAAAGATAGTCTTGAGGAATGATATCTGCGATAGATTAGAAAATATTGTAAAGGACCTAAAGGTTATTAAGCACTGTATAGGATGTGAAGGATTAGATCTAAATAATAAAGATCCCCACCATCATCCCACAATAGAATTAACTCAAGAGTGTAACCACGACTGTATATTTTGCTATTCCAAATTAACAAATGTAAAACCCGGAATATATGGCGACTTAAGTAAATACAGGGCAGTTACAATAAGCCAGTATGGAGAGCCTTTGTTGTATGCAGAAAAAGTAAAAAAAGCCATAAAATATGTTAAATCTTTAGGATTAAGATGTGATTTACAGACAAATGGAGTAAATCTTAATGAAGATTTATTAAAAGAGTTTAAAGAACTTGGTCTTGATTTAATCATGATAAGTTTAAGTGCTTCAAAACCTGAAACCCATGAAAAATTAACAGGTTCAGATACCTTTGATAAAGTTCTTGAAAACATCAAATTATCGTCAAAATACTTTCACACCATTGTAAGAAGTATATACATACCAAATTTCAACGAAGAAGAACTTATAAATCTTGGAAAAATCTTAAATGATTTTGGAGTTAAAGAAATGATGATACACCAACTTGTCGTACATGAGAAAAACCTTGAAAATTTAAAAAATATAGGGAATCTTGAAAAAACCGGGCGCATCAAGGATCTTTTGCTTCTGGTGGATGAAATAAAAAAGAACGCCCCTAATATGAATGTTACAATAAAAGGATGTTTGTTGGTTTATCTAAAAAATATGGATGGATTTATATTAAACTCAATAACCTCAGATTGTTTTTCAGATATTCCTATCATAAAAAGAGAATACCATCCTTTGAAGTTTTAAGAAACTTTAAATGACATTTAAGAACCTCGGTGATTTTAAAAAATATTTGGTGATTGTATGACTAACGTTCTTGCAATAGGTGGATACGATCCAACTGGAGGTGCTGGAATAGTTGCAGATGCAAAAACAATAAAAGTTCTTGAATGCAATCCACTAACCATCATTACCTCCATCATTCCTCAAAACAGTTTAAAAGTATACAATAAAACAGACCTGCCAAGGGACGAAATTAAGAATCAGTTGGATGCCATTTTTGAAGATTTTGAAGTTTCTATTGTAAAAACTGGAGTATTAACCAAAGATTCCATTGATTTGATTTTAGAATTTCAAAAAAAATATGGTTTCAAGGTAGTATGTGATCCAGTTATTAAATCAACTACAAACTATGAATTTGTAGATAATGAATTAATGGATAAATATTTAGAATTATTCAAAAAATCGTATTTAATAACTCCAAACAAAGAAGAATATGAATATATAATGAAATTTATTAAAGATAAGGATCTAAATGATTTTAAAGAAACTCATGTTCTAGTTACTGGGGTAAAGGACAGGCTCCAAAAATTCGATGGTAAAGAGATATTTGCTATCCAAGCTAAAAAGATAGAAAAGGAAGTCCATGGAACTGGCTGTGTTTTTTCTTCAGCTATTGCTTCTTTTCTTTCAAAAGGATGTACTCTTACAGATTCAATTAAAGAAGCCAAAAAATTGGTTTTATCTTCTGTTATTTATGCAGAAAAGACCAAATATGGATACAACTCAAATCCAACCTATATAAACAAGAAAAAAGTAATAGACAATATCAACTATGCAGTATATTTATTAAAAAAGATGGATTTTTCACTTGTTCCAGAAGTTGGATCCAATATTGCCGAAAGCTTGGTTTTACCTGACAACTACCATGATGTAGCTGCATTAACCGGTAGAATAATAAGGAACAAGTTAGGAGGTTTTTATATAGTTGGAGATGTTGAATTTGGGGCTTCTGAACATATTGCAAAGATAATATTGGCAGCTAACCAGTTTAATCCAAAAATAAGGGCCTGTATGAACATAAAATATGATGATGTACTTGTAAAAAAATTGGAAGAAGGGGAGCTCGGGTTTAAAGTATCTTCATTTAATCGAAAAGATGAACCACCAATGGTTTCATCAATGGAGTGGGGTACTAAAACAGCGTTTACCAACTATATTCTAAACAACGATTTAGATCCTGCCAAAGAAGAAGTAAAGTTGGACATAGTATATGATAGGGGAGGGGATGGAAAAGAACCTATGATAAGAGTACTTGGATACGATGCAGTAGATGTAATTAAAAAGGTACAAAAAATAGAAGAATACATACTAACTAATAGCGGATTTTAAATCCCGTATGTGCTTAATCTTTATGTATAAAGCCTTGATCTTACATTTTCCTTGTTTTACTTTTGAAAACATTCATTTTTAACATATTCCGCAAGAAGTCCCTTCCGTTCTACAAATCTTTCGAATTTGTAAAATCACCAACTAATAATTTATGAATCGGCAAAAATCTTTGATTTGCTTCGACAGCGAATCCTTTGGATTCGCTTCGATTGCTCGGAAATGCAGGCAAATATTTATAAATAGTGGGTGATAAGATACTATTTATAAGTAATCAAATCGTGATGCGATGATGATGGAGACTTATAAGTTCAGGATTCCCGACAAAACTCGAAGAGTTTTGTGGGTCAGAAAATCCGAAGGATTTTCTTCGATACCCTTCCAAGAGTATCCAAGAAACATATAATAGTGGAGCACCTGAAAATTTGTAGATATATCTGCATTATCTTTTGGATGCCATAAGGAAAAATCCAAAACTAAACAAAATGGACGCTCAAAAACTGATAACCCAATAAAAAAGAAAATCCTGAACTTAAAAAAGTCCATTCCAAAGTCCTTCAAATGGTGAATAACAAGCTTTAGGAACCTCAAAGCATTAGGTGTATTAAAAAAGAACGGTTATAAGGTAGGTAAATTAAGGTTCAAATCATCAAGAACCACCACAAAACATTAGAATACAATCAATCTGCCTTTAAGATTGATTACGAAAATAAAGACCCATACTATCTAAAACGGAGAATTCCTATAAAACTACACAGGAATATCAAAGGAAAGGTTAAAGGCGTAATTATAAAAAAGAACAAACCAATAAATGGTTTGCCTTCAACCCCGTCCGCAAGGCGAGATAATTCATAGTTTAGCTTCATTGAAATTAAGCTAAAGTATATTAATTATATTTACTCCTTATAGTATGGTACTATTTAATATACAACTTATAAGGTGGTTTTATTGGCAAATATATTCGTAAAAAAATTGGACAAAATACCTGTAGAAGAAGCTCCAGTCGAAATTGTAGAAAGGAAAGGGTTGGGACATCCAGACAGCATTTGTGATGGTATAGCTGAAAGTGTAAGTGTTGCATTATGTGAAATGTACAAGGAAAAAATGGGGGTAGTTCTGCATCACAACACAGACCAAGTTGAACTTGTTGGAGGCTATGCATACCCAGAGTTAGGTGGAGGACACCTTGTAAGTCCGATTTATATATTACTCTCTGGAAGGGCCACAATGGAAGTTGTGGACAAAGAAAACGATAGGGTAATAAAGTTACCAGTTGGCACAACTGCAGTAAATGCTGCAAGAGAGTACTTGAAAAAAATCTTGAGGAATGCGGACTTAGATAAGGATATAATAGTTGACTGTAGAATAGGGCAAGGTTCCGTTGACTTAGTAGAAGTATTTGACAGGCAGAAAGAAGCAATACCTCTCGCAAACGACACTTCATTTGGTGTAGGTTACGCACCGCTTAGTACAACTGAAAGATTGGTTTTAGAAACTGAAAGATTGTTAAACAGCCCAGAGTTAAAAAAAGAAATTCCTGCCGTAGGAGAAGATATTAAAGTTATGGGTTTAAGAGAAGGTAAAAAAATAACATTAACAATAGCTCTGGCAGTAGTAGGGAAATATGTAAACTCCTATGAAGAATATGAAGAAGTAAAAGAAAAGGCTAAGAAAAAAGTTGAAGAACTTGCAAATAAAATTGTAGATGGCTATGAAGTTGAAGTATGCGTAAACACAGCAGATGATGAAGAATCCATATTCTTAACCGTTACAGGAACTTCAGCTGAAATGGGAGACGATGGTTCCGTAGGAAGAGGAAACAGGGCAAATGGATTAATTACACCATTTAGACCTATGAGTATGGAAGCTACAAGCGGTAAAAACCCAATAAATCACATTGGTAAAATATACAATATATTGGCAAACTTCATTGCAAACGATGTTGCTGAATTAGAAGGAGTTAAAGAATGCTATATTAGAATACTAAGCCAGATAGGTAAACCTATAGACCAGCCAAAAATCCTTGACATTGAACTAATCACAGAAGAAGGATATGATATAAAGGATATCGAACCAAAAGCAAAAGAAATAGCTCAAAACTGGCTCAACAATATAGGAAAAGTAACTGAAATGATAATGGAAGGTAAGGTAACCACCTTCTAATTATTTGATACATTTTTTAGATTTATTTATTCTTTTCTTTTATTCTTTTCTTTTTTCGTTTTTTATGAATTTATCCACAATATCGACTACCTCTAGTATATTATCTACTTTAATATCTGCTACTTCAAGGGCTTTTTTTGATACATTTCCATTTTGAAGAGTAACTATTGAAAGATCACTTTCAACCATTGCAGGGACATCATTCGAAGCATCCCCTATCATTACAACCTTATAGCCTTCCTTTTTTAAGTTCAGAACTAGATCCTTTTTTAATTCGTGATGTGCCTCAGGCATTATATATTTTTTATTAATCCCCACCAATTCACTTATTCTCTCAATAAAGTTTTTACTATCTCCTGAGGCAACAAAGACTTTGACGCCCATTTCTTTTAATCTTCTAACGGTTTCTGGGACCTCTGGGAATATACAACCTCCTGTAGCTACGGTATATTCTACCTGCCCATTTAAAGTATCTGCTATCACTGCAGAACCATATCCGGTTTGTATCTCAAATCTTTTCATCACATTTAGTGGATCTTGGAGCTCTTTTATTTTTGTAGTTTTATCCTTGAATACTCCGTTTCTATCTATTGGAGGGTTACAGTAAGACACTCCCCAATCTACTTTACTCAAAAAATCCGATATTAACGTATCAGGGTCCTGATTTTCTATAATTTCAGGAAGACCTTCTTTTATAATAATCAGAGCTCTTCCTTTTTTCTCATCTACAATATCCACGGTCTGACAGTTACATATGAATTTTTGAGAATTTATATCTTTTATTATTCTCCTAATACTAATAAGGGTTCCTGATGAGTCAAACACAGCTGCAACTTTCATAATACCCCTCAAATTGGATCTTTCTAAGTATTATATATGGTGTTTTACTAAATATATAGCGTTCTACATTATTAATTAAATGAAAATCTAACGATTTTACATCCCACCTTACACTTCATTAGGTGATTGAATGAAAATCCTTCGGATTTGAATAAAAATCTATACAAGATTTTTATAACTCGAAATTATAGATTTCGATTTCATAGCTTCTCGAGGTCGAGACAAATCCGAAGGATTTGCTTCGACGTTCAGGTGATATCATGAGTAATAAACAATTAAAAATAGCAATTATTGGGCCTGAGAACTCGGGCAAATCCTCATTGATAAACTTAATTTTTGGAAAATACATTTCAGAAGTTTCAGAAATTGGAGGTACGACGAAGAGGCCAATAAAAAAATTTTGGGGAAAAATAAAAATAGGTCGGCAGAAAAAAGAACCACAATTTGCAGACGTTGTTTTTGTAGATTTAGGCGGTTTATACTCCTCTGACGAAAAAAAATCCCCAATTATGGTTGGCAGCGTACTTCAGAAAACCTATGAAGAAATAGAAGACGCTGATATGATAATACATATAATAGACGGGGAAAAGGGACTATCAAAAAGCTTTGAAAAACTGCATCACCTATTGAAATACCGATATCGAAAATTTATTATAGTAGTTATCAACAAATGTGACTTAATTGACGATATAAATAGAGAATCCCTAAAGAAATATGTTGAAAGTAGGTTGCAAAATAGGGTATTTTTAACATCCGCTACCACCTACGAGGGAGTGGATATACTAATCAATGCTATTTTAGATATAATAAAAAGGTGATTAGGGTGTTAAATAAGATAAAAAAGATTTTTGGAGGTAAGGACTCACTAAAAACTAGTGGTCCGGTACCTATTGAAGAATACGTTGAAATTCCTGTAAAAGTCTATGACGATACCAATACAATAAAAATAAAAGTCTGCGATCTTGAAGACCTCAGGGATGTCACAGACATAGCAATAATGTTAGAAGCAGGGTATTTGGTTATTGCAAACACCATAAACTTGGAAAGAGATCTAGACGATGATTATGTGAAGATACTTACATGTTTAAAAAATAAAGTCGCAACAAATGGCGGAAAAATAGTTAGATTGTGTGACAACAAGATAATGGTGGTCCCAAATAACACAGTAATTGAAAAATTAGTTAAGGAAGATGAAAAAGTAAAAAAGATTCCTTCAAAACACAATACTGAAATTAAATAATGATAGATTCGAAAAAAAGTTTAATCAATAAAAACAGGGATTTTCAATGGATAAAAATGAAGATATTCACATAATGGAAGCTCTTGGTAAAACAAGGGTTGTCGTGAAAAACGGTGAAGTTGTTGAAGTTGGAGAGCCTGTAATAAAATACTGCCCATTGTTTGCAAAGCATAGAGGAATAACGGAAATAACTAAAGAAAGCATCAAAAAGAACATAGAATTTAGGATAAAGGATTTTGGGTTATTTACTGAAAACAGAGTAGTTGAAGTTGAAGATTGCATAGTGGGATTTGGAACTTCAGAAATATTTATGACGTCCCTTAAAAATAAATTACTTGATGCCGTTGTAGTAGTATCAGATTGTGCTGGAACTGTAATAACGAACAATCCAAAACTGGTTCAAGGGCTCTGTGGGAGAATTTCAGGAATAGTTAAAACCACACCAATCCCCAAGGTTATTGAAAAAATAGAAAATGCCGGAGGAGTCGTGCTTAACAAAGAAACTGCTGAAATCAATCAATACGAAGGGGCTAAAAGGGCCATAGAGCTAGGATACAAAAGAATCGGTGTGACCATATCCAACTTAGAAGAATCAGAAAAAATTAAAGAACTAGAAAATGAACATGTGAAAATAGTTGTTTTTGGAGTACACACTACCGGGAGTGAGAGCTCTGAAGTTAAGAAATACTTGAAATATTTTGATTTGATTACTGCCTGTGCATCCAAGGAAGTAGCTGAAGGTATTAAAGAACATGTTAGAGCTCAGGCTGGGAGCTCGGTGCCGATATTTGCATTAACCCAAACTGGAAAAGAACTAATTTTAGAAAGAATGAAAGAAGTAGACAAACCTATTTTAGTAACCACTAATAACAATTTACCCTATTTCAAAGACCGCCCCGAATAAATTATAATTAATCTTTTCTTTCCATATATACACCAATATCAATATCTGTTTTTTTATTCATCACTGTGATTTTATATGAGGTGAAAATTTGTTTGCAGTTTTAAAACTCGGCGGTAGTATTTTATGCGATAAAAACATGCCTTTTTCTATAAAATGGGATAATTTAGAAAGAATTTCAATGGAAATCAAAAATGCAATGGAACACTACAAAGAAAATGGAAAAGATTTAAAACTTATTATCATCCATGGGGGCGGTTCTTTTGGACATCCTGTGGCAAAAAAATATAAAAAAGAACATGGATTCGAAAACATGGACCATGGATTCTGGGAAATTCAAAAATCAATGAGGAGATTCAACAACATAGTAATTGACACACTTCAAGACTACGAGGTCCCTGCAGTTTCAATACAGCCTTCATCATTTATAGCTTTCAACAGTACCGACGATTCTAACCTACACTTTGACACTTTTGCAATTGAAGGTATGTTAAAAAGAGGTTTAGTCCCAGTAATCCATGGAGATATTGTAATTGATGAAAATAACGAAAATTTCAAAATATTTTCAGGAGATCATGCTTTGCCATACTTAACAAAAAAATTAAACCCTGATTTAAGTCTTCACGCCTCAGATGTAGATGGAGTACTTGATTCAAATTTAAAGGTTATTGAAAGAATAAACTCAGAAAACATCAACGAAGTTTTAAAGTTTCTAAAACCATCTGATAAAAACGATGTAACCGGCGGAATGTACTTAAAAGTTATGGAATCCTATAACCTGGGCATAAAAACCGTAATATTCAATGGAAACAAAAAAGGAAATATATATGATGCCCTTCTGAAAAGAGTTAAAGGCACATTCATTAACTAATTTCATTAACTAACTGGCTAAAAAATTAAAAAATTATTTTCTTTTCTTTACCTTTACAAAATCCCCTAAAGTAAATTCCTGTTCTGAAGAGCCTGCACTATATTCCTGCTCACCTTCTTCGTAGAGGTTGATGTTTAACTCTTTTTCAAGACGTTTTACATATTTTTCTTCTGGTTCAAGTTCATTTCTCTCAATTTTATGGAGTGTAGATTCTTTAATGCCTATTTTTCTAGCTAAATCTTCCAATTTCATTCCTTTTTTCTCTCTAGCTTCCTTTATAATAGTGCCGTAATCTTCAACAATGATTTTCAAATTATCGAATATATCTCTTGTAGGCCTTCTTCTTACGGTCTTTTTATTATTTTGGGGCATTTTAGTTCCTACAGCCCTAGGTTTTCTCGAGTAACTTTTTGGAGCAATTCCAAATTTCGCACATTCTTCGCAAACCTGCATTTCTGCTCCTTCAATTCTTACGTGTAATAAGTTTTTAACTTCCTTTCCACAGAGCTCACATAACATAAATCCACCTATTACCATTAGATTATAAAAATATTATATTAAAACATATATTTATTGAAACTTTAATTACTACACTTACTTAATAATATCTATTAAATTAGTATTTGTAATAACCTAATTAAATATATATAATTAGAGATATATTATGTACTTTATATATTATAATTAATTATCATCATCCTATCGTACCTATTATGGAGGTATTATTTATGAACTACCCTGACGAATACGACGATGTAAATGAGAAAAAGGAAATGGACTTAAATGAATTAGAGAATTTTAAAGAAAAAACCTACATAGCTGAATTGGAGAGTAAATTACTTAGGTTAGAGCTTGAAAATAAGGACTTAAGCAGAGAAAATACACAGTTGAAAAAAGAAAACGAAATACTGAAACGAGAGCTCGATAAATTAAGAATTCCACCATTAATACTTGGAACAGTTATCGATAAAATAAGCGACAGAAAGGTCGTTGTAAAAAGTTCAACAGGACCTAATTTCTTAGTTAACGTATCACAGTTTGTAAACCCTGATGATATAGTTCCGGGAACAAGGATCTGTTTAAATCAGCAGACTTTAGCGGTAGTTGATGTGTTACCTAAAGAAAAAGATTACAGAGCTCTGGCCATGGAAGTTGATGAGAAGCCAGACGTAACATTTGAAGATATTGGGGGCTTAAAAGAACAAATCCAGGAAGTTAAGGAAGTTGTTGAGTTACCACTGAAAAAACCTGAATTGTTTGAAAAAGTAGGTATTGACCCTCCAAAAGGTATTTTATTATACGGACCTCCAGGAACCGGTAAAACCTTACTTGCAAAGGCTGTAGCACATGAAACCAACGCAGCATTTATAAAGGTTGTAGGTTCAGAGCTCGTTAAAAAATTCATTGGTGAAGGTGCCAAATTAGTAAGAGATGTATTTAAATTGGCTAAGGAAAAAGCTCCATGTATCGTATTCATCGATGAAATAGACGCAGTGGCAAGCAAAAGAACAGAGTCATTAACCGGCGGAGATAGAGAAGTACAGAGAACATTAATGCAACTACTTGCTGAAATGGATGGATTCGATGCAAGAGGGGATGTAAAAGTCATTGCAGCAACTAACAGATTGGATATATTGGATCCAGCGATATTAAGGCCTGGAAGATTTGACAGAATCATAGATATTCCTGCACCTGATGAAAAAGGTAGATTAGAAATATTAAAGATACACACTGAAAGGATGAACTTAAAAGATATGGACTTAAGTGATGTCGCCAAATTGACCGAAGGTTGTGTTGGTGCAGACTTAAAGGCAATATGTACAGAAGCCGGTATGTTTGCAATAAGGGAAGAAAGAGACTATGTAACAATGCAGGACTTCGAAAGGGCCATAGAAAAGGTAACTGGTAAAACAGGTAAAATAAACATGACCACTCCACATTTATCTGTAATGTATGGATAAATGCAACATATAAATTTAAATAATCTCTTTTTTAATTCTTTTAATTATATACGTATTATTTTATTATGTTAAATTTACCTAAAAAGGCGATATAATGAAAATCGGAATTGTTGGGGCCGGGTTAGGCGGTTTGTTATCTGGTGCACTGTTATCAAAATATCACGATGTTACCATCTATGAAAAACTACCGTTTCCAGGTGGGAGATTTACAAACATATGTTATAAAGATTATCAGCTTACAACAGGAGCTCTGCACATGATACCCCATGGAAACGATGGCTATTTAGCCCAATTACTTAGAAAAGCCGGCTGCAATGTTAAAATTATTAATTCAAATCCGGATGGAATGTTTAGGGTAAACGGAAGAAATTATTTATTCAACGAGCTCTTTAATACCGTTGGAATGAAGGATAAATTAAAAGGCTTAAAAATGGTGGCTAATTTAAAATTGGGTAGAATTGATAAACAAATGTCCTTCGGGGAGTTTTTAGAGGATATAGATTTAGCCATTAAAGTTGGAAACTCATTTACTGGTTGGGCCCTGAGTTTAAATGCATACGATACTCCAATGGATGAAATTTTAGAAATTGCAAAAAATTACTATAAGTTTGGAGGTCCTGGAATACCAATAGGCGGTTGTAAAGGGGTTATTGACAGTCTTATAGAAGTGATCAATAAAAATGGCGGAAAGATAGTAACAAACTATACCGTTGATAGGATAGAATTGGATGACGATAAAGGATACATAAACTCAGAAAACGAGTTTGACGTTGTAATCAGCAACTTATCTCCAAAACTAACTCAGGAAATTAGCAACATTAATTTTATGAAAAAAGAACCAAAACCGTCAAAAGGTATTAAGGTAAGCATTGGAAGTAAAAAAGGAATTATAGAGCACAATGGAGTTTTATTTACTGTAGATAGTGAACGAGTAAATGGTTTAAACCAGCCTTCAAACGTGGATAGAAGTTTAGCAAAAGAAGGATATCATTTAGTTATGGTACATGCCACCCAGCTAAGAAACAACACTAAAAAAGAAATTGATATTGTGCTGGATGATATTGAGGACCTATTTAATGAAATTGATTATGAAATTTTACATATTCAAAGCTATATGGACAACTGGCCTGTCAATCATGCATCAAATGGAACTGACTTGGACCCTATTGTAAACGATAGATTATATCTAGTTGGTGATGGTGTCAAAGGAAAAGGCGGTATTGAGGTTGAAGGCGTGGCCCTAAGCGTTATGAAGGTTATGAACCAATTTAATATTAATATTTAAAATTTCTCTACAATTTTCATAACTTTTTTGAATACTTCATTGTCGTCAGGCAGTTCAAATAATGGCTTTCCTACTAGATCATACTTTGATATTTCTTCGTTGTATGGTAGCTTTCCAACCAAATTGAGTCCCAACACTGTGGCGTTTTCTTCAACTATATTTTCATTTTCTTCATTAACCTTGTTTGCAACCACGTATATGTCTTTAAATTTTATGTCGAGTTCATCTGCAAGTTTTTTTATCCTCTTTGCAGTTCCCAGTCCTCTTTTAGACGCATCAGTGACCACTACCATTTTATCTACATTTTGAGTGGTTCTTCTACTGAGATGTTCCAATCCAGCCTCAGTATCTATAACCACATACTCGTAAGATTTTGCAAGACTATCAATTATCTGCCTTAACCAGTTATTTACACTACAGTAACAACCACTTCCCTCTGGTCTTCCCATAACCAATAAATCATAGTTTTCTGTTTCAACTATTATTTCATAGACTTTTCCTAGTAAATAATCTTGTTTTGAAATTCCAGGGGATAATTTATCCTCTTCCACAAGTTTTTTTAGCTCTTCTCTTATATCTCCTATTGTCTTTTCGACTTCAACACCTAATGTTTCAGGAAGATTTGAGTCAGGATCTGCATCAATAACCAATATACTATTTGTCTTTTTCGATAATGCCTTTATTAGCAGGGTTGAGAACATCGTTTTTCCAGTTCCGCCTTTTCCACTTATAGCTATGATCTTGGTCAAATTACCACCCACTAAAAATAATATCACATACATTTATAAAGAGATATGTATTTTAATGATAACAACAATGTTAGTAGCATACTGTATATTGATGTATAGGTTGGAACAGTCTCATAATTATTTGATATCATAGCTTTAATAGGGAGTATTATGTATAAAAACATGTCTGAAGATGAGTTAATTGAACTTTTTAGGAGATATTTGGTATCTGAAAACTGGAAACATAGAGCAGAAGCTGCAAAAATGATAAGTTATATCAAAAACGGACAAAAAATCCACGAAATAAGTGATGATATCCTAAAGTTATCTGAAGATAACAACTTAGCAGTTAAATTGAATTTACTAACTTCATTAAAAACTATTATTACAAAATATCTTGTGGTAACAATAGATCTACTGATCTTAATTTATTTAGAGTGCCATTCAACCAATAGATCAATATCAGAATTTGCAAAGCGTATAATTGACTCATTAAATCCTGAAATAATAAACAGATGTGTAATAGATCTTACAAACAAACTATATTCAAGAGATCCCTTTGAGAGAGCTCATGGACTTATAGGATTGGCTTCCATCTCATTATTTACCCCAGATTATTTAAAAAATTCGCTACCTGAAATAGTAATGATCTCCATGAAGGATGAGTATGAACTTTTAGAACTAATTGCCATTGAGATACTTGAAGAATTTAAAAATATAAATGCACAAGTATTAAGAAAATTGTACTTTTTAGTAAAAAGGCCTAGTGAAAGCAATATATCCGATATATTTAATACCAAAAATGCCGAGGAAATGTCTAAATCCGTAGTATTCCTGTACTTTAAAAAATCCATTAAAAAAGAAGAGATAATAGAACTTATAAAGAACATAGATCATGGGGATAAATTAATTAAAGTCATGTCCATACTAACCATTGGAAGGCACTGTGACATACTTAAGGAGATATACAGTGAAAGTCCCGAAATAGTTATAGAACTTATGGACAAGGTTATTAAAAATCTCGAAAGTGATGGTTGGTCATTAAGAGCTGCGTCAATATTCTTGTTCAAAAACTTTATTCTTGAGTTGGGACCATTAATACATATAGACCGTAAGTATGTTAAAAAGTTATTTGACTCAATTACAAAAAACCTTAATGACAACTACATTGCAAGAGCTTACGCCCTCAAGGTATTGTATAATATCTACATTTCAAATCAAGAATTCAAAAACGAAGTAAAAAATATTGTCAATAGAATAGACTTGGCAAAAATAATAAGGGAACATCATCTATGTTACTACAAAGGAATGCCCCTAATACTTGAACTGAAGAGATATGAATGCCTATCTCCAGTACATCATCCCTACTTAAGAAAAAATGTCATGGAGTACTTTCAGAATCTAGATATCTTTGAACACTCCAAGATTCTAAGAGCTGCAAACGCCCTTATAATGAGTAACGATTGGTTGAATAGATATAAAGGGGCAAAAGAGTTAGGAAACTCGTTATATTCGCTCCCTTCATACATAAAATCCAACTATGAATTAATAAAAAAATTAATTAAAGATAGTGTATATTTGGTAAGAAACGTCGGGGTTTGGATCTTAAGAATAATAGTTCACAGAGGATACAAACCCCCCAAAAACATTATTATAAATACAGCGCACTATTGTGACGACTGGTACTGGGAAATTAGACTTGAATACGGTTTATTATACTATGATTTACTTAAAAAATATCCTGAAATCTTAGAAGATAAGGAAATAAGGGAAAAATTATTATCCGTCATAGCTACTAAATATTTAACCGATAGAAAAAGCACCATAAGAAAAATTTGTAAAGAATTATTGGAGTATTTCCCAGAATCAAAGGATTTGCAGAGTTATTTCGATGAAGGCATTTTTGAAAGATTTGAGATTCTTGAAAATGCCATAAAAAATCCAATACTAAGAAAGGCAGCTTTTATAAGGTTAAAAAAACTACTGAGAAAAGCAATTAATAAGAACGATACAGAAAAGATAGAGAATATTTTAAACTTCTTAGAACGAAACATGTATTTGGAGGATGTGCCATATTTAAAATCGTTCTATATTCTTGAAGAATTAATAATATTGAAAGAAAAAAATAATGAATTGGCTAAAAAACTAGTTCAAAGTATCAAAGAGAAATATCCAAAATTGCCAAAAGTAAAAGAAAAAGTACTAAAAATAGCATTAAACGAACTTATTGTTGTAATGAGAATATATGGACTTAGGGAATTATTAAGCCATATAAAAGAAGGATTTATAGTAAGTGATGAAATAATCGATATTGTAAAAGAATTAGCAATATATACCACAGTTAATCAGAGAATATTAGATTTATCCTTAAAAATATTGGAAAAAGTAGATGATATTGAAAGCAGAGCCATTTTAAAAGAGAAAAAAGAGTTAGAAGAATATCTGAAAAATAGATCATCAGACATAAAAGAAACGGACGATATAAACGATCCCGATTGGAAAAACGTGTACTACTCCATTACTTACTTATCATCAAAAGATCTTTTAGACTTTAATATCAATCCTGAAACCCGAGCAACTGATTTGGCAAAATTTCTTGAATCTAAACAGCATATTATACTAAACATAGTTATGATGGACATAATAATCGACAAAATAAATCATGAGGATAAGCATATTCTAAAAATAATAGATGAAAAACGAAGGTTTGTATTCAACACACTTCTTAAATTGATATTATTCAATGAATACCACCTCATGTCAACTAAAGCCTTGAAATTATTGATGACGATCATGATAAAAAGAGAACATTGGCTCATTAAATCAATTATTGATGGCCCAGATGATATAGATTATTTACCGTTAATTAAGAAGTTATTTGACTATGGAAATATATACATACAAATGGAAACACTTGATGCATTACAATATCTTTTAAAAAATAGAGAATATAAAATGGATCTAGACCTTGCAGAAAAAATTTTAGGATTGATAAAAAAAGATGAAAGATGGATCATCCTTAGGAAAGTTATGGGATTACTTTACGAGTGTTCACATACATGTTCTGTGGAAGTTATTAATAAAGTGGCTGAAGGTATAATAACATATTTAAAAAATAGTACTTTAGACGATGACTCAAAACTATATCTAATAAGATACTTTAAAAAAGATGACATTATTCAAAAGGTAGATAAAATTATATTGGAAGAGCTCGTAGAACTTAAAAACCATGAAAATCCATATATAAAATATGAGATTAACAACATGCTGCAAAAAATAAAAGAATAAATTATAATACAGATATATATTATTTTTTTACTATCTCTTCTAAAAAATACTTATATACTTTATATCCATCTTCTGAAAGTTCAGGGTGGAAAGCTATTGCCATATATTTACCTTCTTTAACACCCACTATATTTTCATCATCTTTTGCTATAATTTTAACATCATCACTTAATATTTCATCTACAAGAGGAGCTCTTATAAATACTGCATGGACCTTTTCCCCACAATCATTTAACTCAATTTCTTTTTCAAAACTTTCCCTTTGGCTTCCATATGCGTTCCTTTTTATAGTGATATTCATCAATTTTAACAAAGGCTGTTCCCTACCTGTTCCTTTTGAAAGTAAAACCATTCCTGCACAAGTTCCAAGTATTGGAATGTTTGAATTTCTTAGAGCTCCGATAAATCCATACTTCTCCATTAGTTTTCCCATGGTGGTACTCTCTCCACCAGGTATTACGAGGGCATCTATATCCTTCAAATCCTCAACAGTTCTAACTCTTTTAGGAATACAGTCTATTTTTTTTATAGCATCTTCGTGTTCCTCAATATCTCCTTGAATACCCAAAACTCCAATTATCTTCATAATTTCACCAATATATAAAATAATTATGATCCATATTAATATTATATTTATAATATTATTACTTATGATTATGTAATATTAACCATATATCTAAATCTATAAATATATTTTCCCAAAATAAAAAGTGCAGGGGAAGGGATTTGAACCCTCGAACCCCTATGGGACCGGATCTTAAGTCCGGCGCCTTTGACCAGGCTTGGCGACCCCTGCTCAGGTGCTTGCATCTATAAGTATTCAAAACTAATATATAAACTTTTCGGTTGAAAAAGATTATCAAATAAATATATGGTGAATATTACCAAATGTAGATCATACAATTGGCTTCATTACTAACCAATTGCTTTATAAGTAATAAACATTTTTTTACTTTCACCTCCAATAAAATCTATAAAGTTGGTTTCTAGGTAAAACCCATCTCAGATTACCCCATATCTCAAAAAACTATATACTGGCAACGAATAATATTGTTATTTAACAATATTCAAAACCTACGTTTAAATTATGAATCATACGAAATAATTTGTAAAAAAATATCCATAGTTATTGAACATAGGGATATACTGATCAAATATATAATACTACGTGGAAATATGAAAAACAATTTTTTAATAATATTGGGGATATTTGCAGTTCTAACTTTAACTTATTCAATTGCTTTTTCGATAGCAGAACATGTCAGTTTTTTAGATAGCTTGTATTGGACCATAATAACTATGACTACTATAGGTTATGGAGACATTACTCCAAAAACCACATATGGTAGGTTCTTAGCAATGGCAATAGCCTTAACAGGAATAGGGGTGTATTCAACTTTGGCAAGTTTGATGATAAATCACATCTTTGATATGAATATAGCAAAGTTTCAGGGGATACTATCTATGAAAAAGAAAGACCATATTGTTATAATAGGTTGGAATGAAGCAAGCAAGGAGTGTTTAGCTGAATTAAGGGCCAATAATATAAAAGACGATGTAGTTATAGTTTCAGAATCTCCTATTTACAACCACGACTATGTTGTTGGTGAATTAGACGACAAAGAGATTCTAAAAAAGGCAGGCATTGATAAGGCCAAGTATGTAATAATTTCTACAAATGATGATTCTAAGAGTATTTTAATTACTTTAGTTACGAGACAGTTAAATCCAAAAGCTACAATAATAGTAAAATGCATAAAGGATGATAATTTTGATCTGTTAAGACATTCTGGAGCTGATTTTGTTATTTTATCTGAAGGATTTGCCGGTAGGTTGTTGGCAAGCTCCATATTTGAGAGCTCAGTAGTTATGTTTTTTGAAGATACTAGTACATGCAAATATGGTAGTGACATTTTTGAAATTAAGTGGGAAAATGAAGATATGAAGTTTATTGATCTCTTTGTAAAACTAAAAAATGAGAAAAATTTAACCATTATTGGAATTTTAAGGGACGGGAAACTAACCACTAATCCGGACAGTAATTTTGTAGTAAAAAAAGGAGATGTGTTAGTAGTTATTGGTGTTCAAAAATAAATAATTATTGAGGGTATAATACCTAAAAAATTAAATAAAACGTTATAGATAAGATATATTTAGATAATTTGATATAAACTGTTAGGTGATATTTTGGCAACTACCGGATGGATTATTCTTGGAGGGGTGTTTTTAGCAGGTTTAATTTTAGGTTATATATTATTTGGAAGAAAAAAAGAAGTTGTTTATGTTAATCAAGGTGTGGCTCACCCTGTGGCAGGCCACAGATCTGTTGCAAGTCGTGGGACTGTTTATACAAATCATACCGGGGGGAGAGCATCTGGTTCAGGAGGAAGTGGATCTAATTTGTTAGGTACTGCTGCAGCGGTTACTGCTGGAGTTGCTGCAGGTAGCTTAATAGCTGATGCTGTTGAAGATATGGTTGATGGAGACATGCTTGAAAATGCTGGTGAAGTAATTGAAGATGTCACTGATTTTGTAGATGATGCTGTAGACAGTGTTGATGACATTTTTGAATAAAAATCAGCTATTTATATCCTTATTTTTATTTAATTTAATTTTTCAATAGAATTTCCATATAATATATTTTCTTTTTAACACCCTCTGTAAAGCTGAAGTTTATTAAAAATCCCATTCAAGAATTTCATCGAACACATAGTCAAAATCTTTATTGATAAACATTTCGAGCTCTTTTGGAGTTATCAATGGTTTATCGTAAAGAGAATAATCATCCATAACTATTCTTGGACAGGCACATACCACATAGGCATCCACTTTGTATATTAGATACTGGGGAGATATGTTGTTCAGAACAATAGGAATATAATTTATATCATTTTCCCTTAGGAGCTCTACAACCTTTTCAAATATCCTTATTCTACATTGACCTTTTTTAGTGGAGAGTATAACTCCAACTTTTTTTGGAGGATCGATTAAAAGTTTTGAAACTTTCCCAATTCTTTTTTTAATAAGTTTTTTTATCTCTTCGTCTGTTATTTGGGAAACCGCCCCAGTTAATGGATTGTATATTTTAACAGACTTTTTAAGTTTGTATGCTATCATCAGAGGATGAAACCTTCCAGTACCTACAAATAAGACATTATCCACATTTGCATTTTCAATATTTGCCCTACATCCTAAAATAACGACCGGATTAAACTTCTCCAAGGCTTTCTTAAATTGAATTGTAGTTGCCACAATAACTTCTCCATCCATGTCCTTTAATATTTCTTCAACATTTTTTACAATGTTTTCATCCTCTTTACTATAGTAAGCATGGACAAAAACCGTTGGAATCGATGGATTAACATATGGTAGAGGTTCATGCCCATAGTGAACAACCAAATCAGCTCCCAACATTTTTATCTCTTCATCGCATAAATCACATGCCCCAAAGCATGTTTCTCCCCATATGACAAGTTCTGCAGATACCTGCTTCTTTATTTTTTCGATTTCTTGTTCTACGGCTCTTTTTAAGCCTTCTGGTGCTTGAAATAAAACCAATCTCGCATTTCTGTTTTTTATCTCATCTATAACTCTTTCAGTTTCTAAATCCCACATATTACCACGTTACAATTATCTATTTAAATAACCATAATTATAGTGTTTTCACAAAACAACTAATTAACATCTATAACTTTAAATTATGGATATTCAGTTTTTTACATATTTAACTACGGATAAGTGTATCTTATTATGAAAACACTATATATACAAACATGCAAATAAAATATGTTGATTAATTGTTAAATATTAAAAATACATTAAAAATCTAAAAAGTAAAATATTTTATTAAATTGGCATTTATTTATGTTACATATTGTCAAATGATTATATTTTCTCCGAGCGAGCAGAAGGGATTGAAAATATTTTCAGTTTTCGAGATATTAATTTGGATGTGATATTATGACTCAAATGAGTGATGCTAAAAACGGAATAGTTACAAGAGAGATGGAATTTGTAGCAAACGAAGAAAGAATGGACATAGAAAAACTAAAAAAACTAATAGCTAAAGGTCATGTTGTTATTCCAAAAAACGTAAACAGAAACACAAAACCTGTTGGAATTGGTGATGGTTTAAGAACAAAGGTTAACGTAAACATAGGAACATCCCCAGATTATGTTGATATAGATATGGAACTTAAAAAAGTAGAAATTGCTGAAAAATATGGTGCAGATGCCATAATGGATTTGAGTACTGGAGGAGACTTAATAGAAATAAGAAAAAAAATTATGAAAAACACAAATCTGCCAATAGGTACTGTTCCAATATATGAAGTTGGAGTTGAAATGGGAAAGAAAGGTGGCAAAGTAGTAGATATGGATGAAGACCTAATATTCAAAGTTATTGAAAGGCAGGCGAAAGAAGGAGTAGACTTCATGACCCTTCACTGCGGAATTACAAAACAAAGCGTTGAGTCACTAACTAAAGACAAAAGAATAATGGGAGTAGTAAGTAGGGGAGGGGCATTCTTAACTGCCTACATACTTCACAATCAAAAGGAAAACCCGCTCTATGAAAACTTTGACTACCTCCTTGAAATACTGTATGAACACGATGTTACATTGAGTTTAGGGGATGGAATGAGACCAGGTTGTTTACCCGACAACACAGATAGGCCACAAATTCATGAGCTTATAGTATTAGGTGAATTGGTAGATAGATGTAGGGAAGCTGGAGTTCAGGTAATGGTCGAAGGTCCAGGACACGTCCCATTAAACAACATAGAGGCAAACATGAAAATACAAAAGACACTTTGTAAAAATGCACCATTCTATGTTTTAGGTCCAATTGTATCAGATTTAGCTCCAGGATACGACCATATAACATCTGCAATTGGTGGGGCAATTGCTGCATACAGTGGAGCCAACTTCCTATGTTATGTTACCCCGTCAGAACACGTTAGAATAATGAAAGAAGAAGATGTTAAAGAAGGTCTTGTTGCATCAAAAATAGCTGCACAAGCTGCAGATGTTGCTAGAGGAAACTCATTAGCGTGGGAAAAAGAAGTAGAAATGGCATATGCCAGAAAAAACCATGACTGGGAAAAACAGTTTGAATTAGCCATTGATAAAGAAAAACCTAAAAAAATGAGAGAAGAAATCCCTTCATCAGATGAAAAAGCATGTAGTATTTGCGGAAAGTACTGTGCTTTACTTATGGTAGAAGAGCTCGGAAAGAGATAAAATTATTATTTTTCTACTTCTTTTAATATATCATTAAATGGAATTGCACCTTCTCTTATTAGTTCTAATTTTCCATCCTTTCCTATTTTTACAATGGTAGATTGTTTTTTGTACTTACAGGATCCAGTATCGATGATTAAATCTACTTTTTCCATTAACTCTTTGCTAATACCATCCACAGATGTTGGAGCTCCTTCCCCACTTAAATTTGCACTTGTCGAAGTTAATGGAACTACTGCGAGCTCCCTTACAACTGCATTATCAGGAATTCTTATTCCAATGTAATCTTTAGCCACCACATCAGGTATGCCATTTACACCATTTTTCTTTTTTAAAATCAAAGTAATTGGACCAGGTAAAAACTTATCAATGATTTTTTGGGCTTTTTTATCTACATAGACATATTTTTCAATATCGCTTTTATCCTTAAGACTTACAGAAATTGGTTTATTTGTGTCTCTCTTTTTTATATCGTATATCTTCATTACAGCTTTTGAATCCAGTGCATTCGCACATAAACCATAGAGGGTATCGGTTCCACAGATTACAACTTTTCCATCCAATATCATTTTTTGAGCTTTTTTAATTTCTTCGATATGTTCTTCGAGCTCATTTTCGATTATCCTAATTGTTTTAGCCATAATCTCACAATTTTGTTTTCATACAATTCAACGAATTATTAAATCACTGCACACTTAAGGGCATCCTTACACGCGCAGGTTCTTTCCCCAAAATCATAATTCACAAATTCTTCAACAACCTTCAAAATCTTTTCTTCCATTTCCTTTATAGTTTCAAAAACTTCATCTACAGTTAATTTATTAGGCGATATTCCGGTACAGTGGTTTGAAATATTACATACTGAGGCATAACACATTTCAAGTTCTCTCGCCAGAACTACTTCAGGATATCCCGTCATTCCAACAATATGTCCCCAATTTCCATAAATTTCTATCTCTTTTTTTGTCTCGAATCTTGGCCCTTCGGTACAAACATAAACTCCTTCATGATACTCATATTTCCTGCGTTCAAATATATCCTTTAAAACTTTTGTTAATTCAGGGCAGTAGGGCTCTGAAACATCGATATGCACAACCTTCCCATCATCACCATCGTAAAATGTACACTCTCTCATCTTTGTAAACTCTAAAAAATCGTTAGGAATAAAAAAAGTTCCGGGTTTTATTTCTTTTCTTAATGAACCTACTGAATTTATAGCTAAGATTCTATCAACACCCAACTTTTTCAAGGTATAGATGTTTGCCCTATAGTTTATTTTATGGGGCGGGGTGTTATGCTTTAATCCATGCCTAAACAGTAAAACAACATCGTTATCTTTATCTATTAAAACCTTTGATTTTCCGTATTTAGTATGCACTATTTTCTCTTCCCCTTTTTTTAGGATAGAAGATACACCGGTTCCTCCAATAATCCCTATCAATCATATCACCCAATTTTAGGTAGTATTGTTAATATATAGTCGTTCTGCGATATGTTTCATAACCCATTTCTTCAAATGAATTTAAGGTATGATAACAAACATCTAATTTAAATTTGAGTTATGTTAAATGAAATCTAATTGCAGAATGACTATAGTTGTTCTGCAATATATTTTCCACTCACACTTCATGAACTACATTGAATAAAAATCTAAGTTTGGGAGCTCCGAAGTGACACTCAATTTCCAATAACATTACAATATGTGCTTAAACATATGAACCATATATTGGTATCGGTAAAACTATATATAGTGGTGTGCAATTTTAAATGAACTATTAATACATTATAAATTAAATAACTTCAGTAAATAAGCTTAATTTAATTTAACAAGGTATATTCATGTTTAAATAAATTATCTGCATTCATTAGATGTAAGTAATGCACACCACTATAAATCTTCATAGTATATGGTGGTATATTGAAATTTTTAGGTAGATTAGTTCCAGGAAGAGGTGAAGGCAGTTACTATATGAGTCTGCCCCCGTATAAACAAAAATTTAAAGAAATTTTAGGTTTTGAGCCTTATGAAGGAACATTAAATATTAAATTAAATGAAACTATAAATTTAGACAAGTTAAATCCTTTGGAAGTTGGCGATTTTTACTACAACAACAAAAAATTTTATGGCCTTAAAGTAATACCAGTAACTATAATTAATAAAGAAGGTCATACTATAGATGGGGCCATAGTGGCACCTAAAAAAACTTGCCATTCATCAAACATACTTGAAATTATAGCCCCTATTAAATTAAGGAAATTCTTGTCTTTAAGCAATGGCGATATTGTTAAAATTGTAACAAAATAATAAATTCTTTATTAAAGTAGATAATGAGGGAAATAAATGAACAATGTTGAGAAAGCAATGGAAGCTCTTAGAAACGGAAAAATGGTATTAATATTCGATGACGACGACAGGGAAGGGGAAACCGATATGGTTGTAGCTTCACAACATATAACCCCATCACATATAAGGACTATGAGAAAAGATGGCGGCGGTTTAATATGTACTGCAATCCATCCAAAATTCTGTGAGGAAATTGGAATTCCATTTATGGTGGATGTTTTAGATGTTGCTTCTCAAAAATTCCCGGTACTAAAAGAATTATACCCTAATGACATTCCTTACGACGAAAAATCATCATTCTCAATAACGATCAACCATAGAAAAACATTCACTGGAATTACCGACAACGACAGAGCTCTGACAATTAAGAAATTTACAGAAATGTGTGAAGAAGGAAGGTATAATGATTTTGGTAATGAATTTAGAAGTCCTGGACATGTTGTACTCTTAAGAGCTGCTGAAGGTCTTGTAAATAGGAGAAAAGGCCACACCGAAATGACGGTTGCTCTTGCAGAGATGGCAGGATTGGTTCCAATCACCACAATCTGTGAGATGATGGGCGATGATGGAAATGCAATGAATAAAAATGAAACCAAAAAGTATGCTGAAAAACATAATCTAATACACTTAAATGGTGAAGAGTTAATTAACTATTATTTGGAAAAGCATTTGAAAGAGGAATAATTTAAAAAATAAATCCAAGCTTATGCCATGGTGAAATTATGACTGTAAAAGTCGGTATAGCAGATACCACATTTGCAAGGGTGGATATGGGATCTGCAGCAATTAAAAAGTTAAATGAAATGACTTCAAAAATAAAGATAATAAGATACACAGTTCCTGGAATGAAGGATCTACCTGTTGCATGTAAAAAGTTAATCGAAGAACATGGCTGTGAAATAACCATGGCCCTAGGGATGCCTGGAGGAAAGGAAAAGGATAAAGTTTGTGCCCATGAAGCGTCCCAAGGATTGATGATGGCTCAATTGATGACAAATAAACACATAATAGAAGTCTTTGTTCATGAAGATGAAGCCAAGGATGAAAAAGAGCTCGAATGGCTTGCAAAAAGAAGGGCAGAAGAACATGCTGAAAATGTTTATTATATGTTATTTAAACCCGAGTATCTTCAAAAAAATGCAGGTAAAGGATTAAGACAAGGATTTGAAGATGCTGGACCAGCAAGGTTGTAAGTTTTTTATTCTTAATTTTATTTTTTATGTTCATAGCCCATCCAGTTAATTTATTTAGTAATTTTTAAATATCCTGTTTTACAAAATATATTATATAAAGGGGAGGGCCGAAGTATGGAGAATTGGAGATTAAACTACAATACAAAATGTTATAACTGTGGGGTAATTGCAGATCAAATAATCGAAATATATTCAAACCAAGCTTTTGTAAAGTGTTCAAATTGTGAGGCCACTAGATACTATATTATAAAAAAAGCAGATATTGAAGATAGTGACATAATTGAAACCGAAAAAAAGAAAAAAAGAAGATATGACAACTGGATTTTAGAAAAAAAGGTTGAATGTTATAACTGTAATGCTCTTGAATTACAGGACATTTTAATAACCGAATCTGGACTTTATGTAAGATGTAGAAACTGCGGTTTTACAAGATACTACCGTTATCATATGATGGATATTCCAAAGAAATAAGGGTGAAATAATATCACTACTAATTAATATGGTTGTGTATAAATATGCACAAAACCAAAAACTTTATATAGAACTTCTAAGGCATAATAATGTTATATTATAATGTATTGGAATATTATTATAATATAATAATCAAATTCATAATTATTCATAATCAATTGGGGTGAAATACTATGACTGAATTAATAGTTGCTGAAGCATATCAAGGGGATGTAGGTAAAGGAATTGTGAGAATCGACCCACTAACAATGGAAAAAATGGGTCTAAAGGCTGGAGATGTCGTTGAGATTGAAGGTAGGGATAAAACCTACGCTACAGTATGGAGAGGATACTTGGAAGACCAAGGGAAAGGAATTATCAGAATGGATGGTATCCTAAGGCAAAACGCAAAATCAGGTATTGGAGACAAAGTTAAAGTTAGTAAAGTAGACGTGAAAGAAGCTAAAAAAATAGTACTAGCACCTATGCAGGCAGTAAGATTCAGTGGAGGATTTGAAGAATACGTAAGGAGTAGATTAGTTGGGCAAGTTGTTAGTAAGGGATCAAGAGTTGTTATAGGCGTTCTTGGAACTGCATTCCCATTCATTGTAGTGGGAACTACACCACAAGGTCCTGTCAAAATATCAGACTATACAACCATTGAATTAAAAGAAGAACCAGTAACAGAAATAAAAGAAAGTAGAGTTCCAAATGTAACTTATGAAGATATCGGTGGTTTAAAGGAGGAAGTTAAGAAAATTAGGGAAATGGTAGAGCTCCCAATGAGATACCCTGAGTTATTCGACAAGTTGGGTATCGAACCACCAAAAGGTGTTTTACTAGCAGGTCCACCAGGAACTGGTAAAACATTACTTGCAAAGGCTGTTGCAAACGAAGCTGGAGCAAACTACTACACAATAAACGGTCCTGAAATAATGAGTAAATACGTCGGTGAAACTGAAGAAAACCTAAGAAAGATATTCGAAGAAGCTGAAGAAAATGCACCTTCAGTAATATTCATCGATGAAATTGACGCAATTGCTCCTAAGAGAGATGAAGCCAGTGGAGAAGTAGAAAGAAGAATGGTAGCTCAGCTACTAACTTTAATGGACGGTATCGAAAGTAGAGGGCAAGTTGTTGTCTTGGCTGCCACAAACAGACCTGATTCAATAGATCCTGCATTGAGAAGACCGGGAAGATTTGACAGAGAAATAGTAATTGGAGTTCCAGATAGAAGCGGTAGAAAAGAAATACTGCAGATACACACAAGAAACATGCCTCTTGCAGATGATGTCGACTTAGAATATCTTGCAGATGTTACACATGGATTCGTTGGTGCAGATTTAGCAGTACTATGTAAAGAAGCTGCAATGAAAACCTTAAGAAGATTATTGCCCGACATAGACCTTGAAAAAGAAGAAATTCCAAAAGAAATATTGGACAAAATAGAAGTTACAATGAGTGACTTTAAAGAGGCATTGAAGGAAGTTGAACCATCTGCACTAAGAGAAGTACTCGTAGAAGTGCCAAATGTAAAATGGGATGATATCGGTGGATTAGAAGACGTAAAGCAAGAATTAAAAGAAGCTGTAGAATGGCCTTTAAAACATAAGGAAGTATTTGACAGACTTGGAATAAGACCTCCTAAAGGTGTTCTCCTATTCGGTCCACCAGGAACTGGTAAAACATTACTTGCAAAGGCTGTTGCAAATGAATGTGATGCAAATTTCATAAGCGTTAAAGGACCTGAAATATTCAGTAAGTGGGTTGGAGAAAGTGAAAAAGCCATAAGGGAGACATTTAGAAAAGCTAGACAGGCTGCTCCAACTGTAATATTCTTCGATGAAATAGATAGTATAGCTCCAAAAAGAGGTATGGATTTCGGAAGTAGTGGAGTAACAGAAAAAGTTGTAAACCAGCTCTTAACTGAACTGGATGGTTTAGAGGAACCAAAAGATGTTATGGTGATTGCTGCCACAAACAGACCTGATATACTAGACCCTGCACTCTTAAGACCTGGAAGATTGGATAGAATAGTTCTAGTTCCAGTTCCTGACAAAGATGCAAGGTTAGATATATTCAAGGTACACACCAAGAACATGCCTCTTGCAGATGATGTCGATTTAAACAAACTTGTTGAAATGACTGAAAACTACACTGGAGCAGATATCGAGGCAATTTGTAGAGAAGCTGCCATGATCGCACTTAGGGAAAACATTAATGTAGAAAAAGTTGATATGAGACACTTTGAAGAAGCTATTAAAAGAATATCTCCATCTGTAAGGGAAAAAGACATGGAAGTATATAGAGAGTTGGCCAAAGAATACGGAAGAAATGCATCTGTAAAACCATCTATAACGAAAGAAGAAACTCCAGAAATATACAGATAAGATAAATAAACATATTTCTTATCCTATTTTTTCTATCTCAATTAATTTCATTTATTATTAAATAAAATTAAAATTAAAAATACCCACATCTTTTTTTATATCATATAAAAGATTTATATATTGTTTAAAATATATTTTATAACATGATTAAGACGAAAATAATACGGGACCCCATACATAAGGACATTTTCATACATGGTGATGAAATTAACATAATGGACAGTATAGAGGTCCAAAGATTGAGAAATATAAAACAGACTGGACTTACATGTCTTGTTTACCCTAGTGCAAACCATACAAGATTTGAACACTCCCTTGGAACAATGTATATTGCCGGAGAAATATCAGAAAATTTAGAAAATGTAGATACTAACTTAACCAGAATTGCAGGACTCTTACATGACATAGGTCATCCACCATTTTCACACACATTAGAAATCTCAGGATACAGCCACGAATATTTTACCCGTAAAAAGATAAAAAAAATGGAATTTGAAAACTATAGTCCAAAAGAAATTTTGGAAGTACTATCTCCCAAAGGTTTTGAAGGAATACTACTAAGTGGGGATGTTGATGCAGATAGAATGGATTATTTAGTTAGGGATAGCTATCATACCGGGGTGGCATACGGTTCATTTGACCTTGCAAGATTGATGAGATGTATCACAGTATTCGAAGACGTTGGTCCAAAATTGGGAGTAATAGAAAAAGGAATGACTGCAGTAGAATCGCTATTAATTGCAAGATATCAAATGTATCCTACGGTTTATATGCATCCTGCATCAAGAATTGCCGAAACTATGTTAAAAAATGCAGTAATTACTGCCATTGATGAAAACCTATTTAGCCTGAAAGATCTTTCTATAATGGATGATATTGATCTAATCAGTAAATTGAGGAGCTCCGAAGATAGCGAGGGGCATAATCTAATCAAGATGTTGGATAGAAGGGACTTATTTAAAAACATTGTGACCTATAGATATGGTGAATTAACTCCCGAGGAAAGATGGGCACTCATAAACCTAACTGAAGAGAATATAAAAGAATTTGAATATGAACTATCTGAGAAATTTGAAACTAAGATATTTTTGGATATTCCAGGATATCCTAAAATGGATGAAAATAGAATTACGGTAATAATGAACGGTAAAAAGTACAGATTGGACGAAATATCCCCGCTTGCAAAGAGTTTAAAATCTGCATATATTAAATCATGGGACGTTAGGATTTACGCAGCTCCTAAAAAAGCTAAAGAATTGGCTGGAGAATTGGACAATAAAAAAGAATCCATCTTGGAGTTTGTAAAAGAAAAACCAATAGATAGTGTTCTTTTAAATGTATTGAAAGAATACGACGTAATTAAAGGCAGGGGTAACCTTATTACAATCGCCAAAGATAACGGCATCACTGAATCAGAACTATTCTCTGAACTACAGAAGTTGGTATTTTGTGGGTTAGTAAATGAAAAAGTCGTAAAAGTTAGGGGGACTTTTAGATACGATTATAGTGTAGCTGTTAATTAGATTATCGAAGTTCTGTATATTATAAGGACGTTGTCGCCCAATTCAAGATTGAATATATCGTCCACATTGGATAGAACCTTAGAGTTTTCTAAAAAGGTTGGTTTAACATAATCTTTTAACCTCTTACCAACATCTCCAGCAAATAAGAATCTAATGTTTTTATTTTTATTTTTCCATTTTTTTATGACATTTGATAGCCTTTCAATATTTATCTCTTCGCAGGTACATCCAAAATCTCCACCAACAACAATGTAGCCACTATTAAAAGATCCTATGAAATCGTTTATTGCATAATCTATAGCTTTAAGGTCTAATCCTGGATTTATGTTTTTGATTATATAGTTGCTACCTTTTTTCTCAATATTCATTCTGTTTTTTAAATTAAATCTTTTTATTCTTTCCAATATGGTTTCATAATCTAAAAAATTCTTGGATATTTCAATGGCAAACATAGAATCTTCTACAAGGTGTTTACCAAATATATTTTTGTTAAATTGGACTAAAAGATTGTTATATTTGTATTTTAAAGGATATTTAGACAAAATTTCCACATCTTCCGAATTTATCAAATTAATATCATTTAAATCTTTTAAATCTATTGGGATATTAAAATCGTCTATTATGAATTTATTGACGTATTTCTTATCCGCATTTTTTAGAAAATCCATCTTTACCAGTGCGTTTCTTCTACCCCCTGCTATAGGGTAGTTTTCGGCTATATTCGTTATTGCACCGTATCCACAGGAAGTCAATCCAAGAGAAACTTCAAAAATAAAGTAATCAATATTGTCTATGTTATTTTCATTTTCCTCAAGAATATTCAATAGTATAACAGGAGTTATTGAACCTTTGTTGCTGTTATGTAAGAATACATTATAATCATCCTTTAAAATAAAATTTATCATTTCTGTTGTAGTGGTTTTACCTTTAACTCCGGTAACTTCAATAAATTTTTTATGGATTTTTCCGTATTTTTCTTTTATTATCTCTGAAACTGCATCATGGAACGGGACGAAGGGAAAATCTATTGGACAATGTATTGGTGCAATAATTTTATCGTAATTTTCGAATACGGGTTTTTCTTTTGATTTAATTAAATTTATTTTTTTAACAACATCTAAATAACCTTTTAAAACATCCTTCTCTAGTTTTCCATATATGTCCCAAACATCTACATCATAACCTAAATTTAGGAGCTCCTTTGCCAAATCCAGTGCACCATGATTCACATCTATAACTAAAATCATCTTATCACTAATTTTTTTAAAAATATTATTAAATATGAACTTATTAATAAATATTATTTTTTAGTTTTGAATAACATTTAAATGAAATTCGAAAATTCGAATTATTATTTATTTACGGTTTATAGATAAAACACTTGGCTATTAAATAGCATCCCATCCAACCTTTAAAAAATGTTGGATCCAAAGTTAACGATAATCTTTACATCATCACACGTCGGTCGCGGTAATAAACTCAGAAGGAAGTTCATCTTATTAGCCTACAGTTTATAGATAAAACACTTGGCTATTAAATAGCATCCCATCCAACCTTTAAAAAATGTTGGATCCAAATTAGCTACAATTTATAGATAAAACTTTTAGATACTAGATAACACGCCATTAGTGAAGATATTATTGCAGAGCTCATAACCATCCACATTATGGTAATTTGAATTTTTGAAGCATATAATGGATCTATCCCACTCAAAAGCATACCTACCATTGCACCTGGAATAAATATAACTCCAACGGCTTTTGCTGTATTTAACTGTGGGGTGAGGGCCGACCTTATTGCTTTTTTTATAAACGGTTGTACTGCCTGTTTTTCCGTAGCACCCAGCGCCAAATATCCCCATAAAACATCCTTATTTGATTTTAAATCATTCAACAACCTATCCAAACTTAAAGAAATTACATTTGTTGAATTTCCCACTACCATGCCCATTAATGGTATAATATACCTGGGCTCAAGTGCTATGGTTTTTGAGAATAACAGAATAACTAGGGATATTGTAGCTGTTGTTAGTATTGATAAGAATGAACTAATAATTATTTCACGATTTAATTTATCCATATTTAAATTTCTTTTAACAATAAATGAAGCAACTACAATCATTGCAAGGACCATGGCCATAGCATAAATCATACCCAAACTAAAAATAAGGTTGATGACATACCCTAGAATTATAAGCTGGACTAATGCCAATATCTCAGCTATTAAAACTTCCTTCCCAAACCCCAGTTCTTCTTTATATATTACAATCAGTGCTAAAATTACGAAAGAAAATGAGAATATAAGAGTTTCCAACACAGTATCATCCTTTTATATCTTAATATACCCCAACTCTAGTTGAATTTAAGTCGCTAAATCATTAATCATTATCAAAAACTATCTCTTTTTATACCTTATAAGGCATTCTGCTATTTTTTTATCTGCATCAATTCCAAGTGTTCTAAATCCTTTTGTTCCCGGTGCAGTGTTGGTTTCTACTATATAATATTCCCCATCTTTTGGCAGTATATCTACCCCCATAATATATCCGTTCATAGATTCCGCACATTTTAAAGCAATTTCTTCAATTTCATCATCTATGTTTAGGTTTTCTATTGTTCCCCCACCATATAAATTTGTTATAAAATTATCACTCACCCTCCTATAACCACCTACAACCTCCCCATCAACAACCAAAATCCTCATATCCTTGTATCGTCCATTTTCTTTATCTCTAAAATCTATATACTCCTGAATAAGTTTTCCTTCCCATATGGCTTTTTTTGTTAGTTTTTTCAAATCATCGTCTGATTTTGCAATATGTACTGAAGTTCCACACTTTGAAAATGAATTCTTCAAAACCACAGGATATTCAATATTATTTTTTTCCATGAATCTTTTGGCATCATAATAATCCCTGATTAATCCAGTTTTTGGAGTTTTTATTTTGTTCTTATCCAGTATTTTAATTGTTTTAAACTTATCGGAAGAGTTGTATATTGTTTTAAGTGGATTTATAAAAAAATGTCCTTCAGCTTCAAGAGCATTTAACACCTGCCATGAAAAAAGTGTGAGCCTATCTAGATAGTCACCAATTCCACATCTTGAGTGGATAAGATCGGTTTTAATGGTGTATTCCCTCTCAACTAATAACTTATCATCTGAAAGTAAGAGTATGTCACACTTTTCCCCCGAGTCTTCTATTGCCCTCTTTAGCGAATAAATTGTAGATCCTCCTTCAGCACATACGATTGTTATCATGATCTCCCTTTAAAATTTTGTCATTATAAATTGTTATATCTTAAATATGTTGATATCTTTAAAAAAAGTTGATAGTAGAATATTCATAATTAAAGGAATGAATAAGCCATAGAAACAAATATAGTCATCCAAACAAGTAAGCTAATGGAATTTAGGTTTTTCTCGTTTATTATATACTCGATATACTTGGAAACTTTTGCCGTTAATTTGCTATTCTTCTTCAAATCCCTTATTAATTCAGGAAGAGCATTCCATACATGGTAACCATCCAAAGGTAATGCAGGCAATAAATTAAAGAAACCTAGTAGCATATTTAACATTGAGGTCCAGAAGAGCGTCTGAAGGACAAACGTAAGACTTTTAGATGGTTCTACAATAATTCCAATTTTACCTTCATTAGACGTAACCAACTCTAGAGTATTAACCTCATCGTTTCTCAAAATACTTATTTTCACTTTTTCATTAGGTTTTATGCCCTTTACAACATCATAGAAATCCTGCAACGAGTTTATTTGTTTTCCATTAATAGAATAAATTACATCCCCTTCAATTAGATTTCCATATGCTGGGGAATCATCTAGAATGGTGGCTATTGTTAAGGGTGTCGAAATCCCATAAAAGTACGGCGTTATTAAAAGTACCATCAAAAATATTATTATATTTGCCATAGGACCAGCTGAGGCTATTGCTCCCCTTGTTTTTTTACTTGCATTTTTAAAGTCGTCGCCTATTTCCACAAAGGCCCCCAATGGGATGCCCAGCAACAATAGAAGTCCTGTGCTTTTTATTTTTTGTTTAAACGAATATGCCACAATACCGTGAGCCAGTTCATGGAACGTTATACCAATTATAAGCGCTATAACCCCGGGAATCCATGGAATCAAACTACCAAAGAGGAAGATAACCGGCTTTGAAGATTCTTTTGGAATATTTCCGTTAAACAAATTTAAGGTAGAATCCATAAACGAATAAAATGTGAATATACTTATAAGAATACATATTGGAATACATGCGATAGCAAGTTTTTGCCATATTGGATATTTTCCTACTTTTTTTATTATTTTCATCCCAACTTGCGTCCTTAAAATTCCAAATATTCCAATATATGTCTGTAAATTTAAATTGACATTTAATTTATCTTTTTTTAAATTAATTAAATACAATATAGTCCATATTACAATAAATAGAAGTAATACGGTCGTTGAAGATACGGCCATGCGTTTCACCTAATATATTAAAGTACATATTGCCAGTACATTACGTAATATTAACTATTTATTTAGTATTGGTTATTTTAAATTAATGTAATAACGTATAGTGCTAATATTTCATCAATAACTATAAATTGGTTTTTATATTAAGTAAAATCCAGGGCTAAAAACTTCGCTGAATAAACATATATAAGATTCCTTCGGAGCTCCGAAGTTTTTAATTTAGAAGTAGCATATAGAAAGCTATATATATTATTGTATGAAAAACCATTGTAAAAATATTACACAACGGAGGCACATTATGGAAGCATTAGTTTTAGTTGGCCATGGTAGTAGGCTACCATACTCAAAAGAGACCGTTTATGCAATTGCAGAAAAAATAAAGGAAAAAGGGACCTATCCAATTGTAGAAGTAGGTATGATGGAGTTTAATGAGCCTACAATACCTCAAGCTGTAAAGAAAGTTATTGAAAAAGGTGCTAAAAAAGTTATTGTTGTTCCTGTTTTCTTAGCCCATGGAAACCATACTAAAAGAGACATTCCAAAAATTTTAGGGGTTTATGATGGAGAAGATGATGATGACCACGACCACCATCATCATGGTCACCATCATCACCACCATGACCATGAAAAACTGGAAGTTCCAGAAGATGTGGAAATAATATACAGGGAGCCCATGGGCGCAGATGATAGAATAGTAGAAGTAGTACTGGACAGAGCTCAGGGAAAAGAGTTAAACTGTTAAAATAAATAACAATAAAGAATCTAAAAATTTTATTTTTTTATAATTTTTACTAATGCATAAAGCCATTAAAAATAAAAGAAAAGTAAAAAAGCTTTTTTATAATTTAATTAATTACTCTTTGTTTCCATAGAGTACTTTTGAGATTTCTTTTAATGCATCCAATCCCTTAGCTTCAGTTCTCAACAGAGGAACATGAGCTATGACTTTTTCTCCAAATTTCTCTTTTATGGTCTCCAATCTTTTTTGCTGGAGTCCTCTTCTTGCCCTACAGAAGTCACATTCGACATCTTCAGGGATTACCTGGTTAACTATTACAGCATCTATTGGAATCTTGTATTTTTCTAGAGCTCTCATTGCCCTTTCGCTTTCTAAAATACTCATTTCTTCAGGGATAACAACTAATCTAAATGAGGTTCTTTCAGGGTCGGCTAAAATGTTTCTTGCCCTTGTTATTTTTTCCTTCATAGCTTCCATTTCTTCCAATGCCTTGTCGTAATCTATATCTTCCCCTTTACCACCAAATGGCATCATTTTTTTCATCATCTTCATGAAGCCGCTCATCTGTTTCTTCAACTTGATCATTTTTGTCATGTACTTATCCATAATTTCAGGAAGTCCTAAAAATCTTAAGGTGTGTCCTGTAGGAGCTGTATCAAATACAACTACATCAAACTCATTGCTATCCATGTACCTTAGGAATACATCAAATGCCGCACTTTCGTCAGTACCTGGGGATAATGAAGCCATTTCTAACTGTTCTTCTAACATTCCACCGAGCATAGGATTTTCATCCACCTGACTTTTCAATTTATCCTTATACTCTTCCATGGCTTTTTGAGGGTCAATTTCAACAACATAGAGGTTGTCCATACCATTAACTTTTGTAGGTTCGT
The DNA here is from genome assembly GCF_946463545.1 of Methanothermococcus thermolithotrophicus DSM 2095. Taxonomy (NCBI): domain Archaea; kingdom Methanobacteriati; phylum Methanobacteriota; class Methanococci; order Methanococcales; family Methanococcaceae; genus Methanothermococcus; species Methanothermococcus thermolithotrophicus. Next base: position 912,160 of record NZ_OX296583.1, on the reverse strand, counting down.
GGCCGAATTCTTGTTCAAAGCTATCTCTCAAAGAGTGGGCAGGGTCTGTAGAAACAATAACTGTTTTTAAACCTTGTTCTGCACAGAAAATCCCAGTAACCGCACTCATTGTAGTTTTACCAACACCACCTTTTCCACCGAACATTATGTACTTTGTACCGTTTTCCTTTTCCAATTTCTGTTTTGTAAGTCCCTTCAATGAGTTCTTTATTTTTGATAACATAATATCACCATAATCAATATACGTGTTAAAATGTATTAAACTATGTACCCATATCCTTATTTTGATAGGTAGTTTAATATCATTAGTAGTACCTTCATATTTTTATATGTTTTTAATATCGATTTATAGTGTTTGACACAGCAAAACTTAAATCCATTATACTAAAATATACCTACTCAACAAAGTTGAGTAGGTATCAGGTTTTGAAGTCACCTGAGTGAAACGAAGGTGAGCTACAAAAATCACAAAGTGATTTTTGTTCAACCCAAATCTTTTTTAAAAGATTTGGTCATATACTTTGATTATCAATTAGAATTTTCACTTAACCTGCTTATGAGCTCCTCAACATCCACTAGCGTATTTACACATCCATCTTTTATAAGGGGCTGTCCTTGAGTTGGTACCCCTTTCCTTGAAAGATAGTTCATTGCATGAAATAAATCACTGTAGCAGGCTACACCGAAAACCCCGCCTGGCCTATGTTCTTTCAGCACCCTCTTTAGAAATGTGGAACCTGGGACAATAAAAACCTTGTAGTTATTTTTTTCTGCAACCTTTATTATATCCCCAATAGAACACCGACCGCAGTGAACACATTCGACACCATTTAAGCCCAATTTCCCAGGACATTTTAAATCCCTAAGACAGTGTGGGAGTACCAAAACTTTATTTCTGGCTTTTTTGAATTTATTTGAGTAATATCTGTTGTAAAAATCTATCCCTGCCTTATAAAAAGTATCTTCAGTCCCTACAAGAAGAAATACCCTTAGAAGTGCAGAATAGAAGTTATTTGCAATGTAAAGTAATATCTTGGGAAATAGAAGTTTATCCCTTTTAACAAGGAAATACCCCAAAGTAAGAGCTACCGTTGTTATTAGCAATACTATTAATAGGATGGCGGCAAAAATTATACCTAGATATTCAAATATTCCATAACCTGTAAATTCCATAAATCCCATAATTATCACGGTGATTAAATAATGAATGTGTCAATATCATTCGATTTTATTCAGAGAAGAACGTGTGAAAATTCAGAACCTTTCGACCTTAAAGACTTCTGCACCATAGTTATAGATGTTCTTAGAGCCTCTACAACAATATGCACATTATTGGAATTATGCGATAACATATATATAACTGACAGTGTAGAGGAAGCCAGTACATATAATAACGCCATTAAAATTGGAGAGAGAAATGGAAAAAAACTAGAAAATTTTGATTTCGGAAACTCCCCTATTGAAATAAGACGGAATAAGGATAAAATACTATCCCAAGTAAAAAATGGAAAGGATATCGTTCTAACGACAACAAACGGAACAAGAATTTTAAAGAGTATAACCTGTGATCACATATTATTGGGCTCAATAACAAACGCAAAGTATGTGGCAGAGAAGGCATACCAAATATCAAAGGAACATAATAAGGATATTTTATTGATACCCTGTCATAGGAAAGGAAAATTTGCAATTGAAGACTTTGTAGGTGCGGGATTAATAACGGATCATCTTCTAAAACTTATAAAAGAAGAAAATAGCCACCATAATGAAGAACTAACCAGTGCCAGGTGTTTAACAAAAATGGACTGGAAAAGTTTGATAATGAATTCAAATTCTGCAAATAACTTAAAAAACTTAGGATACTATGAAGATTTAATATTCTGTACCTCTGAAAATATCCAAAAAACTGTTGGAATGTATAAAGATGGTAAAATAGTTAGGATTTAATTAATCCTTGAATAAAATAAGAATCCATGAAAAATAAGATTTTCCAATATCAAATATAAACCACTTATAATTTAAGGTTTTTTCTTCTCCAATGTCTCATTTTTGGGTGTGATCTTACTTTACCTTTTGTTTTTCCAACTACAAATAATGGTACTCTTCTATTTTGTTTTAAAGCCTTAGCCAGTCTTAATTTTTTACCCAAAGGTTTGTTGCTTGCCATTATTTCACCTCAATAATACTCTTTCTAAGAGAGCTGTAGAACTTAAGGTTTATTTATAAGTCCTACCACTCTTGACTGAATATGCTTTGGGAAGTACTTCAGAGGGTCTTCACCTCTCTGCCTTATGACCTCCCTTATTTCAGTTTCATAGTCAGATTTTAAAATTTCTTCACTTTCTTTTTCTGATACTATAAAATAATTGTTAACAAGATTTCTTAAGGTTTTGTGACCAAAGCCCATAAGTGGAGTTATATACTCAATTTTATATTTCATCTCAAGGCTTTGAACCTCTGAATGAGTCAGTTTAGGGACCCTATCATCCCTTCTTGTCCCGTCCACAATAATCTTGTATTTGCTGGCGAGAATTTCAAGTACTGACTTATGAAGGTATTGAATCCCATTTGCAGGGTACCCATCACTTAAAATAATATCTACCGATTTTTCAAGTAACTCCCTATCTAAGAATTCAACTTCATGTGGATAACCAAGTATTTTTGCAGTTTCTTGGGCATGCCTGTAGGAATCCAACACTCCAAAGTTTACAGTTATAAGCTGAATTTCATAGCCCAACTTTTCCAGAATCATGGCGGATAAAGAGCTATCCTTTCCACCGCTGAATAAAACATAGGCTTTCATAGATAACCAACATTTTTTATTTTCTCATTATCTTGATTTCTTTTTTAGGTTTATTGGCCTCGTATATCTTATCTAACAGCATTTTTAATTGAGCATCTGAAACTGGAATAGGAAGTCTTCCCATCTGGGCGAGCTGAATAAGTTGCACTTCAACTTGTTCGGCAAATTCAGGTTTTGCGAGTTTTATCCTTGCCAATCTTGATCTGGCTTCTTCGGACAAAATTTGCCTAAGTATTTTTTGTTTTTGAAGTTCGTATTGCATTTGTTGTTGCTGTTGGATCTGTTGGAGATTTTGTTCTTCTTCATATCTCTTTTGTAGTTCCAACATTTTCTGTTTTTTTATTTCTTCTGGGTCCATATAACCCCCTCAACTGAAGATTAATACGTCTAAAAAGACACGTGTGAAAATTAGAAGATTATTTAATAATAATCATAATTAAATTATTCTATTCCGCAATTTCTTTTGCAGTATTATCAACTAATGATTGTCCTTTTCCAGTGATAATTCTTCCTTTTTCTGTTCTTGCAACTAATTCTTTGCTTTCCAAAGCCTGTAATGCAGTTCTAATAATGTTCCCACTACCTTTTACAAATCTCTCAGGAGCGTGTCCTCTGTTCTTTCTTCCACCGTATGCGGTTCTTAATCTTTCAACACCAACAGGACCATTGGTATATATTTTTCTTAGAACTGAAGCACATCTTATGTACCACCAGCCATCATCTTCTGGTCTTCTTTCCTTGTGAGCTCCTGTTTTAACAAATTTTGTCCAAGCTGGTTCTTCAATGCCCATTTCTTTTAACTTTTCTGCTAATTTTTCAATTAATTTTGTTGGAGGGACGTCATAAACAGTTACCATTTCAACACCTCTATTTACATTTCTGTTAATGAATTAGTTATCTATTTTTCCATTATATAGTGTATCCTAATAGTTAAGAAAAAAACACCATGGAATTAATGAAATCAAAAGATTTCAAAGAGAGAGCTCTTCACTTCATATCACAACGAAGTTGCGAACGTGTTCGGAAGTAGAGCTCCGACAATTAGAGAAATTTAAAACTAAATATGTGTGTAACTCAAAATATCCGTGACCGGGCAATCTTTATTATAATTCGGTAACCCCATATATATTATTTTCTATCATACGTTATCAATACATTATTTTCTTAAATTTCTATTGGATCTAAACATTTCAAATTCTTGAATGTATTTATTTTTCTTAATTTTTCTAGTAGAATAACTTTTCCAGCCTTCTTTTGGCCTAAATAATGTTATTACATTACCCACCAAACTTATTATTTCTGAGTTGGTTTCACGGGCAATTTTTTCTGCAATTTCTTTTTTATCTTCACTTTCCAGTGCACTTTTTCTTATTTTTATTTTTATAAGACTTTTATCCTTTAGTTGCCTTTTAACTTCAGCAATTACTTTATCGACTCCTTCTTTCCCAACCCATACTACAGGCCCTATATCGTGTGACTTGGCCCTAAGTATCTTCTTGGCTTTTGATGTTACTCTTTTATCTTTCGTAATTTCACTCATAATATCACTCATAATTGTTAATTGTCCTAAAATAGATAATATATAGCAGTGTGCGATTTCCTATTACCCGCTGTAACCGAAAAAGTTACAGAGCTCGATCGGACAACTTTGTCCAATAACTAAATAATATCTTAAATCCATATATTTTCTGAATACTTGATAAATTTCATAATTTCATATAATATAATGTAATCATTGGAAATTTCATTTAATTATTGTATGTTTTATAATACACACCACCATACTCAGAACCATAAAATTGACAAAAATCAAAGTTTGTTCAATTTATAAAATATTTAAAATGCAATATATATAGATATGGTACGATTAGCTTATATGATATCTCATTTAAGTATAAAATAGTTTTGATAAATTAATATAATTTAAAAAACAATGATATTATTAACATTATCTTACTATATATTATGATCTGATTAGGATATGGAGCTGATGATTTATGGAAGTACTTGTAAATGATAAACCAAAGTCAGGGAAACTTCTTAAAGATGTCATAAGTGGGGAACCTTATGTTGAAGGGGCCAATATTGTAATTATCAAAGGGGTAAAAACAAAGGTAGAAGAAGAATCAAAAAAATATAGAATATTAACTACCAAAGGGCCCATGATTCTTGTAATAACGGAACATAACGAAACTGTAGAGTTCTGGAATAAAAACTACAAATCCTTTGAAAATAAAACTTTACGATGGAAAGGAGTATCGGATTTAGCATTTGGTGCGATAACAATAGACTTGAACGTAAGTGCCGACAAGAAAAAATTAAAAAAATGGGACGTTGTTTTAAGTATTTCTGGACTTGATAAAAATGAGGGACACCTTGTTTTTATTAGAAAAGACCTGGAAGAAGTATATGGTCTTGAAAATCCAAAAATAGGTATATTAATCGGTGGAAAAAGGGTTTTATCCAATTTAAAACCTGAAGATAAAATAATATCAATTGAGCCATTAAGGGAGTCTAAAGAGGAAATAGATTACGTTGTAACTAATGATTTAAACACTAAGCTACAGGACGGCTGGAAAATATATACCTACTCTGAAGCTGAATTTGATGGACCACCAAAAAGCGTTGAACACAGCCTTGCAATTATGGAAGATGGTTATTTCGAAGTTACAGAGCATACAAATACTTATGTCGCTGACTGTAGATTGCAGACTTTATTAATTGATGAAGAAAACTTTGAGGATAGGGATAGAGGAGTTATATCTGTTAGAAACACAGGAACTGGTGTAGGGAAGGTATATATTTACAAGGAAAATAGGGTTTCCACGTTATCCCATACGATAGTAGGTAAAATAACCAAAGGAATGGATTTAGTTGATTTTTCAGATAGTGGTATAATAACGGTATTGACTAAACCCGAGAGATTAAACGCTATTGGTAAAACCCAAAAAGAAGCTAAAGAACTGTTTAAAAAGCATAATATTAAACATAATTTAGACGGAATAGCTGATGAAGATGCGATTGTTGTAGATCAAAGCCCCGAATATACAATGGATATTATAAAAAGTGGAGAGGTAACCACAAAAGGAATATCTCCAGATGATATTCTTTACATTAAAATATTCGATGAAGACGCCCCTGTAACAGCATGGTACTTTAGAAAAACTACAGGATTAACCACAAAGAGAATAGGAAAACTAAAGGTATATCTAAGTCACAAGGATATGGCAATGTTTGAAAGAAATCTGGAATATGCAAAGGGATTGTTACCCGAAAACACCCCTCAAGATACATTGGACGGAGGTTACATAGCGGTAACAAACATGGTGAAGAAATATAAGGGATACATAGGAGTTAGACTAAGTAAAAGTGACAAATACGGTCCTACTGGTGAATCCTTTGAAGGAACCAATGTTGTTGCTAAAATAGTAAAAAATTCAGATGTTCTCAAAAAGATCAAAAGTGGGGATACCCTATACATACTGGAAGTTAAGGATTAATCTCAAATCATATTAAATTATGGTAATAAATTATGATAATTGTACTTATTTAGATCACGTGTGGTCGCAGTCGTCAACGAAATTACACCATATTTATCCATCCTAGTTTCAGATGATATTTATTAAATCGTTAACGACTAATAGTTGATACCAACTAATAAATCCAATATATATTGTTAAATCATCAATAGAGGTATTATTATGGATTGGAAAGCAGTATCACCTTATAACCCAAAATTAAAATTAAAAGACATTTATCTGTATGATACAACATTAAGAGATGGAGAACAAACACCAGGTGTGTGTTTTTCCAAAGAAGAAAAACTAGAAATTGCTAGGAAATTAGATGAATTGGGAATTAAACAAATTGAAGCAGGATTTCCAGTAGTATCCGAAAAAGAGGGAGATGCAGTAAGATCAATCGCCAATGAAGGTTTAAACGCTGATATACTTGCCCTATGTAGGGTTCTAAAAGATGATATTGATAAAGCATTAAAATGTGACGTAGATGGTATAATAACATTTATAGCTACATCACCACTCCATTTGAAGTATAAATTTAATAAAACTCTTGATGAAGTAGAAGAAATGGGAATGAAAGCAATAGAGTATGCAAAAGACCATGGATTATTTGTTGCCTTCTCAGCTGAAGATGCTACAAGAACTCCAATCGAAGATATTATAAGAATTCATAAAAATGCAGAGGAACACGGTGCAGATAGGGTCCATATTGCGGATACAGTAGGTTGTGCCACACCACAGTCTATGGAATTCATATGTTCGGAATTAAGTAAAAATCTAAAAAAAGCACACATAGGTGTTCATTGCCACAATGATTTTGGATTTGCAGTTATAAACTCAATTTATGGTTTAATTGGGGGGGCTAAAGCTGTTTCAACCACAGTAAATGGAATAGGTGAAAGGGCAGGAAACACGTCTTTGGAAGAAATAGTAATGGCTTTAAAAGTACTCTATGATGTTGATATGGGCCTAAATATAGAAGTGCTCACTGAGCTCTCTAAACTGGTGGAAAAATATTCAAAAATAAAGGTTCCTGAAAACAAACCGATAGTTGGAGAAATGGTATTCTATCATGAAAGTGGAATACATGTAGATGCAGTTCTTGAAAATCCGCTAACTTATGAACCATTCCTACCTGAAAAAATTGGTCAGAAGAGGGAAATAATACTTGGAAAACATTCTGGATGTAAAGCTGTAGCTCATAGATTAAATGAATTAGGGATGGATGCTACAAGAGAGGACATGTGGGAAATTGTAAAGAAAATAAAAGCCACCAGGGAAAAAGGAATAGAAATAAATGATGAAATATTTAAAAAGATAGTACATGAAGTAATTGGAAAAGAATAAGTTTAAATTTATTATACTTTAAAAATTTTTAAAAATAAAAATAGATAAAAAAATAGAGCATAACAAAAAGATTGTTTGGTTTATCCTCTAGCTTCTTTTGCTTTAGGTCTTAACTTTGAGTATCCACATTTTCTACATTTTTTAGCTTTCCATGAGTTTCTTGCGTTGCATCTCATGCAGATTTTTTTCATAAAAATTCTTTTTATTGCTTCTTCAAAAGCCATTTAAATCACCTATTGTTTCCTTTCAAAATCTCATTAAGCTTTTTTAAAGGCTTAGATGCCAAAGTTAGCGGACCTTTGTATCCAACCCGTTAGAAAAGGAGGTTGGATCGAAAGGCTTAGTCATCCTTTTTCATCACGGCAAAGCCGTGAGTAATAAATCCTGAAGGGATTTATCTTAAAGTTTTCCTAAAACTTTGTTCTGAATTTTGATTATTTCATCTGATGTTTTACCACGATACTTTTCAAGTAATTCACTATTAACATCTATAAAAGCATTTGCCCATTTGAAACCATTTAATAAAGAGATGGCATCATTTTTATAGTTTGTGATATATAGTGTTGCTATAAATGCTTCTAAGGTAGATAATTTACAAGGTTTTCCATAATTAACAGGGTTTGCTGCTATTAAAAATGGTAAACTACGCTGATTTTTTGTCCCAGATTTTTTAAATATTTTTTCTGCCTGTTTCCATGAACAGTCCAGTGCAAGTATCCCATATTTTTCAATTATAGGACGATCTTCAACGGAAACTGTTTTTTCGGCAAAAGGATTGAGTAATATACTTCCTTTTGGTATTTTGTAGTGGTTGTTTATTATCTTTGCCTTTCCCAACCTGCCCATTTTTAATGCAGTACATCTCTTTGGATCACACTGGTTTGCATGGTAAATAAATAGCTTCATAGTTGAATATCACCACATATATACTTAACTTAACCTAGGGTCATCTAATGGTATGTTCGTTCCACAATATTTACAATCTACATTTACAATTTACAATTTGCATAAGTATTGGGATACATTCAAAGGAATTACTGATACCTCAACTAAACCAAAGGTTTTTGTCGAGCATTGGAATTTTTCAATCTAATCTATGCTTGAATTATCCGGGGAACGACTAGAACGACTATAGACAACTATATGTTATTTTTAGATAGGATTTGAATTGATTCTTATTAAAATTTTAAACATTATTATACAATAAAATAAATTTTTAAAAACTGTGGAGTTAAAGAATTTAATATAAATATAATTATTATTTTGTTGGATGAGTATATTATTAAATCTTTAGGATTTAAGCTTAATGGTGGTATTGTGGAAAAATCTAAAAATATTAAAAATATTAAAGCAGGATTTTTACTCAGTGGAGAACATGAAGAATTACCTTTCGCAGAGTTAAAAGCTTTATTGGATGTTTATGAAATCGATATAAATAATATAGATATTTTTGGGAATTATTACGTTTTAGAAGGTAAGTTTACCTCCGAGATTATTAAAAAAATTATTAAGCGAGGAGGATATTTAAACGAAGGACATTTAATACTTTTAGAGTATAAAATCAATGACAGCAATACAGAAAATGACGATAAATGGCTAAAAGATTTCTATAAAAAAGTCGAAGATCTAGAAATTCCCTTATCTCCAGAAGATAGCTTTGCAGTTCGTGTTTTAAAAATTGATAAAGAGAGTACAATAAACTCAATGGATGTTGAAAGAGAGCTCGGAAGGATAGTTAAGGATAAAACTGATTCTAAGGTAAAACTAAAAAACCCGTTAAAAGTTGTAAGGGTGGTTGTACTAAAAGATAGAATATACTTGGCATTAATTTTAGAAAAAAGAGATAAAGAATACTTTCAAAAAAACAGGCCTCACCTAAGAGCATATTTTCATCCTGGATGTATTTTACCAAAGCTTGCAAGGTGTTTAGTTAATTTATCTAGACTTAAAAAGGGAGATGTATTGTTAGATCCATTCTGTGGAACTGGAGGGTTTTTAATCGAAGGAGGTTTTATGGGACTTAAATTAATTGGAAGCGACATTGACGACGATATGGTAAACGGAACTCTCCTAAATCTCAAATCATACAATCTTACAGAGCATATAATCTCAATAAAAAAATGGAACGCAGGAGATATTAAGAGCTTTTTAAAGCAGTTGAATGTTAAATATGTCGATGGGATAGTTACAGATCCTCCCTATGGAATTTCAACCTCTGCAAAAGGGAATATTGAAGAAATTTTAAACAATCTAGGAGATGTTTTGAAAAAAGATGGGTACTTGGTTTTTGCATCGTCAAGAAAAATAAATTTAGACCTGGAATTAATGGAAATGTATGAGCTATATATACACAAGAGTTTAACAAGATATATTCATGTATATAAAAAGACAGATAATTAACCATAATATCGCAATACACGATAAATAATTACATGATAAAGGTGATATTTTGAAACAGATCGCTTTTTATGGAAAAGGAGGAATAGGAAAATCCACCACAGTGTGCAACATTGCCGCAGCTCTAGCAGATCAGGGTAAAAAAGTAATGGTCGTTGGATGTGATCCAAAGCATGATTGTACTTCAAATTTAAGGGGCGGACAGGAAATTCCAACAGTTTTAGATATCCTTAGGGAAAAAGGACTGGACAAACTAGGTTTAGAAACCATAATAGAAAAAGAAATGATAGAAATTAACGACATCATTTATGAAGGGTACAATGGAATCTACTGCGTTGAAGCAGGAGGGCCAAAACCAGGATATGGTTGTGCAGGACGAGGAGTAATTGTGGTAATAGATCTTTTAAAAAAGATGAATTTATATAAGGATTTAAAACTCGATATTGTACTCTACGATGTTTTAGGGGACGTTGTATGTGGTGGATTTGCCATGCCACTAAGAATGGGACTTGCAGAACAGATCTATGTTGTTACATCATCGGATTATATGGCAATATATGCTGCAAACAACATATGTCGCGGGATAAGTGAATTCGTTAAAAGAGGAGGAAGCAAATTAGGAGGATTAATATATAACGTAAGAGGGTCCATGGATGCATACGACATTGTAAATGAATTTGCAGATAAACTTGGTGCAAATATCGTAGGGAAAGTTCCAAACTCCCATTTAATACCTGAAGCAGAAATAGAAGGAAAAACTGTTATAGAATACGATCCTAATGACGAAATAAGCCAAGTGTATAGGGAGCTCGCAAAAAAAATTTATGAAAATAATGAAGGGACAATTCCAAAACCTTTGGAAAACATTGAAATAATGACTATCGGTAAAAAGATAAAAGAAAGACTAAAAAAAGAGAGAATGAAAAACTAAATGTAGAATTAAAGAATAATTAAACTAATGCTATTATAATGCTATTAAATACTTTGTTTTTTGTTATTATATGTTAGATACAGTCGTTTGACAAAAGTAGGTTACGAACATATCTTAAATCAATAATATTCTAAATAGTAACTTAGAATTCCTAACGAGCCTGTTATTCTAAAAATGGAAATAAATCTTTTCAATTAACCGTCAGGCGACTTTATGTTATGGTGATACTATGAAGATTGTAGTGGTGGGAGGAGGTACTTCTGGCCTTTTATCAGCTCTTGCACTGGAAAAAGAAGGTCATGATGTTTTAGTACTTGAAAAAGATAAAGTAGGAGGCCTTTGTAGGAGTGAAAATATAGATGGTTACACTGTTGATATCGGTGTTCATGCAATAACTATGTTAAATGATGGACCGTTGACAAGATTGCTGAACAACTATGCAAGATATATTCCTAATTTCAGAGAATACGGAGATTATTATGTTAGAACGGATAAATTACACAAAATACCTGTATCTATGAATGAATGGATGACTACAAATCTAATCCCACACCGTGACAAAATTTTAATTACTACAAAAATCATGGACTTGATGACCACAGGTTTTACAAAAGATAGTTCTGTTTACGATATTGTGAGGGACCTGAATTTAAGCGATACATCTATAGATTTCTTCAATACAATATCATTCTTCCTAAGTGGGGAGGATATGGAAAAAACGCCATTATGGAGGCTTTTCACGGGGGCAGGATATATTCCAGAAGACGACATACTACCTTTCATCTACAAGGATATGAAGATAAACCCACTAAAATCAGCCATATTCAAAAAATTTGGTACTGAAAAAATTATGAGAATTTTAAACGATGGATTTTTAACATCCATAAAGAACAGTTCTAAGCGATACATAGCCAAATTTATAAATAGAAATAGATATTGGACCCAAGGCTATCCTGTTGGAGGTGTTCAGTCCATATGCAACTGTATAACCTATTCAATGAATACAACCAAAATAAAAAATGAAGAAGTTATAAAAATTGTAGAAGAAGGTAAAGGATACATTGTAGAAACAAAAGAAAACAGTTATTATGCAGATGTTGTTGTATATTCTGCCCCTTCAAGAACCCTTCCAGATATTGCAAAAATTGACGATATACAAAAACACCGCAATAAATTAAAGAATATAAAATTTACAGAGTCCTTAACCGTTTGGGTAGGTCATGAAAAAAACTGTTTTCCTTACTTAGGTTCTGAAGTCTGGATAGATCACCCCTGCTGGGCCACAACTACATCAAATTACGATAAAAGTTTAGCGCCAAAGGGAAAACACCTAATGGGTTTTTCATTTATAAATGTAAAAAAAGAAGATGCCTTGGGCATAATAGAAGACAAAATGAATATAGATTTGGATAAATCAGATATGATTCATATTCAAAAACACATACCTGAACAAGCTTCATGCTCTGTAGGTCAATTCTTTGTTTATCCTAAGGTAAAAGATAATTTCTTTGTTGTAGGTACAGACGCAGACCCACGAAGTATGGGAATAACAAGGGCAGCTTATTCTGTAGAGGTCATGCTCTCTGAATTTAAAAATACGTATGGCATGTAAATTATGACACGTAAATAATCCATAAGATTCAAACCTACAAATTTAATAATTTTAAAATCAAAGATACATTTAATACATTATTTATCGTTACGATAAATATACTCTAACTTATAGGAGGATACATTATGATATTAGAAGAATCGTTAAAATCATGCCCGACAGTAAAAAGAGGAAAATACGAATACTTCATACATCCTATTTCAGATGGGGTACCAGTTGTTAAACCAGAGCTCTTGAGGGAAGTTACCACAAGAATAATTAAAATGGCAGATATGGACATAGATAAAATAGTTACAGCAGAAGCCATGGGCATTCCAATTGCAACCACCATATCGCTATTTACAGACATACCCTATGTAATCATGAGAAAGAGGGAATACAAGTTAGAAGGAGAAATTCCAGTCCATCAGGAAACTGGATACAGTAAAGGGGAGCTATATTTAAACGGAATCCAAAAAGGAGATAGAGTCTTAATTTTGGATGATGTAATATCCACTGGAGGAACTTTAATAGCCATAATTAAGGCATTAGAAAAAGCTGGAGCAGAAATAAAAGATATAGTGTGTATAATAGACAGGGGCGAAGGAAAAAAAGAAGTAGAAGAGAAAACAGGATACAAAATAAAAACACTGGTTAAAATAGATGTTGAAGATGGAAAAGTTGTATTTGTTGATGAATGATTATCTTGCGCTTCAAAATTAATGATACATAATTGCCAACACCAAATATAATACAAGAAATTAAAGTTTGAATTTTTTATTGGATAGGTTTTGTCATTTAATTGTAACGATACATTAGTGAATAAGGTGAAATTATGGATGATATGAAAAGTTTAAAACCAACAAAAATCATCTGCGTTGGTTTAAACTACATAGATCATGCGAAAGAACTTAACATGGAAATTCCAAAAGAGCCGATAATCTTTTTAAAACCAACATCTGCCATAATATACAATAACGATACAATTGTAAGGCCGAAAATATCAAAAAGAGTGGATTACGAAGTTGAATTGGCCATAGTAATCGGAAAAGAATGTAAAAATGTAAAAAAAGAAGATGCGATGGAGCATATAAAAGGATATACTATATTAAACGATGTTACGGCAAGAGATCTTCAAGAGAAAGATGGCCAATGGACAAGAGCCAAATCTTTTGATACTTTTTGTCCAATAGGTCCAAAAATAGTTTCTGACTTGGATCCTCATGATTTGGATATTCAGCTCAGGTTAAATGGGGAGGTAAAGCAAAAGTCAAACACAAAAAATATGATATTTAAAGTTGACGAGCTCGTTGAATTTGTATCATCAATAATGACGTTATACCCTGGAGATATTATATCAACAGGTACACCTCCAGGGGTTGGCCAGTTGGAAAAAGGAGATATTGTTGAGGCAGAGATCGAAGGCATAGGAATTTTAAAAAATTATGTTGAATAACTACATTATCTGCGAATGAGCGATATAAACATAAAATATAAATATAACTAACTAACTTTCACAGTTGTGGAATGAGAAAATGGAAGCTTTAAATCAGATAAAAGTTGGAATAATTACCATTGGTATGATTATTATTTTTGCAACCATTGGATGGATGCATATTGAGGGATGGGATTTATTTACGTCACTCTATGTCTCCATAATAACAGTATCAACTGTTGGCTATGGGGATGTAACTCCTCAAACATTTTTAGGAAAATTGCTGTCATTAATTATCGTTGTATCTGGCGTCGGTGCTGTTGCATATACCTTTTCAGGTATTGCAAGATTTTTTATTGAGGGGCAGTTTAAAAGAATCATAAGGTTGAAAAAAATGCAGAATAGGTTGAAAAAATTAAGTGACCACTACATAATATGCGGTTTTGGGAAATTTGGAAAAGTCGTAGCTAAAAAATTTAAGGATGCAGGAGTTCCATTTGTTGTCATAGATGAAGATCAGCAAACTGTTGATGAAATATTGGAAAAGTATCCTAACCTAATATATGTAGTCGGGGATGCAACATCTGACGATGTTTTATATAAGGCAGGTATTGAGAGGGCCAAAGGATTGATTACTGTCGTTGATTCAGATGCTGAAAATGTTTTTATAACACTATCTGCAAAACGACTTAATCCAAATATATACACTGTAGCCAAGGCCGAAAATAAGAACACAGTTGACAAACTGCTAAAAGCTGGGGCGGATAGAGTAGTTTCACCATACGATATCGGCGGTTCAAGAATAGCAGAAATGTCCTTAAAACCTGAAGTTTTTGATTTTGTAAGTAGTTTGATGGATACATCTCAAGATATGGAAATAGGAAAGTTTCAAATACCTAAAACATCTGGAATCGTAGGTAAAACACTTTATGAGTCTAAAATAAGACCAAAAACCGGTGCCACAATATTGGCAATAAAAAAAGGAAATGAACTATTAGTTAATCCAGGTCCAGATACTGTTTTGGATAAAGATAATATAATATGCGCCTTTGGAACAAAAAAACAGCTTGAAGAACTCAAAAAAATACTAGATGACAAATAACTTAAAATATAGTCGTTCCAAATATATTTGCATAATATATTCGAGGCTATTTTCAATACAATAATACCACATAACTTAGTGGAACGACCATAATAACGCATTGAGGAATATTATGAAAATAGGCGTAGTAATTCATGGACCGGAAATTATAGATAGCGGTTATGCTTCCAAGATTTTAAAACTTCTGGAAGAATTCAGTGAAACCACATATTTAAAGGTTAAACTAGGGGGTACGATGGGAAGGGTGGCGGTTATCGATAACAATTTAGAAAATATTATAGATATATCTGAAAAAATGGTGCCATCCCAGTGTTTAAAAAAACTAAGCGATAACGATATTTTAATTTTAATGAACTATGGTAAATCAAAGGAAACTGGACATACCTTTGGAAAAATAGTTGTAAGCAGGGCGAATGTTGATAAACCAATAATACAGATAGAAAGACCCGGTGAAAAAGACGGAACAATTTTAATATGGGATAATAATGCTACTAACTCAGATAAACTAAATAATTTAATAAATTACCTATCTGAAAAATTAAATTTAAAAGTTGAAAGTTGCATAAGTGAAGGACTAAATACATGGAAAGATGGCAATAAAACATTTAGGAAAGTTCATGGGGTAGATAAAAACGAAACGATTATGCTAAATGGAATAATAATTGGAAAAGCCCTTGAAAATAACATAACCATAGTCGAAGAAGACGGAAAAATAGTGGATATAATAAATGGGGAAGTTAAATGGCATGGTGTTGAGAAACTCGGTAAAATCAATTTAGAAAAAGCCATTATAAAGACTGGAATTTTAAGAAGACATCCTCCGAATATTAAGAAAAATAAAAAAGAAATGAAAATAACAAAGAAAAATGAAAACGATAAAAAGGGGGGAGAAGTTATCATCATAAATCATGCTGGAGAAGACGTGCTAGAGTATATAAAAAATAAAACCAACCCCATAGTTATAACAATAGGGGACGATACAACAACAATTTGTGGAGACATTTTAGCTAGATTTGGGATAAAAATAATAGGAATCACAGACGGAGATAGGGACGATATTTTAAAAGATCCAATAATTACGGAAGGTTCGAATATCTTTTTAATAAAAAACTGGAAAGATGACGACGTTGGAAAGATATTGGGGAAAAAACTGAAAAATAAAAACTTAACCTATGATGATACATTATATCGTATAAAAGAGATTCTAAATAAAAATAAAATTGATTATTGTATTAATAAATATTAACAAAACTATGAGGGGGGGAATATATGGATAATATTCTATCGAAATATAGAGATAGATTAGTAAATATCAGACGAAATAATAAAACACTAAATTTAGGAAAATTGACTAAAAAATTCTTTGACCTATCGGAGCTCTGTGAGTATAACTTCAATGAGGGGGCCTTGGTTGATTACACTATTTCATGTAAAGAATATGATTTATTTAAAATTGGAATATTTAAACAATCGACTGAGGAAAATCTAAAACGAAGGGATAATGAAGAAAAGATTTATAAAAAATTGCGAAAAATCGACCAAGAGGCAGATTTGATAAAAAGGACGAGTGGAATGCATGTGGAATATATTGGATATCCATTTATCGAAGGGAAAATTGGAGATGCAACCATAAAAGCACCGTTATTATTGTTTCCAGTAGATTTAACTACAAATAGAAAGACTCAGATAATTAAATTAACTCCTCAAACTGATATGGGCATTCAATTTAATAAATCATTAGTATTTGCTATTGAAAAATATTTAGGGCAGTCAATAGATGAAAACGACCAAATTGAGATAATAAACATCATAGTTAATAAAAAAATCGATTTAAATCAAAGAATAGCAAAGATTCTAGAGGTATTGTCAAAATATATCCTTATAAGTGATGAATTACCAAAAGCAACCATTGAAAAATTTTCTGATAACTTAAATGATGAGAAAATTTTTAGGTTGGTAGATGAAAACGACCAGATAGGGATAATAAACACCAAGTTAATAAAAAAAACTGATTTAAATCAAAAAACAGCAAAGATTATGAAGATATTATCAAACTTAAATAATGAGAAAATTTTTAGAATAAGAAATTATATGATATTAGGAATTTTCGTTCAATTTTCAAATGCCATTGCAAAAGACTATGAAAAACTTATGAAATTAGATGATTTGGGATTAATTAGTTATTTATTAAACGGTAATTCAGATTATGAATTTGATGGAATAGATATTGACGATATTAGTGAAAATGAAAAATATTTTATATCGGACATTGATCCAAGTCAAGAAGCCAGTATAATGTCAATTGTTAACTCAAATAATAAGGGAATAGTAATACATGGCCCCCCGGGAACTGGGAAATCACAAACAATAGTTAATTTAATAAGTCAGTTTGTGAAGGATAAAAAGAAAGTTTTGATGGTATGTCAAAAAAAGACGGCTCTTGATGTGGTAAAAAATAGGTTAGATGCAGTAGGGATTAAAAATGCAGTATTAATTGAAGATTATGCACGAGATAGAAATCATACACTTAAAGAAATGGAAAAAATTATCAATGAGTGCGATATTCCTAATTATTATAATGATTATGAACTACAAAAAATAAATAACCAAATTGATGAAAAAATAAAAGAATTAAATGAATTAAAAGAGATTTTAGGAAAAAAATATGAATGTGGGCTCTCTCTTTTTGAACTGTACTCTAAAAATAAAGATAAAAACAATATTGTAAAAGAATCTAAACTTAGAAATATTTTTTTAAAATATAAATATGATGAAGTAATGGATTCTCTAAGTAAATTGGAAAAATTATTACCATATGCCAAATATGGCAATGGTATTATGCAATTAAGAAAAAATTGGAAAGATTTAGCATACACTGATAAAGAAAAAATTGAAGAATTACTAGAACAACTGATTAAATTGAATAAAACCATTGAACATTTTGAAATACCTAACTACACCAAAAAAGAATATAATCATAAATTATTAGATGAAGTTTATAATTATATGCAAGATATTCAAAGGTTGATTGAACTGCTTAATGGTGGTAAACTAGAATGCCAAATTCTAGAAAATAAAATATCTAGTTTTGAAAGTCAATTGAAAATATTGGATAAGCTAATAATCCCCGACAACTCTCAAATTAATTATAATGAACTAAAACAGAATGAAACTTATTTAATAACATATGGTAAATATTCTAAACAATTATTTGTATCAAAATTTATATCGAAATTATTCAATTCAGAATTTAGGAGCTCCGAAAAAATAGTTAAGGAATTAGAAAATAAATCAAATATTGGCTTTAAGGAATTGTATAAAATTTACAAATCATTAGAATCATTGGATGACAATTTTAATATTCCTGAAAAATTAACCAGAACTACAATTGAAAATTGGAAAGAGGAAAAATTAAACGAATTATTAATTTGGAAAATATATTATAGGTTAAAACCGAAATTCGAGCTCCAAGAATTGCTAAACAATGAAACCGAAATTTTAAGAACCTTAAATAAATTAAAAAGTTTTGGAGAATTGCATACACAATATCAACAAAATTTAAAAGTGCTATCTGGATATTTCAACAATGTTGAAACATTGAGAAATAATCAAATGATGGAAATTTTAGAGTATGTTACTGATGAATTTGATGACATACGATATTATGACACATTGAAAGATGATTTAAAAAATAATGCAGAATTGATATTATTTGATTATTTGAGCAAATACGATAAGGATAATATTTTAAACACTTATTATTATATTTGGATTGACAATATAGAGAAAAATTCAAAAGTATTCAGGACTGTCAAAAAAATAGACAATTATGAAGATATTAAAAAGGAGTTAAATGAGTTATATTCTCAAAAATTCCAAGAAACAAAGAAACATTTAAACGCAGTACTAAAAAACATTGCACCATGTAAAGAAGCAAAAAACAAAATACCTTATGAAGCAAATAAAAAAAGAAGAAGAAAACCACTAAAAGAAATAATAGAACTATATGAAAATGATGTATTAGATATAATCCCAATATGGCTGACAACTCCCGATGTAGTTTCAGCAATATTCCCATTAAAAAAGGGATTATTTGATATTGTAATATACGATGAAGCTTCGCAAATGCCTATGGAATACGCCCTTCCATCACTATATAGGGCTAAAAGATTTGTAATTGCAGGGGACGAGAAACAATTGCCACCAACTGACTTTTTCAAGGCTTCCTTTGATGACGATGATGATGAAATTGAAGGTATAGATGAGCTCGAAGCAAAGTCATTGTTAGAGCTCTGTAAAACACGATGTCCAACGGCGTTATTGTCATACCACTATAGGGCAAAATATGAAGAGATTATAAACTTTTCAAATTATGCTTACTATAATGGTAAAATAGCAATTTCACCAAATAAACACAGAGGAAGACCATTTGAATTTATAAAAGTTAATGGTAGATGGGAAAATAGAAAAAACTATGTGGAAGCTAAAAAAGTTGTTGAAAAAGTCTATGAACTATTAAATGAAAACAGTGAAAAATCCATAGGAATAATTACCTTCAATTCTGAGCATAGGGATTTAATAATAGATGAACTGGAAAGAAAAGCATCAGAGGATGATGAATTTAGGATACTATATGAAAAATCCTTAAATCTTAAAAAAGACAATGAAGATATGAGTCTATTTGTTAGAAATATTGAAAATGTTCAGGGTGATGAAAGGGATATTATTATATTTTCAACGGCATACGCAAAAGACAAGGATGGTCGATTGAGGTATAATTTTGGACCATTAAGTAGAGTTGGTGGAGAAAATAGGCTAAATGTTGCAATAACGAGGGCAAAGGAAAAAGTGATAATAATTACATCAATTGAACCAGATGAATTAAAAGTTGAAAATTTAAAAAATGAAGGTCCAAAATTGCTAAAAAAATATATGCAGTATGTGAAATTTATATCTAATGGAGACTATGCAAACGCCGAAATAATATTGAATTCACTTTGCAATATTGAAAAATTAAATGAATTACAATTTGATAGCCCATTTGAAGAGGAAGTTTATGATGAATTAACAAAAAGAGGGCATACAGCCTACACTCAGGTTGGATGTTCAAAATACCGGATAGATTTAGCAATAAAACATCCAAAAGAGGATAAATACATATTAGGAATAGAGTGCGACGGTGCAACATACCACAGTTCAAGAAGTGCAAAAGAAAGAGATATGTATAGGCAGAAGTTCTTAGAAATGAAAGGCTGGAAAATCGTTAGAATATGGAGTAGGAATTGGTGGAAAAACAGGGAAAAAGAAATCCGTAGGATTGAAAATGAAATAAAATATACTTAAAAATAGTGATAATATGAAATTTTACAATGCCATTTTGGATTTCTTCCAGGAAAAAAATATAAAAACAGTTTTTTCGTACCCTGGAGAACAAATTTTACCACTATACAATGCATTAAATGAGAGCTCCGACATAAAAAATATAATGGTTAGACACGAACAGGCCGCAGCTCATGCAGCGGATGGTTACAGTAGAATAACAAACTATTTAGGTGTTTGTCTAGCCACTGCAGGTCCGGGAGCTACCAATTTAACAACGGGAATAGCAACGGCATATAAAGATTCTTCATCGGTAATCTATATAACCGGAAGATGCAACCGCAAATATTTAGATAAAAATTACTTTCAAGAGATGCCGATGGATTTTTTGAATATATATAAAGGATACTTCATAGATTCTGGCGATATTAACTACTTTGAAAAGGCATTTTCCGAAACTCTGGATAGTAAAAAACCTATTCATTTAAACATTCCAGCGGATGTTTTAAATTCAAATTTGGAAAACTATAATATATCCCATAGAAACAGCATTCATGAAAATATTGATGGCAAGGATAGTACCTATCAGCATATAATAAAAACCAAAAACATTAATAAACCATTATTACTTATAGGTCAAGGTATTTATGGAAAGTTATCGTATAAAGAAATGTTAAAAATAAATGAAATACTAAAAAACAGTACCATCCCCATTGCAACAACTTATCCTGCAAGGGGCGTTATTGATGAAAATAATGAAAAATGCTTAGGATTGGTTGGAAGAAGAGGAACTTATTTAGCAAATAACTATCTTCTAGAATGTGATGCAATTTTCTCAATTGGAGCTAGTTTTTCATACAACACGATACCTGAAAGCATTAGGGATAGAATTTTTCCAAAGATAATTGATTTAAAGGTTAAAATCAACAATATAAATGAAATTAATGTTTTAATGGAAGAATTAAATAGTTTGGATTATAATGTTAATGAAACCACCTCTAAAGAGTTAAAAATAGATGATAAAGCAAAAAATTATAAAAACATAAAATTAGGAGACCAAAACAAAGTGAAAGGTTGTGAAATCGAGGTTTTACTCGATTATTCCTCAAAGATTAATGAAATAATTAAAAATCTACCTGAGGATACCATAATAACCACAGATGCTGGAAACCATACGGTTTTTGTATCTTTACTAAAAAAATGTGTAGCTCCGAGAAATATCATCTCATCCCATTCTATGGGAACCATGGGATTTGGACTTCCATGTGCCATTGGAGTTAAATTTGGATGTTTAGATTACAAAATTGATAGAGAAGTAGTCTCAATAAATGGTGATGGCGGATTCCAGATGAATATGCAGGAATTAGCCACGATTTCAGAAAATAACTTAAAAATACTTATTATAGTTATGAAAAACAATCGATTAAACGTTTTTGGAGATATAAAAAATCCGGATTTCAATAAAATAGCAGATGCTTATGGGATCGATAATGTCTATATTGAGAATATCGAAGATATTGGGGAAAACGTTAAATACTATCTGAAAAATTCCAAACCTTATTTAATGGTTATTGAATGTGAAAACGAAAAATTGCCTAAACCAGTATTTTTAGATGTCTAAAAACTATCACCCTGTTTTCAAAGACATTTAAAATAAGAGCTCTTTGAAGAAATTCAAAAACCCATTTAATTATTATTTAAATTATTATG
This sequence comes from Methanothermococcus thermolithotrophicus DSM 2095, assembly GCF_946463545.1. Taxonomy (NCBI): domain Archaea; kingdom Methanobacteriati; phylum Methanobacteriota; class Methanococci; order Methanococcales; family Methanococcaceae; genus Methanothermococcus; species Methanothermococcus thermolithotrophicus. The sequence goes on along the minus strand of NZ_OX296583.1, from coordinate 890,004 downwards.
AATTTAAAGGTGAAATTATGATGGACGAATTATTTAGAATTTTACCTAGCAATATACATTTTAATGTTACAGAGCTATGTAAAAAAACCTGGAATCAGAACTGGGAAGTACCAGAAGGGCTTATATCCATTGTAGGGCTTAAAAATGGTAAAAAACCTGTTTTCCACTATGGAGTAGCTGGAAACTGTAGGAAAAAATTCATATTAAAAAAAGGAACTTCAAACAACGGTAACAAATTCATCAACGCCAGGCTTTACTTTGAATTCGATAGAAATGAAATAATAGGAAAAGAAAAATACGTGGTTGCCAATGGATTCAATGGACTTTTATTATGTATTAAAATTAGCAAGGAAGAATTTATAAACACATTTAAAAAAACACTACTCGAAGAATACAATAAAAATGATGAACACACCAAAGAAGTTTTAGAAAGGATGAAAGATAGAAACATGTTTGAATCCATTGAAGAAAGTGCCCAGTATATTGCAAACAGAGATTACAACTGGTTAATTGGTAGATTAAAATATAAATCAAAACTATTCAACTATTCAGGGCAAGGGTATTGGTTACTTCCACTTAAAACCAAAATGGAAATCACACCCGGTTTTATAGTTAATGACAACAAAATAATAATAGATTTAGAAGATACTACACTATTTGAAAACTATTTGATATATGTAGATACCAAAAATAGTATTATCAGATATAATGGAGAGAGGCTGTGTACCACAGGTTTCTCAGTTATAGATGAAATAAGAAAGCAAATTGATGATTATACCTGTCCTTGGTGTGGTGGAAGATTAAAAATGATAAAAACCAAAAAAGGAGAATTCTTAGGATGTTCAAACTACCCTGGTTGCTTATATAGAAGATTTTTAAATAAATAAACTATTTTTTATATTTTATATTAAATTTGATATCAATATTTTAAAAGAGAGATTTAAAAAGGAGGTGTGTTGAAGTAGAAAAAAGAAATGTATTTGCACCAGTTAACACCTCTACCATGGGGCAGAAGTTCTTGCCCCATACAATAATATCCATTTTAGTTTTTACGCATTCCCTACAAGCGTAACTTCAAACTTCCCCTCCCTGAATCAATTTATCTAACCACTTGGTGGTAGACTTCTTACGAATCTATACTCAGGTATTAGGTAAATTCCCCCGATATTATATTATCATAACTAGTATATAAATGATAATGATTTAAAGTTAAAAAAAATTATGAATGTAATGATATGTGTTATATTTTTTTCGATAGTTTTTTGAACTCATAATATAATACTTATTTTGATAGTTAGTTTGTATAATAAAAAACATTGTTTTTTTAGCAGTTAAATTTATAGTGGTGTGCATTATTTACTTAACTAATAAATGTAGGTAAATTTTATTTGAACGTAAATATATACTGCTAAATTGAAACATGGGCATATTCACTACAGTTATTTAATTTTAATGTATTATTTAGTTCATTGAAATTGCGCATCACTATATTTGTAATTAGAATTTTATCCATTTACTTGGAGGATAATATGGCCATTAAAAACATAATCATAAAGGGCATAGTTCAAGGAGTGGGATTCAGGCCTTTTGTTTACAGAATAGCCCAAGAAAACCGTTTAAAAGGATACGTTAAAAATATGGGAAATTACGTTGAAATAGTTGTCGAGGGGGATGAAAACAGCATAAAAAGTTTTTTAAATGATTTAAAAAACAAAAAACCCCCACTATCTCAAATTAATGAAATAAAAATAAAGGATATTGGGCATGATTTGGTAGGCACTTACGATAATTTTAGTATTGAAAAAAGTGAAAAATCACCAGAAGATGAAGAGGGAACAATACCTCCAGATATAGCAATCTGTGACGACTGTTTAAAGGAAATGATGGATAAAAACGACGTTAGATGCAAATATCCATTTATAGCCTGCACAAACTGCGGTCCAAGATTTACAGTTATTGAAAAACTCCCATACGATAGAGAAAATACATCAATGAAAGAATTCCCATTGTGCGACGACTGTTTAAAAGAATACGAAAACCCGATGGATAGGCGATTCCATGCCCAGGCTACATGCTGTCCAAAATGCGGCCCCAAGGTATTTTTAACAGATAAAGAAGGAAATATTTTATTCGAAGAAGATAATTCGATAAACAACCATACTAATCTTTCAGATTCGCTGGTTTCTCATTCCATTCGAAACTGTACGAATCCTTCGGATTCGCTGGTTTCTCACTCCATTCGAAACTGTACGAATCCTTCGGATTCGCTGGTTTCTCATTCCATTCGAAACTGTACGAATCCTTCGGATTCGCTGGTTTCTCACTCCATTCGAAACTGTACGAATCCTTCGGATTCGCTGGTTTCTCATTCCATTCGAAATGCGGTGAAACTTTTGGAAGAAGGAAATATATTGGCGGTTAAAGGAATTGGAGGTACCCACTTAGTATGTGCTGCCGATAATGACGAAGTAGTTTTAAAGCTAAGGAAAAGATTAAATAGGCCGTCCCAGCCATTTGCCGTAATGAGCAAGCCTGAATATTTGGAACAGTATGCAAAAGTCGATGAAATGGAACTAAACACATTAAAATCTCCTAAACGACCAATTGTAGTTTTAGAAAAAAACGAAAACTACGATAAATATTTTTCAAAGTATGTCTCAGATTTAAATACCATTGGTGTCATGCTGCCTTATTCAGGTTTACATTACCTCCTGTTTGAGGATACCGAAAAAATAAGCTATATTATGACTTCTGCAAACTTGCCTGGCTTGCCGATGGCCATAAAAAACGAAGAAATTTTAAAAAGCCTAAATAGTATTGCAGATTACTTTCTTTTGCACAATAGAGAGATAGTGAATAGATGTGACGACAGCGTTTTAAAAAAGATAAACAATAGGATGGTTTTTTTAAGGAGGTCAAGAGGGTATGCTCCAGAACCTGTGAGTGTAAACAACAACTTATTGATTAAAAATAATGAGAAAAATATTTTAGCAGTAGGTCCTGAATTAAACTCTGTAGCATGCCTTGTTAAAAAGAATAAGTTCTATTTAACTCAATACATAGGTAATACTTCAAAATACGAAACTTTTCAATATTTAAAGGATGCTGTGAACAATTTGATTAGCATAACCAACACAAATAAAATAGACACCATTGTATGCGATTTACATCCCACATATAACTCAACTAAACTTGCATATGAATTGGGGGAAAAATATGGTGTAGAGGTTTTCCGAGCTCAGCACCACGAAAGTCATGCCTATTCTTTAATGGGTGACAACGACATATTTGAGGACAATATAACAATAGCAATTGATGGATTGGGCTATGGAAGGGATGGGAATATTTGGGGTGGAGAGCTCCTACTTTATAAAGACAATAAAATGAAAAGAATAGGGCATCTGGAAGAGCAGTACCAACCTGGCGGAGATCTTGCAACAAAGTATCCATTAAGGATGCTTTTATCCATATTGTATAAAAAATTGGATAAAGAAGAATTAATCAAATTCATGAAAGAATGCAACTTCAGCGATAAGGATTTAAAGCTTATTTTATTTCAGCTGGATAAAAAACTAAACGTCAGTAAAACAACATCCTGTGGAAGAATACTTGACTCAATTTCTGCATTATTATCAGTATGTCATGAAAAAACTTACGATGGTGAGCCCGCCATTAGACTGGAATCTGTTGCCGAGAATTTTATATCCAGTTCAAAGAACGAGCTTAAAAAATGTATGGATACTGTAGAAAACGACATAAAAATAAAAAATAATGTTTTAAATACAACTGATTTAGTTTATAACTGCTATGAGATGTTTTTAGAAGGATTTAACCGCGAATACATTGGATACTATATTCATATGGCATTAGCCGATGGTTTATCTAAAATAGCCATAAAAAATGCAGATAGCCTTGGAATTGAGTATATAGGACTAACTGGCGGAGTTTCCTACAATAAATTAATTTCTGAAAGAATAAAAGACAACATTGAAAAAGAAGGATTTAAGTTCTTGTACCACAGCAGAATTCCAAACGGTGACGGAGGAATAAGTTTTGGGCAAAGTATTGGATATATTTTGAATAATTCGGATTTCATTTAAATACGCTGTAAACCAGCATTGGAAATACTAAAGTTGCATCAGCCCATACTTCAACATAATCTGCCTTTGCCTGTATTTTTCCCCAAGAGACTCCTTCTTCTGGAGGAGCTCCACTTAAAGAACCGTCCCAAGGTACTGCAGTTGTAATGTATATGGCATAATCCGTCCCTTCCCTAAATAAATTAGCGTTTATAATGCTGTGTTTTGGAAGGGAACCTCCTAAAACAATGCATGCCGTTTTATTGGCATATATTGCCATGTCATTTAGTTTTACTATATCGCTTGCAACATCTATCTGTAAATTGGATTTTCTTTCTTTTTTGTAGAAGTAAAGCATATCCCCAATTGAACCGTCGGTTATAGCTGGACAGAATATAGGGATGTTGTTTTTATACGCCCAGTAGAGTATGGATTTTTCTTTATACTGCATTTCAAGTTTTTCATCCATAAATTTTCCAAGTTCATAGCAGAGCTCACTTGCAGATATTATTTTATTCTCTTTCTCCTGTTTTTCAGAGAGTCTTTCAAAAAATTCTGTCATGTATTTTTCAAATTCAACGTACCGGTCATTTGGAACAAAAATGTTTCCTATTCTATTTATTCCTTTCTCTCTCAAATAAGAGCCGTTTAAGTCCCAATCTCCAAGTACGAAAGGTTTTAAACATTTTATAAAGTCTTCTTCAATTCCGCCTGCAGTTGTGACAATTACGTCAATTTTTTTATGCTTGGCTAAGTATGCTATAATTTCTCTCAATCCTGAAGAGACTATATTGGAAGTATATCCCATAAAAACAACTATTTCTTCGTTTTTTCTTATCTCTTCAATTCTCTTCCATATCTCAACAGCCTTCCCCAAATGTGTAGCTTGAAAACCTATTTTTTCATAGTATTGGGTTACAATATCCTTTAAATCGATATCATCTTCTAACCACGGTCCTTCCACAGGCAAACCTTCAAATTCTTCACTTTCTTTTAAAACAATATTTTTTGGATCGCTCATAATTTCACTTATTATTTTTATTTGTGCATTAATAGTCGTTGATGAAAATATATATAGTAAAACCAAATGACTAACTTAAAATATATAAAAACTTTTAAAAAACAAAAATTTGAAAACTTGAAAATTGTTATCGACCAAAATGACTTAGTTTTAGCCATATGGGATAATAAAAAGTTAAAAGAAATCAGATGAAAAACCTACGGTTTTTCATTACTCTTCGCTTCGCTCCGAATTGTTTATATTTTTTATCAAGGGGATATCCTAGGTTATCCCAGAGGATGGGACATATTATATTACATTACTTCATAGTACTTAAACCTTTAACTATAACTTTAATGGTGCTTAAGATTTTAACTTTTTCTTTAAATGAGGCATTAACCCGCCATCGTTTAATATCTCACATGAAACCTTTAGAAAAGGTTTCATCCAAATGTATTAGCTTTTTAACTTTTTCTTTAAATGAGGCATTAACCCGCCATCGTTTAATATCTCACATGAAACCTTTAGAAAAGGTTTCATCCAAATGTATTAGCTTTTTAACTTTTTCTTTAAATGAGGCATTAACCCGCCATCGTTTAATATCTCACATGAAACCTTTAGAAAAGGTTTCATCCAAATGTATTAGCTTTTTAACTTTTTCTTTAAATGAGGCATTAACCCGCCATCGTTTAATATCTCACATGAAACCTTTAGAAAAGGTTTCATCCAAATGTATTAGCTTTTTAACTTTTTCTTTAAATGAGGCATTAACCCGCCATCGTTTAATATTTCCATCATGAATTCTGGAAGTTTCTGACCTTTTAATTCAACTCCTGTAGTCAAGTTTTTTATTACCCCACTATCTAAGTCAACTTCCAAAATATCTCCTTCACTAACGTGTTTGGAAATATCCTTACACTCTAAGAGAGGGAGTCCAATGTTTATTGAGTTTCTGTAGAATATTCTTGCAAAGCTCTCTGCTATAACTAATGATATTCCAAGACCTTTTAAACCTATTGGAGCGTGCTCCCTTGAGCTCCCACAACCGAAGTTCTTTCCACCTACAATTATGTCTCCTTTTTGAGCTTTTTCCGGGAATTCTGGGTCAGTTCCAGTCATTGCATACTTTGCAAGTTCTTCTTCAGTTGTGTAAACTAAATATCTTGCAGGAAGTATTGCATCAGTGTCTATGTTATCTCCAAAAACCCATGCCTTACCTTTAACAACCTTTTCCATAATTTCACCTTATCTTACCCTTAATTAATCTTACCTTTTTTATAACTCTACGGAAATCAGGTTTATAAGATATTCGCGTTTTTTATTCCATTATCGCCTTATTTAAAACTTCCATATCACATTCAATTTCAACAGGCATTTCACTTGCTTTTATTGCTGCATCAGGATCTTTTAAACCGTTTCCTGTTGTTATACATACAATTTTTTCATCCTTGTCAATTACTCCCATTTCAATCAACTTTATAAGTCCTGCAATTGATGATGCGGATGCTGGCTCAACAAAGATACCTTCTTTTCTTGCAAGTAATTTCTGTGCTGCAGTTATTTCTTCATCGGTTACGCTTTCAGCCAATCCTCCTGATGAATAAATTGCATCAAGAGCTTTTGGCGCATTTACTGGATTTCCTATCCTTATTGCAGTTGCTATTGTTTCCGGATGTTCTTCAGGAGTAATTGTTTTCATTCCTTTTTTAAATGCCTCGACAATTGGCTTTGCTCCTTCAGCCTGGATTCCTGTCATTTTTGGTAGTTTGTCTATTATTCCTGTTTCTTTGAACTCCTTGAAACCTTTCCAAATTGCACTTATGTTTCCTGCGTTTCCTACAGGGAGAATCACCCTATCAGGAACTTCCCAATCTAACTGGTCGCAGATCTCAAAACCTATTGTTTTTTGACCTTCCAATCTGAATGGGTTAATTGAGTTTAAGAGATAGAGCTTTTTATCTTCTGCAAGTTTTCTAACCATCAATAACGCATCATCAAAGTTTCCTTTAATTTGTATAACCTTTGCACCGTAGAACATTGCCTGTGCAAGTTTTCCGAGTGCAACCTTTCCTTCAGGCAACAATACAATACATTTTTTTCCACTTCTTGCAGAATAGGCCGCTAATGATGCGGAAGTGTTTCCTGTAGAAGCACATCCTATAACTTCTACTCCGAGCTCATTTGCTCTTGTTACCCCTGCTGTCATTCCCCTATCTTTGAAGCTTCCAGTTGGGTTGGCACCTTCGTTTTTAACATAGAGCTCCTTTAAACCGAGCTCTTTTGCAAGGTTATCACATTTGTATAATGGAGTTCCACCTTCATGAAGTGTAACTATCTTTTTTGGGTCTTTTACTGGCATGTATTCGAGATATCTCCAAACACCTATCTCTCTTTTTCTAAGACCTTCTCTTGAAACTTTTTCTTTTATTTGTTCATAATCATATTTAATTTCCAATAACCCGCCACATTCACAACTATAGATTATTTCATCAATATCGTATTCTTTTCCACATACCATACATTTTTGAATCATGTTTCCACACTTCTAACTTTATTTTTATGATTTTACCTTACTCCCATATAACATCTTATTAGATATAAATATTTACTTGCCATGATAAATATTTACTGTAAGTTATACACTTTTATAGTGGAATGCGGTTAAAATAATTAACAATTAAATAAAAAAACAATAAAAACTAACAAATTAAATTTTAGGTTTTTGTGATAAAAATAGAAATATAGGCCTACTTTAAAATTGAATAGTTTAGACAGACCATATAGTGAGCTCGTCCTTTCTAAACCTTAGCGGGAACAAAAACGATTAATGTTTTTATTAAATATGCCGTCTTTTGATTATGGTAAAATTATTTCCCACCTAACTTTTCCCTAAGTTCAGTTAAAATGTTTAAAGCATTTCCTATCTCAACGAAAGGGGCTTCGCCCCTTTTCAAACCCCATACATACCTATTCGCTTTGCTCATAGGTATTGTTTCATTATCCTATTTTTCCAGTAAATACCTTATTTTAGTTTCCATCAAACTTTTCCCTAACTTCAATTAAAACTTTTAAAGCATTTCCTATCTCAACGATTCTATTTATTTCTGTTTCTTTATCTAACCTTTCCAGCAAATAATTTATTTTATTATCTACAACGGAAACTTCAGAGATTGATTTAGTTTTGGCTTTTGTTTCATCTTCAATCTTTTTAGTAATTTTTTCTTCACCCTCCCTGCTATCACACACGGGACAGTAAATCTTGCCACCTTTTTCGAAAAGTGGAAATCCGCATCTTTTGCAATGTTTCCCAAGCATTTTACTCCCTTTAATTAACTCAGAGGATGCTATTTTCAATACGTCCATATTACTCATATAACCACCAATATTAAATGAAAACCTAGGTTTTATGGCCACCTCTCGCTTATCGACAAAAACTCGAAGGATTTTAAAACGGAAGGAATTTTCTTGCAGTATTGTGATAAACCATAAAGTATAAACTATATATATTAATTTACTTAATATATGAAAAAGGTTATCAGGTGATTATCTTGTTTTTGGATAAAATACTTAATGCTCAAAAGGCGTACACTTTTGATGATGTTTTGCTAGTTCCAAACAGATCATATGTTGAGCCAAAAGATGCAGACCTTTCTGTGGATTTGGGCGGTTTAAAGCTTAATATTCCTATTATTTCTGCAGCGATGGATACAGTTTCTGAAAAGGAGATGGCCATTACTTTGGCAAGAAAGGGAGGCCTTGCAGTAATACATAGGAATATGACAGTTGAAGAACAGGTGAACCAAATTATTGCAGTTAAAAGGGCCGAAGATATTGTTGTAAGGGATATAATCACCATTTCCCCTGACTACAAAGTCATAGATGCTGAGAGAATAATGGAAGAGTACTCAATTAGTGGTTTACCTGTGGTCGATGAAAATAGAAAACTTTTAGGGATTATTACTACGAGAGATTTAAGATTTATACCTGACCATAACGTCCCCGTAAGGGATGTGATGACAAAGGACGTTGTTTTAGGGGATAAAGACATATCCCACGAGGAAGCTCTAAACATAATGTACGAAAATAAGATCGAAAGACTTCCTATTGTGGATGAAAACAAAAAATTAATTGGTATGATAACACTGAGGGACATACTAAAAAGGAAAAAACACCCTGACGCTGCAAGAGATGAGAAAGGAAGACTCTTAGTTGCAGCTGCCTGTGGTCCAAACGATATTGACAGAGCAAGGGCTTTAATAAAGGCAGAAGTGGACGTTTTAGCAATTGACTGTGCCCATGCACACAACATGAATGTAGTAAATAACGTAAAAAAATTAAAGAAAGAGTTGGAAGGAACAAATACCAAATTAGTGGTTGGAAACATTGCCACAAAAGAAGCTGCTGAAGATTTAATAGCAGCAGGTGCAGATGCTCTAAAAGTAGGTATTGGACCTGGTTCAATATGTACAACAAGGGTTGTAGCTGGTGTTGGGGTACCTCAGCTTACAGCCATTGCTGAAGTTTCAGATATTGCAAGAGAGCACAATATCCCGGTTATTGCAGATGGTGGTATAAAATACAGTGGAGACATTGCAAAAGCTATTGCCGCAGGAGCTCATGCAGTTATGATTGGAAGTCTCTTAGCAGGAACTGACGAAGCACCTGGACAATTAATGACCATTAACGGTAGAAAGTACAAACAGTACAGAGGAATGGGTTCATTAGGTGCAATGTCTGGTGGAGTAGGTGCTGGAGCTGACAGATACTTCCAAAGCCATATGAAACATGCGAAATTAGTTCCAGAAGGTATTGAAGGAGCAGTACCTTACAAAGGACCTGCAAGTGACGTTATATTCCAATTAATAGGTGGTTTAAGATCATCAATGGGTTACTGTGGAGCTAAAACCATTGAAGAAATGCATGAAAAAGCTAAATTTGTAATAATATCTCAAAGTGGTCAAAAAGAGAGCCATCCACATGATGTGTTAATTACAAACGAAGCCCCTAACTATCCGTTAAACTCTCAAAGATAATAGAAACAATACCTATGAACGGAGTGAATAGGTATGTACGGGGTTTGAAAAGGGGCTTGCACCTTTCAACCATACTTATTTTCTTTTTAAAATTTTAAAAAGGGGTATTTATGAAACCCATTATTATAACATTTGGGATGTTTTTAATCATAATTGGATTCTTGGTATTAACTATTGGAATGATTCTTCCAGATAAAAATAGAGTTCAGGATGATGAAAACTCAAAAAATAATGATATTCAATTTTCAGGAGTAGTAATGATAGGTCCAATTCCAATAGTGGTTGGAAATTCACCATCTGTTGCAATACTATCTGTTTTGATGCTGATAGCGGTGCTCCTATGGATGTTAATATTCTACAGGTATATAGTGCTTAAATAACACATTATGCCCATCTATATTGTTTTAGAAATTTCGAAAAAAAGTTAGTGAATTTTTAGTAAACTTTTCTACCGAGTTTTGTTCTTATACTTTCGAATTTTTCAGCCAATGTTTTTGTAATATTTCCTATCTCGCCATTGTTTATTTTTCTACCATCTATTTCAACAACCGGAACTACTTCAGCGGCAGTACCTGTAATGAATATTTCATCAGCTACATAAAGTTCGTGAAGTGTTAGCCTCTCCTCCAAAACCTCATATCCCAATTCTTTTGCTAAATCAATTATAGTATCCCTTGTAATGCCCCTTAAAACACTTGATGAAACTGGAGGTGTCTTAATAACTCCGTTTTTAATTACAAATATATTGTCTCCAGTACCTTCTGCAACATAACCCTCACTATCCAATAGGAACGCTTCATCTACTCCAGCATAGTTTGCCTGAATCTTTGCTAAAATGCTGTTTAAATAGTTTAAGGATTTTACTGCAGGATTAACAACATCTACAGGAAGTCTTCTTATTGAAGATGTTATTACCCTTATTCCATCGTTTCCAAGTAATGGGTTCATAGGCTCTGCAATACAGAAAATAGTAGGTTCTAATGCTTTTCTTGGATCAAGTCCCAAATCTCCAATACCTCTTGTTACAACCAGCCTTATGTAGGCATCTTTTAGATTATTTACCTTAAGTGTCTCGACTACCACATCTTCCATTTCCTCTTTACTCAAGGGGATTTCCAAAAGTATGGATTTTGCAGAGTCATACAATCTGTCAATATGTTCTTTCAATTTAAAAACTACTCCATCATATGCCCTTATACCTTCAAATACGCCATCACCATACAATACACCGTGGTCATAAACAGAGATTTTTGCATCTTCCTTTTCTACAAATTTTCCATTCAAATATATCTTCATTATTTCACCTTATACCCATAATTCATGTTATTTTTTTACGTATTATTATTTTATTATTTTTATAGTGTTTCCACGAATTGTAGATACAACCAATTTAAGTATTTCAATTTTCACATTAGCTTTAATTTTTCTTTAATGACGAAAGACTTTCTAAAAATTCATCTATGTGCTCCAATTCAATATGTGGCATCAGCACTATCCTTAAGGCATTTACACATTTACATACTGATACATACCATCCCATTTTTCTTAAATCTTCACATGTTTTATTTGGATTTTCGTCCTTAATAGAAACAATATTGAGAATAGGATTGATTACTGGTTCAAACCCATATTCCTTAGCCCTTATCACAAGATAGTATGTTTTATCCATACATTGGGATACAACATCCCTATATCCTTTTTCTCCTAGAAGTTTTATTATTCCCCATGTGGAAGCCACACCGACTCCAGTTCTTGTCCCTACCAGTGTTGCCTGCTGTGTTTCAGTAAGATACGGTGCATCCACATCCAGGTATTTTTTAAATGAAATATCCCTAAATAGTATACCACCTGCTGGAATAGGGGCTAAACCCATCTTATGAGGATCGATAGTTATTGAAGAAACTCCACCAAGTGAAAAATCAAACTCATAGCTGTAATTTTTTAATTTATATCTATTATCTAAGAATGGGATAACAAAACCGCCAAATGCAGCATCAACGTGTAAAAATATATCGTTTTCTTCTGCTATTTTTGATATCTTTTTGATATTGTCAATTGTACCGAGCTCAGTACATCCTGCTATTCCCACAATACCATCAACATGGTTGTCTTCTACAAAATCTCTAATGAATTTAACATCCATGGTGTAATATTTTGTTAATGGTGGCCTTATTACTTCCAAGTCCATCATTTCTCTTGCTTTTTCAAAGGAAAAGTGTGCTGTTTCGGGAATTATAACCTTTAATTTATTGTCATTATTTTTTCCATTATTTTTAGATCTTGAAACATTTTTCATTGCCCTTATTGCAGTTAGATTAGCCTCTGTTCCTCCAGATATAATGTATCCAAAAGGATTTTCGTTTTTTAAAAATTTTCCAATCATACTTATGACTTCTTCTTCAAGAAGCTTAGTACCCTTAAAAAGTCCAGGATCGCCTAAATTAGTTTCAAAAAACATTTGGGCTATTTTTCTTGATATGGGATGTGGTTTTGTACACATTGAACCTAATATTCTCCCTTCTTCATATTTTAAGTCCATTTCCTGGTATTTTTTTAGTTCATTTAACACTTTCTCTTCATTCATTTCGTTCATCTTACCCACCAAAGTTATAGTATCAATAATGATCATTATTAATTTCTCTTTTAACATACAATAACTATAAATTAAAAGCCTAAAGGGAAATTCTCTTTTTAGCTTTTCTATGTGCCCAGCATTGAATACAGATACCAACAGGAAGAGAAGCAGTATGACAACCATTTATTTCAATAAAAACATCTAATGCGGTAACTTTACCCCCCAATCCCATAGCACCAATTCCCAATTCATTTATCCCATTTAATAACTCCTCCTCTAATTTTGCAATATTTTCATCCTTATTTTTTTCGCCGATACTTCTTAAAAGTGCCTTTTTTGCAAGTTTTAATGATACATCGGCGGTTCCACCAATTCCCACTCCAACAACAATTGGGGGGCACGGCTTTCCTCCAGCATTTGCAATGGTTTCAAGAACAAAGTTCTTTATTCCATTAATCCCCTCTGCAGGAGTTAGCATTTTGAGTGCACTCATGTTTTCGCTACCTGCGCCCTTTGGAAAAACGATTATTTCGATTTCTCTGTCCAAACTTTCATCAAATTCAATATTTACAAATGGGGCGCCTAATCCAACGTTGGTTTTTAGATTTTCCCTTGTTAGAGGATGAACTACGTTTGGCCTTAATGGAACTTCGTTCGTAGCCCTTATAACACCTTCTTTAATTCCTTCGGTTATTTCGATAATCTCATCTGTTTTTATGTTCTTTCCAACTTTTAAGAACACGATTGGAACTCCCGTATCCTGACAAAGAGGTATTTGTTTTTCCTCTGCAATCTGATTATTCCTTATTATTGCACTTAAAATATCCTTTGAAACTCCTTCTTCTTTTTCTTCAGCTTCTTTTAATGCATTTTTAACGTCTTCTGGCAAGTATATTGCAGCCTCTTTGAATAAATCAACAACTATTTCTGAAATTATACTTCTATCCATATAGAATCACCTTAGTTATAACCAATAAATTACAATTTAAATAGAGCTGTAATAAAGATTTTAATAATAATCTAGTTTAAATGTAAAGTTTATCCAATAATTCTTTTCAAGAGCTCCTTAGGATTATTTGTAAGTGAATCTTCAAGTTCTTTTTTACTCATTCCACAGCCTAATCCAACTTTTTTTGCAAATTCGTAATCAATTAAATCTTCTGGGGCGTGAGTGTCGGTATTTATTAAAGTAGGTATATCGAATTTCCTTGCAACATCAAGAACGTGGCCATTTGTAAGTGAATGCCCCTTTCTAGAAGTTATTTCGAAAAATATTTCGTTTTCTTTTATATTTTGTGCTATTTCTTCAGTTATAAGACCTGGATGAGCTAGAATATCCACGTCTTCAGATATTGAAGCATAATAATTTGTCGTATCCTGCACCGGTTCAACTACAGTTTCCCCATGAACCATCACAATTTCAGCCCCTAAATCTTTACATTTTTTAGCCATTTTAGGTATGGACTTTGGAGGAATGTGTGTAAGTTCAATCCCAACAACTATTTCTATATCCCAATATTTTTTCAACTCTTCTTTTGCCAAGATCGTTTTTTCAATTAATTCATTGTAATTACTTGCATCTCCATGATCGGTAATTGCTATAGCTTTATGATCTAGAACCATGGCTCTTCTAACGAGCTCTGAAGGTATGAGCTCACCATCACTAAAAACGGTGTGTGTATGAAAATCGTATCTCAAACTATCACCCTAAATTGATATCAATAAAACTAATACCTAAAACTTAGTTGTTCTCGGAATTCTTTGCATTTTTACCAACAACAAACTTGAAAGAACATATATCGTTCCTATCTTAAATTTCAAATTATAGTACCATAATAAATTTTAATTTGTTAAAAATATGGCAAAATCCTATAAAAAATATTGTACAACTATAGATATTGAGGACTTAAAACTAGAATATCATCAACACCATAGGGGCTAAAATATGTTTGAAGGGAAAATAATCGACTTATCTCATGAAATAACCAATTTTACATACCCTGGAGATCCAGAATTTAAACTAAATCCATTAAATGTTGAAAATTATACAATCTCGGAGATTAAACTTGGTTCCCACATCTCTACCCATATAGATTACCCTAAACACGTTGGAATCGACAATAATAACATTGAAGGTGATTCTAAGGATATAGTAATAGGCACTGGATTTTGTGTAAATATTAAAAATTTAGATGAATTTCTTAATCAACTACATGCAGATAAAACTCGAAAAATAGACATTCTTCTCATAAACACCAATATATCAAAATACTGGGGAAGAAAGGAATACTTTGAAAAGGAAATAGATATTGAACCATATCTGGACGATATATTAAATATTAGCCCAAAAGCTGTTGGTGTTGACTGTGCATCCATTGGAAATTACGAAGTCCATAAAGAATTACTTTCAAATGGAATTTTCATAATTGAAAATCTAAACAACTTGGAAAAATTGGAAAATAAATATTTTACCTTTGTAGGGTTACCATTAAAAATTAGAGATGTCGATGGAGCTCCGATAAGGGCTATTAGTTTTATTGAAAACCTTAAATAGAAGTATATAATATATTAGAATATTTAATAGTTAAACTTATATAATATAATACTATCAATAGTAATATACCATACAAATATCATATTTTGTAATACAATGAGGTGGAGTATGAAAGTAGCAATATTAGGTGCAGGATGCTATAGGACACACGCTGCATGTGGAATTACAAACTTTGCAAGAGCAGCAGAAGTTGCAAAAAAAGTGGGAATCCCTGAAATTACAATGACTCATTCAACAATTACAATGGGGGCAGAATTGTTACACTTAGTTGATGAAATTGATGAAGTTGTTGTTTCAGACCCTTGCTTTGCAGAAGAACCAGGTCTCGTTATCATCGATGAATTTGACCCAAAAGAAGTTATGGAAGCTCACTTAGCTGGAGAACCTGAAAAGGTAATGCCTGCTATTAGAGATGCTGTTAAGGCTAAGGCAAAAGAAGTACCAAAACCACCAAAAGGCTGCATACACTTCGTACACCCTGAAAAAGTTGGTTTAAAAGTAACTTCCGACGATGTTGAAGCTGTTAAAGATGCAGATATAATCATCACATGGTTACCAAAAGGAGGAAGCCAGCCAGCAATCATTAAAAAATTCGTAGATGCTATAAAGGAAGGTGCAATTGTAACACACGCATGTACTATTCCAACACCTAAATTTGCAAAAATATTCAAAGACTTAGGAAGAGACGACTTAAATATTATCTCATACCACCCAGGAGCAGTTCCTGAAATGAAAGGACAAGTATTCATCTCAGAAGGATACGCTTCAGAAGAAGCTGTTGAAAAAATGTACTGCATAGCTAAAGAAGCAAGAGGAACAGCATATAAAATGCCTGCAAACTTAATTAGCCCAGTATGTGACATGGGTTCAGCTGTTACCGCACCAGTTTACGCTGCTGTCTTAGCTTACAGAGATGCAGTTACAAAAATTTTAGGAGCTCCTGCTGACTTCGCTCAAATGATGGCTGATGAAGCAATCACACAAATCTTAGAATTAATGAGAAAAGAAGGAATTAACAACATGGAAAAAACTTTAGATCCAAAAGCTTTGACCGGTACAGCAGACAGTATGTGCTTCGGTCCATTGTCAGACATCCTTCCTCCAGCATTAAAAGTTCTTGAAAAGCATGCTGCAGAAGAAGAATCATGCTGCTGCGAACTTAAAAAATAAACATTCTAAATAACTTAAATATCAAATAACTACTACTTTTTTCATTTTTGAAGTAACTAGGTGAAAATTAAAGTGTAACAGCACGCTCTCTTTACTATTTAAAGTTCTACAACGAAAATCCTAGTCTATACAGGGAAGTAAACCCAAAGGATTTTATTTAATCTAAAAAATTTTATCCATTATATTTGGCTATTTTGGTGGGCATAATGATATTTACAAAAATAAAAGATAATTTTCAAGATTTAAAAGATGGGAAAATAGATGCCAAAGACGGACTAATAACTAAGGAACAGGCATTAGAACTTTTTAAAATGAAAAATTACGGAGATTATTTAAAATTATTTTCAATTGCTTCTGAAGTTAGAAATTTTTTTAAGGACGAAATAGAAATTACATCAACAATACACATTACAAACATCTGTGAAGTGACCCCCAAATGTGCCTATTGCGGTTTTGCAGCAGGGACTTCTTCAGAAGGTTATGTTAAACCATTCAAACTAACTGATGAAGAAATAAAAAAATCTGCAATAGCCATTGAAAAATCAGGAATTAAAAGGGTAAGTTGTTCATCTGCCCATGGTTATGAGGGAAAAGAGGTTTTAAGGGCTTTAAAAATAGTTAAAGAAAATACGGATTTAGAAGTTTTAGTTAATGCTGGAGCAGATTTAACTGAAGAATGCATAAAGGAAATGAAAAAATACAACATAGATACAATTTGCTGCAACTTAGAAACTACAAATGAAGAATTATTCAACAAGGTAAAACCCGGGGAAAAACTGAAAGATAGAATAAAAGTCTGTAGAATGGTAAAAAAACATGATATAGAGTTATCTTCTGGTCTTTTAATTGGAATGGGGGAAAGCTACGAGGACAGAGTAAACCATCTTTTATTTTTAAAAGAGTTAGGAGTAGGCGAAATTCCAATAATGGGGTTCAACCCATACAAAGATACGCCAATGGAAAATCATCCAAGGTGTTCAGCATTAGAACAGGCTAAAACTATAGCCATTGTAAGATTGATGTTCCCAGACATAAGAATAACATCTCCATCTCCAACGATAGGGGCGGAATTGGTGCAATTTGCATTAATGGGAGGTGCAAGTAATATAGCTACAGTAATACCTGACAACCATCCCATGAATATTAAAGGGGTGGGAAATCCAAAAACCGGAAATTTAAATGATGTACTCAAATTAATTAGAGAGATGGGTTTAACGCCAAAAATAAGAAATTAATAATAAGTAATCAAATATAATAAAATATGGGAAATTATGAGGGGGACGGATCCACTTATATTAAATTTTATTGTTTTAGTTTCGTTTATTGTATTATTTATTGCAGTATTTCTTCGTATGGATTCGTTAGTTATAATATTTCTAACCACAATTTTGTTTATATCATTAACAATTTACGTTTATTCCTTTATAAAAATAGAGAGTATAAATAAGGGTAAATTAATCCACAAGGGTAAAATAAATTTATCTAAATTAAAATACGACTCATTTATAATTATAATATTGGGAATTACGCTTATATCGTATTATCAAAATATAATACCTTCATGGTTGTTATTAATACTCATAATATTGGATTTTATATATAATCTATTAGGGAACTATATTATTTGGAAACCGCCTATAAAATTTTATGAAAAGGGCATTGTCTTAGGGGATACTGCATTCTATACATGGGATGAGTTGAATACGGATGAAGAAGGGAGTAAAATGAAAATAAAAATAGAATACATTCCAAAGAAAATTGTTTTATATAAAAACATATTGAGTAAATTAGAGAGATAATATGGTGGGAATTAATCCATTTTACTATTATTTAATAATCGAAATATTAATAGTGTGTATGGTTTTATTACCATTGTTTATGGGATTTAATTTCGAATATTCATTATTAATTACAATTTACGAAAAGGGAATCGTAATTGATGGAATTGCATACTATGAATGGGGAGAAGTGAATAAAATCAACAATGGCGATTTAACAGTATTGAAAATAAAAAACATTCCAAAAGAAATAATAGTTCAACAGCAATTATAGGTATTTATACTCTCTATCGATAAATAAGGGGCCGATATAAATGATAGGAATACACCCAAACAAGTTTAAAAAATTAACTTTAATATTTGTTATTGTTTATATTGCCATTTGGATTTTAAACGCTGGAACGATAGGTAATGATATTTCATTCTTCTTAGTAATTATCCCCCTGTTATACATTAAAGGGTCATTATTGTATAAAATAAGAAAATATGATAAAGGGAAGTTTTTGTATGAGATAAAATACAGATCGATGAATGGCAAATATTTAACTTTTGCATTATCATTTGGAATATTTCTGGTGTTTTTAAAGTATCTGCTAATGAGTTATGGATTAATAACAGATATTGATAGTTTTAGAATTATCTTTGGTATGGTAGTATTACTTATTGGATTAGGTATTTTATTTGGAATAAACTACAAAGACATAAAATTTTACGAAAAAGGCATCGTATATAATGACACAGCATTTTATAGTTGGGATGAAGTGAAACTTACTAATGATAAAAATACAATAAAATTGAAAATAAAAGAAAATTCAGAAGAAATCGTATTTACCAATTATTCCTTTAAACTAAACGATATTGTGGGATGTTATGAAGCATTGGCAAAAGGTGGCTAAAAAATAACCTGGTGAAAATTATGGAAGACCTTATAAAAAACGCTATAAAGGATTTGGATTGTGCCTTAGAGCTAAGAAAACTTATAGTTAAAAAACTCAATAAAGGTAGTTTAAAAGAAAAAGATATTATAAATATAGTCGATACCGTTGACAGCTTAAGTATTGAGGATATCCAGACTTTAGGAAGCAACCTAAGAAAGTTTCCATTGGGTTGTGACTTAATAGAAGTTGGAATAGGTCCCTGCGCTTCTTCTTTAAGTCTTAGTCAATTTATAGAAAACTGTATGTTGACAGATTATATGGGGTTCCCAATACATGTTTGCGCCTATGCATTGGCAGATATAGGGGAAAAAGAGGGAATTTCTCCTGTAGAAGTTATGAAAAAAGTATATGAAAACACAGAGGTTCCACTTGATTTAGACCATTTTGGGAAATACGGACCTATGAGATTCCCAAAAGAAATAACACATTGTGTGGGGGATTGCTACTACAATGGACCACCATATAAAGGATGTCCAAAAGGCAGAATCCACAAAAGACTGATAGAAAAAGAAAAAGAATATTCCAATGAGTTTGAAGACTGGATAAAACTTTCTTCTACAGTTTGTATTAACGTAGTTGAAGAGCAAGGTGGAGACGAACATGGAGCTCCTTTAGATGAGATGAAAGTTGTTGCAGAAGCTGCAAAAAAATACGGAAAAGGTCTTGAAGGTATCTTTCACATTGGAGACGGGTATGAGGATTTAATAACTGGATTAAAATCCTGCATTGATTTTGACGTAGATGTTTTAGTTGTAGAAGGTGGACCATTCAACAGAGCAAAGGATAACCTTAAAGCATTTGCAAAAGCCATAGCAGTTTCAAGAATTTTAGTTAAAGGAGGCGTTGTAGCCACCAACGGGGCCTATGAAAACGAATGTAGAATAGGTTTGAGAAGCGGATTAAACGTCATATTAACGGGATTTAGTGGCAACCATCATGGATACATGTGTGGATATTCTCCAAAAGATGCCAGAAGAGGTAATTTCGGTCTTCCAAGAGTTCTAAGAATAATAAAAGAAGAAATTATGAACAATCCTGGAGCTCACATAATAGATAAAAGTCAGCTTATAACACTTACAAGAAGTTGTAAATTCCTAAACTACAAAAATGAAAGTTTGATTTATCCAAAAACCTTCGGAGACTACCTTATTGGAGATGCCCATTGGGTTTCAGTTAGAAATAGCAAGCTTTACAATAGATTAAATGTTGGAAAAACGTTGGATGATATAGAAAGAGATTACGATTGTAAAAAATTGGGGCTTTTAGGTGGAAGGTACATTTCATGGGGTTTGGTTGATGTACTGAAACCAGAGGAAGTTTATATAAGTGATGCCAACAGCTGGGTTGAAGAATCCACAGTTAAAATACTAAACGAAAATGGAATTAATGCTTATAGGTGCAATGGAAACGATAAAGAAGCAGTTAAAAATGCGGAAACTTCATTTATAACAACAATGATGCCTGAGCTCATTTTAAAGATAAAAAACAAAGTAGATGCTGAGAGCTTGATTTAAATAAATATCAATCTCTTTTGTCTTTTTTGTATAACTTATTATTTAATGCTTTATTCTTTTTTAATGGATAGATATATTAACTATTCAGCTACAACAAATTTTAATATTTAAACATTAAGAAACTAAAAAATTATATTATCAACTAATTTGTGATCAAAATGAACTGGAAAGGGCATGTAATATTTGGTATAATGATGGGATTACCTTTCATTTCGTCTCCAGAACAGATATTTTTAGTTATTGCTGGAGCTCTGTATCCTGACTTAGACCATGATGTAAAATCTGAAATTGTAGAGAGGGGGTTGTATATATCTGGAGCTCTAGTTTTAATCTCCATACTTGTTTACATATTCAAGCCCAAATTTTTTGATTTAGGCTTTTTTATAGCTGCAGTTTCTATATTAATACTATATTTAATACCATATTTTGCAAATCACAGGGGGATAACACATACACTTTTAGGTTTGATCGTAGTTTCATCTATTTTAGGATTTACATCTTATAAAATAGGTTCAATATCTCCAATAATGGCAGGATTACTTTCCTTGATAATGGTTACAAATGACAAACTACTTGGTAAGGTTGTTGCAATAGGAGTGTTTGTTTGGATTGCCCTTACTGTAATTTCACAATATCTTGTAAATTTCGATGGTTTTTACCATTATGCAATCCCCATAGGTTTAGGTTACTTATCCCATATAGTAGGAGATAGCTTAACCCCAATGGGCAGTAAACCATTTTACCCATTAAACTACAAGTTTCGTAAAAAAGAAGGTATTGCAGTAATAGTAATATGGGCCATAGTGGTCCTCTATTTGATAATAAAAAAATATGTGATGATAAAAGGATTTACTGTATTTTAACTAAATGAGCACATTTTTCTGCATTTTTTCTTGCAGTTTCCACATCCTCAGCGGTTGCTAAAGCTACACCCATCCTTCTTCCTTTTTTAGCCACAGGTTTTCCAAATAATCTTATTTTTGTATTTGGAACCTTTAAAGCCTCTGAAATATCATATTGAGGGGCCCATTTTTGAATATCGGATTTAATTACGTGACTTGCTCCAGGGGAAACTAAATCCACATTTACTGGAAGCCCTAAAATAGATCTAACATGTATTTCAAACTCACTCATTTTTTGGGTAACCATTGTTACCATTCCTGTATCGTGAGGTCTTGGGGAAACTTCGCTGAATATGACTTCGTCTCCTTTAATGAATAATTCTACACCAAAAATTCCGTAACCGCCTAAGGCATCAGTTATTTTTTTAGCCATTTCTTGAGCTTTAGCCTTTACTGAATCATTCATTGGGTGTGGCTGCCAGCTTTCATGGTAGTCTCCATCCACCTGTATATGTCCAATAGGTTCACAAAACTTGGTTCCTTCAGCAGTTCTCGCAGTTAAAAGAGTTATCTCGTAGTCAAAACTTATAAATTCCTCAACTATGACCTTACTTCCAATACCTCTTGCTGCACTTTTTGCCATTTCCCATGATTTTTCAATATCTTCTTCTTTTTTTATTACACTCTGTCCTTTTCCTGATGATGACATAATTGGCTTGACTACACAAGGTATTCCTATTTTTTCAACTGCTTCTTTTAATTCTTCTAAAGAACTTGCAAATTCATAATTTGCGGTCCTTAAATTAAGTTCTTCTGCTGCTAATCTTCTTATACCCTCCCTATCCATAGTCAGTTTTGTAGCAGTTGCGGTTGGAACTACCGTATATCCAGAATCTTCCAATTCTTTTAAAGTATCTGTGTTTATAGCCTCTATCTCAGGAACTATATAATCAGGATTTTCCCTCTCAATAATGGCTTTTAATGCATCCCCATCTTTCATATCGATTACATATCTTCTGTGTGCCACCTGCATTGCAGGAGCATCGTTGTAACTATCAACAGCAACGCACTCTATTCCTAATCTTTGGGCCTCAATAATAACCTCTTTGCCCAATTCCCCACTTCCAAGTAAAACTATCTTTTTAGCATTTGAAAAAAGAGGAGTTCCTATCATAATTTCACCAAAAAGCGAATTTTAAATATATCATTATGCCTATAATATATAAATAAATTTTGATATATTATATTACAGTTATTATAGTTGTTAAATAATTTAAATCAATATTGATAAATCGATTTAATAAAATTATGCCGTTCATAGGTACTATTATCTAATTAACATATATTTATATTATTATATGGTGGACAAGATGGCCAAAAATCATGATATGGATTTAACAAGTATATTAAATGAAGAACCGGAACCGGAAGCTCTGAACTCCTCTACAGTACAGGTTGAAACCATTAATTTATGCGATATTTTAGAAAAAATGGTGGAAATAAATGCCATTGTAAGGGTCGAAAAGATTTTTGAGAAGAAAATAGTTAATGGAAGTCCAGTAGTTAATATAATTGTAAACGATGGAACCAGAAGAGGTCTTTTATCACTTTGGGGAGACGACATAAATTTAATCGAAGGTATAGATGAAGGGGATGCCATCCTAATAGAAAATGCATACTCTCCAAAAGAATACAAAGATAGAATCCATCTGTCAATTGGTAGAGGGGGCAAAATATCAAAAGTTGAATCAGATTTACCTCCACTTAAAGAACTAGTCCACAAAATAATGGAAAAAAAATATTCATATTCTCGAAAAAATATTTCGGAGCTGAATGAAAATATAGGTGCGGAGATCAGGGGAATAATAATTGCACTTCATTCAAAAGAGCCATATTTTCCAATATGTGGCCAGTGTAACAAAAAAATGATCCTTAAAAGAGGTTATGCTATCTGTAAATGTGGAAATAAAGTAAGTGAAGAGGATGAAAACTTAAAATGGTTATTTTTGTGTAATGTCACCATTGATGACGGCACTGGGAACATAAGGGTTACACTAAATAACAATACCAATGTTCTGGATTTCAAATATTTAAAAGAGCTCATCCTGGATGACGAGGATATACTACCGTACTTAACTGAAACTCTATTGGGGATGGATGTTGTTGTAAAAGGAATACCTACCTACGACGACTATACAAAAAATCTGATATTTAAAACCAGACAATGGGATAAGACAGATCCAATTTCAGAATTTAATAATCTAGCCAAGAACAAATGCATCGTTAGGGAATCCGAAGAATTTATCTCGATTTCAAAAAATAAAGAATAACAAATGTAATAGTAGTATGTAGGATAAACGCCATCGTAATTAGTGATACCATGTACAAGTTGAAAAAAATAGATGAAATAAATGAAGTTGATGAAAAAGTCGCTTTAATCGGCAAGGTTGTAAATATATTAGGGGGCGTTGGAAACCATGAAAAAGTAGAGCTCGAAGATGAAACCGGATCGATACTAATATCTAAACGAAGTTATGGTACATCCAATACTCCAAATAATGAAAATATAGAATTTAAAGTAGGGAATGTATTTATGGTTCTTGGAACATCCAAATTAACCCCCAAGGGCATAAATATTTTTGTAGATATCTTTTTGGATTTAAATGATACTGATCCAGAGCTTTTAGCTTGTTTTCGAAGCAAATTCGAAGGATTTGCCGACTCGCAAAATTCTTCAAATTTGTCGAGTAAAGATAAAATAGTGGACTAAAGGGGTAACATGAGATTAACTGCAAAAAGAATACCAATAGATGCTTTAAAAAGCGGAGAATTTGTAGCAACAGAGGGCAGATGGGAACCAAACTACTTAATGAGTGAAAAATACGGTAAAGTTTCAAGGGTGGCTGTTTATGGTGTTGTAATATCAAAGTACTCCAACATGCTAAAGGACTTCTGTTCTTTAACTATAGACGACCTTACAGGAGATGTAAGAGTTACAGGATTTAAAGGCATGGCAAAGACACTCAACAACTTCAACAAAGGAGATGTTGTTTTAGTTGTGGGAAGGTTAAAAAAAGATTTAAAGGACAATATATACATATTTCCAGAAATAGTTAAAAAAACTACGCCAGAAATGTTCTTCTTGAATGTGGTGGAGAATTATTAGTTGTTCACATCCAACCCCTTTATAAAAGGTGTTGGATCCCCAAATCACTCGACAAATCTTTGATTTGTCTCGATTTTCTAAAAGGTTTGGAAGTAAAAGACTTGGTTTTATAGAAATCCGCCAGCTCAAATATATCTCTTCACGAAGTGAAGAGGTATCCGATTTTGGAATCCAAACCTTTTTCTAAAAGGTTTGGTTGGATCCAAATATAAGGCATATAAAACGCAACACAGGGATACTGTGGATTTTGAGATCATACACTTGGAAAAAGTAGATTCAACAAACAAATACTGTTACAAACTTGGGAAAGACGGCAGAAGGAACTTGATAGTGGTTGCAGATACACAGACCGGCGGGAGAGGTAGGCTTGGAAGAACGTGGTTTTCTAACTTTGGGGGGCTATATTTTTCTATTTTAATGGATTTAAATGAATTTGCCTCGAATCGATGCAATTATGAAAAAATGAACTATTTAGCTTCAATATCTGCAGTAGAAACTCTAAAAACATATTCAAAAAAAGATTTTGGGATCAAGTGGCCAAATGACGTTATAGTGGACACCTCAAAAACTAATTTTCAAACATGTATTCTCATAAATCCGAACCGTCATATCTACACAACGAGATCATGCCAAACACCATACAGAACCAGATGTTCTATAGGCTATAAAAAAATATGTGGAATATTGAGCGAAATAAACCTCCAAAATAGTTTTTTAGTTTTAGGTGTTGGGATAAATATTAACAACGAAATAAACGAAGAAATATTGGATATTGCAACCTCTTTAAAAATCCTGGAAAATAAAGAATTCGATAGGATGGAAATATTGAATAAATTCATGAACAACTTTAAAAAGAACCTGCTTTTAGATGACGACAAACTACTGAAAAAATACAATGGATACTCAAAAACCCTTGGAAAAATCGTAAAAATCACAACCTCTAGAGAAGATATTGTAGGTAAAGTTTTAGATATTGATTACAACGGAATACGCCTAAAAACCGAAAAAGGAGTAGAAATTGTCAATACAGGAGATTGCGTCCATTTAAGATAAAATGAAAAATTAGGTGAAATCATGATTTACAGGCTGAATGGAATAGGTTTTGATTCAAATACTTACTTTATAACTGGAAAAAAGAACATACTAGTTGATCCTGGAACTCCAAGGACTTTTAAATTCTTGAAAGAAGAAATAGAAAAATTAGCCGATAGAATCGATTATATAATAAACACCCACTGTCACTATGACCATTGCGGTAGTGACTATTTATTTCAGGAACATTTCGGAGCTCCTGTTTTAATAAACAGTTTAGAGATTGAACACTTAAAAAAAGGAGATAATGTTACAGTGGCTTCATTGTTTGGTGACGAGCTCATACCTCCAAAAGAAATAATACCCGTCAATGAAGTTACCGAGGAGCTGAATAAATTAGGAATAGACGTTATAGAAACCCCTGGACATACAAAAGGAGGAATTACCCTGGCTTATGAAGATAACCTCATAACCGGAGATACGTTATTTGCATACGGTGTCGGAAGGTATGATTTACCAACAGGAAACCTTGCCGAACTAAGGGGATCGGTAGAAAGGCTTGAAAGATTAGCTTTTGAAAAAAGGGTAAATAACATCCTTCCAGGACATGGGGAAACAGGTAATTTAGGTGCTTTTGCAAATGCAAGACTTTTTTTATAACTAATTATAACTATCTACATTTTACTCAGAAAATTAAATTAGTGATATAAGATGTTGGCAGCGTTAATACCAGTCTCACCACTCAACAGTGTAAAAACAAGACTCAAAGATTTTTTAAGTCGTGAAGAAAGGGCAGAACTAATTAAAAACATGGTTTTAGATACATATGAAGGTATTAAATCCTGTTGTGATGTTTGCTATGTTGTCAGTAAGGATAAAGAAATATTGGAATTCTCAGAAAAACATGGTATGGTACCAATCCTTGAGAAGAATGATATTAAAGATCTAAATCATGCCATTGAATATGCCATCAATTCTATAAAAGAAAATTCTGTATTAATAACCCCTGCAGATGTTCCACTACTAAAAAAAGAAAATTTAAAAGGTATTGTGGAAAAATCGGTTAAAAATTCCATAGTCATATGTCCATCAAGAGGTGGCGGAACAAATTTACTTCTTTTAAATCCTAAAAATGCCATTAAAGTAAAATACGAGGGATTCAGTTTTTTAAAGCATGTTGAAGAAGCCAAAAATAATAGTTTGAATGTGGTGGTGTATCCTTCATTTTATGCATCTATAGATATAAACACGGTTGAAGATTTAGGGGAAATATTTATTCACGGAAAAGACACTCACACCTACAACTATCTAAAAAATCTTGGAATAAGAGCTCTACCAAAGCATTCCTCAGCAGGAAGATTTGAAGTCACCAGATAGGGCCAAACCGAAAAAAAATAAAAAATAATTAAGGTCTTAAACTTCCCGTGAAAAGACCTTCTTTTTCATCAAATCCTGCTATTATGTTCATATTTTGAATTGCCTGTCCACTTGCTCCTTTTACCAGATTATCAATAGCTGAAACTACAACTAATCTTCCGTACCTATCTATTTCAAATCCTCCAATATCGCAGAAGTTACTACCTCTAACCCCTGTTAAAGAGACCATTCCAGACTCAAATACCCTTACAAAAGGTTCATTTTTGTAGAAGGTCTTGTATAAATCGATTATTTCGTCTCTTTTTATACTATCATCCTTTAAGAAAGTGTGTGCCGTGGTCAATATTCCCCTTGTCAAAGGTGCAAGATGGGGGGTAAATGATACCTTTAAACCATCTGTACTTAACTTGTTCAATTCTTTTTCAATTTCAGGAGTATGTCTATGGGTTGTAATTTTGTATGGATTTATATTTTCGTTTACATTTGGAAAGTGGGTAGTTTGGGAAGCCTCAACACCTGCACCACTAACACCTGTTTTTGAATCTATTATTACTCTTTCTTCAATTAAGCCTTCTTTTGCAAGTGGTGCCAATGCTAAAATAGCCCCTGTTGGAAAACATCCCGGGTTTGCAACAACTTTGGCTTTTTTTATCTCATTCCTGTGCAGCTCAGGTAATCCATAAACTGCATCAAGTTTTCCGGTGTGCTTAAGTTTATACCATTCCTCATAAGTTTCCATATTCTCAAATCTATAGTCACCACTTAAATCTATAACTTTTAAACCTTTTTCATAAAGCTGAGGTACTATTTTCATTGATGCTCCGTGTGGAGTTGCACAAAAGACAATATCTGAGTCTATCTGCTCTGGAGAAATATTTTTAAATTCGAGCTCATCTAAGTTTCCAAGTCCTCTTAGATGGGTATGCAAATCAGTTACTTTTTTACCATCTTCTTTTCTTGACGTAACATATTCAATCTCAACTTCTGGATGGTTGGAAAGTATTCTTAAGAGCTCACTTCCAGTATAGCCGGTTCCTCCTATTATGGAAACAGTCACCATATTTTCACCCTCATATATTATACTTGCTATAGGTATGATTCACATGCATGATTTATCATATTATAAAATCCAACATATATAGTCGTTCTGCGAAAGAGTGTATAAATATTTCCTTATCGAGACAAACCACATTGTGGTTTGTCGATTCACGAAATCCTTTGGATTTCGTCGATCGAAGTAAATCCGAAGGATTTACTGATCGAGACAAATTTCTTTGAAATTTGTCGATTCACAAAAACCTTTGGTTTTTGTCGAACTCACAAAAATTCTTCGAATTTTTGTAGAGACTCACGAAACCTTTGGTTTCGTTGAGATTTACGAAAACGAAGTTTTCGTCAAGATTTCAATTTAATAAAATTAGCAAAAATCCAATTTAAATTGAAATTAAAAATATAATTTTCGCTCAAAATTTCAGAACGACTGTAGTCATTTTTGTTGTAGGATAATGACTTCCAGTTCTACATAAACATGTTTTGTTTAAAATTTATACTTATTTTGCTATTCTTTAAGATTCTCAACTAGTATTTTTAAGGTTTTTTGAAAAAATTTACATCTCTTTTTCGTCAAACGATCGTGTAGGGGATTGGCTATTAGATTTTTTAATGACAGTTTTATATATTTTAATAGACAAAAGGGGTTTTGGTGATTATATGATTGGGATGTGTATGCGTTCTAAAAACCCGTCTTTTGAATTTGAGTGCATGGACTGGGGTCTCCACTACTATCCAAAAATAATCGATAATAAAAATATTATTGGATATCACGCCCCAATTGTAGATATAGGGAACCCAAAAAACACGAATGCTTTAAATACATTAAAGAATATCATTGACAAAATAGATGGCCATTCCTACCTTACAATACATCTACACAATGGCGGTAGTAATGAACCTGATTTTGACACACTATTAAATAATATATCTGAATTAAATGATTATGCAAAAAAGAAAAACATTAATTTATGCATTGAGAACTTAAGAAAAGGTTTTTCATCGAATCCAGATAATGTCATTAAAGTTGCGGATTATGCCGACTGTTATATAACATTCGATATAGGCCATACAAACTATCGAGATAGGATAAACTTTATAGACCTGTTTTCAGATAGAATATATAATGTTCATGTCTATGATATCGAACTTGATGATATAGGACATGTTCCACCAAAAAATATAGAAGTTTTGAGACCAGTTTTAGATAGACTTTTAGACCATAAATGTGATTTTTGGCTTGTTGAACTTATGAAATACGATGAATGCATGAATACCAAAAATATGTTGAAGGAATATCTGGAAAATCATAAATAAGGTGAAATTTTGCATATTGATTTTAAAAAATCATTTAAAGAATTAACACTTTCAGATGAAACATATAAGATAATTGAGGAAAATGGAATTAAGCTGGATGAAATTGTAATCGGGGAATTTTCAGGGAGGGATAGTGCAGCAGCAATAATAAAAGCCATGGAAAATGACGATGTAAATGTTGTCCTTCCAATTATGGCATTTACTGGAACAGATTATGGAGATAAAGAAGTGGGTTATAAAAACTGGAGTATTTTAAACAATAGAATAAAAAAATTATACACAGATAAAACTCTTTTACCGCTCCATTTCATGTTTGAACCAAAACTTTGGAACGCATTAAATGGAAGATTTACAGTGCTTATTTCTAAAAAATATGGGTACTATTCACCGTGTATAGGTTGTCATTCCTACTTAAGAATTCTAAGAATCCCAATTTCAAAACATTTGGGAGGGAGAATTATAAGTGGGGAAAGGGTGCACCATGATAATGATTTTAAAATTGATCAACTTGAAGAAACCTTAGAAGTTTATGATAAAATTTGTAGAGAATTCGATGTTGAACTTATGCTCCCTGTGAAATATGTAGAGGAAGGAGCTAAAATAAAGGAAATAATAGGACACAGTTGGGAGCAGGGTAAAAATCAGTTTTCATGCGTATTTAGTGGAAATTACAGGGATAAAGATGGGAAAGTAATATTCGATAAGGATAAAATCCTTAAAATATTGAATGAGTTTATTTATCCATCTTCAGTGGAGCTGATTAAAAAAGGGTATGAGGGAGATTTTAGATATATTGAAATTGTTAAAAACTTTATTTAAAAATGGGGTATTATGCGGGCAATTGTTGTACTTTTAGACGGATTAGGTGATAGGCCTTCCAGTATATTGAATAATAAAACTCCTCTTGAGTATGCAAATACTCCAAATTTGGACAAATTATCAGAAAAAGCCATGACCGGACTTATGATCCCATATAAAGAAGGAGTACCTTTGGGAACGGAAGTGGCACATTTCCTGCTTTGGGGTTACAATATAGAGGACTTTCCCGGAAGGGGCGTTATTGAAGCCCTAGGGGAAGACGTTGAAATGGATCACAACAGTATTTATTTGAGGGCCACGTTTGGATTCGTAAAAAAGGATGAAGATGGACTTTGTGTTATTGATAGACGAACAAAAGATATTACCATAGATGAGATTGAGAAATTAGTGGATTCCATTCCAAACTTTGTAGATGGTTATGAATTTGAGTTAAAATATTCCTATGATGTACATTTTATTCTGAAAATAAAGGAAGAAAATGGATGGATTTCAGATAAAATTTCAGATAGTGATCCATTTTATAGGAACAGGCATGTTATGAAAGTTTTCCCCATTAAAGAACTGTGCAATAGTAGAATAGAATTTGATAAGGCAAAAAGCACAGCAGAAGCATTAAATAAGTATCTTTTAAAATGCCATCAAATCCTTGAAAATCATGATGTAAATATTAAAAGAAAAAGAAGAGAAAAACAGTCTGCAAACTTTTTATTGACAAAATGGGCAGGTAAATATCCTGAAAGTCAGGGATTAAACGATTCTAATTCTACTTCATTTCATTCTGAAAATAAAGAAATACCTTCGTTTAAAGAAAAATGGGGAATGAAAGGAGTTGTTATTGCAAATAGTTCTGTATTTAAAGGGCTTGCAAAACTTTTAAAAATGGACTACATAGCAGCGGATAGTTTTGAGGAAGCCATAAAAATCGGGATAGATCTAAAAGATTATGACTTTATCCATATCCACACAAAAGATATCGATGAATCATCACACAAAAAGGACCCGATGAAAGTGGTAAAGGTTATCGAAGAGATAGACAGTTATTTATCTCCGATATTGGACTTAAAAGAAGACTTAGTTGTAATTACTGCCGATCACTCAACCCCATCTGTTGGAACACTTATCCATTCTGGTGAAAGTGTGCCTATTGCAATTGTGGGAAGCAACGTAAGAACTGATGATGTAAAAAGATTTAATGAGCGGGAGTGTTCAAAAGGCCATTTAAGGATTTTCTCAAACGATTTAATGAACATTATCTTAAACTACACGGATAGAGCTCTACTCCATGGCTTGAGGAGTGGAAACAAAATCATAAGGTACATTCCAGATGATGATGACGTCGAACACCTGAAGTAAGATTGATAACATGCCTAACTCATTTACTCATTTGGTACTTGGGAAGGAATATATTAATAAAAAAATCAAAAATAATTTAAATAATATTGATTTAAATAACTTCTTTTTAGGATGTGTAATTCCAGATATAAACCATATTTCTCATTTGGAGAGGAAAATAACACATTTTTACGATGATAATGTTTTTGAATTCTTTGAACCAAAAAACGATAAAGAATATTCTTTTTGTTTAGGCTATGATTTCCATATAAAGATCGATAATCTTTGGAAGTACAAAATAAGATTGAAATACAATATTTCCCTTGAAGAAAATTTAAAAATATATAATTATTTTGATTATTGTTTGAAGGAAAAATATAGTATTAATTATAATTATTTTGAAAATTATGTTTTAAAAGGCAGTTGTAATTTACTGAGGAAATTGGGCGTAGATGACAAGGTTTGCAAAGAATGGAAAAGATACTGTATAGATTATGTTAAAAATAATACTATAAATTATAATAATATGGGAAGCGAAAAATATAGAAAATATATTGACGAGTTTTTAGATCTGGTGCATACACATATTTATCTTAAATAATTTTTAATATAGAATTTTTTTCAATACCAAATAAAACTTCCTCTCCTTCTTTTAAAATCGTTTTTGTTCGGTGTACTTCCGAGATTAGCGTGTTGTTATCATATTCAATAGTATATCTCACTAAATTACCAAGATACTCAATATCCACTATCTTCCCAGTAAAATCCCCCATTCCAACAGTTATATGCTCAGGCCTAACAAAATATTTGTATTTTTTATCATACTGTATATTTAAATCATCCAGGATAGACTTTGGAACTTCATTTATGGTACCAATAAAGTTTGCAATAAATTCTGTTCTTGGAAATTTGTATATATTTTCAGGAGTATCGATCTGTTCAACTACGCCATTGTTCATAACCGCCACCCTATCGGAAATAGCGAGGGCCTCTTCTTGGTCATGTGTAACATATATGGTGGTAATATCCAATCTTCTTTGGAGCTTTCTCAGCTCTCGTCTCATTTTTATCCTTAATTTTGCATCTAAATTACTAAGCGGTTCATCCAGTAATAAAACCTTTGGTTCTATAACTATGGCCCTTGCCACTGCAACCCTTTGTTGCATCCCCCCACTGAGCTCATCTATTTTATAATCTTCAAACCCTTCTAAATTAACTAGATTCAAAGCATCCTTAACCTTCTCTTTTATTTCATTTGATTTCAATTTTTTAAGCTTTAATCCATATGCAACATTTTCAAAAACATTTAAATGGGGAAAAAGGGCATAATTTTGAAATACCATTCCGATGTCCCTTTTATTTGGGGGCAAATGTGTAATATCCTCATCATTTAAAAAAACCCTGCCTTTGTTTGGTGATTCAAAACCTGCTATAATTCTAAGGCATGTTGTTTTTCCACAACCGCTCGGTCCCAAAAGGGAAATAAGCTCTTTTTCACATTCTAAATTAATATTGTCAAGTACATTTAAAACCGAACTATGTTGCGAATCCAATGAGTTCTTATAATTATTATTTGTGTTTTCATAAGTTTTTGAAATATTTGAGAGTTTTAAGACCATACGCTATCACCTTTTAACCTCCAAATAAGGAATATTCCTGCAATCGACAGCATTATCATCATTATGGAATAACAGGCTGCAACCCCAAGGTCACTATTTATGGTAGCTTCAAATACCATTGCCGATAAAACCTTTGTATTCGCAGTTATAAGAAAAATTATCGAACCCAGTGTTTTTACTGTGGTAATAAACGTGTATATCATGCTAAAAATTATGGCTGGCTTTAACATCGGCAAAATAACTTTATAAAATGTTTTTAATCTATCGGCCCCTAAATTCAAAGATGCCTCTTCGATAGATTTATCCATTTGAAGTAATGCAGAGCTCCCAGTTTTAAAGGAAAATGGTAGCTTTCTAACAACGCAGTTTAATATGATGATTAGCGCCGTTCCAGTCAATAATAATGGTGGAACATTGAATGCCAGCAAATAACCAATACCTATAAATGTTCCAGGGATTGCAAACGGCATTATTAAAAGCAAATCTAAAAATTTACGACCAAAAAATCTATCCCTTACAACCAGGTAGGCAAAACTCATACCAAGTAACCCACCTAACACACTCGATGACAAAGAAAAGAGTATGGTGTTTTTTAATGCAGGAAAACCTTTTTGTAATGCCTCCATAAAATAATCCAAGGTAAATGTATAGTTGTATCCAAAACCCTTTGTAAATCCTGCCAAAAATACTGCTAAGAACAATAGATACACTACAACAGAGAAAAAAACAGCTGGTATGGATAACAGTATCTTATGCCCATTTTTTAAAGAATATGACTTTGTCTTTGAAAAGGTTTGACCATATCCCTTATGGAACTTGTTATACAATAAAAACAAAATTAAGGACGGTATCAGCAGAATAATGCTTAATGTTGATGCCATGTGAGTATTATAATTTCCTATTATCTCAAAATAGGATGCTGTTGCAAGTGTGTTAAAATTCCCACCAACTATAATTGGAGTTCCAAAATCAGCCATCGATTGCATGAATATTAAAAGCCCTGCACTCAATACCCCGGGAAGAAGTAGGGGGAAAGTAACATTTTTGAAAACTTTAAATTCATTTGAACCTAAATTCCGTGCTGCATCTTCTAAATTACTATCTATGCACAATAACACAGCGGATATTATTAAAAATGCCGTTGTAGTGTAATCAATTGACTGCATTATAACAACACTTTTCCAACCATAGATATTAGGCTCAAGTCCCAATATTCCATTGGTTATTAAGCCGTGCCTTCCAAACAAAAATACATATGCCAAAGATGTTACAAATCCTGGCGTGATTATCGGTAAAAAAACTGCAATTTTTAAAAAATTCTTTCCTTTGATGTCTGTTTTAAATATAAGTATTGAAAATAATAGTCCCAAAAATAACGATATTAAAGTTGACAGTCCTGCAACCATTATACTGTTTTTTAATATGCTGCTGTAGTACTGATTTTTAATAAACTCCAAGTAATACTTTAATGTAAATCCATCGTCATAAAAAGACTGCACAAATACAGTTAACACCGGATATACTACAAATAATACTACAAAAATAAATGCCACCAAATGCGGGAGACGTCCCATAATTCTTTCAAATTTCAAAGTCCCACCCAATCAATAATTAAAAAAATTTATTAAAGTATATTTATTGAGTAGTAATCGTCTGGTATCTTTCTTTCCATTTATCTAAAACAGCATCTCGATTCTCTCCCCAATAAACAAAGTCCATATCGACAAAGTCTAAATCTTTTGGATTTGGTACCCCTTCAATGGTTTCAAGGTCACTTCTTACTGGAACCCTTGGGCTGGCAGCCATTAAAGCTTCCTGCCCTCTTTTGGAGAGTACCCAGTCAACAAATACCTTTGCGTTATCTGGATGTTTACAGTCTTTTACAATAGCCACTGGTGCAGGCCACCATATAACCTTATCCAAATATATTGCCTTAATAGGGAGCTCTTTATTTCTCATTGGTTCATTGTGTGGGTTGGGAGATATACCAAATGCATATTCACCAGAAGTAACCTTTTTTTTAGGGCCGGACCCTCTTTTTGTTAGGAATGGAACATTTTCATACAATTTATCCATGTACTTCCAACCTTCTTCCTCTCCTTTCATCTGTAATATACCACATATTGTGAAATACGCAGTTCCAGATATTGTTGGGTTCGATGCTATGATTTCTCCTTTATATTCTGGTTTTAACAGATCATCCCAGGTTTTTGGTTCTGGAAGATTTTTCTTTTTGACTAAATCCTCATTCTCCAATATACCAATTGTAACGAGTGAAACCCCTGTCCAATAATAGTCTTTATCAACAAATTTCTTATCAATGTATTCAACATTTGGAGATTTGTAAGGAGTTATTACTCCATCTTTTTTAGCACTTATAAATGCGTCAACCCCTCCTCCAAACCATACATCACACGAGGGGTTGTTTTTTTCTGCATTTAATCTAGATAATGCTTCTCCCGAAGACATTGATACATACTCCATTTTTATTCCAGTATCTTTTTCAAATTCTTTTGCTATAGTCTCCATTCCACCGTAAGCCGCATATACAGTCAATACCTTTTCTTCTGAATCATTTGAATTTTGTCCCCCAATACATCCAGAAAATAATACGGCTAAAATTACGGTAAAAGCGATTGCGACATTATATTTATTCATAACTTCACCCATTAGAATTTCTAATATATAATATTTAATATACATCATCAAAAAAGTATTAAATAGTATTTATGCATTATTATTTAAAAAATCTAATATCTAAAAGAGTAATTAATAAGTATATTAAAAATATACAACAGTATTTACCTATTTTTTAAAGGACATACATATTCACATTCTTTACAAAAAATACAGGAGTTAATATCCACATTAATAATGCAGGATTTTACATAATCATTTGATGAAACTATAGCATTCATGGGGCAGTAATCTACACAGGTTAAACAGTTTTTGCATTTTTTACCATCAATATGGATCTTATTTTCACTAGCATAAATGGCGTTTTCAGGGCATTTCCCAACACATAATCTACAGTTATTGCACTCCTTTGTTATCATTGGTGTTTTTGGTAGTGGAATTTCATTTTTTATAAACGGTATTGTACAAAACATAGCACAGTAACCACATTTTGTACATTTATCTTTATCTATGGTATATCTATCTTCTAATATGGCGTCATTTGGGCATATTTCTAGACAAACTCCACAGCTGGAACATACGATATCCCTAAACTTGAATACCTGTATAGCATCTGTAGGGCATACATCCACACACAGCCCACAACCTATACAGCTGTCCAATTGTGGTTCCTCTGTTTTTTTCCCTTTATCAAATTTTTTTCTTATTCCGAATAGATTTTTTAAGATATTTTTAATTAAATTTCCTTTAAAAATAAATTCTTCTGATCCCATTTCAATCACATGTAGTTATAATAAATTTAAATGTATGGATTATTTTTTCTATTATAAAAGTAAGTCCTATCCGAGATTCAAACGCACAGAACATATTACGTCCCAAGAAAGAGATACGCCCTGGCCGGGATTTGAACCCGAGTCACAGGAGTGACAGTCCTGTATGATAGGCCGAGCTACACCACCAGGGCAAAGATAAAGTGACCGGCAGCGTCGCCCTGTTCCCACCAAATGGCAGTACTTAGGGCATCGCTGGAGGGCTTAATTTCCGAGATCGGGACGGGATCGGATGTGGCTCCTCCGCTATGACCGCCGTATCATAAAACAGATTACAAACTAAATGTTTGTATTCAAAACGGGCCCGAAGGGATTCGAACCCTCGACCGCCTGGTTAAAAGCCAGGCGCTCTACCAGACTAAGCTACGGGCCCAACCCATTTTATATTAAAAATCACCTTTGGAAAAGGTTTATTTAAAGATTATTTAAAGATTAAAGTATTAAAGGCTAAAACATTTATACGCCCTGGCCGGGATTTGAACCCGAGTCACAGGAGTGACAGTCCTGTATGATAGGCCGAGCTACACCACCAGGGCAAAGATAAAGTGACCGGCAGCGTCGCCCTGTTCCCACCAAATGGCAGTACTTAGGGCATCGCTGGAGGGCTTAATTTCCGAGATCGGGACGGGATCGGATGTGGCTCCTCCGCTATGACCGCCGTATCATAAAACAGATTACAAACTAAATGTTTGTATTCAAAACGGGCCCGAAGGGATTCGAACCCTCGACCGCCTGGTTAAAAGCCAGGCGCTCTACCAGACTAAGCTACGGGCCCAAAGTAAAATGTCCCGCGGGCCGGATTTGAACCAGCGACATGCGGATCTACAGTCCGCCGTTCTACCAGTCTGAACTACCGCGGGTAGTATCTAAATAAGTGGTGGGCCTGCCCAGATTTGAACTGGGGTCTCAGGATCCCAAATCCCAAAGGATGGACCAGGCTACCCCACAGGCCCAATTACACATCTTGTTTCCATGATTGAGCAACTTCGTGTTTGTAACCATGCGCTAACTTCGTTCACTCTGAGCTCCAAGGTAAAAGCTCAAGCCCCGGGGGGGATTCGAACCCCCGACCACCTGATTACAAGTCAGGCGCTCTACCAGGCTGAGCCACCGAGGCATTTTGTTTGCAAAATGAATAACAGCATTCCAGTATATAAACTTTTCGGTTGAGGTGTCGTGTATATAAAAAATATATAACATGATGGTCCAGACCTTGTTAGATCTGAACCTCAAATATACATAATCACTTATGAAATTAATCTCCCCTTACCTGTAAAAGTTCTCCTTCTTCCAACTTTGAAATATCCATTCCTTTCATAGGTTCTCCTAAGTTCTTACTAATTTCTGCAATCACGTCTGGTTTGTCGTAGTTGTATGTAGCTTCAACTATGGCTTTTGCCCTTTCCTCAGGGTTTGAAGATTTGAATATTCCTGAACCTACAAACACACCATCACATCCAAGTTGCATCATTAAAGCAGCATCTGCAGGTGTTGCTATACCTCCTGCCGCAAAGTTAACTACTGGAAGTCTCTTTAATTTAGCTACTTCATAGATCAAATCTATTGGAACTTTAAGTTCGTTTCTTGCCATTTGAACTAATTCCCTGTCCAATCCCATTTCATAGTATCCTACAACTCTTGCAATACCTTCATTTACTGCCCTCATGTGTCTTACAGCTTCAATTATGTTTCCTGTTCCTGCTTCCCCTTTAGTCCTTATCATCGCAGCTCCTTCATCTATTCTCCTCAATGCCTCACCAAGATTTCTTGCACCACATACGAATGGAACTTTAAATTGTGTTTTATCTATGTGGTTTACATCGTCTGCAGGGGTTAACACTTCACTTTCGTCTATCATGTCCACGCCAATAGCCTCTAAAACCTGAGCTTCTACAAAGTGTCCGATTCTAGCCTTAGCCATAACAGGGATTGAAACAGCGTCTTTTATTTCTAGAATCATTTCTGGATCAGACATTCTCGCTACTCCACCCTGAGCTCTTATATCAGCAGGAACTCTTTCTAAAGCCATTACGGCAGTAGCTCCTGCTTCTTCCGCTATTTTAGCTTGTTCAGCGTTTGTAACATCCATTACAACTCCGTGCTTTACCATTTTTGCAAATCCTCTTTTTAAAAGATCGGTACCTACTTTTTTCATAATATCCCTCTTTGAGTGTTCGAAACAAATCGAAGATTTGTCGAGTATCAAAAATTTTGAATCAAAGATTTCATAATTATTAAACATAAGTTTGATTATATATAAAAAATATGTTCTAACCTATCTTTAACATACCGTTGAGCGAAATGATAGACTCCATCCCCATGTATATGACCATTAATATAATTGAAGAATGTCGATGAAAGTTACCGAATATTCCAGCCTTCCTTACCTACCAGTGGGACAAATGCAACTTCCCCAAAGCTTTTTTCAATTATATCGTTCCCTTTTTTTTCTATAAGTATTAAATTTTGAGTATATCCACCAACTGGTGCCACAAGTTTTCCCCCGTCCTTTAACTGTTCTATTAAAGGTTCTGGAACTTTCGGGCCTGAGGCAGTTATATATATTCGGTCATATGGAGCATAAGGTTCATAACCTAAAGTACCATCTCCACAAACCACAACAACATTATCGTATCCCAGCTCCCTTAAGGTTTCTTCCGCCCTCTTTGCAAGTTCTGGAATTCTATCTATTGTAACAACAAGACCCCCTTTTCCAACTATCTCTGCCACAACAGCAGCATGATAACCTGAGCCTGTACCTACTTCAAGAACCTTTTGACCCTCTTTTAAATCAAGAATATCGCACATAATGGCTACCATATGGATAGCTGAAATAGTTTGACCATATCCTATTTCTAAAGGGGTATCTACATAAGCGTAACTTTCATAATCTTTTGGAACAAATTTATGCCTAGGGACTTTTAAAAGAGCTTCAGCAACTTTTTTATTTTTTATATATCCTGCAGCCATTAAATTTTCCACTATAGGAATCATTTCGTTTATTACCATGATACCATCCACAAGTACAAATATTGTATATAATATAACATATGGTAACATAGATTATAAATCAATATCACAAATACCATACTCAAAGTGGTGGTGGAATGGACAATATGGAAACTGCCCTTCAAAAATATCATTCAATAAAATTAAAACATATAATACCTCCAATGACCTCAATGCCCATAGTTTGTTGTGATTCATCGGTTATTGAAGTTTTGGAATTTCTAAGAACCCGTCATCACGTATGGGTTATAAACTGCGAAGAAGATAGGGAACTTTTGGGAATAATCGAATATCTAAATGTAATAGATCTTCTTTTACCTCCTGAGAAACATAAAATGAATATTGGGACTACTCGCTCTGCACTTAGATCAATCATAGGCGGGGCTAAAACAGCCAGAGAAATTATGGAAAAGAATGCACTTACCATAAACCATAACCAAACAGTATTGGATGCTCTTCTGAAAATGAAGAACTATGGAGTTCGAATATTGGGAGTGGTGGATGATGATGGTAAACTGGTAGGGGAAGTGAACCTCAAAATACTAATAGACAAATTTTTGAGCTTATGTTTGTAATCATGTAAAAATAAATTTTAATTCCCATGCTAACGCTTGGGATGGTGGTTTTAATGGATATTAGCTGGGTGCTCTTTACAATAGGTGTTGCATTAATTGCAGGAAAAATAGGCGACCACGTGATGGGAAAATTTGGCCTTCCGGGGGTTTTAGGCGAAATCTTGATGGGTATGATTTTGGGAAACTTATTATTTTTTGGAATA
Organism: Methanothermococcus thermolithotrophicus DSM 2095; assembly: GCF_946463545.1. NCBI lineage: Archaea > Methanobacteriati > Methanobacteriota > Methanococci > Methanococcales > Methanococcaceae > Methanothermococcus > Methanothermococcus thermolithotrophicus. The sequence continues at coordinate 849,555 of NZ_OX296583.1, read as the reverse complement.
GTTGATCCAAAATATCTTACAATCCACAACAATGAGATATTTGATTTTTTATCCAGGTTGGGAATAATATTCCTCCTATTTCTTGGAGGATTAGATATAGATTTAAAGGCCCTTAAGAGAACCGGAAAAGTTGCTACAGTTTCCACCATTTTTGGAGTCATAGCTCCCTTATTAATGGGTTATTTTGCACTGTCAACTATGGGATATACTACCAAAGAATCATTTGTTGCTGGAGTTATACTAACTGCAACGAGTATCGGCATAACCGTTAGGGTAATGATGGATATGGGGGTTTTAAGAAGTGAAGTTGGTACTGCATCCTTAAGTGCCAGTGTTATGGACGACTTCTTAGGTATTATTTTAATAATATTTGCAGTTGGTTCAGGAAGTATTTTAGGATTAATTGGAAAAATAACGGGATTCTTAATAATAACAGGATTTTTAGGCTGGAAACTTGTTAACAAATATATCAATTTTTCAGAATATCTCCATGTAGAAAAAGGAGTTCTTTCAATGGCCCTTGCCATGATGTTTTTGTTTGCTTTTTTAGCTGAAAATTGGTTTGAAGCGGCCATTGAAGGATCACTTATAGCAGGAATGGTCCTTTCAAAAACCCCTGAAGGTAAAAGCCTTCTAGAAGATATCAAAACAATAGGGTATGGTTTTTTAATCCCAATATTCTTTGTATACACCGGAGCAATGCTTAATTTAACAGTTTTTGGAAATTTGGATTCTATCTATTTAGCTATAGTTTTAACAGGTATTGCAGTCGTAAGTAAGGTTATTGGAAGGGGATTTGGAGCTCATATAATGGGTTGGGATATTAAAAAATCCCTTCAAATGGGGATAGGTTCAATTCCAAGAACAGAAATTGCATTGGTTAACTTGATGGTGGCCATACAGGCGGGAGCCATATTACCGGAGAATGTACCAAAATTCATTGCAGCTACGTTGATACTTATAACAATATCGGTTCTAATAACTCCGCCACTTCTAAAATGGGCTTTTAAAGATGAGACAAACGCTTTAGAAATTTAAGTTGAATTTAAGGGAATACTATGGAACTTTTGGACCTAAATAAACTTGGAAAAATCGAAAAAGCTAGATTTATATCTAGGTTAAACAGGTTTGTAGGGATTTGTGAAATAAATGGGAAAAGAAGCAGTCTTCACATTGCAGATACTGGAAGATTAAAGGAAATATTGGTGGAAGGCAGGGAAATTCTGGTTTTAAAAAATAGAGAGGGGTTAAAAACAGACTACAAACTTTTAGCCGTTAAAATGGAAAATTGGATTTTAATAAACACTTCTTTGCACTCAAAAATCGCTAAAAAAGTCATAGAATACGGAATACTTGGATTCAAACCTAAAAAAGTTAAGGCAGAAGTTAAATTTGGTAACAGTAGGTTAGATTTTTTAGTTGATGACAAAATCTACGTTGAAGTTAAAGGAAGTAACCTAATGGTTAATTTAAATAACTTAAACAAGTGTTTATTTCCTGATGCACCAACCGAAAGAGGTAGGAAACATATTAGAGAGCTCATGAAAGCTAAAGAACAAGGATATGGATCTGTAATTTTAATAATGGGACTTAGGGATTGCGACTGTTTTTCCCCTAACTTCGAGATGGATAAGGAGTTTGGGGAAATATTCATTGAAGCTTTAAAAAAAGGGGTTGAATACGTTGGATTTAAGATAAAAATAGATGAAAACTTTAAAGTTGTTTTAAATGGTAAAATGGAGCTCTGTAGGGAGCTTTATTATTTTTCTATCAACAAATAACCTACAGTACTTACAATAAGGGAAAACAAGGCCGCAACCTTGTACATGTTTGTAATTCCCAAATAATCGGCAATAATTCCAGAGGATATGGCACCTACAAATATTCCCACATTTATGCTTGTCGTGAAAAGCCCCATAGCTTCCCCTTTTCTATTAAGCGGTATCTCGTTAATTGCCAAAGACATTACCGCAGGTGCAGAAATTGAAGCTCCAATTGCGGCGGTTATTAACGAGAAGAGCATCTTTATGAAAGAATCAGACATTGAAAGCAGATATATCCCTGACACCATTATTGCAATTCCAAAGATTATTACTCGGCTTCCTATCTTATCGTAAAGTATTCCAAATCTTTTTTGAAGGAAAGCCATTAAAAAATTCATTGTTGCAATCATAAACCCGACATAGGTTGGAGTTACACCATACTGGATAGCATATAATGCCAAATAAGCCATTACACTCGCATTTATCATCATATTTGATACATTAATAATAAATGAAGCTAAAAAATTCCTATTTTTTAAAAATTCAAGTGAGAAAAGTCTATTTATTTTCATTACTTCTCCGATACTATTTTCTTCAGAACCTCCATATACATTAATGTCTTTTAGCCTTGTATAGGCTATAATAGATGCTAAAATCCCCAAAATACCACATACGTAAAATGGTGCTTCAATTCCATATATGTCCGCAAGAGTACCTCCAACAAGAGGACCTACACCAAGCCCTAAGGTGATTGCAGAGTTGAAAACCCCCATATATTCCCCCATTCTGGCTTTTGGAGCTATGGTGGCCACATAAGAACCTGCAACAGGCGTTATAAACGAAGAAAAAACACCTGTAAACACCCTTACAACCAAAAGCCCTGCTATGGTACTTACAAAATTATAAAATAGCGTTGATATACCATAAAATAAAGTTCCAATAACCATGAAAATTTTCTTCCCATATACATCAGATAGGGAACCTACAGGAAGTTGAGCCATAGTTCTAGCCAGTGCAAAAGAACCGAAAATTATGCCCACTTCTAAATTGGTAGCCCCTAAAGACTGAGCATATATTGCCATAAGAGGTGCTATAAGACCAACACCAAGCATGGTGACAAAAGTTGTGACCCACACTACAAATATGTCATCTATCGGTTTTCCCATAAATTCACCTAATTGAAGTTGCAATACTCTATTGGTTTTGAATATATATCTACTTTTTGAATTTATGGGTGCGCCTTATTTCAAATCCGATATAAACATCCCAGTAAAGGATAAATTAAATTAAAAATTAAAATTTTTTTATTTTTAGCATATATTAACCAATCCATTTGTCCAAAGTAACCTTTGGTTCATACCATTTTATTTTTGGACGATTCTTCATAATTTTTCCATACTCTCCCCCACCACCGGGGTAAATATATATTTTATTTCTTCTAAATAACTCGATGGTTCTTCCGACTTTTTCATTTATGCCCCTGAGCTCTTCAACATCCGCATTTATAAGAACGTCTATTTCATTTCCGTATTTTTCGATATATTCTTGCCATAAGCCATCAACAGACTTTGTACCAATATTTTTTCCTATAGATAGGGATATAATTTGAGATAATGGAATTACCTTATAGTATGGGGGCCTAAAATCCGGATGGTTGATATTATTATCATCCCCGCAGGGTTCGGAAGTCTCTGATTTTTGTAACCTGCCGGATTCGGAAGCCAAAGGCTTCCGTAACGATAATTCTTTAATCCTGTCCAGTACGCCTTTTTTAATCCTTCCACCACATTCATCGCATTTAAATCCCAATTTTTCAGCATCCTCCAAATGGTATCTTAAATAACACTTTGTACAGGCCGTAAGATGGTACTTTCCCAAATTAGGATCAAGCCCATAATTAGCCACTATTTTATTGTTCTTTAAAACCTTCTTAACCTCTTCAAAGTTTTCTTCAAAATCTCCAAGATTGTCAACTTCAAATTGGTTAAATTCCCTTCCCAACCTATGCGGATAAAACGAGTGGGCGTCGGAATTGCTTAAAAAGTTTATATCCCTAAGTTCGTCTATCATATCCGCCATGTCAGTATCTGCAGACAGCCCGAGCTCTATAAAATCAGGCTTTTTTTCGTAACAATCGTATATTGAATTAAATGACTTGTAAATACTTGTCCATGGTGTAAAACAGTGGGCAGGTCCAATTAAACCACCTACGTCATGGACAATATTCAAAAGTTCTTTTCCGTCCAAAACTATATGGGGCCTTCCTTCAATATCTATATTTTTAGAGTATTTACTTAAAATGGATCTTAGTTCTTCAACCTTTGAAATATTTGGCAAAAAAATCAGATGATGAACTCGATGAATATCTTCAACTTCAGTTGTTAGAAGGAGATTTTCAGTTTTTCCATCGGAATATTCTTTAATCTCATTGAGCCACTTTGGATTGAGACAGTCGCCGGTACCTATTAAACTCAGACCTTTAAGCTTACCATATTTTAATATATGTTCAATATCCATATACTTAGAAGTTCCTTTTGAATACTTGGAATGAATATGTAAATCAGCATTTATAATCATCAAATCACCAGGTGAGGTTTTATGAATATTAACTATTCTATTTTAAAAAAATATCCTTTATGTCACAGGTGCTTTGGAAGACTCTATGCAAAGTTACTCCACACCACAAACTTAGAACGAGGTAAGGGCTTAAAGATAGCCAAAGCCATTGAATTAGAAGCTAGATTAAAGCTTTTAGAAGAAGAACTTGAAAAGAGTGAAATAAATGAGGAAATAGAAGGTATTGAAAAAAATGATGACATTAAAGATACTAAAAATATAGAAAATAAAGATGACGACGAACAGAAAAACGAAGAAGATCAAATAACAACCAAAACTGATGAAATACTGAAGGAGATAACGGAAATTAAAGAAGAACTAAAAGAGGTCTACAAAAGTGGGTTAACTGAAATAAAAGTAAATTTGGATGTGGAACCGGAAAAATGCCCTTGGTGTAAAAACATCTTTGATGAGGAAAATTTAAATGAAATATCTGAAAAAGCCGCTGAGCTCCTAAAAGAATATGAATATGACGCTTTTTTAGTTGGTACTACATTACCTAAAAAGATAAAAGAGTTAGAGAAGGAACTTGAAACACCATTTATTGAAAGTATAAGGCAAGAATTCGGAAGAGAAATTGGAAAACGTCTAGTTGCGAAAACTGGAAAAAGAGTCGATAAGGTTAATCCAGATATTGTGGTATTAATAAACCCGTACAATAAAAAGATAAACCTACAGGTAAACCCTATTTTTATTAAAGGAAGGTATAGAAAGTTAGTAAGGGGAATTCCACAAACCCATTGGCATTGTAGATCTTGTAGGGGAAAAGGATGTCCTAAATGTGACTTTACAGGAAAGCAGTACCCAACATCAGTTGAAGAGATTGTTGCAGAGCCTTTTATGAAGGCTACAAAGGGCAGTGGTGAGTCATTCCATGGAGCCGGTCGTGAAGATATAGATGTAAAAATGTTAGGGAATGGAAGGCCCTTTGTACTTGAAATAAAAGAACCTAAAATAAGAAAAATAGATTTAGAAAAGCTTGCAGAAGAAGTAAATAAAAGTGGAAAAGTCGAAATTCTCGATGTATCTTACGGTGTTAGAAAGGATGTGGTGTTCTTCAAAAACGAAGCTCATAAAAAAACCTACCTGGCACTTGTCGAATGTGAGGACGAAGTTAGTAACGATGAGTTAACACAGTTGACCAAAAAACTCGAAAACCTAACCATTAACCAGCGAACTCCAAAAAGGGTATCACATAGAAGGGCAGATCTGGTAAGAGTCCGTAAGGTATATAAAGTTTGGGCACATAAAATAGATAACCATAATTTTGAACTCAAAATATTTTGTGATGGCGGCTTGTATATTAAGGAGCTCATAAGTGGAGATGATGGAAGAACATCCCCGTCTGTTTCTGAAATTTTAGGTAAAAAGTGCATTTGTAAGGTACTGGATGTTTTAGACGTCCATGATAAAGAATAGATTTATTAATAGAAATAATTATATATGTAAAAAAGAAAATATGTCGAGAACCGAAGGTTTTTGAATACTCATCTAAACCAAGGTTTTTACTGCAAAAATATAGAAATTAGTATTAACACCTAAGCATAAGCTAAGGTGAGTATGGAAACCTTTACAGGTTTCACCCTATGAAACACTTTTAGGAGGAATGATTATGGCACAAAAAAGTGAAGGATTTAGAAGTAAAACAAGATACAAACTCAAAAAACACCCTAGAGCTAAAGGATTGTTTCCAATCACAAGAGCTTTAAAAGAGTACAAAGAAGGGGACATAGTACACGTTATATTAGACCCATCAGTACAGAAAGGAATGCCACATCCAAAATTCCACGGTAAAACTGGAATGGTTGTAGGACAAAGAGGAAGAGCATTCTTAGTTAGAGTAAGAGACGGTGGAAAATTAAAAGACATCATTGTAAGACCACAGCACTTAAGAGAATGTAAAGCATAATTACAATATATTTATTTTAAATACGTATTGAAACCGTTTTTAATGGTTTCAGATTTCATTTAGTCTCTTTTCGTCCAACTACTTTTTTGGGGGATATTATGATAGGAAAGGAAATTATTTCCGAAAGATATACTACAATAGCTCATGCAAAAGAAATAATGAATAATAGAGCGAATTTTGACGATTTATCTTACGAACATGGATGTGCATTGGATTACTTGGAAAAATTCAGTAAACTAAGCGTAGAAGATGCTGAAAAACTAGCTAATGAATTAAAAGAACTTGGGTTAGATGATAAAATTGTTCTCAAAATAGTCGATATACTACCTGAAGATGTTGAGGATCTAAAATTGATATTTTACAGATCAGATTTACCAGAAAATATGGAAGAAATACTTGATATAGTATGCAAATACAAGTAAACAATCACAAAAACTAAAAACTAAATGGCCTCTTTGCAAGAATTGCTGGCCATATTGATTACATACTCTTGGCACAGTCATAAGATAGTTGATCTCAAATATTGTAAAGGAACTTAAATAAATAGAATACTTGAAATCTCAATATTTGCGACACGATTCGCTATTTTAAATTTAAGTCATTAATTTTTTATGTGTTAAAGGGATATTTTATATTAATTATTATTTTAAATTAATTTACAAATATTAAATATACAAGGTGTAATTATGAGAACCACTGCCCGTAAAAAGAAGATGGAATTTGAAGATTATGCCTATATTCTAGACTATCTTGAGTACGGGTATTCTGATGATAAAAGACCAATTCACCAACGAAAGCCTATTGGGCAGGCGTTTGGTGAAAAACAATTTGTACTCATGGAATTAGTATTTAAAGATGAAGTTTCTGCCGAATTGGCCGAAAAAGTCTATATAGGGAAGGGGAAACGAGATAAAGTAGACCACGTCTCAAGAATGTTAAAATATAATGAACTAACACCAACTGCAAAAACAGAACTACTTTATGTAATAAAAGAAGCTGTTAAACAGGATGAAGATAGATTCATAAAATTCCTAAATGAATGTGGCCCAATAACCTCAAGACTGCATTCCCTTCAACTTATTCCTGGGATTGGAAAAACATCCATGTGGAAAATCATTGAGGAAAGGGAAGTAAAACCTTTCGAAAGTTTCAAGGATTTTGAAGAAAGAGTACATAAAAACATTATAGATGCCATAGCAAAGAGAATTGAGGGGGAGTTAAAAGAGCCTCAAAAATACTACCTATTTGTTAAATGGAAGGAAGGACTCCATGTTAAATAATTCATATATTAATTATAGCGAAACACTTTACATTAATTTTTTTATTTCCTGTGATTGGATGAAAATCACTTCATGATTTTCATAGCTCACCTCGTTACACTCGGTGATTGAACAAAATCCCTACCGGGATTTTGTAGCTCACCTCATTTCATTCGGTGATACAGTGAAGATTTTGATGCCAACTATTTATCATCCATATATGGGCGGAATAACTATTCACGTTGAAAATTTAATAAAAAACCTAAATAAAATTGGAGATTACGAATTTCATATTCTAAACTATAAGAGTGAGGGCAATACCCACTCTGAAGATGAATTTAATAAGTATTATTTTGACAATGTCTATGTTTATGAAGTTCCGTATATCTCTAAAATCCGCGGTCCAAGCTATTTTACCAAAGGTTATCAGCTTGGAAAAAAGATAATTAAAAATGAAGGTATAGACTTAATACACAGCCACTATGCATTTCCTCAAGGCTTTTTAGGTGCTTTTTTAAGTAAAAAATTTGATATTCCCCATATTTTAACCCTACACGGTAGTGATGTTTTAAGATTATCTAAAAACCCCGTAGGAAAATATTTTTTTAATTATGCAGTTAAAAATTGTGACAATTTGGTATGTGTCAGCAACTACTTAAAAAACGAGCTGATTAAAAGCAAATGCACTTGTAAAACTAAAAAAATAGATGTAGTATATAATGGAGTAGATACTGATTTATTTTACGAAAATGGAAATGATAAAAATTACGGGTTGTTTGTAGGTTCTTTTGTAAAGCAGAAGGGGATTGAAATTTTAATTGAGAGTGTTAAAGATTTGGATTTTGAATTTATATTAATAGGGGATGGGGAGCTCTTTAAAAATTTTTCAGATAAGATTAACAACGAGGGTATTGAAAACATCAAACTCTTAGGTAAGAAGAATCAGAACGAAACAGCCGAATATATCAGAAACTGCAGTTTTTTAGTTCTCCCGTCAATATCCGAAGGTTTGGGCATGGTTTTACTTGAAGCTATGGCATGTGGAAAACCAGTTATAGGCACGAAGGTTGGAGGAATTCCTGAATTAATAAAAGATGAATACAACGGATTTTTAGTTCCGCCAAATAATCCTGATGAATTAAGAAAAAAAATAGAAATATTAATAAACAATAATGAATTAAGAAAAAAAATAGGTAAGAACGGTAAGGAATTTTCCAAAAACTTTTCATGGGAAAATACTGCTGAAAAAATCGATAGGATATACAATAGTATGTTAAAAACCATGCATTAACTCTACTAAATACGTGAGCAACATGATACCAATTTTTGTTAATTTAGAAGGATATAAGGCCCTAGTTTTTGGATTTGGAAACGTTGGAAAAAGAAGAGTCAAAAAGTTATTGAAATCTGGTGCCAGTATAACCGTTTATTCAAAGGATGTAATCGATATAGAAAAGGAATACGAAAAAGTTGAATTTATAAACTGCGATGTAAACAGCTTAAGTTATAAAGAATTATATAATATAATTAAGAATTATGATATTATTGTAACTGCAATAGATAAAGCAAACAACGAAAGAATTGTTAAAATTGCAAGGGATCTAAGAAAACTCGTTAATTCTTCCACATTTGAGGACGATATCAATCTAATTATACCTGCCTATTGTGAGATTGATGACGTGTCTTTTGCCATTTACACCAAGGGAAAAAGTCCATTAATAGCCAGAGAAGTACGAAAACTTGTTGAAAATTACTTAACACATCATGAGGACCAGTTAATTCTTCAGAGCTCAGTACGGGATTTTTTGAAAAACATAAATTCAATTTCTGATCAGAGGGTTAGGAAGGAAATTCTTGAAAAAATATTCGACAACGAAAGATTCAGAGAAGAGCTCCTAAAGCTGATTGAGAGGTATAGGTGAAGGTATGCTACTGTTCAAAGCTGATTATAAAAAATACTCCATTCCCCTACTTGAAAAGATGAGATTCGATGAAGAGGAATTTTATAAAAAATACGATAAATGTGTTTTAATTCAGACCTGTAACAGAATAGAGGTCTATTTTGATAACTATTGTATCGATAAAAAAGAGGAAGAAAAGCTAGTCGAGGATTTTAAATATTTTGATACCTTAACTGGAAAAGAAGCCATAATTCACCTTTTAAGAGTATCTTGTGGTCTTGAATCCATGATAGTAGGTGAGGACCAGATTCTTGGCCAAATAAAAAAAAGTTACATTAAAGCTAGAGAACTTAAAAAAACTACAAAATATCTGGACAACATTTTGTTAAAAAGCATTCATGTTGGACAGAGGGTTAGAAAGGAAACAAAAATAAATGAAGGCGGAGTATCGATAGGAAGTGCTGCAGTTGAGCTCGTGGAAAAAACCGTTGGACTCTGTGGAAAAAAAGTATTGCTGGTAGGGGCAGGGGAAATCGGCACACTTGTTGCAAAGGCACTGATTGAAAAAAACATTAAAGCTATCATAGTGGCAAATAGAACCTATGAACGGGCAGAACGTCTTTCAAAAGAGTTAAAAGGTATGGCAGTGCATTTCGACAAGCTTAAAGAAGCCATTAACTTCAGCGACATTGTAATATGTGCCACAGCTTCACCACACTACATATTGGAAAAGAAGGACCTTGAAGATGTGGGGGAAAAGGTAATTGTAGATATTGCCAATCCAAGGGATGTTAAAGATGATGTTAAGGAACTAGACAATATAAAACTTTACACGATTGATGATTTAAGGCTTGTTTCAGATGAAAATCTGAAAAAAAGAAAAAGTGAAATTCCGAAGGTTGAAAAAATTATTGAAGAGGAGTATGAGCTCCTAATATCTCAGCTCGAAAAGATGAAGGTCGAAGATATAGTAAAAGACTTTAACAGCTACATTGAGGATATAAGGGAAAGGGAACTCCAAAAGGCTTTAAGAATGTTAAATTGCAAAGATCCGGAAAAAGTATTGGAGGATTTTTCAAAGGCATTCGCAAAGAGAATAATTCATGATTTTGTTAACTACTCTCATTGTGTTTCCAAGGATGATTTAACAAACTCTATGTGGTGGAAAAATGGAAAAAGGAAATAACGAAATACTTGAAAAACTTTTAAAAAAAGAAATAAAACCATATCAACTGGATGACCTTGTAGGGGAAAAAGAAGCCATTGAGTTAAGAAGAAAATACATTGAAAAAATCTCCCAAGTGGAAACCAAACACATTGGGCACTATACTATCGATGAAAAAGAAGCCATGAAGAAGAACATTGAAAACATGATTGGGGCAGTTCAGATTCCGCTTGGCTTTGCAGGTCCCTTAAAGATAAATGGAAAATATGCAAACGGAGAGTTTTATGTGCCCCTAGCTACAACAGAGGGAGCTCTTGTAGCTTCTGTAAACAGGGGGTGCAGTATTGTAACAAAATGTGGGGGAGTAACGGTTAGAGTGATAGATGACAAGATGACCAGAGCTCCAGTTATAAAAACAGAATCTGTAATTGATGCGGTTAAACTAAAGGAGTGGATAAAAGAAAACTTCCAAAGAATAAAAGAAGTTGCAGAAAGTACCACCAGACATGGTAAATTAATAGACATAAATCCAATTTTAATAGTTGGAAGATATGTATATCCAAGGTTTGTTTATAAAACCGGGGATGCCATGGGCATGAACATGGTGACAATTGCCACAGAAAAAGCCTGTAATTTCATTGAAGAAGAACTTAAAAAGGAAAATATAAACATCCATACTGTGGCATTAAGTGGGAATGCCTGTGTGGACAAAAAACCTGCTGGAATAAACTTAATAGAAGGTAGGGGAAAAAGTATAATCGCAGAGGTATTTTTAAAAGAAGAAGAGATAAAAAAATACTTAAAAACAACATCAAAGGCGATCGAACAGGTAAATATGTACAAAAACCTAATAGGTTCTGCAATAAGTAATTCAATGGGTTTCAATGCACACTATGCAAATATAATAGGAGCTCTGTTTTTGGCAACTGGCCAGGACGAAGCCCATATAGTTGAAGGTAGTTTAGGAATAACTGTTGCAGAATGTACCGAAGATGGAGTTTATTTCTCAGTTACACTTCCTGACGTACCGGTTGGAACCGTTGGAGGGGGTACAAGGGTAGAAACTCAGAAGGAATGTTTAGAACTGTTGGGATGCCATGGTGGAGATAAGGCATTGAAGTTCGCCGAAATAGTTGGTGCAACAGTTTTAGCTGGAGAACTATCTTTAATAGGAGCTCTATCAGTAGGTCATCTAGCCAGAGCTCATGCCCAATTAGGCAGATAAGAACCAATATTTTATCCCTTACTATTGCTCATATTTATTTTATTATTTTTTATTGAAATCAGAGCAAATCCAAGGGAACCTAACAAATCAGAGATTAAAGGTTTTCATCGAGATCCAGTATACTCCTACCTCAATTATAAGTATTAATATAATATATTTAAATTAATATAATATTATCCAAAACTAAAAAAATTTAAATAAATATATGTGTTTTAGAATGACTTTATTGTACAAATAATATAGGTTTCCATATATAACTTGTTTAATTGTTTAAAAATATAAGGTGGGACACTATGGATTCGTTTTTAACAGATATTCAGATTAAAATTTTAGAATTGAGGAAAAAGGGATACACCCAAGATGAAATTGCAAAAGTTATGGGCACAAGTCGGGCAAACATAAGTATGATAGAGAAGCGGGCCCGGGAAAACGTAGAGAAGGCAAAAAACACTTTGAGGATATATTGTAACATTATAGCTCCATTAAAGATAGAAGTTAGCCCAGGCACTGATGTCCTGGAAATTCCAGAGATGGTATTCACGAAGTCTGATGAAAAGAACATCCACGTAAACTACAATGCATTAGAGGTAATAGAATTTATCAATAAAAATGCGAAAAAATATATTGAAAATAGGATTGTTAAGGAACCTTTTATAATAAACATCCTCGAAAATGGGGATATTAACATCTATCCATCTGAAAATAAGGGATAATATGAGAATACTTAAAGAAATTCCTGAAAAAAATATAATAAAGGTGATGCCAGAAAACCTTGATGATCTATGGCACCTATCACACATTATCGGAAAATACAACGTAGTATCTGCAGTTACAGAAAGAAGAGTTGAAGATAAGGGAGATAAGTTAAGGGCAGACAGGGGAGCTAAAAAAAAGGTATTCCTAGGAATTAAAGTTGAAAAGGTAAATTTTCACGAAGATACCAATAGATTAAGAGTCAGCGGTAAGATAATTCACGCTCCAGATGATATTCCAATTGGTTCATATCATACAATAGATATAGAACCATTTACGGACGTTTCAATTCAAAAGAACTGGAAAAAGTGGGATTTAGAGAGATTAAAAGATGCAGAGAATTCTTCAAAGAAACCAAAAGTTGTGGTAGTAATTATGGATGATAGTGAGGCTGATATATTTTTAGTCAGAGAGTACGGAATAAAAGAACTAGTAAGTATAAAATCAGGAGTATCAAAAAAATTGGACTATAAACAGAATGAACAGGCTAAACTTAATTACTATCATGAAATAGTAAACGCAATATCTGAATTTGAAGGTAAAATCCTTGTTGCAGGTCCTGGATTTGGAAAAAACAACTTTCAAAAGTACCTATCTGAAAAGCATAGGGATTTAGTTCCAAGGGTGGTTGTTGAATCTACAAATCATACTGGAAGACTCGGATTAAGCGAGATTTTAAAATCAGGGATAATTGACAGAATATATGGAGAAGCAAGAGTTAGCAAGGAAACACAACTCGTAAATAAACTCTTGGAAGAAATTTCAAAAAAAGGACTTGCATCCTATGGTATCGAGGATGTTAAAAATGCCATGAACTATTCTGCAATTGAAACCCTTTTAGTTACAGACGAGTTTATAAGAAAAAATAGAAGGGCTGTTGAAGACCTAATGAACTCAGTTGAAAATATAGGCGGAAAAGTTGTAATTATATCTACCGAACATGATGCCGGAAAGCAGTTAAAGGCGTTGGGAGGCGTGGGAGCACTTTTAAGGTTTCCAATAGAATGAAACAGTTTTTTGTAATTTTATCCACCCTATAAAATAATATTTTAGTAAAATATTGGAGGGATTTAATGAATAACTTAATAGTAGCTAGAATGCAGAAATTCACAATAGAGGATTTAATGAGATGTATTTTGGGCCTGCAAGAAATAGAGATTAGAATATACTTTGAGCTCCTAAATCTTGAGGAAGCTCCAGTAAATGAAATAGCCAAAAAAATTGGACGAGACAGAACAACGGTGCAGAAAGGTTTAAGAAGCTTAATAAACTGTGGATTGGTAGAGAGAGAAAAAGTAACAGAGACTTTTGGATATAAATACATATACCGACCTGTAGAATTTGAAAAAGTTAAGGATATCATGGAAAAACTTTTGGACGATTGGTATATGGGTGTAAAAGAATGGTTAAAAAAACAGTAGTTTAAATTAAAAAATATGAATAAATATTTAATTTTGTTCCATAAGTTCTTTAACTTCTTCTAAGAACTTTCCTTTTCCAATCCTTGCCATAACTGCGGCCAATCTTTCTCTTTGTGGTTTTTTAGCGTATTTGTGGTATACTATCAATACCTTATCTATTAAATTGAGTATCTCTTCAACACTCATTAATTTCATGCTTACTCCTTCTATTACCTCCCTTCCGGTCTTACCTCCAACATACACCATAAATCCTTCTTCTTTAACATCCCTACCTTCATTTGGACATGCCTTTATACATTTTCCACATCCAATACATACATTGTAGTTTGTATATGATGTTTCTCCCCTAATATCTATTGCCTCAATCTTACAAACTTCTGCACATCTTCCACAGCCGTTACAGTTTTCTTCATTAACTACTGGGAACTTAACTCCAGCTATACCTATATCATGGATTTGTGGTCTAACACATTTATTTGGACATCCACTTATTGCAATTTTGAATTTATATGGTGCAGGATGTTCTTTGAAGTTATCTTCAAGTATTTTGCATAGTTCGGTGGTATTTATTAATCCACTTCCACAGTTTCCTTCTCCAGGACATGCCAGTGTTGCCCTAACCAGTGGCCCTTCTGAACCAGTTATGAATCCTTTTTCCATGAGCTCTAAAACCATAGCTTCAACATCAAATCCACTTATACCATGGATTTCAAATGCACCTCTGTTTGTCATTTTTATTTTACCATCGTATTTTTCAGCTATTTCCAGTATTTCTCTGGCTTCATCAATACTATACCATCCAGCAGGTTTTGCTCTAATTCTTATAAAGTAGGTCCCATCTGCTCTTTTACCTACTCCACCATAGTCAGCGGTCCAGTAGAATGATACTTTTTCATCTTCTGCTTTTCTTCTTTCAACTTCTTTCTTGAATCTATTGAGTTTTAAGTCTCTCAATTTTTCAATAGCTTCTAAATTTACGCCTTCTTTTAACTCTATGGCGTTTTTAATCTCTTCCCCTTTTTCTGTTCTTATTATAACTGTTGAATAGCCGTCTGGACTTCCAACGCATCCGACTGACACATCAGCCATTTCAGCGTCAAAGTCTCTACACATTTTACAGCCTGCACTTAGTTCAATCTCTTTTAAAGGTATTTTGTGTTCTTCTCCATTAACATAGACGAGTAGTTTTCCTTTTTTGATGTCAAACTTCTCTACATCGTCCATGTTTATGTTGTATTTTGCAAGGGTTTCTTTTAATTCGTCGTATTCAAACTTCTCAGTACATAACAATCCGATTAGGTATTCTATTTTTGGAAGTTTAACTGGTTTTCCGTTTTTACCTAGTTCTCCATCGTGCTTTGCCAAGTACTGGAAGTACTGAAGTTTTCTAAGACCGTTGATTTGACATGGTAATCCAACAACTGCGACTTTTTCTAAGCCCATTTCTCCAGCAGTTTTTAAAGCTTCAAGTGTTGATACAGTGTATTTTGATTTTGTAGTGTTCATTAAATCCTCTTCATTTTGAACGATTAATGAAACTGGTTTCCAGCATTCATCTCCAACTACTATAGCACCGTCTATCTTTTTGTTTTTTAAGAGATACTTTAAGAATGTTGTTACAACTCCCCCGTCCTGCCCTTCTACGTCTCCTTTTCCATAGTAGTATTCTTCTTTAAATTTTTCTCTGATTTTTATTTGATACTTTCCTGATGAAACTCTTGGACAGACCTCAAAGCACATCCCATTTCCTTTTCTTAGACATTCTTCAGTTAATTTTGGCCTATCCTCAAAAGTTAATATACCATTAGGACATACTACTGTACATGTACCACATTTAGCACATATCCCATTATCCACAATATCATTCAATTTCCATTCGTACATCAATACCACCTGTGATTAATTTATTCACACATTATACTTGAGCATGATAGTATATAATACTATTTATTGTGTGCATGAGTTTTGCACACGTCCTGTAATAGAATATAAATGCAATAATTTTTAAAGTGAAAAAATGGCATGTAGGAACAATTATAAGATGGGAGTTATTCCTAAAAAAGACGGACTTATGGTAAGATTATCCCTAAAGCCAGGTTATCTAAGTTGTGAACAGCTGATTGCAATCGGAAAAATTGCTAAGAAATATGGTTTTGGAAAGGTTCATTTAACTACAAGGCAGGGTTTAGAGTTTAAAATAAAATATGAAAATCTTGAAAAAGTTGAAGAGCTCCTTGAAAAAGAAGGTATTAAAATAGGGTCCACCGGAACAAGGATTAGACAAATCGTATGCTGTATTGGATCCGAATGTTATAGCTCAATTGGTGATTCTGTAAGCCTGGCTAGAAAGCTACATGATGAATTTGAAGGTATTTGGGTCCCAAAAAAATTAAAAATAAATGTTAGCGGATGTCCAAACAACTGTACTCATCATCAATTTTGCGATATTGGGATATACTTCAGATATATATTAGAAATCAACAAAGAAAAGTGCATAGAATGTGGAAAATGTGAAAATTTTTGTGAAATAAATGCAATAGATTGGAAAAATAAAGCTATAAAAGAAAACTGTATTGGAAAGGGAGACTGTCTTAAATTATGCGATGCCATAAATGTGGTAGATAAGGCAATATCCATAAATATAGGCGGTAAAGGCGGGAAGTTTCCAAAAGCTGCTAAGCATCTAATAGATGTTAAAACAGAGGATGAAGTTTTAGAAGTTGTCGATATTTTAATTGAAATGTATTCAAAATTTGGAAAAGGGAGAATTTACGATTTTATAAAAGAACTCGGTATTGACTATGTAAAACAGAAAGTTCAGGCCCAATTATGACTGAACAAAAATAAAAGTTATAAAATATATTAAATTTCAGAACCATCTTTTCGTCTAGCCTTTTTTTCAGCTAAACTTTCAATTGGTTTTATGTCAACTCCTTCTTCAGCTTCTAAATATCCATTTATAACTGCCCTATCAAAGAGGCCTTTGCCCCACTTGTTTCTTATAAGCACTGTTGAATATCCTTCAGGAGATCCAACATTTCCAACTGATATATCAGCAGTTATACCTGTGAAATCTGTACATACATTGCATCCAGACCTTACGACATCTTCTACTTCATTTAATCGGAAGCTATGGATTGTCCCATCTAAGAGCTCGACGATTAGTTTACCTTTATCAATATCCATTTTACGTACTTCCCACGGATCTACATTTATTGATTTAAGCTTTTCAGTCATCTTAGAGTAATCGAATGTTTCAAAGCAGAAAAGACTTATTTTAAACCTTATGGCATTTCTAAATGGAATTACAAGGTCGTTATCAGATGACATCATTTGATAAACTGCGTTAATAACACAAGGTGTTCCCACAATTGCCAACTTATTCAATTTTTTATCCATTACAGCCTCTTTTAAAGCCTCCAATATAGGAGCATTCCAGTTGTATCTACTTCCTGCAGATTTTAAAACATCTTCTTTTGAAGTTGCCAAATAGGACTCAGGTTTCATTGTCCATTTATCCTCCATCATTACAAGAGCTCCGTCTATAATCCCTTCATCAAATGCATTCGCCAGAATCGCAGTAACTGCTCCACCGCTTTGGACTCCCTTTGTATTAAGCTTGGACTTGGCCTTTACTGCCTTTATTATATTGTCCAGCCCATTTTCAATTTGAGACAATTTTCCTTCAGAGGTTCTTGGACATGCATCATAACAGGCCCCACATGGGACATCATAAAGGGTAACTTTACAGAATTCCGCAGATATCGGGTGTTCTCCATTTTGGGTAGGAGCAATTATACATGCACACTCATCACATACAAATTTTACAGGGCTTTGTTCTTTGAAATAAATATTTTCTGTAGGACAGACTGCAACACAAGCTCCGCATCCAGAACAGATGTTCTTATCCCAAACTTCTTCCTTTAAATTCAAGTATGACTTCATAATTCCACCTTCTATTCATTTAAAAAAGATAATTAAATCCAGCACCTTTATTTCCAACCCCTTTAAAAATCGAGACAAATCTTCAATTTATCGTCGAAGCGAATCCAAAGGATTCGCTGACTTACGATCCACCGCAACATAGTTGCGGGGAAATTGAATAATCTACGATTATTCAACTAAACCTGAAAGGTTTTCGTTAAGTCGAAGCAAATCGAAGATTTGCTGACTCACAAAAATTCTTCGAATTTTTGTAGAGACTCACGAAAACCTTTGGTTTCGTCGAGAGGTGTTGGATTAAATGAAAACCCAGTGGTTTTCATAGAGCTCATCTCGCTTCGCTCAATGATCCCCAATAGAATACTTCTTAACTTCATGAAGAGATATATTTGGCATCCAGCCTTTTAAAAAGGCTTGGGTTGGATCCAAAGGCATACTTACTTACCTTATTTACCTTAAATCAGGAGTATATAATTTTCCAAATGGTCTCTTTGATATTGGAGCTATTTTTGTATAGTCTGAATTAATTAACTTTTCCTTAATTTCATCACTTAATCCAAACTCCTTACAGAATTCCTCAATATGTGGTCTTATTTTATCCCTATCTTCTTCTGTAAATTCCTTAATATCTGCTGCCACTCCAAGCTGGGATTTTTCAACTTCTCCCCTTATATAGATGGCTCCACCATGAATTCCGGTACCAATCATTCTTCCTGGAATTTTACCTAAATCATTTCCTTCATTATCAATATTCAAAGCTATAATTATTCCTCCAGCCATGTACTCTCCTAAAAAGTCCTTAGCCTCGCCACCAATAACTAAGACTGGAAATTTATCTTTGTATTCCTTCATGTGAATACCGCTTCTATAACCTACATTATCTCTAACAAATACCTTTCCTCCTCTCATAGAGTGGCCGGTAACATCTCCACCACTACCGTGGATAACAATAACACCATCATCTAAGGTATTTCCAGGCGCATGGTCGGCATTTCCATAAACTACAATTCTTGGACCATTCATAAACATTCCTAAGTCTCCACCAGGAATTCCATGAATCTCAATTGTTAAATCCTTTCTTTGAACTCCATTACCTATAAATCTTTGTCCCAATACGTTTTTCAATACTATCTTTTCCAAATTCGGATTTTCATTCAAAATTTCATGTATTTTTTCGTTTAACTCCCTATAATCCATGTCTATGGCATCAATTATAGCTTCCCTTTTGCTCATGTTTTCACCTATGGCCATTACATCCCTGCAGGCTTTATTCCTAATGTCTTCAATTCTACCTCATTTAACCCTACGCCTCTTAATCTATCTCTATTTCCTCTTAAACTTTCAATTGAGTTTATTCCTGCAGCACCAAGTAATTCTTTAATTTCATGGGTCCATGCATGTATTAAGTTTGCCACTCTCTTGGCTGCTTCATCCACATCCAACCTACTGACCAGTTCTGGCTTTTGAGTTGCAATACCCCATGAACACTGTCCTGTGTAGCATCTTCCACATACTCTACAGCCCATTGCAACCATTACTGCAGTACCTATATAGACCGCATCTGCTCCAAGTGCTATAGATTTAAATACATCTGCAGAGTTCCTAATTCCACCACTTGCGATAATACTTATTTCATTTCTTACTCCTTCTTCCCTCAATCTATCATCAACTGCAGCAATAGCCATTTCAATTGGAATACCTACATTGTCCCTAAATACCTTAGGTGCAGCTCCGGTACCTCCTTTAAATCCATCTATAACAACAGCATCTGCATCTGATGTTGCAATACCGTTTGCAATAGCTGCCACGTTATGAACTGCGGAAATTTTAACAAATACTGGAATCTTCCATCTTGTAGCTTCTTTTAAACTTCTGACTAATTGGGCAAGATCTTCAATTGAATATATATCGTGATGAGGTGCTGGAGAAATCGCGTCAGAGCCTTCTGGAATCATCCTTGTCATTGAAACTTCTGCTGAAACCTTTTCCCCTGGCAAGTGTCCACCGATACCTGGCTTTGCACCTTGACCTATTTTAATTTCAATCGCAGCTCCTTTTGACAGATACTCCTCATTTACTCCAAACCTACCACTTGCAACCTGGGTAATTACACTATCTGCATATGGGTAGAGATCTCTATGCAATCCTCCTTCACCAGTACCCATAAAGGTTCCACATTCTTTAACAGCTCTAGCCATGGCCTTATGTGAGTTTAAGGATAACGCACCGTATGACATGTGTGCAATCATAATTGGAGTCTTTAACTTTAAATTTGGTGATATTTTTGTTTTTAATTTGGCCTTTTTAACTTTTTTACCATCTATTTCCTCTTCTACAAAATCAAAATCCAATTTTTTAGGTTTTTTACCTATGTATGTTCTTAGTTCCATAGGTTCCCTTAATGGGTCAATTGAAGGGTTTGTAACCTGGCAAGCATCTAAAACTATATTGTCGAAGTATATAGGGAATTCTTTGGCGTTACCCATACCACTCAATAATATACATCCGGTTCTTGCCTGGTTTATAATATCTTCTCTGGCTTCAGCGGTCCATAATGGATGGCTTCTCCAGCTAACTCTTTTTTCTTCAATAG
The DNA here is from genome assembly GCF_946463545.1 of Methanothermococcus thermolithotrophicus DSM 2095. NCBI lineage: Archaea > Methanobacteriati > Methanobacteriota > Methanococci > Methanococcales > Methanococcaceae > Methanothermococcus > Methanothermococcus thermolithotrophicus. Next base: position 829,008 of record NZ_OX296583.1, on the reverse strand, counting down.
TTATTGCATCCCTTGGACACATTGAAACACATCTTTGACAGGCACCACATCTATTTGAATAGGCTATTATCTTATTTCCCTGTCTTCTATATACTCCCCAAGAACACTCAGTTACACATCTCTCACACAACATACATCTATCAGAATCCACCACTACCTTGTACTTTGGAGGAACTGTTGAAGGTATCATATTTTCACTCCCTTAAATTTGTAAAATTGTAAATTAAAAAAGGTAAAAACCTTAAGATCTTACTGCATCATCCAGAAATGAATTATGAATTCGCTTACGAAGTAAGCGAGCAACGAAAACTTCAGTTTTCGTCTATTATTTTTCTATTCTCGCAATAACCATTCTTCCTGCATCAGGCATCCATACCCTATCCAATTCAGGGCATATCTTTCTTATGGCAGCTTCTTCACTTGAAACAAATACTAAATCATCCTTTTCAGCTGCTATAAGTGGTCTAAGTTTTATTCTATCTGTTAAACCAAGCATTGCATTACCTTGTTCAACATCTCCATTCATGAAAACCATTCCTTCATGGGTTCCCACTATAATTCCAAATGGACCGTTCATCATTGCGCTTCCGTAGGTCATTCTGATTGCTTCATGGATTTTTCTTTCTTCTTCAGGCAGGTTGTCTATTTCATCCCAGAATCTAGGAGCAAGTGCACTTACAGCATATTCAACTGGAACTTTATGTTTTCTTACCAACAAGTCAAAGAGATAAGCTACAACCTCAGTATCTGTTAACAACTTACACTTGTAGCCAAAACTTTCAACATATCTTTTATTTGTTCCGTAGCTTGTGATTTCTCCGTTATGAACAACCGACCAGTTGAGTAAGTTGAATGGGTGAGCTCCTCCCCACCATCCTCTGGTATTTGTTGGGTATCTTGCATGGGATAACCACATGTATCCTTTATATTTATCAATTTTAAAGTACTCTGCAACTTCATTAGGCCATGCTGCAGCTTTAAATACACCTAAGTTTTTACCACTTGAAAATACAAATGCTCCGTCGATTTTATCGTTGATATCCATTACTATGTCTACCATCTTGTCTTCTTCGGAGTTTCTGTATTTTTCATCAAATTCATAGAAGAATCTCCAGGAGATGTAATCTTTATTTATAATCCCCTCTTCTGTAGGGATCTCTTCATCCTTAAGTACATAACCATATAACTGAAGTGTATCCTGAACTTTTTCTCTTATTTTATCATAATCTCTTGTATTATCCAAGAAAACATGTATGGCATACTTATCAGCATATTTTGGGTAAATACCATATCCTACATATCCAGAACCTTGCCCGTTGCCCCTTTCTTTTAAACTATCTAGAGCTATGGCTATTTTCTCTCCACTTATCATTCTCTTTGTCCTACTCATAAAACCGATAATTCCGCACATGATAATCCTCCTGACGTGAGTTATTATAATATGAAAAAAGTTATTTATATAATTTATTGAATATATGCTAAAATTAAAAAATTAAGATTATTCCTTGAATTAAGGGTGATATAACGATAATCTTCATCTTAAATCCACTGTAATTAGTTATTTGTTTATTTCAACGACACCTATTCTAAATAGCGGGATTACAGGAACTCCTTCAACTTCATTTATGCCACTTTTATCAACCATTACTATAACTTTTTTTGGGTTTGCAATTCCCTTTAAATGTTTTACGGTCTCCCTTACAGTGTTACCTGAAGTTATAACATCGTCTACAATAACAACATCTTTATTTTCAATGCTCGAGAAATTTTGACCTATAAACCCGGTACTTTTCTCTTGTTCAGTGTGAATATGCTTTTTAGGCACATATATTGCAAAATATTTTCCCATCTCATCAGACATTAAAGTGGCCAGAGGAATACCTCCTGAAGAAATTCCTACTATACCGTCAAACTCAGTATCTTTTAACATATCGCACATTATTTGGGATATATTTTTTAGTCGTCTTGATGAAGCTCTGACATTGTCCCATTCAACAAATGTATCTATTTCTTTATGTTCTTCTTTGAGTTTTTCAGATTCTTTTAAAAGCTTTTCCCCATTTAGAACCAAGTAAAGAGCAGTATCTACTGAAACATTCAATTCATCCGCAATGTCTCCTGCCCTAAAACCCATATCCCTTAATTTGAGGACTTTCAATATGAGCTCTTTCTTCATACTATCACCATCTTAGCATAATAATATACATTCCTAGTATTTTTATATTTTGATAAACTATGATTAAGTCTTATTATGATTGTTTGACTAATCGATACCATATTTTGTCATACGACTATAATATCCCCATTATTTTATGGATTTGGGGTGTACACATCACATCCACATACTTTCCACAGAGAGACATTATATTAAATATTTTTTCTTGTGAAGGAACATCCTTGGCAGTCCCGTAAGGAGTTAATGGCTGAATACATAATGTTATGTCCCCTATATCAGATAAATCTTTTGCTATATCTTCAACTAGGCTTTCTGGAGTTTTTTCCATAACAACTATTTTTGCATAAACATCAGAACCCATGTTGTGGAGTTTCTCTATTGTTTTAAGCTCATTTTTATATAAATCTCTCCACTGATTTACGTCTTTACTTTTAAAATGTTCGGGGAGTTTTATATCAATCGAACCATAATCAAAAAAATTTACCTTGTCTGGATACATGCCGTTACTTTCTAAGAATGTTTTATAACCCAAATCATGTAGGAGCTCAGAGTATTCTTTTATTACATCTGAATAAAGTAAAGGTTCCCCCCCAGTGAATGACACGGCAAACAAATCAGGGGTTTTTAACCTATTTATAACATTTATTAACTCCTCATTTATGTTTGGACACTCTTCAAAATTTCCGGTTCCAGGTACATTCTCTACCTCACATATTCCCTCTACTTTTTTGGCTTCATCACAGTATACACAATCTAAAGGACAACCTTTAAACCTAACAAATATGAATCTTCTACCTATGAATTTTCCTTCACCCATGATGGATGAAAATACTTCTCTTATCATCATAATCCTCCTTTTAACATTCATTATATTAAAAACGAAACGAATATTTATACTTAGTTCTTAAAAAATGAACAATAGATATGTTTATATACTTAGAATACAACTATTTATGAGCATCAAAATATGGTGCAACTTCTCTAATACTAGGTGAATAACTATGAATACATTTGGAAGAACTGAAAGAAATACAAGAAGAAATATCCCTGTAGAACAAGGGAAAGAATACCAAGTAACTGTTGAAGATGTCGGTAGGGGGGGAGACGGAATAGCTAGACTCGATGGATTTGTTATATTCGTCCCTAACGCTACCAAGGGTGAAACAATAAACATTAAAGTTACTTCAGTAAAAGAAAAATTTGCATTTGCTGAAAGAATATAATTATTCTCTATTCTCTCATTATTTATTTTATAAATGTTCCTAAATTCTTAAGTTAACGATTTTTTTGTAAGGTCTTGAATATATAGGTATATAGTGAAATGCTATTGGCATTTTCAAAACACGTATTTGAGAGCTCCAGAAATATTAAAGGTATTAAAATTTTAATTTTATAATCGGAATCATTTCTATTGCTTTTTTATAGTGCATATACATATACACGATTTTTGTAGCTATTTTTAGTTATATGCAATTCGAAAAATAGAAAATATTTACCACATATCTAAATTTCGTACTATGTTGTAAAATTTGGGTTCCTCGTAGTTTTTAAGATTCTTAACATAAGGACAGTCCTTAGGTAGTGCACTAACCATTATGGCCTCCATGACTGTAAGACATTCGTCTTCTTTTTTAAATCTATCTTTGTATATTTTGCAAAGTTTAGTTTCCTTATCCAAATGTGTGCAGTAAATTATTTGGGGCTTTTCAGAGTCTCCGGAATTAAAAACATGAACAATACAGCATCGTCCACATCTTTCACATAATTCATCTGGAAATAATTCATTACTTATTTTAATAACCCTTTCCCGATCATATTTTAAAACCTTTTGTTTTGAATTAAAAATACCCATAATCTCCCCCCAGTAATTAAAAATTAAAAAAGAAATGACAATTGGCCCAAAAAGAAAGCATATCTACACACGTATTTTGTAAAAGAAAAAAAATTTTGTATTATCTGTATTATTTTTTGTTCTTAACCTGCTCATAAAGTGCTGCCTGTAACCCATGGAATTTAACCATTCCAACAATTTCTCTTTGATCCATTTCTTTATCTTCAAATGATACGAGCTCTTGACTGTATAGTGCATAAGGACTTTCTCTTCCTATGACTCTAATTGAACCTTTGTACAACTTCAATCTAACTTTTCCAGCTACTCTTTCCTGTGTTTTGTCTATAAAGGCATCTAAGTCTTCTCTTAATGGTTCATGCCATAATCCTTTGTAGATTAAATCCCCATACATTGCATCAACAATTTCTTTAAATTTAATTTCTTCCCTTGTAAGTACAAGTTGTTCAAGAGCTTTATGTGCAGTTATTAATAAAACAGCTCCAGGACATTCGTAGTTTTCTCTTGATTTTAATCCTAAGATTCTATCTTCGATTATATCAATTCTACCTACGCTGTTTCTTCCTGCTATTTCATTTGCCTTTTTAATCAAACTTACAGGATCTAATTTTTCCCCATTTATTGCAATTGGAACACCATTTTCAAACTCTACTTCAACAACTTCTTCTTCATCTTTTGCTTCTTTCGGACTTACGGTCCATGCAAATGCTTCTTCAGGAGTTTCTGTCATTGGATCTTCTAAAATCCCGCCTTCAATACTTCTTCCCCAAAGGTTTTCATCAATACTGAATGATTTACTCTCTGTTGGGATTGGGATTCCTTTCTTTTTTGCATATTCAATTTCTTCGTTTCTTGTTAAGTTTAAATCCCTAATTGGAGCTATTACCTTAATATCCGGGGCTTTTGCTCTCATTATTGTTTCAAACCTAAATTGATCATTACCCTTTCCAGTACATCCGTGTGCTATTGCCTCTGCATTTAGTTTTTTTGCCAACTCCACAATCTTTAATGCAATTAAAGGTCTTGCCAAACTTGTGGAAAGTGGATAACCTTCATAAAGTGCATTTGCCTTAATGGCCCTAAACACATAATCCTTTGCAAATTCTTCTTTTGCATCAATTGTGTAATGTTCTAAAACCCCAAATTTCTTAGCCTTTTCTTCTGGTTCCTTTAATTCTTCCTCTGGCTGTCCAACATCAACGCAAACTGAAACTACCTTATAATCGTACTCATCTTCTAATAACTTCAAACAACAGCTTGTATCAAGCCCACCACTGTATGCTAAAACTGCTATTTTTTCTTTTTCCATGTTTTCACCATTATGATTGGATTAATATCATAATATATGCATCAATTATATTCAAGTAAATACCCCTAACATATTATAAACTTTATTATCGTGTTGTACTAAACATTTAGTTTAAAAATGTGTTGGTTAATTATCCATTTTTTTATTATTTCCCGGAATTAAGTTCGCTCTTCAACAGCATACCAACTGCAAAGCTTGGAGTAGCTAAAGAGACATCCTCTCCATACTTTTCCTTAATTGATACTATGTTATAATCCTTTAAAGCATCTTTTAATATTTCCTCTCCAAGTCCTGTAACAACTACGGTGGCATTAGTTAAATCATATTTTTCTGCAACTTTATCGACGTTCTGTTTTATAAGATTCGTCAGTTTGTTATAAAATTGATCAGCAATTGTTAAAACTTCCTCTTCATTCATCATTTCTAAATCCCCGCATAGAACCCTGGACAGTCTAACCATACAGCTTTTTTTATCTGTTGATTTTCCATCCGGTGTATCACAGGTGTATTGTTCAGGTTTTATTTTATCTAAAACCACCGAAATGTCTGCAGTTATTGCAAAATATTCTGAAGAAACATTTGTTTCTTTTTCCCTAAATGAAACCTTATTGGATAGGAACGAAAGTGGAGTTCTTAAAGTACCAACATAAACCAGTTCGTTGTTCATAAGTCTGTCTAAATCAGTCTTAGTTGCCAGAGCTCTCCCGTCTTTAATTGGAATTATATCCGTAGTTGTTGAACCCATGTCCACAAGAATACAGTTGTTTGATATATTTTTAGAGACGAATTCAGCAGTTGCGCGCCAGTTTGAAGCTGAAACTTTTAAATAGTTTTCTCTGGATTCTTCAGTTGTTAAAAAGTTCCCATCAACATCAAAAACGTAAATATCTCCATCAAACGCATCTTCAACAGCTTTTAAAATTTCATCTACACCTTGCTTTTTGGTTTCATATGCATCTGCAAGTTCTGCAGTCATTACAAGGGCTATATCCTCACCACCTTTGCCATATGTTTTTAAAACTTCTGCTAACTTATTACTGTTTCTCCACATTGGAAAATACATGTGATGAACTTTAAAATCACCATTATCATCTATTTCAGTAATTTTTGTGTTTGCTCCTCCGATATCAATGCCTAAAATCACAGTTCCACCTTTAAACCATCATACTGCATAATTATTATCATATTATTTGCCTTTGGATTACATTGCAAAAATTTAATTATTAGTAAGAAATATATCTACTAACAACAAATAAAAAATATTTTAAATCAATAGCATAGTACGTTCTTTTTTATTTAAGAATTTACCTCCTGTTAAAAGAGATTTATTTTAATTAATTTAACAAACAACAAACCAATGTAGTGGAATTATGGTAGTTGAACACTACACAGACACAAACCCCTATGGAAACATAATAATGGATGAAATAAAAAACCTGTATAAACAATACTATATTTACTCTATTAAAAGAAAGTGGCTTGAAATCCCTGATGATATTCCCCACAAGGAAATTGGATACGGATATACAAAGAAGGTAGATAATAGAAACCTATCCTTTGAAACAGAAGTAGAATATCTTAAATGGGTTCTAAAAAATGCTCCATTTCATCTATATAAATCACTTTCATATATGGAATACCCCAATTCACCAGGGGGAGCTGCTAAAAAGAAAATATTTAGGAGAGAAGTGGCTTTTGATATAGATGTCCATAAAACTGAAGGATGCGACCATGACGATGAGTGGATATGTGAGGAATGTTTAGATGTGGCAAAAAATCAAGTCCATATACTGGCAGAAGAGTTCCTTTTTCCAGATTTTGGACTATCCGATAAAGACATAAAAATAGTATTTAGTGGAAATAGGGGATACCACATTTATATAAAACCACAGGATTTAGAATTAAGGGAAAGAATAGAAAAATGGGACAAACCCCAAAGAAGATTTTTTATAGAGTACATACTTGGCAAGAATTTAAATTTAAACTATGTAGGTAGCGGATGGAAGAGAAGATTTTTAAAACATTTTGAAAAAAATAAAATAGGTATAAGACAGTTTGAAAAAACATCAAACTGGAAGAGTATAATTGACAAAAGAAAAAATAAGGAAAAAATCCTATCCATTATCGAAGAAACGAAAAATAGGCTTGAATTAGATGAAAAAGTTATGGACGACGATATAAGACTACTGAGGGTTATAGGCTCATTGCATGGCTATACAGGATTTATAGTTAAAGAAATAAAATATAACTCCTTGGAACATTTTGATCCTCTTGATCATGCAGTATTTTCTAAATTAAATAAAAAATTCTATACTGTTAAAATAAATCAAAAAATTGATTCTTTAAGAATAAAAAATGAAATTTATGACCACCGGAGCTCCGAGATTCCTGCAAGTTTTTTGTTGTTTTTATTTGGGCATAATGTGGATTTTGAAATTGTTGAATGATTTTATTGTACTAAACCTTTCTTAACTGCGTCCACCAGAATTTTCCCTGCCTTAGTTTTTTTACACTCCTTTTCAACGAAAACCCTTAACTTTCCAGCCCTACAAAAGTGCTGAACCCTCAAACCAATATCAGTTAAGGTATTTTCATTAAATTCCTTTCCAACAAATTCCTTTAAAGTTTCAGAGGTTGAACCACAAGGGCTCTCACTTAACACTTCAATATCCTTAATTTTGTTATCTTCTAAATAAATTTTAACCTTCGGCCTTCCGAAATATTTCAAGAACTCCTTAAATTGAGGATATTTTTCAACATAATCCTTTAAAACTTCTTCATCAATCTCACACATTAAATCTGGGCAAAAAGCATTGCCAAAACTCTCCAATTGATTTTTAAACCCTTCCCCATTCCATGCTCCAACGATAACAAAGGCATTTTTATTTATTTTGCTGATTTGATATACAAGTTCATATGTCAAATCTGGATTAATGGTGTAGGTTATAAATAAATCGTATTTTTCAAGTTCTTTTAGTTGATTTTTATCGATTTCAATATCTTCGAATTCTCCAGAATATTTAATTTTAATAAAATCACAGTTGTATTTTTTACCTATGACCTCATAGGCCCTATTCCCGTATTTTCCTTCGGAAACTATTGCAATATTCACAAAACTCACCATTAATTTAATAATTAAATAATTAAACTAATTAATCATTTATTTAAATTTATGGATTAACATGCCTAAAATAAAAATGGTAGCCCGGTGCGGATTCGAACCGCAGTCCCAAGGTCCAAAGCCTCGGATGATTGGCCGCTACACCACCGGGCTTCAATCACAGGTTTTACCACACTCTAATACTACCGTTCTAATATATAAACTTTTCGCCGAAAACTATATATATCTGTTTACAAATTTAAGTATAGAAGCGCCTCGGTGGCTCAGCCTGGTAGAGCGTCTGCTTGGTAAGCAGAAGGTCGCGGGTTCAAACCCCGCCCGAGGCTTATTATTTTAGTTGTATAACTTTACAAGACGTTATAATCGAAATATAAATAATGTACTATTTTTAGTGTATTTTTTTCTAAAATGGGGCAGTTTAACCCTACAAGAGATTACTTTTTACTTCCAAAATTAATTTATCAATTCAAATATGTAATTGGGCGAAAATAGATAAGGGGGAATAAAATTCCAACATTTATTTAAACTTATAAAATTCTCCCACAAAACCAAAACTGTTTAAAAACTCTTTATCTTTACCATCCAATGGATACTTTTTAGTTGGCGGTGTTGGTGAACCTTCCCTTGCATAAATTATTCCTCCTTTCCTCCTTGCACCTAAAAACTTCCCTGCATCTCCATCAACAATTATAATTCCTTTTTTCATTTCGAATGCTGTAAAGTCTCCAGTATTTCCATTTATTACAACAGTCCCGCCGTTTAAAACTGCTCCAGTATTTTTCCCTGCGTCCCCATTTACAACAATTGTTCCTTTTTTCATCAGTATTCCTGTGCTTAAATCCGTATTTCCATTTATTTCTATTGTTGCATCTTTTTCCAACCGAGCTCCGACTGTGTCCCTGACAATTTTATCATTTAAAACTAATTTATAATCACTTTTGTTAAATTTATTTGGTTTTAAGAGCTTTTCCTGGCTATATCTTCCTTCAACAAATTCGGTAATGGATACAAATTTTTTATAGCCTTTTATATCGCTTTCAACTTCAATAACATTTCCCATTGGTTCTTTTACCTTGTTTTTCTCATTTACATAGACAGTTCCTGAAACCATGCTTATTCCAAACCTTGTATCAATATCTCCATCAACAATTACTATTCCAACATTGAGTTTTCCACCATCTCCCCCAAAATATTTTAAATCTGCCCCCATAGAGCTGCAAAATCTATGGCCAATATTTCCCTTGATATACACTATTCCTTTGTTTTTTAAATGCTCAACTAAACCTTTATAAGTTACGCCATCTACAACTTCTTGGTTGTAGTCAAAATTACTTTGCCAAACAAAATCATACGTAAAATCACATATACAGTCCAGCGGTTTATTTAGTTCCAATTTTAGAACATTATTTTCATTATTTTTTAAAAAATCATCGATAGATTTTTTCTTTGATTTAAATAATCCAAAAACCATAGTATCACCAAATATACAACTAAAAAATATATGTTTAAAAATATAAATTCATTAGGTTTTGGTTTTAGATCTATCAAATCTAAAAAAATATTTTTCAAAATTAATTATTTTTTTATCTTTAATTGGTATTCCTTCGCTCTCTAAGAGCTCTATTTTCTTTTCTATTCCTTTGGCATATCCTCCAACTTCACCATTTGATTTAACAACTCTGTGACATGGGATTTCTGGAATACTTGGATTCTTATTTAATACCATTCCAACTGCCCTATATCCTTTAGTTCCCAATATCTCCGCAATCTCTTTATATGTGGTTACATATCCTCTTGGAATCTTTTTAACGAGATTGTAGCATCTTTTACTAAAACTGGACATTATATCCCCTAAATACCTAAAAGACGATACAATATACTATAACATATATTATAAAATTAAAAACGGGTCCAATATATACCTCATAATTAAATAAATAATTCAAATGGCATAAATTTCCTTTAAATTAAAAAAATGGAAAAGAAAAAATAATTAAGTAATTATAAAGGGTATTTAAACTCTTTCTTCCTCAGGGTATGCTGAGAGTTTGTGTTCTGCCAAATCGAGCCCAATTTTCTCATCCTCTTCGGATACTCTAAGACCGCCGGTGAATATTCCTACTACCTTACCTAACACATATCCTAGACTTGTTCCGTAGACAATAACAAATACTGATGCTATTATCTGTTCCATAAGACTTACATCTCCTGTTCCACCAAACGCGGTCATTCCGAAAATACCTGCCAATATTGCACCAGTAACACCTGCGGTTCCATGGACAGGCACCACCCCACAGACATCGTCGAGTTTCATTTTTTCTAATAATCTATAAACTATAGGAACCTGAGCTCCTGCTATGATACCTATAATAAGAGCTCCTACTGGGCTAACTATATCTGTACCTGCACAGATGGCAACAAGCCCGGCAACTAAACCGTTGGCAGTAAATAATACATCTTTTTTAGACATTAACAATGCCCCAATACCTCCACCTGCCATAGCAAGTGTTGTTGTAGCACATACAAGGCCTGAAACATCCCCTAACGCCAGTGAACTACCTACGTTGAATCCGTACCATCCAATTGCTAGAGCCAATGCCCCAAATACTGCCATTGGTATGTTGTGCCCTAAAATTGGTACTGATTTACCATTCATAAATCTTCCAACCCTTGGACCCAATGCTGCAATAGCTCCTAGTGCTAAGAATCCACCAAGGGCATGAACTATTAAACTTCCAGCGTAATCATGCCATGAAACGATACCTGCACCCCATGGACCCAAGTATACGAAGAAAGGATATAATAACGCTGTTATTACAATGGATATTAACACATATGCACCGAATTTTATTCTCTCTGCAACACCTCCTGAAACTATTGTAGCTGCTGTTGCTGCGAATACCAGTCCAAAGAACCAGTTTGCTAATTCAATACCATTATCTACTAGGAACGGTGTTGCACTAAATATTTTACTCCACCAACTTATGAAATCAGCAGGATTTATTGAAACTGCTAAAACACCACCAATAAATAACCATGAAACACAGCCAATCAACCAATCAACCATGTTTTTCATCATAACATTGTTAACATTTTTCTTCCTAACCTGTCCTCCTTCGAGCATTGCAAAGCCCCATTGCATCATGAAAACGAGGACTCCCATGACAACAAGGAAGAATACATCGCCCGCAGTTACTAAACTTGTTAATGCATCTGCTATTGAATTTAATTCTGCTGCAGTCATTATTAATCACCGTTTTATTTTTTTAAATTGCCCCTCTTCCTCTTTCTTTGGTTCTTACCCTTACAACCTCTTCAACAGGTATGATAAACACTTTCCCATCCCCTTGGTTTCCAGTTTTGGCATTTTCACAGATTATGTCTATTATTTTTTCCACATCTTCTTCCTTAACTACAAGTTCAATTTTTATTTTTGGAAGTAGATCAACTGTGTATTCTCTTCCTCTGTATCTTTCTACAATTCCCCCTTGGATACCTCTTCCTTTAACTTCACTAACGGTCATTCCCACATAACCAGCATCAGTTAGGGAATTTTTAACAATATCTAATCTCTCTGGCCTTATTATGGCTTCTACTTTTTTCATGTTATCACCATCATCATAACTAGTAGAGTAGGAATAGGAATTCCTATTCCTATATATAATAGAATGTACATAACGTATATATATTTTTCGAAAATCAGAAAATCTAAGGATTTAAATTAATAAATTATAAAAATTATTAGGAATAAACTCATTAAAAACTGAAAATTTAAAAAAATAAAAAAATTGGTTGTTTAAATAGCATCGTTGCCTCTTTCACCGGTTCTTACTCTAACAACTTCTTCGATAGGTATAACAAATATTTTTCCATCCCCAAATTCTCCAGTCTTGGCATTTTCACAGATTATATCTATTACTTTTTCCACATCCTCATCATTGACTGCCATTTCAATCTTTATCTTTGGAAGTAGGTCGACTATGTACTCCCTTCCTCTGTATCTTTCTACAATTCCTCCTTGAATACCCCTTCCTTTAACCTCGCTAACAGTCATTCCAACATAACCAGCATCTGATAATGCATTTTTAACAATATCCAATCTCTCTGGCCTTATTATGGCTTCTACTTTTTTCATGCTATCACCATATAAATTACATATAATAATTCCCAACACAGACATAAATACATTATTATTGAAAGTTAATCATTCTGTTATTCCAACTAAAAAGAACCGTATTCCTTAGCTAGAAAAATCATTAGAAAAAATCTAGAAATTTAAAAAATAAGGAATAATATACTTATTCTTTAGTATATGCACTTACACGAAGAACCCCTTCATCCAATCCTTCTTTTTCCGCATCTTCAGAAACTCTTAACCCAATGGTTACATCCAATCCTTTGTAAATAATTGCCCCACCAACGATTGCGACTAAACCTATGGCTGCGGCACCTAAAACCTGTCCAGCAAGTGATGTTGCTGAAGGATCCCTTAATAAGAATGGAATTCCTGCACAGATTACTCCTATTAAACCGCTCATGGCGTGAACAGGGCCGATAGCACATACATCATCTATTTTCAATTTTTCTTCTATGAATCTAAATGTAAATGGCTGCTGTAATCCGGCAATCAATCCAACTATCAGAGCTCCTATTGGTGTGAATATATCAACACCACTACATACTGCCACAAGCCCTGCACACATACCGTTTGCTGTATAGAGTGGGTCGTTCTTTGAACTTAGAGCTCCACCAAGAATACCACCAGCAAGTGACATTGTTGTTGCCACTGCCACCATTGTTAATTCTAAACCATCTCCAATACCTGCAGCACTTCCAATGTTGAATCCATACCATCCAAATGCCAAAATAAATGCCCCTAAAACTGCCAATGGTATGTTGTGTCCTGGAAGGGCCTGCGGTATGCCGTTTATATACTTCCTAAGTCTTGGTCCCAATGCCCATGCTGCCATTAAACCTACTAAACCACCAAACAAGTGAACTGCCCCACTTCCTGCATAATCATGGAATGCTATACCCAATGCATCAAATCCTCCGCCCCAAACTAAATGTTCAACTACTGGGTACAATACCCCACCAACAAGTAGAGCTCCGATGAAGTATGGAAGGATTTTTATTCTCTCTGCAACTCCTCCTGTGATAATGGTTACTGCTGCAGCAGCAAACATTGCCATTTTCATGAACCATGCCCCTAACTCAGCATCAAAGCCTCCAAATACCAATGGTGTTATGTATTCAAACCCATATGCAATACCATAACCAACTGCCAAATAACCGATAAATACTGCAGCCAAGTCTACCAACTTTAAAACACAGTGGTAAGCTGCATTTTTATGGCTGAACTGACCTATTTCTAACGCTATAAACCCTGCTTTCATGAAGAATATTAATGATGCTGCCCATAAAAAGAAAAACACATCGATTCCGTTCATTGTTTCACCGCTATTTCTTTAACAATACAACTTCTTTGGATTAATAATAGGAATGCATCTTCCTATATCCTATATAAATAATTTATTACGGAAAACGGAAACCGGCTTCTTTTAGCCGTGCAAATTATAAAAGATAATAAAATAACCACAATTATAAAAAAGAAAAATTAAAAATAAGTACATTACTTCAAAACACGTAAATATAGCTGTTTTCAGAATTTATTTTAGTTATTAGTAAACAATTTTTAAAAAATAGGAAAATTAAGTATAAAATTTAAATAAAACATTTTTATGTCATAATTTTGTTAATCGCTATTATAATAGTTCTGCGAATGTTTAACACTCGATTTATTAAAATAAGTGAGCAGAGCTCGCGGAGATATAAAATCGTAAAAGGACTTATTATTTATAACGAAAACGACCATAATATAAATAATAAGTATTAAAAAACGAGATGGTTTTATGTCATTGGAGTTCGATATGATTGGATATATCGCTGGGGCACTAACAACCTTTGCAACCCTTCCTCAACTTATTAAATCGTTAAAAACAAAAAATATGGATGGAATTTCGCCTTATTTTGTAAGTACATTTACATTGGGACTATCGTTGTGGCTTGTTTATGGAATTTCGAAAAACGACTACCCAATAATAATCTTTAACATAATCTCGTTGATGTTTTGGATTCCGCTTTTGTATCTATCATTAAAAGAGAATTTAAAAAAGGATTATTTCAAAAAATTAAAAATTTAATTTTCAATCATTGATTCTGCTATTTTTATCAATTCATCCTTATCGATCTGGCCCATTATCATAACTCTTATACCATCTTTATTAAAAGCGAGCATTTTGCTTCCAATGGATTCAATATATTCTCCTTCAATACCTGCTATTTTTACTTTCTCAGCGTTTGGAATTTCTGTTTTATTTTCCTTTTTTAATTCCACAATCATTAATGGTTTTGAATCTTTTAAGTACTGAAGTATTACGATTTTATCTGTTGTTTGATTATTCACTATTGCAGACTTAAACCCATAACCTGCAGTATATTTAGGGACTAATATTTTAAATTCAATTTCCTTTTGTGCCTCTTCAATTGTCATTTCTTTTGGCATTTTATATTCTTCAATAGTTGCCGTATCTTTTAGTGACTTTGCATCTTTTGGTGGCGTAAATTTAAATTCATCATCACTAATGCCGGTATTAAATTTCACATCCCTATATTCTACGACGATTTTAAATTCGTCTTCACTCATTTCAATTTTTAATGGTTGCCAATACTCTTTATCCACCCATATTTTCATGTTTTTAGGAGCTGCTACCCCTGTTTTATTTTTTGAAGTTAATTTCAATATGTAATAATCTTTATCCGAAACTTTTTCACTTCCAAGGAGCTCTATGTCGTATATGTTAAGCATGTCTTTTACAATTTTTGTTTTTATAACGCTACCATAATAATCCACATCATCTTGCGGGAAAACATCCGTTTTAGTGTATTGATTTTGTTTTTTATTATACACGTACATTGTTTTTCCATCAGAAATCATGAGAATTTCATCGTTTTCATACACGTATTTGTTAGGTTTTTTATATTTGTAATTGTAATACATTGTTTCAGATTTGCCCTGAACATCTATTGTCATGACCATTTTACCGCTCATGTCTTCAATTGAATTATATTTCTCTTCCATCTTTTTTGCGATCTGCTCTGGCGAGATTTGCTCTGTACAACCGGTAAAAACGATACCAAAGATTAAGCTCATTAGCCCGATCAATACAAATATTTTTTTCATTCTCCACCCCTCTTCTGTCTTTTTATTATTTTTTAGATATCGACCTTAATAATATGTATCAATTAATTTTATAATATATATAAATACATCCATTAGTATATCGAGTTGAAATTAAAATTAAAAATGAAGTTATTAAATTGTATGATATTAATCCTTCACAATCATTGTACCAATACCCCCTTCAGTAAATACTTCCAGCAGTACTGAATGCGGAATTTTCCCGTTTATTATGTGGACACTTTTTACCCCCTTATTCAAAGCATTTATGCAGGCTTCAATTTTAGGTATCATTCCTCCGACGATAATTCCATCTGCAATCATTTTTTCTACTTCTGAAACTGTAAGCTTCTTATAAAGTGTCGATGGATCGTTTATATCTCCCATAACACCATCAACATCAGTGATCATAATTAATTTTTCTGCATTAATTGCCCCTGCTATATCTCCTGCAGCTATATCTGCATTTAAGTTCAAAGCATTACCCTGACTATCAATTCCAATTGGTGAAATAACCGGAATATACTTTTTTTCTATTAGTATGTCTATCAATTCTGTATTTATCTGCTCAACTTCCCCAACCATTCCCAAATCTACTTCAATCTTCTCATCATCTTTTATAACGTACTGAATTTTTTTCTTAGCTTTAATTAGCTGCCCAGATTTTCCTGAAAGACCTACTGCCTTACCTCCATACTTTCCCAATTTTGAGACTATGTCTCCATTTATTTTTCCTATGAGGACCATTTTAACTATATCCAATGTTTCTTCATCTGTAACTCTTAAACCATGAATAAATTCAGGTTTTTTACCCATTTTCTCCATTGATTTATTTATTTCAGGCCCTCCTCCATGAACTACCACAGGATTCAACCCAACGAATCTTAATAATACAATATCCTTTGCTATCCATCTTTTAGCATCTTCGTTTACCATTGCATGACCGCCATATTTAATTACAATCTTGTGATCCTGAAATTTACATATATACGGTAATGCTTCCGTTAAAACTTCAGCTTTCAAACTTCTATCCATTTTTCACACCTTATTATTGATATAATTAATAACCATAATGTTTAAATATAATTTTTCCATATTGTATTTGATTAAGATAATATTTATTGTTTTTAGTTTTTTCGGAGGTGCTATTATGGAAGATGAAAGAATATATACAATACCTTTAAGGGATGTAATAAACAAGTCAAAAACAACAAAAAGAGCTCCAAGAGCTATAAGAAAAATCAGAGAGTTCTTAAAAAGACATATGAAATCTGATGTAGTTAAATTGGACAACTCAATAAACGAAAAAGTATGGGAAAGAAGCTTAAACAAAATCCCTGCAAAAATTAGGGTAAAAGCTATTAAGGAAGGAGACGTTGTTAAAGCAACGTTAATAGAATAATTAATTCCCGAACTAAGTTTTACATACAATAACTTGTAAACTCCGGGAATTTGAGATAACGAAAACTTTTAGTTTTCGCCCAATAGGTTCTGACTATGTGATATTATGATAATAAAAATGTACTTTTCTGGAATATCTACAATAGGTGTGCTTTCTCTTGTAACTGAAAAATTTGGCCTTTTTCCACACATTGTAGAAAAAGGTCCATTAAGTAAAATTGAAGAAGTATTGGATATTCCAGGTAAACAACTTAACGTTGCAAATAGTTCTTTAATAGGTTCCTTATGTGTTGCAAATTCTTACGGACTACTTCTTCCAGATATTGTTTTGGATAAAGAAGTAGAATTAATCAAAGATTTTTTAAAGGAAAACGATTTGGATATTCAAATAAAAAAACTTAAAGTCAAAAACACGGCACTTGGGAACTTAATAACAACCAACGATAAGGGTTGTATTATTTCTGAAGAATTAAAACATTTTAAGAAGGATATTGAAGATGTACTTAATGTAAGTGGTGAGGTAGGAAACATTGCCGGGCTCCCCACTGTTGGCTCAAATGCAGTGGCTACAAACAAAGGTTGTCTGGTTCATCCCCTCACAAAAGACGAAGAGCTCGAATGGATAAAAGATGTTCTAAAAATAGATTGTATCGGGAGAGGTACTGGAAACAAGGGTGTAACCTCAGTAGGAGCATGTGTGTTGGCAAATAGTAAAGGAGCTATTGTCGGTGGGGACACTACAGGACCGGAAGTCTTAAAAATCGAAGAAGCCCTAGATTTAATAGATTAATCCGTTAGTATATATCTTATCTATCTTATGTATTGTAAATACTCATTATAAATATCATAATGGTTAAAAGGTGAGATCATGGTTAAAATATTCAGCATAAGGGGAGTAGTAACAGGAAAAGACGAACCTATGGTTTTCACAAAAGAATACAGAACACTCAACGAAAACCAGGCTTTAGAATTAATGTACTCAGAAATTGGAAGTAAACACCGTGTAAAAAGATCATTCATAAAAGTTGAAGAAGTTAAAGAAATTTCAGCAGATGAAATTAAAGATCCAGTTTTGAAAAAAATAATTGAAATGTACTAACTCTCTTTCATTTCATTTAAACTTATTTTTTATTTTTTTATTTTTTAAATATATTATTTGATATGTTATCAATATTTATTCGGTTCTTTTTTTTAGGAATTTAAAGTTATGAAAATTTTTTATAGTTTTTACATGCAAATCATAGATTGATTAAATGATAAATATTGACATGTTTAAACGGTGATATTATGCAGGAGGAAAAAATACAGTTTATGGCAAAAAAAGGAAAATGGTTTGTTGTTAAAAAAATGAATATCGATGAAAAAACTGAAGATATTGAAATCGCAAGGCTTTTAGCAGCTATTAACGAAACTACTCACAATAAGATAGGTCAATTTTTACCTTTCGACATGAAAGCTTTGGAAGAAATTGCAGATGAAATTTACACAAAAAAGAAAGGGCGAATTAAAGAGGATGAACTTGCAAATGTATTGATGAAACTAAAGTCCCCTTCAACAACGAGAAAATTAAACAATATAACCAAATCAAAAGAAGGTAAGGAAATATTAAAAATAATTTTGAACAACATTATTTTAGAGAGGTTAGGGATTAAAACACGAGTTGACGCCAAATTGATAGAAAAATACATTGAAAAAGAAGAAAACTAAGTATTAACTATTTTAAAAATTATCTATTTAATTATTTTATACCCAATAAAAAAGAAAATAAGAAAAAATTTAATAACTTAAATCATTTATAAGTCCTTTAATTCAGGTATAACTTTTTTACCGATTAATTTAATACTTGTTTCTTTGTTTGGTCCGATTGGTGAACCAGCAACGATTTGAGTAACTCCCATTTCTGCTAAAGCTTTTCCTTTTTCAACAACTTCTTCTGGTGTACCGTAGAGTGCAAATGCTTCCAACATTGTGTCATCTACATTACCAAATGCAGCTGGGAAGTTTCCTTCTTTTAATGCAGCTCTTATTGCATCTACTTTTGCAGGGTCAATTCCATGTCTTTCTAAAACCATAGGTGGGGAACCTGCTGCAATGAATGCAACAACTGGAATTGCTGCTTGTTTTGCTTTTTCAGGTTTCTTATCTACTGACATACAAGCGTAAGCTGCAACATCTATTTCGTCCATGCTTCTTCCTGCAGCTTCTGCACCTTTTTTAATTAATGGAACAGCAGCTTCGAAGTCTTTTGGGTTTGAAGCGTTGATTAAAACACCGTCTGCAATCATACCTGCAGTTTCTAACATTTTTGGTCCTTGAGCTCCCATGTAAATTGGAACTTTAACTGATGGTTTTACAGCTAACTGAGCTCCGGTTTCAAGTCTTTTTCCTTCCATTAATTCTTTCATGTCTGCGATAGCTTTTTTAATTGTTGAAACTGGTTTTGTCCATTCAATTCCTAAAGCATCGAAGGTTGCTTTGTCTCCTGGACCGATACCTAAAACAGCTCTCCCCCCAGATAATTCATCTAATGTAGCCATTGCTGATGCTGTAACTGCAGGGCTTCTTACGTATGGGTTTGTAACACCAGGTCCTAATTTAATTTTATTTGTTGCAGCTGCGATTGAAGTTAAGGCCATGTACACGTTTCTGTTGTTGTAGTGATCTGTAATCCAGCAGAATTCAAATCCATTGTCTTCTGCCAGTTTTACATAGTAGCTAAGTTTTGTTACCAATTCATTTGGAACAAACTCAATACCAAACTTCATGCTGTCACCTTCGTCTTTTTTTAATATAACTCCTTTTAAATACATATGGTAACATTGAGTATATAATCTATTTTCATTTAATTTAAATGGAAAAGTATTTATATCAAATATAATTCCGTAAGCTCTCAAATAATCATTTAATAAAATAATATGGGTATAAATTATTCTAATTGATAATTCATATTATTAATTTATATACTACATGACATATAAGTATGTGAATTTCAAGAGAAATCGGTGATGCCATGGATATAATGGAATACTGGGAAAAAGACCTTTCAAAAAAAGAGTGTCTTGAACTGTTTGAAAATACTGAAAACTTTTTTGAGATTTTAAAACTTGCCGATGGTATGAGGAGGGAAATTGTAGGGGATGATGTAACCTATGTGGTAAACAGAAACATCAACTTCACAAATGTATGTGTTGGAGATTGTAAATTTTGTGCATTTAAGGTGGATAAAGGAGATAAAGAAGCATACTTCTTGAATCCAGACCATATAGCAAAAAAAGCTCTTGAAGCAAAAAAAATTGGAGCTACGGAAGTATGCATCCAAGGAGGACTTCATCCTGATATAGATACCTACTTTCAAGTTGAAATATTAAAAAAAGTTCATGAGATTACAAAACCTTATGGGGATATCCACATACATGCATTTTCGCCTATGGAAATTAAATTTGCCGCAGAAAATGCTGGATTGGATGTAAAAGAAGCCCTTAATATATTATATGAAAATGGTTTAAACACGATGCCAGGAACTGCAGCTGAGATTCTCGATGATGAGATAAGAAATGAACTATGTCCAAGTAAATTATCAACAAACGAGTGGGTCAAAATAGTAAAAACTGCCCATAAAATTGGAATTCCAACAACTTCAACAATGATGTACGGGCATATAGAGGAGTACAAACATATGGTAAATCACCTATTTGTAATAAAAGAAATTCAAGAGGAAACTGGTGGTTTTACCGAATTTGTTCCATTGAGTTTTATGCATAAGTTTGCTCCAATATACAATATGGGAACATCCAAAGGAGGAGCTACGGGACTTGAAGACTTAAAGGTATATGCAATATCTAGAATATTATTTAAGGATACTTTAAAAAACATACAAGTTTCATGGGTTAAACTAGGACTTAAAATGGCTCAAATAGCACTAAAATGCGGTGCAAATGACTTCGGTGGAACCCTGATGGAAGAAAATATTTCAAAGGCTGCAGGAGCTGAATACGGGGTATCGATGAATTCCAAAGAAATAAGGGATGCTATTATAAGAATAGGAAGAGCCCCAAAGGAGAGAAATACCTTATATGAGATTTTAGAATAAATAATGAAAATATAAGTATCATCATTTTAAATAATAAATATATAATAAAAGGGGTAAAATGAGTGTTAAAAAATTTGACTTAAATATTGAGCGAATTCTTGAAGATTGGGAACTTTATCATGCAATCAGAGAAATTATTGCCAACGCTCTCGATGAGCAAATGCTAACACAAACAAAAGATATAGAGATATTTAAAGATGATGAAGATAGGTGGCATATTAGGGATTATGGTAGAGGACTTAAATATGAACATTTGACACAAAATGAAAATGATGAAAAACTAAGAAACCCAAATGTAATCGGAAAATTTGGAATAGGTTTAAAAGATGCCCTTGCAACATTTGAAAGAAAGGGAGTAGATGTGTTTATAAAATCAAAGTATGGAGACATAACTATCGAAAAATCACAAAAACACGGTTTTGATGATATTATTACCTTGCATGCATGTATAAGCCCCCCATCAGAACCTGAATTTATAGGAACTGACTTTATTTTAACAGGAGTTAATGACAAAGACATTACAAAAGCCATGAATTTATTTTTAAAATTTTCTGGAGAGCGAATACTTGAAAAAACTAAATATGGGGAAATTTTAGAGAAAAAAGGAAAACGAGGGAAAATATATATAAATGGTGTAAAGGTATCAGAAGAAGAAAATTTTCTTTTTAGTTATAATATAACATCTTTAACAAAGAAAATAAAAAAAGCACTCAATAGGGAAAGGACTAATGTTGGAAGAAATGCATATTCCGATAGGATAAAGAAGATAATATTACAATGCAGTAGTAAAACAGTGGCTGAAAAATTAGCAGAAGATTTAAAAAATTATAGTACTGGGAATATCCATGATGAACTTCATTGGTTAGATGTCCAAAAACATGCAGTTAAAATATTAAATTCATTAGATAAAGTAATATTTCTAACTCATGATGACTTAATACATGCAACCAACATGGTAGATGAAGCAAAATCATCAGGATATAAAATAATAACAATTCCCGAGAACCTTAAAAGTAAAATTAACGGATTAAAAGACGTTTCAGGAAATGCCATTAGGGATTTAGAGCAATTTATGGAAGAATATAATGAAAGCTTTGAATATAAGTTTGTGGAGTTAAATGAATTATCACCAAAAGAAATGGAAATTTTTAAAACGACTGATGGTATTTTTAAGTTAATTGGTGGGAAACCTAAAAATGTACGGGAAATAAAAATATCTGAAACTATGAAAAAAGAAGGTCTTTGCTTTACAGAAGCGGCAGGCGTATGGGAACCATTATTTGGAAGAATTATAATAAAAAGAACTCAATTAAAAAGTTTAGAATTGTATGCTAACACATTATTACATGAAGCTGCACATGCAACAAGTGGGGCATCAGATGTAAGTAGGGAATTTGAATTGGAACTATCTAGATTTCTTGGACTTATAGCTTCAAAAGCATTAAATGATATTAAATAATATAATAATAATATTAGCTAATATGTGAATCTAGGTGAAATATTGGAAATAAAAAGAAGATACTGCATGAAAAAAAAGGAGTTAAAAAAATTAAAAGAAGAATTGGACAACATATTTGGAAAGGAGATAATTTCTAAAAAGGCAAATGCAGAAATCGCCATAACTGATGAATATGAAATGATCTTAATAGACAACGAACCTATTGCCGTTAAAATAGAGGATAAGATATATCCAACATTAAAAACCCTATTAAACCATAATTTGGATAAAAATAAAGTCGTTGTAGACATGGGGGCCGTTAAATTCCTTGCAAACGGTGCCGATGTAATGGCTCCAGGAATAGTCGATGCAGACGAAAATATCAAAGAAGGAGATGTTGTTTTTGTTGTAGATGAAACCCATCAAAAACCTTTATCAGTTGGAATAGCTTTAATGGATGGAAAAACTATGAAGGAAGAAAAAAAGGGCAAAGCCATAAAGACCATCCATTATATTGGTGATGAAATCTGGAAATTTTAAATTATAGTCAAAGACAAAACCTTTTAAAAAAAGGTTTTGATTCCAAAATCCGATACCTACTCAACGAAGTTGAGTAGGTATATTTTGAAGGATATATTTAAGTTTGTTATGTCGAGCACTATAAATGGTAATAAAAAAAATAAAACGGAATAACTATGTCACCTACGACAGTTGAAATAAAAGGGATTCTAATAAAAACTCATCCAAAGGTCTATGAACCAGCAGAGGATAGTGAACTATTGATTGATAATTTGGTGGATGTAA
The DNA here is from genome assembly GCF_946463545.1 of Methanothermococcus thermolithotrophicus DSM 2095. Taxonomy (NCBI): domain Archaea; kingdom Methanobacteriati; phylum Methanobacteriota; class Methanococci; order Methanococcales; family Methanococcaceae; genus Methanothermococcus; species Methanothermococcus thermolithotrophicus. The sequence continues at coordinate 805,580 of NZ_OX296583.1, read as the reverse complement.
AAGATAAAACAGTCCTAGATGTTGGAACCGGTACTGGAATTCAGGCCATTAACGCATTAAAAAAAGGAGCTAAAAAGGTTGTTGGAATAGATATAAACCCTTATTCAATAGAAACTGCAAAGGAAAATGCAATATTGAATAAATTGGAATTGAATAAATCTATTTTCTTTTTAGAAAGTGACTTATTCAGCAGCATAAATGAAAGATTTGACGTTATTTTATTTAATGCCCCATATCTACCAACTTCTGAAGATGAAAAACTTGAAGAATACCTAAATTACGCATTTGATGGGGGAGAAGACGGAAGAAAAGTTCTTGGTAGATTTATCAAAGAAGTTGGAGATTATTTAAATGAAAATGGTATTGTTCAGATAGTTCAATCCTCATTAACTGGCGAAGATAAAACTATTGGAATGCTTGAAAAATATGGATTTAAAGCCAAAAAAACAGGCTCAATGGCATTTCCATTTGAAGAACTACAGGTAATTACAGGGTGGAGAAAGTGAAGACATACGCATGGAATATTATAAATTTTATAGAAGAATTTGCTCCAAAGGAGCTCGCAATTGAAGGGGACAATATAGGACTTCAAGTTGGAAACGATTTAAACAATGAAGTTAAAAAAATAGGTGTAGCATTGGATCCATCTTTAGATGTTGTGGAAAAAGCCAAAAAAGAGAAGGTTGATTTTTTATTTACCCACCATCCAATACTAAAAGATCCCATAAGAACCTTTACAGGAGTTATTTATAAAAAATTAAAGATATTAATGGATAACGAGATAATTCTATACTCAGCACACACAAATCTTGATATATGTAAAAACGGTTTAAACGATGCTTTAGTTGATTTGTATCAGCTTGAAAACGTTGAAAACTTATATACCAATGGTTTGGGAAGAATAGGAAAATTTAATGGTTCTTTTGACGAACTACTACAAATAACCAAAGAAAATATTGTAAAAAATCCAGTAGTTGTAAATTCTGAAATAATTGACGATAAAAAAGATTTAAAGGTTGCTGTACTTTCTGGTTATGGATTATCCCAGAGCTCTATAAAATATGTATCAGAAGTAGCAGGTGTTGACATTTATATCTCCGGAGACCTAATTCATCATTCAAAGATACTTGCAGAGGAGCTCGGTTTATGTGTGATAGATGGGGGACACTATGGAACTGAGGTTTATGGATTGAAATTATTTAAAAAATATATGGAAGATGCCTTAGGTATTGAGGTAATTTCATTAGATTTTTAATCTCTTTTTTTGTCAAATAATTCATTAATATGCCGTCATCGATTTTAATACAATAGTCATCAAAATCAAGTTGATGGTGGCAAATTTTTAATTGTAGAATCAAATCGTAACTCTTATATATTATTAGTAATAATTTTCAGATGATTTATATTATTAACTAATATGAAATTTAAATTAGGTGATATTTTGAACCTAAAAAAATTAGGAGTCTTATTATTATGTGGGATGATGATTTTTACGGTAAGCATGTGTGGTTGCACATCAAAGACTGTTGCAGATGAAGTAAATCCATCACCTACAGCTGAAAGCAGTCCTACAACAGCAGCAGAAAAGTCCAATGTCGCAGAAAATAAAGATGTAGAATATAAGACCATCAAAGATATGTGGGATAGAGAAGTTAAGATTAAAAAAGATGTAAAGAATGTTGCTTTAATCGACTTCACAGGAACATATATAAAAATAATGAAAATTTGGAAAATTGACGATAAAGTTGTCGCAGTTGATAATTCCCAAATGAAAAATGAATTTTTAAAAGTTGTATGCCCAAGAATTGAAAGTATAACCAATGTCGGTAGCTCAAAAGAGTTAAATTATGAAACTCTCGCTGCAACGAACCCTGATGTTGTAATTATTAGGGCGTTCGCCACCGACAAAGAAAGACAGGATAGGTATCAAAAAATCATAGATAGATTAAATGAGATGGGAATTCCTACTGTTTTACTACTGCATCCAACATCCTATGAAAAACCAAATGTAAATACAGTATGGCAAGAAATTGAAATTTTAGGAGATATATTCGACAAGCAGAGCGAAGCAAAAGATTTAATTAATTATCTCAACGGAAAAGTTCAGCTGGTTAAAGAAAGAACCAAAGATATTCCAGAAGATGAAAGACCAAATGTCATGTTATTTGCAACTCCTGATTATATGTTGGGACCTCAAACAATTCAGTCATACTTCCTAGAGGAAATAGTCCATGGGAAAAATGTCCTTGAAGAAGGCAGCTGGGTAAAAACAGCCCCCGAACAAGTTTTAAAATTAAACCCTGATGTCATGATAATATTGGGACATGGTGGATATGTAAGTCCAGAAGATGTATATGCCGGAAAAGATATGGGCTTTAATTGGGAATTAGTTCAAAATGCTAAGGCAATTAAGGAAAAAAGAGTTGGTAGTGTAGGAACTACTGAATGGAGAGCAACCATTGAATTCCCAATTGGATTATTGAGGGAAGCAAAAACATTATATCCAGAGAAATTTGCCGATATTGACCCAGATAAAGAAGAGATTAAATTATATAAGAATATCTATGGATTAAATGATGATGAAATCGCAGAAGCTGTAAAAGCACAGAGATATTATGGCAATCCTCACTAAATTTCTTTTTTTCTTTTTTTAATTTAAGGTGATAATACATGGATGGCAATGTTAATTTTGAATATAAATCAAAAATTTTTATTATTGGTCTTACTGGTTTTTTGTTGTTAACTACAATGTTAATTTCCATTAGTATCGGAGCATACAATGTTCCAGTGTTTGAAGTATTTGAGGTTATGAAATACCATATTTTAGGAAGTGGCCATATTACCAACAACATCTATGACACTATTGTATGGGACATAAGAATTCCCAGAGTTTTAATAGGAATGTTAATAGGAATGGCACTTGCAACATCGGGGGCTACATATCAGGGCGTATTTAGGAACCCTCTCGTTAGTCCGTTTATATTAGGTATCTCCGCAGGTGCGGCATTTGGAGCAGCTCTGTCAATAATGTTCTCATCAATTCCATTCTCCATACAATTTTCAGCGTTTATTTTTGGGATGGTTGCGGTATTTGGGGCGTATTCATTGGCAAGAGTCAGGGGGAAAACTCCATTAGTAACCCTGTTGCTTGCAGGAATTATATTAGGTTCATTTTTTAGTGCAATGGTTGCGGTATTCCAATATGTTGCCACCGAATCTCAATTAAAAGCAATAGTATTTTGGTTGATGGGGGGTCTTTATCATATTGGGTGGAAAGAAGTGTATGGTGTTGGATTATTGATACCATTAGGGATAATTTCATTGATGCTTTATGCGTGGAAATTAAATATTATATCAATGGGGGATGAAGAAGCAAGGGCATTGGGAATAAACACTGAAAGACTAAAAATCATCCTTATTACCATTGCCACATTCATAACATCCCTATCCGTCTCTGTTGCAGGAATTATCGGATGGGTAGGCTTGATGATTCCCCATGCTTCTCGTCTTATTGTAGGTCCAGACCATAGATTTCTTCTCCCACTATCTGCATTAATGGGGGGGATTTTTTTAATTGTTTGTGATACTATTTCAAGAACAATAACCACTGGAGAAGTCCCCCTGGGAATAATAACATCAATTCTCGGAGCTCCGTATTTAATCTATTTACTGAGGTCAAAGAAAACTCAATTCTTCGGAGGGGATTAATATGATAGAAATTAAAAACCTTCACTTTGGTTATGATGAAAAACATGATATATTAAGAGGGGTTTCTTTTAAGGTGGAGAAAGGGGAGTTATGTGCAATATTTGGACCTAATGGAGCAGGGAAATCGACGCTCTTCAAATGCATGATTGGATTTTTAAAGCCGAAAAAAGGAGGAGTATCTATTGGTGAAAGGAACATACTAAAAATGCCTGTTGAGGACATTGCAAAACTAATTGCCTATGTTCCCCAAGAACATAAGCCACCATTTCCGTACTTGGTTAAAGAAGTTGTTTTAATGGGGAGGACTCCTCATTTGGGGGGCATATTCGGTCCAAAAAAGAAAGATGTTGAAAAAGCACTTGAAGCCATGGATGTCATCGGCATATCCCATCTCGCAGATAGACCTTACACAGATTTAAGCGGTGGTCAAAGACAGCTTGTTTTATTGGCAAGGGCATTGACACAAGAAACAAAAGCCATGATTTTAGATGAGCCAACTTCTGCATTGGATTTTAGAAACCAGTTGAAAATATGGAGTATGTTAAAAAAACTCACCAAAAGAGGGATGCCAATCGTTGTTAGTGTGCATGACCCTAACCACATGATGTGGTTTTGTGATAAAGTTGTTGTGTTGCATGACAAGAAAATTATTGCCAGTGGAGAACCCCGCAATGTTTTAACAAAAGAAGTTTTAAAAACATTGTATGGAAACATATGTGACATTAAAGAGAATGAAGAGGGGTTCAAAATGATAACACCAAATATGCAAAAAATTTCTTAGATTTAGATCTGGTTTAACTATGGAATTTTTATGATAATACCCCCAAAATTATTTCAATTTACCGTTTTTTGATATGGTGTGCTTTTAAGAAATAATATGTGCAAAATTTGTAATTTGATAAAAATAAAAACATTTTTATAGTTGCGAATATCATAATTTATAATTATCATAAATTGTAGTGCCAGGTGTTTTTATGGATCTCACTGTAGTTCAGAAGGAAATATTACAGGAATTAATATCAATTTATGGGGAAAAAAATAGTGCGGTTAAGGGTACTGAAATAGCCAATAGACTAAATAGAAATCCTGGAACTATAAGGAACCAGATGCAGGCTTTAAGGGCCTTAAATTTAGTAGATGGCGTTCCTGGACCAAAGGGGGGATACGTACCAACGAGTGAAGCGTATAGGACCCTTGGATTGATGTCTAAGGAAGAAATCATAGTTCCAATATATAAGGGCGATGAGAGGGTTGAAGGAGTTTATGTAGAAAAAATAGTTTTTGATACCGTAACCTATGAAAAATCATGTTCTTCAAAGATTTACATAAAAGGGGACACTAAAAAATTCAGTGAAAATGAAATTGTAAAAGTAGGGCCTACCCACCACAATAAAATCGTAATATTGGGTAAAGTTATTGGAAGGGACGATATAAACCACATCCTTTTAATCGACGTTATTGGTGTGGCAAGTATTCCAAATATTTTGGTAGGAGATATTGCAATTAAAGACAAGCTTTTTTGGATAGAGCCTGACAAAACTATTAGGGACGCCGCAGAACTACTTTCAAAGGAGAATATAAGTGGGCTTCCAATAATGAAAGATGGGGAACTCCTGGGGATTTTAAGTCTTCATGACATTGCCACGGCAGTTGCAAAGGGAATGGAAAACGAAAAGATAGAAAGTATAATGGCAAAAAACCCATATACTGTATCTGTAAATGATGCCATATATGACGCCCTTGTTTTAATGGAAAAAAACAATGTAGGAAGATTGATAGTTGTTGATGAGAACGAAAAAGTCGTTGGAATACTTACAAGAACCGATATATTGGAACTTATTGAAGGTACTATGTTTCCCAAAATATTAAAAAAACTTATTGAAAATAAAAAAATGAATAAATAAATTATTTCATTCTTCTTTTAAACTCATCCATCAACTCTTCATACTCTACTCCGAAGTATGCTAAGAGAATCATTGTATGGAATATTAAATCAGCACTTTCATATATTATCTCACGTTTATCTTCATCTTTTGCTGCAATAATAGTTTCGGCAGCTTCTTCCCCTATTTTCTCACAAATTTTGTTGATGGCTTTTTTAGTATCGTCTGTTGTTAATTTGGATACATAGGAATTTTCAGGTTTTTCTTTTATCCTACTTTCAACTACTTTATAAACTTCCTTTAAAACGTCCATATTATCACTTAGTTGTGTGTAAAATTTAGTTATTCTGCAATTAAAATGATCTTCAATGTTGCTTACAATCTATTCAATACTTTTTAATCTTTTTACCATTTTAACTGCAGCTTCAACTGCCCTTTTACCGTAATCTATTCTTTCTTCTGCCTGCAATCTTGTCATTCCAGGACCTGATATTCCAAGTGCTACAGGTTTGTTGTACTCCAATGATAAATCAGCTATCTTTCTTGCTGCATTATGGACTACAATCTCATCGTGTTCTGTATCCCCCTCTATAACACATCCTATAGTAACCACTGCATCAATATCATCTTTTTCAAGCATTCTTTTAATGGCGAGTGGCATGTCAAAAGCCCCTGGAACCACAATTTTATATTTTACATCAGCTCCTAAAAACTCTGCATGTTCTTCTGCAACTTTTTCCATCATGTAGGTCAAATCTCTGTTAAACTCTGCTATAACAAATCCTAAATTAACCATTTTTTCATCCTCGTTAGGTTTTACCTTATTATATGTATTATAAATTATAAATCTTTTGATAATTTTATATCCAAACCTTTTAGAAAAAGGTTTGGATTCCAAAACCGGATACCCACCCAACGAAGTTGAGTGAGTATATATTACTTCCCACCAACCATAAATTGGTAAATATTAAAAGCCAAACCTTTTAGAAAATCGAGACAAATCGTTGATTTGTCGTCGAAGCAAATCCTTCGGATTTGCTGCCCAAACAAATTAAAAATTGCTGGGTCCAACGAGACCTATGGTCTCGGCTGGGACTCACGAAACCAAAGGTTTCGTCGAGAAGGCTTGGATTCCAAAGGTATTTATCATTTCGATCCAACTTTTTTTAAAAGGTTGTTTCCAAATATACCCCTTCACTTCGTGAAGGGGTATCGGATTTTGGAATCACCAACGAAGTTGGTGAGCTATGAAAACCGTTAGGTTTTCATTTAATTCAACACTTTTTTTAAAAGGGTCGGTTATAAATCTTTTGATAATTTTATATAGTTTACTGCATTTTCTCTTATAGATTTTATTTCTTCTTCTGTGAGCTCCCTAACAACCTTTCCTGGAACTCCTAAAACTAAGCTATTAGGTGGTATTTCTTTATTTTGAGTAACCAAAGCATTTGCTCCGATGATGCAGTTGTTTCCAATTTTTGCACCGTTTAGAATAGTGGCATTCATCCCAACTAAAACATTATCTCCCATCTTACAGCCATGAACAACTGCACCATGGCCTATAGACACATACTCTCCGATTATCGTTGGACAATCTTTTGAGCCATGTATCACACAGTTGTCTTGGATGTTTGAACCTTTTTTTATCGTTATTTTACTAACGTCGCCCCTTAAAACTGCCCCATACCATACACTTACATCTTCACCCAATTCAACATCCCCAACAATAACCGCATTTTTTGCTATTCGTAGTGAGCGAATCTCACTGTGAGCTATAAAAATCGCTTTTTTGTTTTTGTTCAGTTTTTGCTCGTTTTTCATAGTACCATTAATTCCTCTTTATTTTCAGTTTTCGAGCGAAGTGATAAAGGATTTAAATAAATTACTTGGAGACATGCTCCCATTTTCTTTCATACTCGTCCATAAATATCAATGTCTTTTCGACCTCTATTGCACAGATCTTTTCAAAGTTTACTACTGCGAACCTTCTTTTCTCTTCATTGAATATTATCATCCCAAAACCTCTACCTGTCTCAAGATATTTCATGTATTTGTCTTTAAGTTTAACTACAATGTCAAAATCAAACTCTCCTTCCAATATACTTCCTGGATAGTGTATTTTAACACGCAAAGTAGGTTTCTTTGTCAAATACAACACCCCTGTATTTATCTATTCATATGATCATCATATATTCATTATGATATAAATTATAGTTGTTTTCGAATTTATAGTTGGTGTGCATTACATCACAGAGATAAATAAATTGCCCTCAATTGCTTTTAATTAGGTAAATTAAACAGTATTAATTGGTTTTTTAACTTTAAATATGGTATGTTTTAACTAAAATTGCACACATTATATACCGATTACTCAACATGACATTTTTAAATAAAGCATGGCGACTTATAACAAAAACGACTATATTAATCACCACAATTTTATATACTACAGAATTATTATTTAAACTTATGATTGGATTTAGATTGACTGCTAAAAACAGATATAGTATTTCAAAAATCTATCCTATTGTTGGTGGATATTTATTTAAGAATTTAGATGAATTAATTAATAGTATTGAAGAAATTAATATAATTATCTACTCTTTCATGACCTTGCAGAGGGAAGAGGTAATTGAAGAGGTAAAAAAAATAAGAGAAACTAAAAAAGATGTTATATTGATAGCCGGAGGACCTCATCCCTCTGGAAATCCGGAAGATACTTTGAAAATAGGATTTAACCATGTAATTATTGGGGAAGGAGAAATAACACTACCAAAATTAATAGAATCTTTAAAAAAAGGGGAGAATGTTAAAAATATAATAAAAGGAGAACCCGTAGAAAATCTTGACAACTATAATGAAACCTATCCTCTCTCCCCAATTGAAATAACCAGAGGATGCCCTTATAACTGTAGATTTTGCCAAACCCCTCAAATATTTGGTAAAAAAGTTAGACACAGAAGTATCGACAATATTGTAAAATCTGTAAAAACCATGGGTGACATAAGATTTGTAACCCCAAATGCACTATGCTACGGTTCGTCAGACGGAACAAAACCAAACATTGAAAAACTAGAAAAACTTCTAAAAAATCTTTATGAAATCAAAAATAGGTTGTTTTTTGGAACATTTCCTTCTGAAGTTAGACCAGAATTTGTTAAAAAGGAAACTTTAGAAGTTCTTGTAAAATACTGTGATAACAAATACCTCCACTTTGGAGCTCAGAGTGGAAGTAATGAAATACTCAAATTTATTAGGAGGGGCCATACAGTAGAGGACGTACTAAACGCCGTAGATTTGTGCAAAGAATACGGCCTTATTCCAAAGGTAGATTTCATCTTTGGATTTCCTGGTGAAAATGAAGACCAAAGAAAAGAAAGTATTGATTTAATGGATTATATATCAAAAAAGAATGGAAAAATCCATGCCCACTATTTCATGCCATTACCTGGTACCTATTTTGAAGATAGCAAACCTACAGAGCTCGATGCATATACATTTAAAATCCTTGGAAAAATGGCTAAAAAAGGTCAAATTAGCGGCTCTTGGGGGCATCAATATGCAAAACTAAACAAATATGGTGATTCCACAAAATAGGCAAACTCGACGAAAACCTTTCAGGTTTAGTTGAATAATCGTAGATTATTCAACTTCCCCGCAACTATGTTGCGGTGGATCGTAAGTCAGCAAATCTTTTTAGAAACAAAAAGACTTGTCTCGATTCTACATTCTTTAATTTAAATTTAAATTTTAAAAAGATAATTTCAATTTAACTTGTGGAAGTATATAATTATTCTTCCAATATGTAAAACACATAGTTGGCTCTTTTACCGGGTATTTCCTTCATAAAAACTATTGTTCCATTTATAGGAGAATTCACAAATCTCATATCTCCTTTTTTGCTCTCTAAAGCTGCAAGCCTGTGACCTTCTAAAACCCTACATCCAAAATCCACAATTGGATACACTTTGTAACCTTCAGCAGGTATTTGCAAAATCTCAGTGCCCTTTTCCAAATAGGTAAATGTTCTTTTATCAGGGTACCTAATCAAAACATCCCTTACAAACTTGGAGTTTATAATGTATTTTTCTAAGTCATCGCAAACTATCTGGGACAGTATTTTACCATCTCCGGTATACTCTTCCCCTTCATCTAAAAATATAATAACTTTTCCGTTTTTTTCAATGGCGACCCTATTACTCCCATCACCTTTACCTTCAACATAAACTCTAGGTATTTTCATATAACTCATCTCCTACCATTTAATTCTTATAATTTTATATAACTGCCCTAATTTACATAAATTTGTTAACAATAATATATTTTTTATTTATAAAAAATTATTAACATATAGTATAGACATATGCCTGGATAAACTACAGTTTACCAAAATAACAAAAACATTGAAGAAAGCAAATATTTTAAAAAAAGTTAAATTCAATTAATATATTCTATCCACTATAAAGTCTGCAATGTCTTCCAATCTCTTTCTTTTTTCACTATCGAATATTTTTAAATAATCTTTGGCTTCTTTTACTGCATTCTTCATGAGCTCTTTTGCATATTCAATTGAATCGCCCAATAGTTCTATGGCTTCTGAAATTTCTTCATCTGTAGCATCGCTGTTGCCCAAAATATTCATTAGTCTTTCCTTTTTATCTTCAGGGAGAGTTTCCATTGCATGAATTACCATTAAGGTTTTTTTACCTTCTTTTATGTCGCTACCAACGGGCTTTCCAATTTTTTTCTGGTCCCCTATTAAGTCCAAAACATCATCCTGCACTTGAAAAACCATACCTATCCTTTTAGCGTACTCATATAATGATTTTCTTTCCTCTTCATTGCATTCAGACATAATGGCCCCTATCTCCACAGGAGCTACGATCAATGCACCTGTTTTCTTTGAAATCATTTCAAAGTATTCGTCCATGGTTGGAAACCTGTTTTCAAATTCCATATCCATGGCCTGACCTTCACAAACTTCAACACATGCCTTTGATAATACCTTTAAAACTTCATGGGCTTTTTTAGGGTCCTCAATACTTGACAAGGCTTCAAATGCCTTTGCATATAGTAAATCTCCTGAAAGAATCGCTATTGGTTCGCCATAAACTATATGAACAGTTGGTTTTCCCCTTCTTTCATCGTCGTTATCCATTATGTCATCGTGAACCAGGGTGTAGTTATGAATTAACTCAACTGCAGCTGCAGGTCGTAAAACTTCTTCAATATTATCCTTTTTTAACATATATGTTAAAACGGCCAGATAGGGCCTTATTCTTTTACCCCCTGCCAATAAAAGGTGTTTAGAAGCTTCATAAAGGACGTCATCTTTTTCAACATGCTTTTTCAGTTCTTCTTCAATTTTTCCTAGTATTTCTTTGTCGAATAGGTCCATCGTTCCACCTCAACCCAAACTAGAGTATCCTTTCAAATTTCAAACTCTGGCCATTTCTTAGCAAGTGAACATCTTCACCTAATCTATAACCTTCTTCCTCTGCAAGTTTTGCATAGGTAGCTGTTAGGTTGAAATCACCATGTGATGGGATTACGTGTTCAGGGTTTACCCATCTTAACATATCCCTATGATCTTCCTTGGCAGCGTGTCCTGATACGTGAGCTCCCTTAAATATTCTTACACCCATTAGAGCCAGTCTAGCTTCCAACATGTATCTTTGAGCTGAGTTCATAGGGTTTGGAATAACATCTGCTGAAAATATTACTTGATCATGTTTTTCAAATCTATATGGCGTTTTGTTGGTTGCCATTCTGGATAAAACTGCCCCTTCTTCACCTTGGTGACCAGTAACAATTAACATGTAGTTTTCCTTACCTTCGTTCATTACATTATGTAATGTTCTATCTACTATTGAAGGATCCCCACATATTCTTGTTTCTTTTGGGAATTTTACAATACCAATATCTTCCGCAATTCCGCAGTACTTGGCCATGGATCTTCCTATCAATACAGGAGTCCTACCCATCTTAACGGCAATATCTGTGATTGATTTTATTCTAGCTATATGTGATGAGAACGTAGTTACAACCACACCATTACCTTCATTATCTGAACCTATTAAATCGTTCTTTAATAGGTTTGCAGCTACTCCTTCTGATGGAGTTTTTCCCTGGAAATCTACCCTAGTACTCTCTGAGATCATGCAAATTACTCCCTGCTTACCAACCCTCTTTATGGATTTGTAATCTGGTTTTTCACCTACAACAGGGAAGTTATCAAATTTAAAGTCATTTGCATACATTATAGCCCCATATGGAGTATGCAATACTGCAAGTACTGCATCCGGGATACTGTGGGTCACCCTTATAAATTCCAAAGAAATATTTGGAGTTAAATCCATTACCTGCCCTGCTTCATGGGTAATTAATGGATTTCTGACATCAAATTTCCTTTCACTCAAAATTTCTCTTTTTATAAGTTCCAAAGTGTACGGCGTCCCAATTATAGGGGCATTGTACCTATGGGCCAGTTTGGTTATTGCTCCAAAGTGATCGAGGTGTCCGTGAGTTATGACTATAGCCTTAACTTCACCCTCGATATTCTTCATTACAGTATCATCAGGTATAACGCCCATTTCAATTAAATTTAAACTGTGCATCTTTGAAATATCCACATCTTCATGTATCATAACCCTATCGAGCCTGATACCCATATCGAATATTATAATCTCTCCATCAATATTGACGGCAGTCATATTTCTTCCAACTTCTTCATATCCACCTATAGCTACAACCTCTAACTGCAAATTATCACATCCTATTTCTTTTTAGATACAACCAAAGGTTCTGTAGTTTTTTCATATTTTCCGCCCCTTGGTTGTTATAAATAACAACATAATTATAACAAAGATTAACAGTAACAACAGTATAAAATATCCAAGCAAAGCAAGGACAGCTGTAAATCTTCGGATTTTACACGTGCTGAAACGAAAAAGGATTAAATCCTTTGGGAAACCCATTCTCTTAAATCATCCTTTAACACATAAGATGTTTTTTTCAGCTCCTCAATATTACTGCTTCCAACCAAAAACATACTAGTTTTCAGCTCTTTTATCATCCTTTCAAGGACTTTAACTACTTCATCTGAAGATTTCAGTGCAGCTTTTAAAATAGGAAGCGCCGTTCCACAGCAATCTGCACCTATAACTATGGATTTGGCTATATCGATACCTGATCTAATTCCTCCGGTGGCTATCACTGGACCGTTAAAGACACTTCTAACCTCCATTACCGAAGCTGCCGTTGGAATACCCCAATTTACAAACTGTTCTGAGAAACTTCTCATCTCTTCATCCTTTATCCTATACATTTCAACAGCTGCCCAGGAGGTTCCTCCACTTCCGCCCACATCTATGGAATCAAACCCGAGGTTCTTTAAAAATACGGCGTCTTCCTTTGAAAACCCTTCTCCAACCTGCTTTGCAACAAATGGTAAACTACCGTAAGTTTTTTTATAATCGGCTATTAACTCCTTTATAACTTCCATTCCTTTAAAGTTTACATCTCCCTCTGGCTGAATAGCCTCCTGAAGTGGATTGAAATGAATTGCCATTGCATCGGCATCTATCATTTCAGCTGATTTTTTAATGGTCTCTACATCCCACCCGTCTTCTACAAAATTAACAGCACCCAAATTTCCAAGAATTAAAGAAGATGTATGGTCCCTTACAACCGAATAGGTATCTATCAAATTATCGTGCATTATTGCTGCCCTTTGAGAACCTACACCCATTCCTAAATTAAGTTCCTCTACTGCAATTGCAATATTTTTATTTACTTCCTTTGCCTTGGAATGGCCACCAGTTATGGCAGCAACAATAAGTGGAGCTCCCAATTTTTTTCCAAATAATTCAATTGATGTGTCTATATCCTCTAAGTCACATCTTGATACTCCACTATGTATTAATTCTACATCACTAAAAAGTGTTCCTTTCTTATACTCTACATCGCAGTAGTTACACACAAGTAAGTGTTCCAACTTTCTAAACTCGATGTTGTTATTATTCATTAACAATCACCTATATATTATTAACCCCATATACGTGAGAAATCCGCATTATATGATAGTTTCATAAAATAGTTATAAGTTGTATAAAACATAATTCCATTTATTTCATTCCCTTATAAACCTAAGTATAGATCAGTTTAATTAAAATAAAAAGTTTCCTAAAAAATAGTGCAATAAAAAAATAATATTTAAAAAATAATATATTGAAGTTATCAAAACTGAAAATAAATATTAATTATAGGCCATATGTTTTAGAATAATTCATTTCCAATATTCAAGTGCTGTTTTTAACTCAGGAACTTCTTCTGCCTTTTGTTCCAGTGAAATACCTTCAGCTACTGATTCAACTGCTGCTCTCATAGCTTTTGCCCCGGAGATTGTTCCATCTGGATGCCCGTGGATACCTCCACCTGCCTGTAGTATAACATCCTTTCCTAACATATCTGTTATTTTAGGTACTAATTTTGGATATATTCCTCCTGATGAAACAGGGAATACATTGTTCATTCCATACCACTCTTGATCAAAGAACTTATTCAAATCATCCTTTTTAACACTATCTTGTACAATTTCATCCCTTATTCCACAAACCTCATCCTGCTCCCCTTCCATCTTTCCAACAACAGTTCCTATATGGAGCTGATCCACACCTAAAAGTCTATATATTTTAGAAAGCGCCAACATTGAAATTCCCCATTCTCTGGAACGGGTTATTGCCGCATGCATAGCCCTGTGGGCATGAATTACAAAGTCAAAATCTTCTTCCCTAAACTGCTGAACCGCTGAAAAGCCTAGAACCACAACATCCAGCATAGCATACTCGCAACCTGCATCCTTTACAACCTGAGCTCTTCGTATCATTTCTTTATATGGTGCAGTTATATTTGGCATGTAGATCTTCTTCTCTCCAGTTTCATCTTCAGCTTTATCTCTATACTCCATTACTTTAAAAATTCTATCTTCAAATTTGTTAAAATCCTGGGAAACTAAATTTTCATCATCTTTTACTATATCACAACCTCCGACCCATGATTCATAGGTTACCTTTGAATGTTCTTCGGTATTTAATCCAACCTTAGGTTTAACTATGGTACCTACTAAAGGCCTATTATCAACTTTTAACAAATCCCTTATTCCCTTTATACCATATTTTGGTCCTTTATAGGCTTTTATAAACTCTTCAGGGAATCTAAAATCTAAAATTCTTAATCCTTTCACTATCTTCATTCCAAAAATGTTCCCAGCTATTCCTGCCAAAGTTCCAGGCATGTTTGAAGGTTCAAATGCATCCAATGGATAAGCTATTTTTATAATACCTATCTTATCCTTTCCATCGGTTCCTATCTCATTTATTTCATATACCGTAGGCTTGAGTTTGTCATAGACTTCTTTCTTCATTGTTTTAATCTTTGTCCATGTCCCTATAGAGCTCTCCGCTGCAACTTCGTTTGCAACTTTTTCAAGATCTTCTGCTTTAATTTTGATGCATGATAATAATTCATTTTCTTTTGGTTTGTACCCTAATTCCACGTAATCCATAAAATCCCTCCCCTAATTAATCAGGTTTTAATTTATCAATTTAATACATTATATGCCTATTGATCCTATCCATTATATTATTTTAGATATGTTCCTCAAATGAGACTTATTCAGATTTTAAGTAGGCGATATATATAGTTTTCGAAACATTTATATACTATTAAATATAGATAGCAATGTACTTGTAATGGCATATCTTAAATCAATTGTTTTAAATACATGGTTAAAAGGAGTTCTTATATTGGAGGCGTCATTTTGGAAAGAATAGAAATTTTACATAAAACTCCTAAAGGAAAATTAATAGGCAGAACATACCGTCAGCCCCGGATAAATTCTTTTGTTGTTTTAAAAACCAGAAATAAGATCATAAAGATTGGGAAAATTTACGATGTTTTTGGGCCGGTTAATAAACCATATGTGAAGATCATACCTCTTAAAAACGTGGATATTCAGGGATGTATAGGGAGTAAAGAAACTTTTATCGTAAATTCTAAGAAAGGGGCCAAATCTAAAAATAAAAGATAAAATATGGTGTAAATCATGGCTACCAAACCTGTTGTTAAGGAAAAAAAGAAATTAGAAAATAAGAAAGAAATATATAAATTAATAGAGCATAATGATTCATCAAATAAAAATGTCATTCTTGAAAAAGAAGAAGAACTTATTTGTCCTATGTGCGGCAGTAAAAATATCATTAAGGACTATGAAAGAGCCGAAATTGTTTGTGAAACTTGTGGGTGTGTTTTGCAGCAAAACTTATTTGATGTAGGCCCTGAATGGAGAGCCTTTGATCATGAACAGCGCGTCAAAAGAAGTAGAGTCGGACCTCCTATGACCTACACAATACATGATAAAGGGCTGTCCACAGTTATCGACTGGAGAAATAAAGATAGTTATGGGAAGGATATCTCAGCCGATAAAAGAGCTCAGCTCTATAGATTAAGAAAATGGCAGAGAAGAATTAGGGTTTCAGATGCTTCAGAAAGAAACTTAGCGTTTGCTTTGTCTGAATTGGATAGGATAGCATCTAAATTAGGTCTCCCAAGAAACGTTAGGGAAAACGCAGCAGTTTTATATAGGGGAGCTGTTGAAAAAGGCCTGATTAGAGGTAGAAGCATTGAAGGGGTTGCTGCAGCAGCATTATATGCAGCATGTAGAAGATGTAAAGTCCCAAGAACTTTGGATGAAATTGCAGAAGGATCCAGAGTAGATAGAAAAGAAATTGGAAGAACCTATAGATTTATTTCAAGGGAATTAAACATAAGACTAACTCCAACAAACCCAATAGATTATGTCCCAAGATTTGCATCAGAACTTAAGCTACCGGGAGAAGTTGAATCAAAGGCTATATCTATACTCCAAAAAGCCAATGAAAAAGGTTTAACTAGCGGTAGAGGTCCAACAGGGGTTGCTGCAGCAGCAATATATATTGCAAGCGTTTTACATGGAACTAGAAGAACTCAACGCGAAGTTGCAGATGTTGCAGGAGTTACTGAGGTAACAATAAGAAATAGATACAAGGAACTAACAGAACATTTAGACATTGATGTGACATTATAATAGGTGTGCAATTAAACTTAAAATAATTACCAAATGAAATAGAAGTAAAAGACGTATGTTATCTAATTCCAATTTAACAATTAACAAAAGACAGCGATACAATAAATTTACCAAATAATAAGTTTAATAAGTAATGCACACCATCATATAATCAATTTAATTTTAAGCTTAATTAATTATATTATTTTATGGTGGGGATCTTATGGGTCTTTTTGATAGAATTCATAAAAAAGAAGTAGTAAAGCCCGTTAAAAAAGAAGAAAAAAAAGAAGAAGAAAAACCCAGTCCTGAAATTAAAAAAACTACTGGCCCATTAATCAGCGATATATCACAAATAAGTGAATCCATAGGTTCGAATTTATTGGATAAATATTTTTTAAAAGTTGATGATGTTGAGTTTGACGTTATTATCGAAAAAAAAGAAGGGATAACCTATTATAAAATACCTGAAATCATGTTGATAAACTCAGCGTTGGCCAAGCTTTCAGAAGATCAGTTGGCAGCTATAAAATCAGATCTTTCAGAAGGTTTATTTGAAAGACTAGGCCAAATTCAAGGGTACTTAAAAAACTATTCAGAAAAAAATAATTTGGGCCTTAGGGATATAGATATTCTTCATTTGTCAAAATACTTCTATCTTACAATTGGAAAGTTAGGGCTTTTAGAAATACCCTTAAAAGATAAAAACCTTGAAGAAGTTATGGTGAATGGATTAAATAATCCCACATTTGTATTCCATAGAAAATTTCAAATGTGTGAAACAAACATATTACTAGATAAAAGTGAATTGACTAGAATAATTGAAAGTATAGCTTATCTAGCAGGTAGATCTATAGATTCCAGAAGTCCAATGTTAGATGCTTTTTTACCAGATGGTAGTAGGGTTAACGCAACAACATCCGATGTAACATTAAATGGAAGTACCCTAACAATCCGTAAGTTCTCGGCAGAACCACTAACTATTGTTGATTTAATAAAGTTTGGTACTTTTGACCTAGAACTTGCTGCTTTTTTATGGCAGGCTATTGAAGGCTATTTTGGAGCAAAGCCTGCGAACACCCTGATTGTAGGTGGTACTGGTTCAGGTAAGACAACAACACTTAACATAGTTTCAATGTTTTCAATGTACACCGACAGGATTATAACTATTGAAGATACTCCAGAGTTGCAAATTCCACTTACGCATGTTATCAAAATGATAACAAGACCACCAAGACCTGGAATTCCAGAATATGAGATCACTATGGAAGATTTAATTAAGAACGCCTTGAGGATGAGGCCAGATAGGATCTTTGTAGGAGAGGTCAGAGGTTCAGAAGCTCAATCTCTCTTAGTTGCTATGAATACGGGGCATGATGGTGCATTAGCAGAAGATGAGCCTATTTATCTATCTAATGGAAATATTGTTAGTATCGGAGAATTTGTTGATAAATTTTTTAAAAAGTATAATTCAATGAAAGTAAAAGAAAGTAATGGATTCGAATGGATTGACATATCTAATGAAAACACATTTATTAAAAGTTTCAATAAAACCACTTTAAAAATTGAGGATAAATTAATATCAAGAGTTTGGAGAAAAAAATACTCTGGAAAGATGATGAAAATAAAAACAAAAAGTGGTAAAGAAATAATCCTTACTCATGACCATCCAATATATACTCTAAATAATAAAATATTTGAGATAAATGCGGAAATGGTTAAAATTAACGATTATATTGCACTCCCAAGAGAACTAAAAGTTGAACAAAATTCTTATGGATTTTGTAGCTCTACGCTTCACCCGGTTGAAAGAAAAAATGTTGAAAATCCATATTTAATTGGTGCTTTATTAGGAGATGGTCATTTAAGCAAATATTGCATTGACTTTGTAAATCAAGATAGCGACGTAATTGAAAAAGTTTCAAGTGAACTGAGTAATTATGGAAATGTTGTTTGTTTAAAATATAACAACTACACAAGAGCCAAAGTGTATGGAGTAGAGTCAGCCAGTAAACTTTCAAAATATATCCCAATTGGAAATAAAACAAAATCATTCAGTATCCCAAGAGATGTATTACTATCAGACGATGATTATTTATCAGAATTTATACAAGGATTATTTGATTCTGATGGCCATGTAAATGAAACTACAAGATGTATTGAATTTGCAACATCGAACAAAAATCTTGCAATTACTCTTCCATATTTACTGCTAAGATTTGGGATTATATCTCATAAATCAGAACAAAAAATAGATGGAAAAGGAAATATCGGCCCATACTATAAAATAACTATTAGTGGACATGATAATATATGGAAATACTGGAAACATATTGGTTTCACACACCATGTAAAACGTGAAAAGTTAAATAACATATTGCTTAAATCCAAAAATTCCATAGATGTTATACCAAATATCGGAAAATTGATAAAATATTATCGATTAAACAATAAACTAACACAGCAAGAATTAGCTGAGGAGCTCGGATTAAAAACCAGAAGTTTAATCCGAGCTTATGAAACAGGTGTAAGAAACCCTTCTAAAACGAAGCTAAATGAAATAGCAGGAATATTAAATGCTGAAAACTTAAAAATATTGGCGAATTCAGACATATATTGGGATAAAGTTGTAAGTGTTGAAGAAATTGAATACAAAGGATATATTTATGATTTAACAGTTGACGACAACCACACATACATTGCAGGTAAGTATGGTGGATTTATCGTTTCAAACTGCTCAGGAACGCTTCACGCAAACAGTGCTGATGAAGCCATTGTGAGATTGATAAACCCACCGATGAATGTTCCAAAGGTCATGATTTCTTCATTGGATTTTATTATAAATCAGCAAAGAATTAAAAGAAATAAAAAAACCCTAAGAAGAATTTTGGGTGTAGTTGAAATTAGCGGTAGTGGTGAAGACATAAGTAAAACAGAACATTTTAAATACGATGGTGTAACCGATTCTATCGTTAAAACAGGAATTTGCATGTGGGAAGAGGAAGTTTGTGATATTGCAGGTATAACAAGGGATGAACTCATGGACGATAGAATAAGTAGGAAAAAAGTTCTAAAGTATATGATAAACAACAATATAAATGGAATCACAAAAGTAGGGGAAATAATTAAGAAATATCAAGAAAATCCGGAAGCCATGTTAAAGAGTATTTTAGAATAAAATAAGAGAGCTTCATTTTATAACTTTTGGGTGTGTGATAAAATCATTTTCCCTGCTGCTTTCTCTGCCCCCTATTGGTGATATTATGAAAAAAAGTCTTTATGACTCGCTACGCGATAGTTTAAATAGTATTTTACGTAGTTTAGGATTTAAACGGAAAAAAAGTATAATACCTCGTACTGTAAGATCCCAGTATTTAAAAAGAGTTTTAGGAAAAAAGATGCATCCTGAAGAGGAGATATTGGAATTTTACGAACCCTATATTGATGAAACACCTGTAATGAAGATCGATATTGACGATTTAATATCTAAAGGTGATTTTGGAGTTTTAGATGATTATTCTAAGTCATTTTCCTATTGGGTGACTCATACATCATTCTTACCTTCAAAGAGGGACTTCCAATATGCTGGAATAGCAGATGAAAGAGCATATTTTCTAAAGTTGATATTGGGTTCAATTGCAACTATTGTTTTGTTCGCCATATATGGTGTAATTACAGGAAATCCAATTTTAAGTATATTTAATGGTTTGATAGTTGCAGTACTAATACTCTTAGGTGGGACTTTATATCCTAAAATAAGACTAACACTATTTCGTGGTGAGATAAAAATCCAAATATTGATATCTATTTTACACATTATATCTCTATTAAACTCAGGAGCATCTATTCAAGAAGCCTTAAAAAATATCGCAACCAATCCAGAATATGGGATAACATATTTTGAATTTAGAAATATATTATACGATATCAACAGAGGGGGTTATAACTTTATTGAGGCCATTGAGAGGGCAAAAAGAAGAACAAAAATTGGATTAATGAAAAAACTCTACGATCAGCTTATAATTGCTGCAAATAAAGGGGGAACGCAATTGCTTTTAGAAAATCTGTACAATGAAATCGTTAGAGAGTCATTATCAAAAATTGATTCTTCAAAATTCCAAATATCAAATTTAGGAAACCTCGTATTTGGGGTAGGTATGATATTACCATTTGCTGGGATGATGCAATCTGCCCTTGGGGGGCAACAAGGATTTGATGGAATAATAAACACTATAGACCTTGTACTAACTAAAATAGGGCCTATATCCACACTGGTATTCGCAATATTTATTAAAATGAAAATCGAATAAATGAGAGCTCTCTTTTAATATTATGTAAAATAGGGACATCCTCATGTTATTATTATCCATATTTATTATATTACCATTGTCTAGTCTAGAATTATCCTCAAAAAGGAGCTAGCGCCAGTAGGTGAAGTGAAAATATGAACATTCAAAAACTTTACAATTATATTGTAAAGCGTAATATATTAATACTAAAAAAAGCTGGAAAGAAAATTGATGAGAGAATATTTATTGCCATATTACTAGTTATAGCAATAATGCCGGCAATATTAAAATTATTATTGGGTTTTACAACACGAACTACTTTGATATTGACTTTTGTGTATTTGGGTTCTGTGTTATCAATACCTTCCCTACTCCATGAGTCTAAAATTGAGAGATTTGAACGTAACATTCCAAAAGCACTTTATGTAATGATATTATCATTAGAATCCGGACGTTCAGTAATAGATGCAATCAACGAAGTTATAAACAGCGGTATCCGTGAAGTCGATGTCATTTTCTCAAAGGTTATTGTATTGATGACTGAGAGAAAGCTAAGTTTTGAAGACGCTATGTTAATAGTCTCAAACTCCATCGACTCTAGGATATTCAGACAACTTGGTAGGTTGATAATTGAAAATAGAAAATATGGAGGGGAATTGGCAACCACACTCAAAACCTTGGCAAAAACTCTCGAAGATTTACAAAATTTAAAGGCCCAGTTGTTAAGTATTACAGCGAACGGTCTTGCAGTTGGGTTAATTATCCTTTGTGGTGTTATACCGGCAACTGCAGGTCTAATTGGAGGTTATTTATCTATATTGTCACAATTGACACCATCAATGCCCCCCATATCACATGATCAAATCGCTAGGGCAGTTGAAGTTATTCAATTAGGAACTGGCATATTTGGTCTTTTATTTTCAATACCCTTATTTGGCATAAAACTTAATAGGATGGTAATAACTTGTGCATTTTGTATGACTTTTGGAATTACGGCATTCTATGGAACATTATACCTATCTGGAGTGTTGTTTAGCTAAAAAAAGATAAATATTTGTTATATTAATAATTTATTTATCTCAGCATCTAACTCCATAATTCGGTTTATAGAGGGATGATCTCCCAACCTATTTCTAAATTTATTTATTACAAAATCCATATCTACTCTTTTTGTACCGTTTATTAAGTTATCAGCATGTGCTACTACTTTTTCTTCTAAAGTCATTGGGATATAATCTTTAGGGGGAAGACCTAGTTCAAAAGCCTCCTCTTTTGGAATTCCTGCACCGATGTGCCTTTCAGCAATTAATGCAAGTTCTTCTTTAAAACCATTTTCTCTTAAAATATTTGCCCCAACAATACCGTGGGTTATATCGTGTGTTTTACACCGGCCAATGTCGTGTAAAAGCCCACCTAAAACAGCCAATTCTAAGTTAAAATCTACTCCTTTATTTTTTATTTGAATTCCTAACTCATAGACATAATCTGAAACTGCCAAACAGTGTAAAACAACATTTTTTTCGCAGTGTTCTAAAAGGAAATATAATAATTCTTTAAATTTTAAATACATATCGCCACGGTATGATTGAGGATGTTCCAATATGCTTGTTAAATTAGGATACAATTCCTTAAAATTAAAATTTAAACCATCTAAAAAAGCACCGTGCATACTTTCACCAAAAAATTATAAATTAGAAAATAAAGGATTTAGTTTGAACTCATCCTCTAAGAACTTTATCTGCTCCTTAATTAGTTTAATATCGTTCCGATTGTCATATTCGTGAAGTCTTTCATCACAGTGCGGACACCTAAACCCATTGTCCATGGCATCTTCAAAAGTAAACTTCAATTCACAACTGGAACAGTAAAAGAAAATATTATTCTCCTCAATATCGAGTTGTTTTTTCATGTCTTCGAGTATTTGCTCCATTTTCTTTTTTACAACATAAGGTAGTTTTTCAAGAGCTGGTTTCCAGGTATATATATACCAGTTGGTTTCTTCATCTTTTTCTCTATCGTAATTTACCAGCCTTGCTTCATACAATTTATATAAAATTTTTCTAACATTGTTTAGTTTTAAATTGAGCTGTCTTGAAATTTCATCATCGGTAACCTGTTCTAATTCTACAAGAATGGTTAAAATATTGAATCCACTCATATCCTCTTCCACTATGTCAAATATAACTTGCTGAACTAAGGGATTGTCCAGCATGTCATAAATTTCTCCCTTACTTAGTTTCATAACTGATGCACCTCTTGAAAACATGGTCTGTTACTTTGTTGATTTCATCAATGTTTCTTCCAATTACTGTAGTTAGTGGCTCATTTTGTTCGATTATTGCGCCGTACCTTGGAATATCAAAAACAAGGGGTTGTTTTTTAATATAACTTACAAGTTTTTCTTTTGCAAATAAAATTCTTTTAAAAAATTGGAATTTCGGTTTTACGGGCTTATTGGTTAGTATAGCACTTGCAAGGTTCTCATTAGATGACATTTCTATAGTTTCAAATGTCCCTAGAATTCGAGGATTTATTTCTAAAATACAAGGATTACCATCTCTAATCATGAAATCAATACCATTCATCCCTTTTAAATCAAAAGCCTCTATCAGTTCTTTAAATTGGGATACGGTACTTTCTTTTGATATATCCTTAGGCATGTAAGGGGTTATATTCCCAATATACATGTTGTTTTCAATTATTTGTTTATTGAATGTTATGAAATTCAAATCAATAAATGATGCACTAAAGCTATATGATTGAATCAGCTCTTGGACAATTACTGGAAACTTAATGTTTAAAATATCTTTGCTTCGTTTTAATTCCCAGTCCAATCCATCATAACTTAATGAAACTACACCCATCCCGCCACTACCTGAGATGGGCTTTATAACTACAGATTTTAACTCCGATAAGTACTTTTCAAGTTGGAATAAATTATTTGCAATATACGTTATAGGTACATTATAGCCCAGATTCTCTAACTTTCGTATAGTATGATATTTGTTACTTACCCTTTTAATCTTTTTTGGTGAATTTCCAACAACGTCCCAATCTGGCGTTTTTGAATGTTTGCTCTCAAAAATTCCTGAACAAACAAAAATTAAATCTACCTCATCAACATAATTTTTAGAGAGGTTTATCAATTCTTTTTCATTGTATTTATCTTTAAAGTGTCCGTGTTGTTTGTCATTTATAATATATTTCTTTTTATCTGCATTTAAATCCATTGGATTGTAATAAGATACAGAATAAACTTCATAACCTAAATTTTTAACAGAATTAACCACTGGACGAGTGTTAACTCCTACCACAAGTACCTTCATAAAATCACGACATAATTGAGTGAAAGTATAGTTAATTGTATATATATGTTACGAGAAAATCCGAAGATCTCTTAACGGGTGAGTGTTAAAAGTAAAGATTATATCCTCTGCTATGTTCGAGGATTGTATTAAAAAAATATCATATATTGTATAATTGATATAATATCGAAGCGAATCAGAATGATTCGCTGTCGAAGCAAATTTCAAGGAAATTGAACAAATCCTTCGGATTTGTAGCTCACCAACGAAGTTGGTGATTTGCTGATCGAGACAAATTTCCTTGGAATTCTAGACAAAATCCTTCAGATTTTGTGAGTCTTAACGAAAACCTTTCAGGTTTTCGTAAGTCAGCGAATCCTTTGGATTCGCTTCGACAGCAAATCGAAGATTTGCTTCGATGTCGATTCACAAAAATCTTTGATTTTCGTCGAGTTTAACTATTTGTGTGTTTTAGATAATTCTTCCCTTAGCTCACCCATTGTCGAAAACCTTTCTGCAAATGCATCATGCCTATGAATACTTTCCTTATTTACTTGCCTTACTAAAACTTGAGTATCATCCGGAAGATAGCTAAATTCATCTACGACTCTTTTAATCATTTCTCTGGCACAATCTTCAACAAATTTAGGATTATTATGGGCAGTTTCTACAACATAAGCTTCATCACTTCTCTTTAGAAGTTCATATACTTCTCCACTCATTGACTTCTTTATTATTTCAATTATATTTGAAATTCCAACATCGTAACCATGAGGTACTTCGATCATTACAGTACCTATCCCTCTTTGATTGTGGGTTGCTATGACTACCGAGCTCATTATTTTTTTAATATCTTCATCTGAAAATCCTTGATCTTTCAGATTTTTCACAGCCTTTTCCTTTAAAAGATTTTGGGCACAAGGGCATGCAGTCATTCCTACAACTTCTGCCCCAACCATTTTTTTAATGTTTATTTTGCCATCTTTTTTTATACCATATGCTCTGGCAATTATTTTACATATTTCTTGGGATTTTTTTTCCGTTACTGGAGATTTTTCTTCCATCATATAGTCCCCATATATGAGAACTTCTGCCCTGTTTGCATACTCATGTTTTTCAAACAATTTTGTTACAATATCTACGGAAAGTTCTTCAAGACCATACACATCTTTTTCGATAATTATATTTTCAATAATTTCCTCTATTACCTCGGGGCTCCTGGACATATGTATTCCCTTTTGGGAACTTGGCAAATCAACAAAGACTTCAAAAGTGGGCAAAAGTACTATGGGCCTTTTTGCTTTTCTTTTTATTTTTACAAGTTTTTTTAGGTTGGTTACACCGACCCTTGTAAGTGAGACTTTAATATCAGGTTCAGTAGCTTGAACATCACAAAACAACATTTAACCACCTTTGCTCCTAGAACAAATCCTTAATAAAATCCGGGACTTTTAACAAGTTTCCATCCTTGGATTAGGAATATATTAATTTTCTTCATCTTCATTGATTAGAACCTCTGTTAGTTCCTTTGATAATGAGTAATATACATTATTACCCACTCTTTCTTTATATACATACCCCATTTCATAAATATCCGATAAATGAGTTCCAATAGTTCCAGGAGAGTTGTTTAAAATTCTAGCTAACTCAGTTACTGTTGAACTGCCGCCCAAATCCGCAAGTGCTTGAACTATTTTAGATTGGGCAGGTGTTAAATGATTTAATATTTGATGACCTACACTAATACCTAGTTTTTTCATTGCCATTCTAACTATGTCTTCATCTATTTTATCCATTCCTTTTTTCATAGCTATAGATATTGCCTCAGAACAAGTCATTATTATCTTTCTTGGGATTCCATCGCACTCTTCAACTATTTTATCAATTGCAGCATCGGTAAATGGCTCATAATCTCCTGCTTTAACTGTGTGAGCATCTTCCAATCGTCTTTTAATTAAATCATAAGCTTCTTCTTTTAGGAGTGGAGGCATGTTTATTACCTTAGGTATTCTATCCTTCATTGCAGGAGATACTTTTGTTAAACCCTCCATTAATGTAGGAGAACCTGCAAAAAATACTAAAATTCCATCTTCATAGAGGAATGAATGAAAGAACTGTAAAAGGCTTAGACAGCTTTTTTTAGCAAATTGGTCTGCCTCATCTATTGTTATTATACATAACTTTCCTTCTTCCCTCACATTTGTCAATAGATAATCCAAATCCCTTTCTATTTTTTCCCTTGGATAGTGAACCGGTGTTTTATCGCTATAGTTGTTCAGTCGCCTATATATTTCAATAATTCTTTGGGAATGTTCCATATAATCCGTTGATAAAGTACCATCTATTGAAAATAAATTATCCTTAATAATACCATACATTAACTGGATTAAAAATTGCCTGGGAGTAACTTGCGAGGCCTCGAGCTCCACTACCCAATAACCCTTTCTTTTTGCAGCATAGTACAATATGTTGAGTATAGAGCTCTTACCAATACCTTTTGTACCTACAATGGCAGCGTTAGCTATACTTCCATACTGAGCTGCACCCAATATGTCGGCAATTTCTTTCAGCTCTGAAGTTCTACCTACGAAAAACTTAGTATTTCCCCTAATAGGTTTTTCCGAAAAAGGATTTGTTTTTAGTTTCAATCTATTCATCGCTTTTCTTGTTATAGATGATGAATTGTATATAAATTCAATAGGGTCCAACATAATACCACCATAAATTAAAAAGAAGCGTCCTAGTGCAAATTTTCAATTTGAAAATTTTAAAATAATAATTAGATAATTGCATTATCAACTTTTTTATACTTTTCGAAAATTCGAAAATCTAAAATTTAACATCTAAAAATATTTATAGATATAACTATATAAATTATTTACTATGCAATAATATTGTGAATAAAACATAAAATAGCAAAAATATTGTGAATAAAAAATTATATAAACAATACAAAGCCAAATGACTCTCAAAATTCAATTAAAATTTATTTTAATAAAAAAGAAAAAGTATATATAATTATTCTTATTTAATAAATTTTTCTTTAATTGTATTTTTTACTTATATACTAAAAAATATATTGTGAATATAACCATAAAACGTAAAATAACTTTGAATAAAATATTAAAAATTGAAAGTTAATCAAGTATCATATAAGAAAATTAAAACAACGGATATACCCCCTACATTTTTCAACATATCCAAATTATTGGCTTTAAACAAAAAACTATCAAATAAAAAGACATATATACTATCAAAATTATTAGTAAATTAGTATTGGACGAAAAACGTTATATGAATCAAAAACCCTAAAGATAAATATTCGTTTAAAAAATTAGATATTCATTAGATCTTAGTCAAAGAGCACCCAATAACTAAAAAAAGGTGATTTGATGGATAACTTAGTAAAAGGAATAATCTCAACACCATTTAGAAAACTAATTTTACACTATGTGTTAACTAATGGCACAACTTATCCCCAGCAGATATCCGAAAACCTTCGAATTTCAAAAGGGCTACCTTCACAGTTTTTAAGGATGTGCGTAGCTTTAAATGTGGCTAAAAGAGAAAGAAACAGACATAAAGTCTTATATTCCTTAACGGTGAAAGGAATATCAATATTAAAGAGAATATGTCCCGAAATATTCGACGTTAGTTTTTCGAGTGTTTTCGAAAGTCTTCCGAAAAAGAAATTTGAAACAAAGTATTATCCAGTAAAGAATATGGGATTTGAAATAAGAAAATTCGCCGATAATTTTGGAGGAATTACTTTTAAATTCTACGACTACAGGGGAGAAGAAGTTTCGAGAGTATTTAAAACTAAAAACGATACTTGGTGGTGTATATCCTGCCAATCTCAAGAATGTAAGCACATAAACTATCTGAAAAAGTATTACCAATCTACAAAATAATAGTATTTCGGGTTTTCGAACGTGATGTATGTATATGGTTTTGAAATGTATCCACCAATAAATAAAAAATGCATTTTTGATTATAACAGAGAGTAATTTATCCAGTATTTACCACATAGTAGTTATCATCTTGTTAAATATGTTTAATGATAATTAAACATGTTTCTCTAGATTAGTATTGATTGTTTACATCGTTTTTAGTAGTATAATCACACTATAGTGTATATTATAACATATTGTTTATTATTTATACATATTATACATTTATAGATCAAAATAGTAATAACATATAGAATACGTTTGGAATAATTTTTGTAAAACCTAAATGGGGATACCTTCCAAAATTCTATACATACACTACACTCGAAAACTCGAAATCGTATAAGTTAAAAAATAGCAAAATAATTTTCTTATAATATGAATCATAAGTAGTATTCGAAAAATAAGGCTGTGTCACAACATTACACTCAACATATTTGATATTATGTATTGTATATTTTGTATTATTCTATATAATCACACTTAGTTCGAAAAGTAGAAAACCCTTTTTTCTTTAAAAACGTATTTTTTTGGACATATTTACTACATTTGCTATTTATTAAAAAAATCTCATGCAAGTTGTTGGGGTTATATTTCCCTATTACGTTCAACAAGGAATCCTTATCAATTCTTATTTTAAATAGTACGTTTTTTCTAACTTTCCTCTTAGTTAACAGGCCCAGTTCAACCAATTCATTCATATAGTTGTAGGTTGTGGATAAACTGAAGTTTAAATAATTGCCTATATTTTTTATATTGAATTTTTTCAGTTTACAGGCTAATTTCATAATTTTTCTATATTTTTTAGGAACAATCTCAGGTATTATTTTTAACCAATGTATCCTTAACTCCCGCAATGATTTCAGCTCCCTTTTTGAATGTTTCAGTATCAATCTAATAACATCCAAATTACCATTCGAAATTTCGATTAAATATTTTGCAACTTTTGCTGATATGGTATGACCGAGTGTTTTTCCGTAGTATTTAATTGTTGCAATATTGTTTATTCTGGATTCTTTAAACAGTTCTTTAACATGGTCCATAGATTCGAACGGACACCTTAGTACGACGGTTATATTGTTTTTTTTCAATTCTTTGATGAATTTAACAAAACTTGTAGTATAATTCCACTTTGTTGTATTGTGGATATCGAATACAAGTACTGGGTTTAAAATTCTCAAAAGTGCGATTATTTTACCTCTTACTTTGTTAAACTCCCAATCTCTAATATTTTTAAATAAATCTCCTATAAATCTATACCATGCCTTTTTTGCCTTATAGTAATTGTTGCTCTTTTTGTCGAAGTATGTTTTATGGAGGTAGTTAATTAAATTTTTCATCCATCCTGATGTTTCTCCTTTAAACATTGTCATTTTATCCTTTATTGTATATGCTAACCTACTAACTGTTTTTTTTATAGATGGTGTGGCTAAAATCCTTAAAACAGGTATATTCCTGACTAGTTTAATACATCCATTTTCATTTAGTTCTAGTAGGTTATCCCTGTCCGTAGGTAGTATCCATATATCTCCAGTTAAAAAATCTTCTGCCACATTGTATATCATGTTCATAGAGTATCACACCCCAACCTTAAAGGTTGGTCAAAGTTAGTATATATTGGCGTATATTTGCATGTTTTTTAAACGGCTTGTTCTAAAGAGTTTAAATGATTTAAATGAGCCTATATTTTCCAGTTTTAGGCTCGTCAATATCTCCATATTTGACCATTTTTTTAAGTATATTTTCCACTTCTTCTTCATCTATGTTTTCTGATTTGGCCTCTTCAACAATATCTTCATATATTACTAGACCATCTTCATTCTTTTCTGCAAGTTTTTTAATAATATCATAAATATGAGTCATTTTATTTCTGTCTTTTTTGGAGATACCTGCTATTTTATCAATGTCAAATTGCCCAGTTTCAGGGTCATAGGCAATTTCTTTTAATGATTCTGTGATTATAGTTATAGCTTCTCTGGCATCTTCTTCATCAACAACGTCCTTTAATTTGGCCTTTGCATGAGCTTCGGCGAGCCTTATTGCTGCTTCTAACTGTCTTGCAGTTATTTGAACAGCACCTTTCCTCATACTCAAGTAGTAGTCTATTAAAACCTTTTCAGCATCTTTTGATATTATAGGTTCTTTCTGTCTTGCGTAGGATATATATTTTATTATAAAATCTTTATCAATTTTAACGCCGTCTAGTTCAATGTATTCTAAACCTATCTGATCAATTTCATTGTTTAATAGAGCTCTATGGACGTTTATTATGTGCTCTGCAATATCTTTATCTTTTGATCTATCAGCTTCATCCCTAATTGGAAATATTAAGTCAAATCTACTCAACATAGGCGCAGGGATATTTATTTGCTCTGCAACGGATACATTGGGGTCAAATCTTCCCCATCGTGGGTTGCATGCCGCAAGTATTGCACATTTGGATGGTAATTTGGCGTTTATTCCTCCTTTACTTATGTGTATTGTTTGACTTTCCATTGCCTCCAATACAAAACTTTGAAGGTCTCTATTCACAGTGAGCTCGTCAATACATGCAGTACCTTTATTTGCCTTTACAAGTAAACCTGGCTTTATGACCCAGGTGTCATCTCCAATTTCTGTTTTTTCTCTTATAACTGCTGCAGTTAATCCAACGCCTGAAGCTGTCGTCACAGAACCATAGAGATTTCCGGGTAATTCTGCAATCCTTCTTAACATGACAGTCTTTCCAATTCCCGGGTCGGTAATTAGAAGTATGTGACTGTCTGCTCTTTTATTCCCTTTTTCAACACCTTTTATTTGTTGTAAGAATATAGCCTTTTTAACCATATTATATCCTTTTATTTCAGGAATGAGTCGATCTGACAGTATATCTATAATTTTTGGATTTTTAGCTACTTTTTCTATGTTTTCAATGTCTTCTTCACTTAATCTGGTTTCTATTTTGTTTTCTATGACTTCACAATACAGTCCTTTGATATATATGTCATAAATTGGT
Source organism: Methanothermococcus thermolithotrophicus DSM 2095 (assembly GCF_946463545.1). Classification (NCBI taxonomy): domain Archaea; kingdom Methanobacteriati; phylum Methanobacteriota; class Methanococci; order Methanococcales; family Methanococcaceae; genus Methanothermococcus; species Methanothermococcus thermolithotrophicus. The sequence goes on along the minus strand of NZ_OX296583.1, from coordinate 774,346 downwards.
ACTTTTCTATTTTTCTGGTTTTTAATAGGTATCCCCATTATTTTTACACGTCCACAGAATATTCCTGGAGAGTTTGTTAGAAAAACAGTTATGTACTTTGGAGGTTCTTCGGGATCGTCCATCAAATCTAATGGCTGTTGGACTTTTATTTCTTGAAAGTCTATGAACTCCGATTCCTCTTCAATTAGTACTAAATTTCCACCGCCACATTTTTTACAGGATGGATCAAATGAAGCCTCAAATGGATTTTCAACTTCAATAACTGTTTTTTCCCCACAAGAACCGCATATATAGACTCCTTTTTTTAATGCAGATTTTATTTTTGTTGCTGTAACCACTACGCCTTCAAATTCAACTAGTTTTCCTAAAGTATTGCTTTTTATATTTTCTATAGTAATTGTCTTGTTTTTCCCTGATTTGTTGAATATTGTAGGCAAGTTTTTTATGGAAATTTCACAGTTTGGTGTTTCGTTTTTTAGGGTATAGTATGCATTGTCGTAACATTCTTTTAATATTTCCAATCCTAATTTTGGTCTTTCATGTATTAATTCTACAAATTCTATAATCCCATAGTCGTAAATATTCTTTAAATCTACAACTACCTTCTCATTTTCTGAAATAATGTCGTCACTATGAAAATTTCTTAAATAGTTGGTTATTAAGTGTTTTAGTTCCTCAATTTTACCTTCGTTCATTGGTATCACGAACTATTATTATATGTTGTTGGTATTATAATTATGTCTGTTACATTATCTATATGATGTATTTTATATGTGATATGGGCAGGAGCGGGAATGTTGTTAAATGTTTAAATTTTAATGAAAATAAAAATTAATTAAAAAAGTTGTTGTTGGTGGATTCTAGAGTTATTCCTTAGCTAATTTTGTAGTGGGCTGTTATTTTGTTGAAACTATGAGTACGTTGTATAATGAGAGTCCTTATTAATTAATATCCTTTATTTTTTTGCTCCAGTTTTTCAAATGATCTTCAAAACTTTTATATTCTTTTTTTACATCATTGAATTCAAGTTTCGGTATTTCGAGTTGTATGTTTAATTTATTTGTCAATCTACAAAATTCCTCATAGTCAATTTCAACTTCAGGGATTAAACCTCTTTTTTCAGATTTGCTATTTTCTGCTTTTCGGATACCTATAACCTTAACACCGAGCTCATCCCCTATTCTCTTAACCTTCTCAAAAATATCAAAGTTATATACTCTATTTAGTATAATACCTTCAACATTAACTCCCATTTCTTTTAATAGTGAATAATAACCTAAACTTTCTACAAATGCCCCTTCTATCCCACTTTTGCTACATGATGATACAATATATACTGGAAAATTTAGAAGTTTCGATATTTCGGCTCCACTGTAGTTTCTCTTATTCAGAGCTCCAGTAAATGCTCCCATTACTCCTTCAACTATGTAGTAGTTATAATCCGAATTTTTAACAAATTTTAAGAAGTCATCAACATTACACCAGCCCCTATCTGCGATTTTTATGCTGCTGTACTCAGTCATAGGTTCTCTCAATATATAGAGTGCAGGCACAATATCCCTTACATCAGGCCCTATTTTAGCTACAAAAGTTTTTCCAGGTAGTTTTGAGACCAAACCTGTGGTAAGAAACGTTTTCCCACTCTCAGAACCTGTGGCAAGAAGTACCATGCCTTTTTTCGCGTTTTTTCCACTCTCAGAACTATTATATTTACTACATTTATCATGTTCATCTGGAGCTCCATCTTTGAACAAACGTTTAGATTTTAGTTTCTCAACAATTTCTTTATTTTTTTTATAGATTTCTTCTCTTTCGTTTTCATCAACCTTTAAACTCTTTAATATATTTTCCTTAATGTTAATATTGTCTAAAAGTCCGTGAACCATGGTTCCATATACATTTTTACAGAATACACCGGATATTATTTCTTTTTCGCCAACCATCTTATAATTTAGTTTTTTTATTTTTGAAGTTGTTAGTATTTTAGTTTTTTCATCCTTTATTTTTATATCTCCGTATGTATGGCAGTGAAATCCATGCCCTAATTCTCCGGCGTTTCCAAAGATGGAGTCATTTTCTAATCTTGATTCAACCCTATCTGTACATATTAATGGAGAAAATTCTACATTTAATAGGCTTAAACCCTCTTTAACTATGGGAATTGGGCTTTTTCTACCTATATCTATTTTTTCAGACAACACCTGAAATCCGCTACATATTCCAATTATATAACCGTCAAATTCAGTTATATATCTTTTTAAATCATCATTTAATGATTTACTTTCAATTAAACTTCCTCCAGGTATTATAAGCATATTTAAGTCTTTAATTTCCTTAATACTGTTTTCATCGATTATCTTTGTAGGTAAGTTTCCAAAATTCTCAAAACAAGGCAATGAGCCTTTTATATCCAATATGCCAATTTCCATTTATATCCCCTTGATATAGTATAGTAATAAAAATGAATATGTTTATTATATAATATATTTTAATCTGATATTTGTTAAGGGGTACTATGGAAGCCATTGAGAGAATAAAATTAGGCGTTCTTACAATATTTATTATAATTATTATGTTTTCTTTAATAATTATGAATGTTGAAGGATTAGATTTATTGAATTCAATATATTTTTCAATAGTCACAATATCTACCGTTGGTTACGGCGATTATACTCCAAAAACTGAAATTGGAAAAATTCTATCTTCTGTTTTTATAGTATTCGGTGTTAGTGCTGGACTTTATACCTTAGGTAGTCTTGCTGAATTTTTCATAGAAGGGCATTTTAAAAAAACGAGATGGATGATGAAGATGAAAAATAGGATTGAAAAATTAAATGATCATTACATAATATGTGGATATGGTAGAGTTGGAAGGGTCGTAGTAAATAAACTTAGAAAAGAGGGCGTGGATTTTGTGGTTATCGATAACAACCCTGAAATTTTAGAAAATGAGTTAGAAAAAGATCAGACGTTTAATTTTATTAAAGGAGATGCAACATTGGATGAAGTTTTAATTGATGCAGGGATAAGTAAGGCAAAATGTCTTATATCTACGTTACCTACCGATTCAGATAATGTTTACATAGTACTGTCTGCCAAAAGATTAAACCCTAAGCTTTACGTTATTGCAAAAGCTGATGAAATTGTAGCGATGGATAAACTACTAATGGCTGGGGCTGATAAGGTAGTTTCGCCATATATTATTGGAGGGCTTAGGCTTGCAGAACTGGCATTGAAACCCGATATTTTGGATTTTGTTTCAACATTCATGTCAATTGCGAAATATGAATATAATGAAGATATGGAAATTAGAAAGATAGCCATTCCTAAAGATTCCAATATAGCTGGTAAAAGTCTCTCTGATACTCAGATAAGACAAAAAAGCGGAGCTACAATAATAGGTATTAAAAAAGGTGATAATTTAGTGATAAATCCTCGTCCAGATGTGGTCTTAAATTCAAATGATGAAATTTATGCTTTTGGAACAGGGGAACAACTGGATAATTTAGAGAAGTTGGTATTGAATGATAAATGATTAAAATTATATATTTTTTTAAAACATATTGTTTCATACCTAAAAACAATACAAACTCCAGATCACGGTCATATTATGCAAATGTGATAACCTGACTAAAGAGCTCAGGTTGGATGTAAGCCCACAATCTAGGTGAAACCTAGTAACGACCAATGTCAATTCCTTACGTACTCCACGAGAGTAGTTGCCTTTAAGGCAACTAATTCCGGTTGATCCCGCCGGAGGTCACTGCTATTGGGGTTCGACTAAGCCATGCGAGTCTATGGACTTCGGTCCATGGCGGACGGCTCAGTAACACGTGGCTAACCTACCCTCGGGTGGGGGATAACCTCGGGAAACTGAGGATAATACCCCATAGGAGAAGAGGTCTGGAATGATCCTTCTCTGAAAACATATGTGCCCGAGGATGGGGCTGCGTCTGATTAGGTAGTTGGTGGGGTAACGGCCCACCAAGCCTACGATCAGTACGGGCCTTGAGAGAGGCAGCCCGGAGATGGGGACTGAGACACGGCCCCAGGCCCTACGGGGCGCAGCAGGCGCGAAACCTCCGCAATGCACGAAAGTGCGACGGGGGGACCCCAAGTGCTTACGCACTGCGTAGGCTTTTCTAAAGTGTAAAAAGCTTTAGGAATAAGGGCTGGGCAAGTCCGGTGCCAGCAGCCGCGGTAACACCGGCGGCCCGAGTGGTGACCACTTTTATTGGGCCTAAAGCGTCCGTAGCCGGTCCAGTAAGTCCCTGTTTAAATCCTACGGCTTAACCGTAGGGCTGGCAGGGATACTGCTGGACTTGGGACCGGGAGAGGGCGAGGGTACTTCAGGGGTAGCGGTGAAATGTGTTGATCCCTGGAGGACCACCTATGGCGAAGGCACTCGCCTGGAACGGGTCCGACGGTGAGGGACGAAAGCCAGGGGCGCGAACCGGATTAGATACCCGGGTAGTCCTGGCCGTAAACTCTGCGGACTAGGTGTTAGGTAGGCCCCGTGCCTATCTAGTGCCGAAGGGAAGCCGTTAAGTCCGCCGCCTGGGGAGTACGGTCGCAAGACTGAAACTTAAAGGAATTGGCGGGGGAGCACTACAACGGGTGGAGCCTGCGGTTTAATTGGATTCAACGCCGGGCATCTCACCAGGGGCGACAGCATGATGACGGCCAGGTTGACGACCTTGCCTGAAGCGCTGAGAGGTGGTGCATGGCCATCGTCAGCTCGTACCGCGAGGCGTCCTGTTAAGTCAGGTAACGAGCGAGACCCGTGCCCTATGTTGCCACTTCTTCCTCCGGGAAGAAAGCACTCATAGGGGACCGCTGGCGCTAAGCCAGAGGAAGGAGCGGGCAACGATAGGTCCGCATGCCCCGAATCCCCTGGGCTACACGCGGGCTACAATGGTTGGGACAATGGGATGCGACCCCGAAAGGGGAAGCTAATCTCCTAAACCCAGCCGTAGTTCGGATCGTGGGCTGTAACTCGCCCACGTGAAGCTGGAATCCGTAGTAATCGCAGTTCATAATACTGCGGTGAATGTGTCCCTGCTCCTTGCACACACCGCCCGTCACACCACCCGAGTTGGGTTGAGGTGAGGCTTTGGCCTTTGGCTAAGGTCGAACCTGGGCTCAGCGAGGGGGGTGAAGTCGTAACAAGGTAGCCGTAGGGGAACCTGCGGCTGGATCACCTCCTAAGAAAAAAAGGTCGTTACTAGGCACCAAATGATTGTGGGCTTAAAGGAATAATGGGCCCGTAGCTCAGTTGGGAGAGCGCCGCCCTTGCAAGGCGGAGGCCGTGGGTTCAAATCCCGCCGGGTCCATGTAGGTGCAATCCATAATCGCAAGGTTATGGATGAAGGACTGGATTTTAGAGTGAAGGTCGTGCATAAGCCCCTGTGTCTGGTGATATCCAGATATTCTGTTTATCCACTATCCTATCTGGGGGATGGCTTGGCTTGGAACGCCGATGAAGGGCGTGGTAAGCTGCGATAAGCCCATGCGAGGCGCATACAGCCTTTGAACATGGGATTCCCGAATGGGACTTCCTGCCCGTTAGGGCGACCCGTAAGGGTCGGGAACGCGGGGAATTGAAGCATCTTAGTACCCGCAGGAAAAGAAACCAACAGGGATTCCGTTAGTAGGGGCGACTGAACGCGGAACAGAGCAAACTGAATCCCGAAAGGGAGATGTGGTGTTGTAGGGCATTTCCTAAGGTCCAGGTTGGGAAGCCGAAGTTGACTGGAACGTCACACCATAGAGGGTGAAAGTCCCGTAGGTGTAACTAACCTGGGCTGGAGATGTCCCTGAGTACCGTGCGTTGGATATCGCGCGGGAATTTGGGAGGCATCAACTTCCAACTCTAAATACGTTCCAAGACCGATAGCGTACTAGTACCGTGAGGGAAAGCTGAAAAGCACCCTTAATCGGGTGTGAAAAGAGCCTGAAACCAGATAGGGACAGTATGGCACGGCCCCAAAGGCAACTATCCCGAAGGAAACCCTTGCAAAAGGGCGTTACGAGGGATAGAGCCAGGGTTGTGTCGTCCGTTTCGAAAAACGGGCCGGGGAGTGTATGGTTGTGGCGAGCTTAAGACCTTAACGGTCGGAGGCGTAGGGAAACCAACAAGTCCGCAGGCTTTTGCCGAGGGACGGGGTCTTAAGGGCCCGGAGTCACAGCCATACGACCCGAAACCGGGCGATCTAGGCCGGGGCAAGGTGAAGTCCCTCATCAGAGGGATGGAGGCCTGCAGAGGTGTTGCCGTTCGAAGCACTCTTCTGACCTCGGTCTAGGGGTGAAAGGCCAATCGAGCCCGGAGACAGCTGGTTCCCCCCGAAGTGACCCGCAGGTCAGCCGGAGGTTAGGTAGACGGCAGGGTAGAGCACTGATAGGGTGGTTAGGGGGCGAAAGCCCTCGCCATTCTGTCAAACTCCGAACCTGTCGTCGCCGCAGCCTCTGAGTTAGGGCATACGGGTAAGCTGTATGTCCGAGACGGGAATAGCCGAGACTCAGGTTAAGGTCCCTAAGTGCCGGTTAAGTGTGAACACGAAGGGCGTCCTTGGCCTAAGACAGCAGGGAGGTTGGCTTAGAAGCAGCCACCCTTTAAAGAGTGCGTAACAGCTCACCTGTCGAGGTCAAGGGCCCCGAAAATGGACGGGGCTAAACCGGCCACCGAGACCTGAGGGCACCGAAAGGTGATCCTGTAGGGGGGCGTTCTGCGAGGGCAGAAGCTCGGTCGTGAGGTCGAGTGGACCTCGTAGAAATGAAGATCCCGGTAGTAGTAACAGCATAAGTGGGGTGAGAATCCCCACCGCCGAAGGGGCAAGGGTTCCACAGCAATGGTTGTCAGCTGTGGGTAAGCCGGTCCTAACTCTCGAGGTAACTCCTTTGAGAGGAAAGGGAAGCGGGTTAATATTCCCGCGCCGTCTAGATACACGCGGCAACGCTAGGTCAGTTCCTGACGCTTCAGGGTAGGCCAACTGCCTTTGTCTGGGCAGTCAAGCGTATAAGTCCGGGGAGAGTTGTAATAACGAGAACCGGATGAAAGCGTGATGAGCTCTCCGTTAGGAGAGTTTGGTCGAGCTCTGGAGCCCGTGAAAAGGGAACTGGCAGGGATTCTAGACGTCCGTACCCAGATCCGACACTGGTGCCCCTAGGTGAGTATCCTAAGGCGTAGCGGATGAATTCGGTCGAGGGAAGTCGGCAAATTGGCCCCGTAACTTCGGGAGAAGGGGTGCCAGCGGCCTTACTTAAATGTGGGGTCGCTGGTCGCAGTGACCAGGGAGGTCCGACTGTTTAATACAAACATAGGTCTTAGCTAGCCTGAAAAGGTGTGTACTAAGGCCGACGCCTGCCCAGTGCTGGTACGTGAACCCCGGTTCCAACCGGGTGAAGCGCCAGTAAACGGCGGGGGTAACTATAACCCTCTTAAGGTAGCGAAATTCCTTGTCGGGTAAGTTCCGACCTGCATGAATGGCGTAACGAGACCTCCACTGTCCCCGACCGGAATCCGGTGAACCTACCATTCCGGTGCAAAGGCCGGAGACTTCCAGTGGGAAGCGAAGACCCCGTGGAGCTTTACTGCAGCCTGCCGTTGAGGCATGGTTGTGGGTGTACAGTGTAGGTGGGAGCCATCGAAACCTCCTCGCCAGGGGAGGTGGAGGCGACCATGGGACACCACCCTCCCATGACCATGTCCCTAACCCCTGTAGGGGGACACCGGTAGGTGGGCAGTTTGACTGGGGCGGTACCCTCCTAAAAATGCATCAGGAGGGCCCAAAGGTTGGCTCAAGCGGGTCAGGACTCCGCTGTTGAGTGTAAGGGCAAAAGCCAGCCTGACTTGGTTGCTAACAAAAGGCAACCAAGAGGCGAAAGCCGGGCCTAACGAACCCCTGTGCCTCACTGATGGGGGCCAGGGATGACAGAAAAGCTACCCCGGGGATAACAGAGTTGTCGCGGGCAAGAGCCCATATCGACCCCGCGGCTTGCTACCTCGATGTCGGTTTTTCCCATCCTGGGTCTGCAGCAGGACCCAAGGGTGGGGCTGTTCGCCCATTAAAGGGGATCATGAGCTGGGTTTAGACCGTCGTGAGACAGGTTGGTTGCTATCTGCTGGAAGTGTCGGCTGCCTGAGGGAAAGGTGGTTCTAGTACGAGAGGAACGAACTGCCGGCGCCTCTAGTCGATCGGTTGTCCGACAGGGCATTGCCGAGCAGCCACGCGCCAAGGGATAAGGGCTGAAAGCATCTAAGCCCGAAACCCGTCCTGAAAATAGGCAGCCAGTCTCTTCGGAGACGAGAGCTCCTGTAGAAGACAGGTTCGATAGGCCAGGAGTGTACGCACCAAGGGTAACCGAGGTGTTTAGCTCGCTGGTACTAATCGCTCGAGGGATACAAACAGAATATCTGGACACTTAAAGACACAAGGGGCTTATGCACTTTTTATTCTCTGGCATAACGGTCATAGCGGAGGGGCCACATCCGATCCCGTCCCGATCTCGGAAATTAAGCCCTCCAGCGATACCCTAAGTACTGCCATCTGGTGGGAACAGGGTGACGCCGTTAGCCACTTTTATTTTTACAATCTACTTTCGAATTTTCGAGTGTTATATGGAATTTTAATTTATACAATCCAACAGGCAAGAGGGCTGGTGACTATCCAATTGGGAGGAAGCTCCGCCCACCCATTATGTGCAACAATCCCGAGAGGGATTGAATGGGGCATAGAAACGACACGGCCTTAAAACAGATGACGATGATATCCGAAAATTGAGGAGTTTTAAGGAATCGGTGAAACGGCCCCATTCTGCACGGGTGCAAGCATTAGCGCTTAGCTGAATGTCGCCGAAATTACAGAAGGCGGGCTATAGCCCTCATGCCTTTTATTTTTAGTAAATTATATTTATTAATTTAAATTTATTATTTTTTAGAAGAGTTATATATTTGGCAATTAAATAACATAATTAAACTTAATGGTGTTTTAAATTTTAATTTAATAATAATGTAATAATAGGCATATTATTATCATCTTAGGTGAAATCATGTTTCACGTTGCGTGTTCAAAAGATATGGAAGAATATTTTAATCACATTTTAACAGATGTCAAAAAAATTTACAAAATTGCCGAGGAGTGTAGAAACAAAGGTTTTGATGTAGCTGAAAGTGTGGAAATACCTTTGGCAAAAGATATGGCTGATAGGGTAGAGGGTATTGTGGGGCCTGACGGCGTAGCAGAGAGAATTAGAGAGTTAGTTTCAGAACTTGGTAAGGAGCCTGCAGCATTAGAAATTGCCAAAGAAATTGTTGAAGGAAGATTTGGAAATTTTGATAGGGAGATGGCAGCTGAACAAGCCATAAGAACAGCACTAGCAGTTATTACTGAGGGAATTGTAGCAGCTCCACTTGAAGGTATAGCCCATGTTAAAATAAAGAAAAATAAAGATGGTAGTGAATACTTGGCAATATATTTTGCAGGCCCTATTAGAAGTGCAGGAGGTACAGCTCAGGCTTTGGCGGTTTTGGTAGGGGACTATGTTAGAAAAAACATGGGTTTGAATAGGTACATTCCCACTGAGGATGAGATAGAAAGATATGTTGAAGAAGTCGATCTCTATCAATCAGAGGTTGGGAGCTTCCAGTATTCCCCAAAAGCTGAGGAAATAAGGGCTGCAGTTAAAAATATCTCAGTTGAAATTACTGGAGAAGCCACTGATGACGTTGAAGTTAGTGGTCACAGAGATTTGGATAGGGTAGAAACCAACCAAATAAGGGGTGGAGCTCTACTTGCATTAGTAGAAGGGGTACTTTTAAAGGCTCCAAAAATCTTAAGACATGTTGATAAGTTAGGAATAGAAGGATGGGACTGGTTAAAGGAATTAAAAAATAAAAAAGAAGAAGTTGATTTTGAAAAAAAAGAAGAGGAAGAAAATGAGGAGGAATATGTATATGAAGATGATGGTTCATCGGATTACGATGATATTGAAATTGAGGCAATAACCAAATTTATAGGGGAGGTTATTGCGGGAAGGCCTGTTTTCGCACATCCTTCAAAAAAGGGAGGATTTAGATTAAGGTATGGAAGAAGTAGAAACACAGGATTTGCAACGGATGGATTTCACCCTGCGCTCATGTATCTTGTAGATGATTTCATGGCTGTGGGAACTCAGTTAAAAACTGAAAGACCTGGAAAAGCAACTTGTGTAGTTCCAGTAGATAGTATAGAGCCCCCCATAGTTAAATTAAAAAATGGAAGTGTAATTAAAATAGATACCATTGAGAAAGCCCTGGAGTATAGAAATTTAGTAGAGGAAATATTGTTTTTAGGGGATATATTAGTTAACTTTGGAGATTTTTTGGAGAACAACCACCCATTACTTCCAAGTAGTTGGTGTGAAGAATGGTATGAAAAAATTCTAATTTCAAAAAACATACCTTATGAAAAAGAGTTTATAAACAACCCAACCCCAAAAGACGCCGTAAATTATGCCTTAAAAACAAAAACACCTTTGCATCCAAAATATACGTATCGTTGGCACGATGTTTCAAAGGATGATGTACTTCAACTTAGGGATTGGGTATTAAGTGGAAACTACGATGAAAGGAGTAATACTTGGATAATTCCTTACGATGTTAAAAATGAAGCTCATAAAAATGCTAAAAGGATTTTAGAATTAATTGGTTGTTGTCATAAAGTTAATGGAGAAACCAAGACCGTTGAAGTCGAGGAATACTATACGCTTCTTTACTCACTTGGCTATGACGTTGAAAATAATATAGATTTAGTTGAAGATATAGGCGAGGCCCATTCAAGAGCAAAGAACAGCATGCATTTTATAAATTTGTTGGCACCTTTTGAGATAAAAAGAAACACCTACGTTTATGTTGGAGCTCGTATGGGAAGACCTGAAAAGGCAGCAGAAAGAAAAATGAAACCACCAGTTAATGGTTTATTTCCAATAGGCAACGCTGGAAGTCAAGTTAGATTGATAAATAAAGCTGTTGAAGAAGGAAAAACTGACGATGTGGAAGTTTCCTATGGTAAATGTCCACGCTGTGAAAGAATAAGCCTTTATAGAAAATGTCCATTCTGTGGAGCTCCTGTGAATTTAACTGGGCCATCACGTATAACCATACCTTTGAAAGACTACTGGTATAAAACCTTAGAAAACTTGGGTATAAACAAACCTGGGGATGTTAAATGTATCAAAGGTATGACCTCAAAAGAAAAAGTAGTTGAACCATTAGAAAAGGCGATATTAAGGGCAATGAATAATATATATGTGTTTAAGGATGGTACAACAAGATTTGACTGCACCGATGTCCCAGTTACACATTTTAGACCTAATGAAATTAATGCAAGTATTGATAAATTAATAGGGTTAGGATATACTAAGGATATTCATGGAGCTCCTCTTGAAGATGGGGAGCAAGTTTTAGAGTTAAAACCTCAGGATGTGATAATCCCTGAGAAGTGTGCCAAATACTTCGTAAATGTAGCTAAGTTCATAGATGATCTACTTGAAAAATACTATGGAAGAGAGAGATTCTACAACGTAACCAATGAGGAAGACTTGATAGGGCATTTAGTTATAGGTATGGCACCTCACACCTCGGCAGGAATGGTTGGAAGAATAGTGGGTTATAGTAAAGCCAATGTAGGTTATGCACATCCTTATTTCCACGCATCTAAGAGGAGAAATTGCGACGGCGATGAGGACGCCTTCTTTCTACTGTTAGACGCATTTCTGAACTTCTCTAAAAAATTCCTCCCAGATAAAAGAGGGGGACAGATGGATGCTCCACTGGTATTAACAACAATACTTGATCCAAAGGAAGTCGATGGTGAAGTTCACAACATGGATTCGGTGTGGGAGTACCCACTTGAGTTTTATGAAAAGACCATTGAAATGGTTTCTCCAAAAGAGGTAAAGGAATTAATTCAAACTATAGAGGACAGATTGGGTAAGCCTTCCCAATATGAAGGTATCGGCTATACTCACGAAACTTCGAGAATAGATGAGGGACCATTAGTTTGTGCATATAAGACTTTAGGATCCATGCTTGAAAAAACCAGTGCCCAGTTGAATGTAGCAAAAAAAATAAGGGCTACAAATGAAAGAGACGTTGCAGAAAAGGTTATTCAATCCCACTTTGTCCCAGATCTAATCGGTAATCTAAGGGCATTTTCAAGACAGAGTGTCAGATGTAAATGCGGGGCAAAGTACAGGAGAATACCATTAAAAGGAGTTTGTAAGAAGTGCGGAAGTAAGTTAATACTAACGGTTTCAAAAGGAGCTGTAGAAAAATATATGGAAGTTTCTCAAACTATGGCAGAAAGGTACAATGCGAGCAATTATATAAAACAGAGATTGGACTTAATTAAAGACGGTATCGACAGTTTATTTAAAAATGATAAAAGAAAACAAGTTAAAATTGATGATTTCTTTAAATAAATTCATCCAAAAAATAAAAATAAATGTTTTTTAAATCAGCAATATAGGTCTGAAGGAGTACTCTTCTTACCAATACTTTTTAAAACTTCATCTAGCTCTTTTTCCCCAATGAACTCTTTGTCGTCCAATATGGCTTTATGGAGAGCAGGTTTTAAAAATTTCTCTTTAATCTCTCTTCCACTCATGTTTTTAGTTTTTTCAACGTACTTCTTTAAGTTAGCCTTAATTGGTATTGGCATTTTTTTTGCATATAATTCCATTATTTTTAGTCTCTCAGCATCATTCGGTAGTTTGAATTCAATCTCTTCTTCAAACCTGTTTCTTATTGCACTATCGAGCATGTCTGGGTTGTTTGTAGCTGCAATTGTAACTACTCCTTTATTGTCTTTTATTCCATCCAATTCAGTTAATAAAGCGTTTACAACTTCAGAAACATCTCCTCTTAGTGACTGGTATTGCCTGCTTAATGCAATAGCATCTAACTCGTCAATAAATATGATACAGGGGCTATTTTCTGAAGCCTTCATATAGAGGTTTTGGATTTGCTTTGAACCGTCTCCAACATGTTCCCCTATGAGCTCAGTGGCTTTTATAAGATATAGTGGAACATTAGTTTCAGTTGCTAGAGCTCTGGCTAACAATGTCTTTCCGGTTCCTGGAGCTCCGTGGAATAGCACATTTTTTGGCGCCCATTCTCCAAAGAGCTCAGGGTCCTGTAGATATTTTATAATAATTTTACACTTCTTCTTTGCCTCTTCCTGACCTATGACTTCACTGAATCTCGCTTTTTTGAAATCGCCTTCACTGCATGCATCCTTAGTTTCTAACTTGAATAGTGTTTCTTTTGTTATTATGCCGCCTTCTTTCGGATATGTTGAAACTACTTTGAAAGCATAATCTGGGATAATTGTATTATCAAATAGGTAATCTCCTTCTTTAACAATCTCTCCAACCCACTGGTCTCTCGCATATACATTGAATAATTTAGGGTCTTCGACTCTAACCTTTACATTCTCGCCATTTATCCTAATCGGGAATCCTATCGGCTCTAAAATAATGTATTTTAAAGCCATGGCTTCGTCAGATAACATTATCGATTTTGAGAGTGCAGGTTTGATTTTAATTGAATTTATGTTGATGTTATTCATGAGTACACCTCAGAGGATTGTACGATACTAATATATATTACACCGATATTTAAATATTGGTAGGTTGCGTCGTAAAAACTAAAGCCATCCTAAAACTGGAAAATAAATATTGATTGTATGTTTGGGGTAGCTTCACTATCGGTTTTTCGGTACACATGTTAAAGTATATAAAAAGCATATATAGTGTAAAATAATGATAACTATTATTGTATTTTCATAATGTTTAATTTAATAAGAGTAGGGTGTAACTATGGATCCATCAGGTCTTTTTTGGATATTCTTCTTATTCCTGTTTGTCTATCCGCAGATAATGTTTAGGTGGAAATTATTACAAAGATACAAATTTATAAAGAATTTAGAGAGTGAAAGAAAAACAAGAGTGATTGCATTAATACATAGGCAGGAACAGTTGGCCCTATTTGGCATACCACTGTATCGTTTCATAAATATTGAAGATAGTGAAGAGATTTTAAGGGCCATTAGGCTGACTCCTGAAGATATGCCTATTGATATAATACTCCACACACCGGGGGGATTAGTTTTAGCCAGCGAACAAATAGCAATGGCTTTAAAGGAACATAAGGCAAAAACCACTGCAATAATACCTCATTATGCAATGAGTGGGGGTAGCTTAATTGCACTTGCTGCAGATGAAATAATAATGGATAAAAATGCGGTAATGGGTCCTGTGGATCCACAAATAGGTCAATATCCTGCAGCTTCCATTTTAAATACTGTAAATACAAAATATGTAGATGAGCTGGATGATGAAACTTTGATTTTAGCAGATATATCTAAAAAGGCCATAAATCAAGTTACCGAGTTTGTCTATGAGCTCTTGAAGGATAAACTGGATGATGATGAAAAGGCATGGGAACTGGCTAAAATACTTTCAAGTGGAAAATGGACTCATGACTATCCACTAACCGTTAAAAAATTAAAGGAAATGGGAATTAAGATAAATACCGACGTACCTCAAAAGGTTTATGATTTATTCGACCTCTACAAACAACCTGTGAATCAGAGGCCTTCTGTACAGTACATACCTGTACCTTACAAAAAGGGGATTTTAAATGCCAACGATAAAAATAGGTAATAAAGTATATAATATAGAATTAGCCGATAACTTTGTAAAACGGGCCTTTGGATTGATGTTTAGGAATATAAAAGATGATGAGGGTTTACTGTTTCTTTACAAAAAAAGAAAGATTCATATTCATACATACTTTGTAAAATATCCTTTGGATATTATTTTTTTGATGGACGATGAAGTTGTAGATACTGTAAAAAATATGAAACCTTGGAAAACTTACAGATCAAGAGTATATTCAAACGCCATGTTGGAAATAAAGTCTGGAAATGTTGATATAGATGAATTATTGGGAAAGAAAATAATAATTAATTAATTATTTTTTACATACTATATACTTTGTAGTAATGTTTTCGTTTTTTCCCTTTATCTTCATATTTCCATTTTCAATAACAACTATATCTCCATCTTCAAAATTCCCTTCAACCTCTATTTCAGTAAATAGTTTTGGATTAGGGCATACTTTATCTATGGCAATATGATCGTCATTTAAAACCAATTTTCCGTTTTTTATTGTCCCAATTTCTCCTTCATTTGCTATTTTATTCACTATAGTCATTATTTTTCCAAATTCAAACATTTTTTTATTTAATTCGTTTCTGTAGTTAAATAAATCTTTTATATCATTTTCAATGGTCTCTTCGAAGTTTTTACTACAATTCACCGTGTAAAATACATCATACTTTTTACTTACAGTAGGGTTATTACAGTTTTTCAATATCTCTTCAAATAGATTTTTTATCTCTAAAATACTCATTTTTAGGATTTTATTCTTATATTTTACTAATTCCTGCTGGACAAGGTTCTTTATATATTTATTCCCAAATACTACTATACTACTTCCTTCTCTTATGGATTTGTTAGTAATTGTATCATTTAATATATCTATAATTGCACATTTTCCCTTTGTTATATACATTCTTCTTCTCTTGGATTCTGCTCCTATGGAACTGACCTCCCCAACTAAGACATCCTCTATTTTTCTTACTTTGATTTTTTCATCATCTATATGGATATTAATTCCAAGATCTTTGGCAGCTCTGATAAGTTCTTCGTCACTTTTCAATTCTCCACTGTATAGTTTCTTTTCGAGCTCTTCTCTTTTTTTAGGATCGCCTCTAAATAAAATATTCCTTCTATCTCCTGCAATTACCGCTCCATTTTTTCCATAGTATCCTATTATGACGCTCATATTTTTCACCATTTATTACATAATATTTAAATATCATCATTATAATATTATTAAATATTATCATTTTATAAAAATCAATACTTTTCATATACATATAAATGTATTATGTGTCTAGATTTAAAATGCTCTTCGGAGGCTGATACTATGGTAGATATGGATAGGATAAGTATCTCATTGCCAACTAAATTACTTGGAGAATTCGATGAGATAATTGCAGATAGGGGGTATGCAAGTAGAAGCGAAGCTATTCGTGACTCCATAAGGGATTATATAATAAAACATAAGTGGATACATAGTTTAGAAGGGGAAAGGGCTGGAACAATAACAATAATATACGACCATCACGCATCCGACGTCATGGAAAAGTTAACAAGTATACAGCATGATTATCAGGATTTAATAATAGCAACACTACATATGCATTTGGATCATGATCACTGCATGGAAGTTATACTGGTTAAAGGCGATGCCAAGGTAATTAAAGAATTAACTGATAAGTTAACATCTCAGAAAGGGGTAAAACAAGTAAAACTAACAGTAATGGTCCCAGGTGGTAACATACCTCAATAATATCAATTCATAACTTAGATGGGTTCAAAACCTGCAGAACTTATTTCCTTTCTCTTTTTTAAAACTAATTTTTCAAAATCATCTTCATAGTCTTCCATATTTAAAATGAAGTTTATGGTGTGCCGGGTTTTTTCGTAGAAGTCGGGCTTTTCAACTATATAATCCTTTTTAACGTATCTTAGAAGCCCTTTATTTAAAAATAGGCTGTATCCATTTTCAACTAGATCAATAGCGTAATATGGGTTTTTAACAACTTTTGTCACACTAAAATCAATTTTCATATTTTTTAGGGTTTTCCATACAATTCTTTGTGCAGAATGACTTATGCCTATGAGATTTTTAAAATCGAAATCTTCTTTATACACCATCACAAAATGATCATAAGCTACTGGAACAGGTTCTCCCATTCTAAAACTCCAGTATGGGTCATCTATACCTACAATGTTTGTTAATCCCATATTGTAAAGTTTTAAGACATTTCCAAAAGAAGATACCACTATATCATCAAACAGTATTTTACCTATTTCACCGCTTATAAATCCACAGGCGATAAATGGGTTTTCTGATATTCTTTTATTCATCGATTCATAGTATTCCAGCAGTTCAAGGGCTTCATCAGTTAATATTGTGCCTGAGGGGGAGGAGTAAGTTAATTTAAAACCTAATTTTTTTTCAAGCCTCTTTAATTGGATGTTTACCGTGGAGGGAGGTATATTTAAAATATTGGCAACTTTATTTTGTGATTTTTTTTCTGAGATTAGTTTTAATATTTTCATTTGATTTTGGGTTATGATCTTACCATCATATTTTATATTTAACGTGGTACTTAGTTTTGATTTAACGTTTTTCATACTGCCCCCTCTTATAAGAATATATACCGGGTGTTTATGCATATGCAATATATTTAGTAGCATGTCATCCTATGAGTGGTACTACAATATGTTATTAAATATAGATTACATGCCGTTATAAAGTCGAAACTTCGATTTGCTCGAAAATACAATGTAACCGGATTTTTAGGTTATTAAAATATATTTTAAAAATTTTAATAAACCTATTAATCATTTAGTTGTTAGATTGTTATGTCCCACAAGGTTTTAAATATTTTGACTTTTGATAATAGTGATAGAGGGTAGAAATTATGAATTCAATAGAAGTATTGGAAAACTCAATTAAGGCTTTTAAATTGACTGAAAAGCATTTTGGAAATGACATATCCCTTGAAAGGGCCCTTTTTTTAGGTTGGTACTGTAATTTAACAGACCCATGTAAATTTTGCTACATGTCAACTCAGAAGGATAGAATAAAGGATCCTAAAAAAGCAAGAAGAAAGATTGAAAGTATACTTGCTGAAGCCATAATAATGAAGAGAATAGGGTGGAAACTTGAATTTATATCTGGAGGTTATGGTTATAGTGCCAACGAACTAAATGATATTGTAGAAATGATAGCTTATGTACAAAAGTCAAGACAATATCTAAATGTAGGTATAGTCGATTTTGAAAATTTAAATTTGGATGTTATTGAAGGTGTCGTTGGAGCTGTCGAAACTGTAAATGAAGAACTGCACAATTATTTATGCCCTCAAAAACCCTTGGATAAAACAAAGGAAATGCTTTTAAAGGCAAAAGATGCAGGTTTAAAAACTGGAATAACCATAATTCTTGGATTGGGTGAAAAAGAAGAGGATATTGGAGAACTACTGAATTTAATTGAAGAGCTGGAATTGGACAGAATAACATTTTACTCATTAAACCCTCAAAAAAATACAATTTTCCAAGGAAAAACTTCAATAACCACCCTGGAGTATATGAATTGGGTTTCCTCTGTTAGAATAAACTTTCCAAAGATGAAAATAGTAACTGGAACTTGGGTTGATAAACTAACCAATATCGGACCTCTTGTAATGTCCGGTTCAAACACCATAACTAAATTTCCGCTTTTTAGCATGTTTGGAAAAAAAGAAGGAATTACCGTAGAAAAAGAAATACTTTCAACAGGTAGGGATTTACTTGGCACATTTTCAGATGTTGAAGTACTACAGGGAAAAAAGGAGCTTAAAAACACGCCTTATGTTGATGAAGAAATAAAAATAAGTGATAAAAATATGGAAGTGATTGAGAGTCTAAGGAAAAATATTGACGAAAGAATAAATAGCTATGTGGGGAAAACATTATCTAGAATAAATAGGGAAGAATAAAAATATATGTAATATGCAATAATACGCACCAAAAGATAAAAGGTGAATTATGAAACACAGGCGTTTAAAAAAAGCTGAGATTCAGCTAATAAAAGATGAACTAAAGAAATACTTAAAAAACGCTGAAGATTTTCAATATGGGAATCTGTGGGCTTTGGGAGGAAAACAGATAAACGTTATCTACGCAGGTAGGGATGTTTTAAAGAGTCTAAAAAACTTTAAAGATATTTACAACGCAGGAGTGATTTTTGGAGAAATAGTTACCAAAAATGGAAAAAATAAATTTTTATTATCTTTAGAAGGAATGTCCATTATTTCCAAAGATATAGTTAAAAATTACGCTGTTGTGAATAAAAAAGGGGAAAATCTCTTTCTTTATGGTAGGGATATATTTAAATCATCGATTTTAGAGTTAAAAGGTCATGGTAAAGTAGTAGTATTTAATAAAAACATGGAATTCTTGGGAATTGGAAATTATGATGGTAAAATGATCAAGAATGTTATTGATAAAGGATGGTATTTAAGGGAAGGCGGATAAACACTTTTTGGTGAAAAAATGGACTCAAAAGAGATGGTTAAAAGAATTTTGAACGATATTTATAAGAATTTGGACGAATACTCAAAAGACCTTATAATGGCCAACATGGTTGATGTTGAATTTAAGGGATTTAATTTAATTGATGATGAAAACAGAAGATTTTCAATGAGGAATTTGGACGACTGCGAACATATTCCTTCTTTTGAGGCTCAAAACAGAAAGTACAAATTGAGAAAGGTAAATTTAAAAAATATAGATAATGGGCTTTTAACAATTCATCTATCGTCAAGAAAATCAGATAACTATTCTTTTGAGTTGGATAGTTCCTTTGAAGTAGTTAATCCATCATCAGGTATAAATTATGAACATAGAGAGAGAATGTTGAGATGGACAGAGCTAAACGATGAGGAACTGGATAAAAGGCTTGAAGAATTTGACTTAATGGCTGATTCTATTGTCTATCAGCTGCTGGAGAACAGCACGGTCAAAAAGGAGTTTTTAGTATATATTGACGTTTTTATGAATTTGGAAAATATTAAGACAGTTGTGGAAAAAGAAGGTGATAGGGTAATAATATGGATTCATCCAGTATTTTTATTCTCGAGTGATAGAGTTATAAAAGGGATAATTGCTCATGAAATTTCAAAATACGATAAAAACGTACTTGAAACTAATTATAGGGATATTATAGAATACTGTAAAGAATATAAAAAACTCTGCAACAAGAATTTAAAGGTACTCAAAAAAATAAAGGAAATCGTATCCAAGAGAAACGATAAAAAAAGTATGGAAGAGATCAAAGAAATAGAATCAATTTAAAATGTAAATAATTATATTTTATAAACTATCTTGATTAATTTTTTTCCTTTTGTTGGATATTACTTTTTATGGTGTTATTATGAAACTTAAACAGATACCTGAAGATTTTATAGTTGAAGAGATTGTAAATTTAGAGAATATAAAAGATATGGGAAATAAAGAAGTCAATTATAATATTTATTCATTAAAAAAGAAGAATATAGAGAATTTGAGAGCTCTTTCTTATATTTCAAAATATTTCAAGGTTCCTTTAAAGAGCATAGGCTATTGTGGGTTAAAAGATAGACACGGTATTACCACACAATACATTACAGTCCCAAAAGAATATGGAATTCTCTCACTAAATGAGGAGAATTTAAAGCTTCAACATGTGGGAACTTCAGTTAAACCTTTAAAAATAGGAGACTTGGAGGGGAACAGGTTTAAGATTACAGTTAGAGACATAAAAAAGGAACATTTTTTAAAAGTAGGCGACAACTTAAGGGCGTTGGATAAAGGAGCTCCGAACTATTATGATGAACAAAGGTTTGGCAGTGCATTTTATGGAAAGTTCATAGTAAAGGAGATACTAAAGAACGGTTATGAAGAGGCAATGAAAATAATACTTACCAAGTATAAAAAAAGTGAAAACAAGAGAATAAAAGATTTAAAGAGATTTATTGATAAAAACTGGGGAGATTGGACCGCATGCTTTAACTACCTTAAAGAGAACAATATAAAAAGTAAAATGTTCAACAACATGCTAAAGGAACTTAAAGATTCAGGGGATTTTAAAAAAGCTTTTGATTACATGGATAACAGGTTAAAACAGCTTTTTGTTTCTGCCTATCAGAGTTACCTCTGGAATGAGTGTGTAAAAGAGCTCTTAAAAAATCATGTTCCAAAGGAGGATAGAATTTATTTGGATTACTCCTGCGGGACCTTTTTATTCTATAAAGATCTGGATGAGGATATCTTTGAGGAACTTAAGGGAACAAAGTTTCCAACAATAGCTCCTGATATAGCCTATGAAGGCGAGACTGAAAATATCATTAAAAAGGCTTTGAAAAAGGAGAAAATCAAAATGAACGATTTGAATAAAATAGATTTTGGTAAATTCCAATACCACGAAAGAAATATTTTATCCATTCCAAAGAACTTTAACCACGGAAAATTCCAAAAGGATGAATTAAATAAAGGAAAGTATAAAATATGCTTGGAGTTTGAACTGGATAAGGGATGCTATGCTACCATGATTGTAAAGAGGGTATTTAATACACTATAATATTATTTTATTTCTGATTCCAGTAGTATCTCTTTTACTTTTTTAATTTTTTCAGTTTTTTCGTTTACTTCTTTTTCATAGGTTTTTATTCTATTTTCAAAGGAATTAATGGCTCTTTCAACTTCTTTTGGTGCAGGACCACCAATTACATCTCTTAGTTTAACATTCCCCATAGGGTCAAGTGCATTTATTATTTTTTCTTTTTCAAGAGTTATGTTATATTTTTCCAGAACCTCGTCAACAATATCTATAACTTCCTTTTTTTCTTCAATAGATTTCCTTACAACCTCTCCTACAATACCGTGGGCCATTCTAAAGGCTATTCCACATTCTCTAACTAAAGTATCTGCTAATTCAGTTGCAGTTGAGTAATTCTTTTCTGCGAGCTCCTTCATTCTTCCCTTGTTTATTTTTAAAGAACAGACCATTCCATCGATCATTTTGATGGTGTCTATTGTTGTATATACACTTTTCCATAGATGCGGGCTTATTTCCTGCAAATCTCTATTGTACGTGTTCGGAAGTGCTTTTAAAATTGTTAAAACACTTACTAGGTTTCCATTCAATGTTGATAACTTTGCCCTTGCAATCTCTGCAACATCTGGATTCTTCTTTTGAGGCATTATTGAGGATGTTGAAGTGTATTCGTAGGCTATTTCAATTGTTCCAAATTCATAGGTTGAGAATAGTATCAATTCCTCACAGATTTTTGAAAGGTTTGTTCCAAGCATCGATAGGTGGGCCATAGTTTCAACTATGAAATCCCTTGCAGAAACCCCGTCCATTGAATTTTCAATTAATCCATCGAATCCGAGTAGTTCTGCAGTTCTATTTCTATCTATGTCGAATCCAGTTGTGGCCATTGCTCCGCATCCGAGAGGTGAAATATTTATCCTTTTATAAACATCTAAAAGCCTGCAGATGTCTCTTTCAATTGCAGAAACATAACTCAATAGTAGATGTCCAAACGTGACCGGTTGTGCATGTTGTAGGTGCGTATATCCAACAGTAAGAGTTTCTTTGTTTTCTTTTGCAAGTTTTAAGATATTTTTTTCCATTTTTATCAGTAATTCCAGAATTTCAAGTATTTTTTCCCTTAGTGAAAGTCTCAGATCTGTTGCAACTTCATCGTTTCTACTTCTTCCAGTGTGCATTCTTCCTGCAACATCTTCACCAAGTTTTTCTATTAGCCCACTTTCAATAACCATGTGTATGTCGTCCAAGGATGGATCTAAGTTTAAACTATCCATTCCTTTTTTCATTATTTCCCTGAGCTCTTCTATTATTTTAACTGCGTTTTCCTTTGGAATTATGTTTCTTTCCATTAACATGATGGTATGAGCTATATCGCACAGTATATCACTTTCAAATATTTCTTTGTCGAAATCCAAGCTTGTGGTGTATCTCATGACCTCTTCTTTGACGTTGTTTCCCAGTCGTCCCCTTCTTAGGATGTTCATTGTATCACCTAGATATTGTATTTAATTAGAATATTATTGGTCGTAGCTATGACCATTCTGCAATAATAATATATTAACAATTAAAAATTGGATTTGTTAGTATGCATTGAATTATATGATTCGTAGAATTAGCCATTATAAATTTTTCGACATTCTACTCTAATACATCTTCCAACCACTACTTTGTAACCTTCTTTTAGTAATTGTTCTACAACTTCTTTATTTTCCGTCCCGGGCTGTAACCAGAAAGTTTTAAATCCTTTTTCCTTCGCTTCTTCAGCAATATGTGGAACTTCCGAAGGTTTTCTAAATACGACAACTATATCGATTTCATCTGGTATATCCTTTATAGCGGGGTAAACTTTTTCTCCCAATATTTCCTGTCCAGAATACTTTGGATTTACAAAATAAATCTTAAATCCGCATTTTTTAACACTTTCTGAAACAAAATAACTGGGTTTTTCAGGGTTTGGAGAAATGCCCACAACCACCACAGTCCTGCTCTCCTGTAGTATTCTTTTTATTTCATCGTCCTTTAACATATATTCAACTACCATTTTTCCACCTAGCCTTAATTTTATATAGGGATTATGATATATGAATAGTTACGTCTCTCTATTTTCATGGTCGTTCTACAGTTTATGGCTCACTTCACTTCGTGAGCTCGGTGAACAAAAACCTGAAAGGTTTCGGAGCTCCGAAAAAACACTCAACAACTTTAATTTAAATTAGGGCCTGTTGAATATCCTCGTAGAACGGCTATAAGGAATCAGTGTGGTAGTATGAAATTTATAGATTTATTTTGTGGCTGTGGCGGATTTTCTCGTGGATTTGTAGAAGAAGGATTTGTTCCCTTACTTTCAATTGAGATAGATGAAAATGCCGCAAATTCTTATGCTTTAAATTATAACGGAGTCCTCTATGAAAAGAGATATAACAACTTAGTTCAAAAGGACATGTATTTTAAACTGGAAGACTTTCTAACATCTGAAGACATCGTAGAGTTTAAAAAACTGAACAAATACGATAGATTGAACCCTGTAGTGATAAATGATGATATAAGAAACATTCACTCTTTAAACATTCTTAGAAAAATTAAAGAAGTTCATGATACCGAAGAAGTTGATTTAGTTATTGGAGGACCTCCCTGTGAAGCCTACACTGGAGCAAATCCAAAACGAGAAAAAAATCCAATCGATAGGCTTTATAAAAATGAGATGGGAAGGCTGGTTCTCGAGTACATTAGAATAGTTGGAGATTTACAGCCAAAAGTTTTTGTTATGGAGAATGTTCCCGGGATTCTAAGTTATGAGATAAAGGAAAGTATAGAAAAAGAATTTAAGAGAGTAGGGTATGATGATATATACTTCAATACCCTATGGGCTGAAGATTATGGAAATCCTTCCGAGAGAAAAAGGGTTTTTGTTTCAAATGTTCAAATAAAACCAAAAAAAGCAGAAAAAAGAGTATATGTTATTGAGGTAATTGAAGATTTGGAAATCGGTAAAAATATATTAAATCATGAAGGAGCTCCCCTGTCAAATAGGTTTTTAAAAAGGCTTCATAAACTTAGATATGGCTCAGGACTGGTTAAATTTAAAAGCCCCTGTGGTGTCCTGGACAACTATATTAAGTTACACCCTCATAGAATCTCTGAAACTGTGATGGGAAAAAGAAGGTTTATACATCCGTATGAGGATAGGCTGTTGACTGTTAGAGAACAAGCTAGATTAATGGGATATCCTGACTATCATATATTTGTAGGTGGTAGGGAGTCACAGTATAACCAAGTTGGAGAAAGTGTTCCCCCTACTCTTTCAAGAGTCATAGCCAAAGCTTTAAAACCAAGCCTTTTATAAAAAGGCTTGGATTGAACAAAAATCACGAAGTGATTTTTGTAGCTCATCTCGCTTCGCTCGATGATTCCAAAATAGGATACCTACTCAACGAAGTTGAGTAGGTATATGTAAGTTGGAGGATCTTATAAAACCAAGCCTTTTATAAACTGAGACAAATCACTTTGAAATTTGCTTCGATTTATAAAGGGGTTGGAAATAATCAATTCAATTAGAGGTGGTTTCATGTTTGTAGTATTACACAATGCACACAGTTCAAAACAGGTGGAAGAATTTGCCAAGACAATCTTTGGCATGGGAATGGATACATTAATAATTACAAAGGCAATAGGTTCAGCTGCACAGAATGGGGTACCTATAGCTCAAAAAATAGCCTTAAAGTTAAATAAAAATTTAATGTTCTTTGAAGATATTGACGATGCAGTTGAAATTTTAAAACCTGAAAACGTAATATTGATAGGAAATAAGGAAATATGCAATGAAAAAATTGATTTTAGCAGTATCGGAGATAGGGATTTAGTTGTATTTTGTGGTTCTTCCTCAGGGTTTACAAAGAAGGAGCTCGAAAAATGGTCTGGAAGGTACGTAGTTGAAAATGACATTGCAGCCATAGGGGAAGTTGCCATATTCCTCTACATGATGCAACAGCATTAATGCAACATATAGTTAATATATATTTTAACTCTTAATTTTTACTCAACTGTGGTTTTTATGTTCTGGGAACAGCTTGATAAGGTAAGGGATGTCGATTTTTTAGAGGCAATTAAAAAATATGGTTCTCTAGTTATTTCAAAATTAAGATATATTTTAGTAGATGATAACAGTGAGAGTTATAAAGAACAATATGTGGATTACCGTAAAGATTTAACAACATATGCGAAGTTATATGATGAAAAAATTGAAAATTTGAATTATTTGGTTGATTATTTAATATTAACTTTAGTGGCAAACACAAGATACCACAGTATTTACGTTAGGAAATATGCTGAAAAATACTGGGAAAAAATGGAGGAAAAACTTCCAAACAAAATTCCAATCTGGGAATTTATAAACATAGCTTCGTTATCTCGAAATAACGATCTCCATTTGGAAAGAATGGATATAGATAATGGATATGTTAATATTTGCAAGGTCAGGGAAACCTATGCAAAGGAGTGTATAAGGGTTAAACTTAGGGAGCTCGTTGAAAAAATTAAGAGAGTTGAGCTCCCTGAAAGCGAGGAGGTAAAAAGTCTTCTCAATAAAATAAATGATTACTTAAAGGATAAGGTTGATTTTGACGGTCTTGAAGGTATTAAAGCATTAAACTACAAGGGAAATATACCAATGGAGTGGCATCCGCCATGTATTAGAGGAATATTAAATGACATCCTAAGTGGTGGATCTCCTTCCCACTACGCAAGAAGAAGTTTTGTGGTTTATTGGTTTGTGGCCAAGTTTGATCCTAACTTAAGACCTATTGAGAACAATGAGATAAACGATACAGGAGCTCTGGATATTGCAAAAGAGGATGAAGTGGAAGATTTTCTAAATGAGATTATAACTATCTTTAAATCAGTTGGTGATTTTGACGTTGAAAAGACTAAATATTATATAAGTAATAACATAGGTTACAAAGTTGCAAACCACATAACTCACTGTGAATACTGTAAGAATTGGAAGGAGGATGGGGGTAAGGGACTTAGTTATTACTGCAAACCTGATGAAATTTGCAAAAGAAGAAATGTAATACATCCGTTAGACTACCTCTGTTATAGTATAAACCAGAATTTAAATCGGAATTTAAACCAGAATCAGAGTAAAAATAAAAATAAAGGATAGTGGAAACATGATTGAGGACTTTTTAAGTGCTGAGGTTCTACTTTCACCGCACGCCTACAAAAGAATTAAAGAGCTCGAAGAAAACAGACGATTAAACTTAATAAATAAAATTAAAAAATTTAAGAATTCAAACGATAGCATGATCCTATTAGATGCTCATTTTTTAAACATTTTTTTAAACAATGATTTGGAAAATATTTTGAATAATTATAAAAATTTTGATTTTATGGCATACTATACCTCTGATGGATTTTCTAAAGAAGAAGACGTAAATTCTATTCAACATATTGAACCTAATTTAAATGAAGTAGGAAGACAGTTGGAAGATGGTATTAGTAATTCAACTGAAGACATATTGGATAGTCCTTTAAACAGAGCTCCGGTACAGGTTGAAGAGTTGTATAAGAAAGTTGAAGTAAAAGAGGAGGACAGTATCGAGTGCAAATATAGTACTAAAGATAGCGATGGTGAAAGAAATTATAGGTTAAATGAGATAAGGAGCATAAGGGAAAGCATAAATAAAAAAATTAATTATCTGGCTAAGGATATTGAAACTAAACTGCATGTTTACAATGATATAGATGTAACTGGAAAATCTACCTGTGAAGGTACAATTGAAGACTTTGTTAAATACTTTAGAGATAGATACAACAGAATTAAAAAGATTATAGAGGCTAAATCTGGGAGAAGGGCCTATCCTTTAAGTAAAATTTACAACAGGAAACGAGAGGATAACGTTTTTGTTGTGGGAATAATCACCGAAATAAATACTACCAAAAACGGCCATAAAAGGATAATAATAGAGGACGAAAAAGATTCTTTCACAGTTCTCATGATGAAGGACAAGATTTTAAATGGTGAGCTCCCTGACGATATTTTACTGGATGAAGTTATTGGCTTTGAAGGGGCCATTAACGATAAGGGAGACGCAATGTTTGCCAATAGGGCCATAAGACCAGACGTAACTCCAAGAAGCCCTAAATGTACTGATGAAAAAGTTTATACTGCATTTTTATCAGATATTCACGTTGGAAGTCATGAATTCATGGAAAAAACATTTAAGAAGTTTATAGAGTTTTTAAATGGGGATGTGAATAATGGGTTAGAGGAAAAAATCGTAAGTAGGTTGAAGTATATTTCAATTGCCGGGGATTTGGTTGATGGAGTGGGGATATATCCAGGTCAGGAGTATGATTTATACGAAGTGGATATTATTTCCCAATATAGGGAAGTGGCAACATATTTAGAACAGATTCCAGATCATATCCAAGTAATAATCTCTCCAGGGAACCACGATGCATTAAGACCTGCTGAACCACAGCCTGCACTACCTGATAAAATAACAAATCTCTTTGAAGGAGATAACTTTACCTTTGTAGCAAATCCAGGAATGGTAAATATTCATGGTTTAGATTTATTGCTGTATCATGGTAGAAGTTTCGACGACGTGATAGGTCAAATTTCAACTGCAAAATATACCGAACCCAGTTCGATAATGAAAGAACTTTTAAAAAGAAGGCATTTATGTCCGACCTATGGTGGAAGGTGCCCAATTGCTCCAGAACATATAGACTATCTGGCAATTGAACGGGAGCCCGATATATTCCATACCGGCCATATCCATATTAACGGATACGGTATATACAAAGGCGTGGCAATGATAAATAGCGGAACTTTCCAAGAACAAACTTCATTCCAGAAAAAAATGGGTATCCACCCTACTCCAGGTATAGTTCCAATACTCGATATGTCTAAAATAGGGACAGGAGGATATTATTTAGAATGGAATAATGGAAAATTGGAAGTTAAACAATGATAAAAATAAATAATTTTATTTTTTATTTTTTAATCGGAGCGAACGAAGTGAGCGAAGAGCTACAAAAACCTTCGGTTTTTGTTCAATTTGTCTTTTCCGGCCTTTTTTATGGCGTCCCTCATTTCTTTAACTGCATTTGGATTTTTCTCAATCAGCGTTCCAGTTACAACTGCATCAGCACCACTTAAAACCTTTTCATAGGCTATTTCTGGTTTTCTGATGCCCCCTCCGACTATAATATTTATGCCACTTAATTTTTTTGAAATACCTATTATTTCATTACTTACTGGATATTCTGCTCCACTTCCCGCCTCCAAGTATGCCCATCTCATTCCAAAGTATGATGCAGATAAACAGTACATCCCAGCTATTTCTGGTTTTCTCTGAGGTATTTCGTTAACTTCTCCAACGAACCCTACAGCAGTTCTTTGGATAGGTTCAATACCTAAATACGCCATTGGTATGGTTTCCAGACCATACTTTTTAATTGTAATTGAACCTAATGTAGGGGCGTTTATCATCCAGTACGGGTTTTTGGAGTTCATAAGTGACATGTAAAATACTGCATCGGCATGAGGTGTTAGTCCATCTACGTTTCCAGGGAATAGAATCGTAGGAAGGTTTGTAATTTCTTTTATATCTTTTGTAATTTCGTCTAAGTTTGTTATGCTGATGCTTCCTCCGATTATTATGGCATCAGCGTAATCTTTGACTTTTTCTGCAACTTCTGCATAGTTACTTTCATCAGGGTCAATTAAAACAAAATAGAGAGCTCCTTCTTCTTCAATTATACTGTTCAATTTGGATTCTGTTTTACCTATTTTTATGCTCATACTCATCCCATGTTAATTTTTAAATTTAAAAAAGATAAGAAGTGAAGTTTTTGTTTATTTTTCTATAATGGTTTCCTTCCAACCTTTAAAAAAGGTTGGATCCAAAGAATGCACTACCGTTTTACTTGGTAATGTCTTTTAGTAGTTAATAAGGAACTGGTAATCCAATCTCCATCCAACTCCTTTAAAAAAGTTGGATCCAATTGGCATTATGCCTATTTTTCTATAATAGTCTCTTTAATGGCCATTCCAAAATGTCTTGCGTTTTCATCGGCTTTTATTAAAACTTTATCCCCTGGTTTTAAATCTACCACAGATATTGGTTGCCCATCTTCTCCGACCAACCTTATAGTTTCAGCGTTTTGGAGTACAGTTCTTATTATGTCTCCGTTGTATTCAGCTTCAATAAGCATTAATGGTCTTTTTTCTATTTTAACTCTGCCAATAACTGTTTCTTTTGTCATTCCTTCGCTGTTAATTACTAAGACTCTATCCCCTGCTTTTAACTCACTTAAATATTTTGTCTTATTTCCTGGGCATAGGATGTATGCATGGACTGGGCCAGCATTTACTCTAAATGGTCTTGTGGAAACGTATGGGTTTTCAACAGTTTCAGAATGAACTAAAAACATGCCTCTTGAGTAAGAACCTATTAACATACCTTCTCCAGTTTTCATCATTGAACAGGTATCTATACAAACTCTGTCTCCACTTCCAACAGGTTCAACATTTACAATTGTGGCAACATCTAGTTCTATTTTTTCTGCATTCATTTTTTCTATCAATCTTGAGAACTCTTTGATTTCGTTGGTGTCTTTCGGAATTAATACGACTCCATCAACACCTTTTTCTAAGATTTCATAGGATGTTTCAGCTTCATCAACGCTGTTAACTACTGCAACTATTTTTACGTCTTCATTAAATAAGTCTGCAATGAGGTTTTCTAGAGGAATTATTGTCCAGTCTTTTCCCTCCAAAATAATGTAGTTGACGTATTCGAGTCTGCTAACTTCTGAAGCAAATACTTCATCTTCTTTACTTTCAATAGGAACATAGACTCCAGTCTTTTTGCCCAGTTCCCATGCATTCTTTAAAATTTCTAAATCTTCGTTTTTGTTTATTACAACAATATCTGCACCTAAATCATTTGATATTACCGATATGTTTCCTAGTTCTCTTACACTTTCAATATCTTCTCTGTTAACCATTACACCTGGAATTGAACTTTCCAGTGCATCTTTTACGTTTTCTTTCCTTTCATCCCATGATTCTCCATTTGCCAGTATCCATCCGAATTTCATGGCTTCACCTATGATGATTTTTTATATTATTATTCATATGGTCGTTTATAGTTGTAATTAAACATTACCATTAAAATTACTGATATGTGAGTAAATATAATATTCTCTTTTGTCAAACGGTATAATCAAAGATTAGCTTAAATAATTATATAATATTACTGTAGGTTATTGTGATTTTTTTTCATTTCCTCTTCTGAGATTCCAAGTTTTTTCATTAGTAATGTAGTTACTATGTCCAAAAATATGAGGGAAATCTCTTCAAAAAGTGTGCCCATTGGAAAATCCTTTTTATTCAATATTTCTAAAGGTATCCAAAGGTCGGATAATTTTTCAACTGTATTATTGCATTTTCGTGTTATTGAAACAGTTTTAATATTCTTTGATTCCTTATTCATATCTTGGACTTTTTTTAAAACATTAACAACAGAGGATGTTTCCCCACTACATGAGATAACTATTAATGAATCCCCTTTTTTAATTGCTGGACAGGTTGATTCTCCCACAAAATATGAGTTTAATCCTAAGTGCATAAGTCTCATGGCAAATGCCTTTCCAACAAGTCCACTTCTACCTACTCCATAAATAAAGATATTTTTTGAGTTGGTTATAATTTCTAAAAATTGTTCTACTTTATTTTTTAATTCGTCATCGAGTTCGAATTTTTTTAAAACCTCCAAATTTTCTATTAATGAGTTTACGGCATTTGAAAACAACTCAACCACCAAATAATTTAGATTTATTCGTTATTTAACATGTTATTTAACTAAATATACTAATCAAATTATATATATCATCTACTAAATATCTACTTTTATATGAAAAATTGATGCTTAATGAAAGTTTTACCAATATTTAATTTAAATAATAATCCATAGTTATAATAAATCTAATAAAATAATGTCAATTGATACTTATCGAAGATCATTCACTATCTTCATTTGGAGGTGCAAACATAGAAAAATTAATCAATACTTTAAAAGAAATGAAGGAAGAAGACTGGAAAGTACTGAAGATAATAGAAATACTGATGAAACACCATGAATGGGTTCCATTAGATGAAATAATTAGAAAAACGGGTTTTCATGGAAAAGAAGTGCTTTTCAGATTGAGAAGACTGGATAAATTCAAACTCATAAATAGATCTAGCTACGGATATAGACTTTCTCACTGGGGTTATGATATCCTGGCTATAAATGCATTTGTTAAAAAAGGCCTTATTGTTGCAATAGGAGGTAAATTGGGAGTTGGAAAGGAAGGGGACGTGTACAATATACTTCTTGAAAACAACAGAGAAGCAGTTTTAAAGTTCCATAAGTTAGGAAGAACTTGTTTTACAAGAGGAAAAAGGTATAGGGATTATTTAGCCAATAAAAGGCATATAAGCTGGCTTTATGCTTCTAGATTAACTGCAGAAAAGGAATTTAATGTTTTAGATAGGCTTTTTCCCATAGTTAAAGTCCCGGAACCAATAGAACAAAATAGGCATGCAATTATTATGGGAAAACTAAATGGGGATGAATTAAAAAAGGTAGATTTAGGAGCTCTAGATATCGATATAAATAAGTTCTTCTGGGATATTATTGATGAAGTAAAAAAGGCCTATAACTTAGGATACGTTCATGGAGATTTAAGTGAATTCAATATTTTGGTAGATCAAGAAGGGAACTTTGTAATTATAGACTGGCCTCAAGCTATAGAAGTTGGAAAAAAGGGAAAGATATATAATTTACCATTTGATGAAGTTGAGTACGATAGTGAATTTTATTTAAAAAGAGATTTGGAAAACTTACTTAGATACTTTAAAAAATATGGAATAAGGGAAAATGTGGAAAATCTATATAACTACGTTACAGAAAAATAAATAGTATTTTCGATAATAATGTTGTATAATTCATCATCAGTATATAATATCTTGGTAAGGTGATAACTCATGACTAAAGTTGAATTTATGCAGGGAAATATGGCCTGTGTTGAAGGAGCCATAAAAGCAGGTTGCAGGTTTTTCGGAGGTTATCCAATAACCCCATCTACAGAAATTGCGGAAGGAATGGCAAAAAAACTTCCAAAAGTGGGAGGTAATTATGTTCAAATGGAGGATGAAATTGGAAGCATGGCCGCAGTTATAGGTGCGAGCTGGGCAGGTTCAAAATCCATGACTGCCACAAGTGGGCCAGGATTTAGTTTGATGCAGGAAAATATAGGCTACGCATTTATGACTGAAACCCCCTGTGTCATAGTTAATATTCAAAGGGGTGGACCTTCAACCGGACAACCTACTGCTGCAAGTCAGGGAGACATGATGCAAGTTAGATGGGGAAGCCATGGTGATTATGAGCCTATCGTCTTGGTACCATCATCAGTCCAAGAGATGTATGACTTTACAATAATGGCTTTTAACTATTCAGAAAAATATAGAGTTCCAGTTTTCTTAATGAGTGATGAAATAGTGGGACACATGAGGGAAAAAGTGGTTTTACATGATAATTTTGAAATAATAAATAGGGAGCTCCCTGATGAAAAGCCATGTAAAAAGCCATATCCTTTTGACAAGGAAGTTCCGCCAATGCCTGTATTTGGGGAAGGTTACAACATTCATATAACTGGATTAACCCACAACGAATATGGTTATCCTGATGTTTCTGCAGAAACGCACGATAAATTAGTTAGAAGAATATGCAACAAGATATTGAAAAATAAAGATGATATTGTAAAGTACGAAGGAAAATACCTTGATAGTGAAACAATATTCGTGTGCTATGGAACTCCTTCAAGAACTGTAAAACACACTGTAGAGGTGCTTAGAGAGGAAGGAGTAGATGTTGGGTACATAAGACTGATGACAGTTTACCCATTCCCTGGAGAACTTATAAGTGGTTTAAAGGCTTCAAAAATAATTGTTCCAGAAATGAACCTAGGTCAGATACATGGGGAAGTTATGAAGTATGCTAAATGTGATGTTGTTTTAGTGGATAAAATTGGAGGGGAATTACATAGGCCAGAGGAGCTAATGAAACTAGTTAAATCTGAAAATTAATAGCATTTGCCTACTATTTTTTTATTCAACCGTAGTGATCGAAGTTAGTAGTGAGCAAAGAGTTATGAAAATCAAAGGATTTTATTCAACGATAATTGAATCAATAATTGCGTTTATAATGTACTCATTTGAGACTACTTCAGCATCTTTTGAGCAAAAGTCTATTCTCAATGTTTTACTTGCTCCAGGCATTCCCACTGCTGCTATTGTTATTATTCCATGATTTTTAAGTAGATTTAGGGCAATCTTTACTGATTCTTCATCTGAGAAGTTTTTGATTACAAACCCTGTTGGAGTCTTTTCACATACTAATCCCAATTTTTCCAGAGGATGTAAATCAATTTTTTTAGCCCTTTCAAATGCCTTTTTTAAACCATCTAATCTAAAACTTTTAAGAGCATTTACCATGGCAGCTAAAATAGGTGCTTGAGCTTCTAAGCCGTATTTTAAACCCATTGAATATATTTTATCTATTAAATCTTTTCTTCCACCCATTAAACCCGCTCTTGGTCCGTTCATTAGCTTGTCAGTACTAGTTACTGCTAAATCAGCACCTAATTCAAGTGCAGATGGTTGATTGTAAAGTAACCTTAGTCTGGCACCCGATGCATCATCCATAAAAATGATGGATCCATTTTCTTTGCTATGGTGAATTATCTTTCTTGCAGTTTCTAGATTAACTATTTTATGATCCATGGTGGCTCCGGTGATTATGGTTAGCGTTTTACTATCTATGAGTTCCAATACTTCATCAAGGCAGTCACTTTCAAAGTATTCAAGGCTGAAGATTTTACAGCTTTTTGGAATTGAAGGATGCGATGGTTTTTCAGGAACATAATGGACAACTTTATTTAAGTGGCTTGATAAAGCCATAATGGTTGCCAATATTGCAGATGAAGTTCTATTGAACCCTACGGCTTTATGTAATTTTGAATCTCCTTTTAAATGTTGAATTCCTAATTCGTTTAATTTTTCTGAGAATAATGCGGGCCCAATGTATGTTTCAAGAATACAAATATCTTCACCACTTATTTCGAAGCCTCCTGCAATTCCTGTGAGGTCATATAGGTTTTCTCGGCCTTTTTCCCTGATGATTTCTCTTATTATTTCTCTGGCCCGTTCCAATCTTTTAAGTTCATCGTTAGCATCCATCATTTCACCTAAAAAAGTAAATATAATGTTATCCAGCACCGCATGAATCCGTGTCTAAAGAACCACTTAAATCTACTTCTTCATTTTCTAAAACTTTTTTTATCAGTTCTTTTTCATCTACTTCTTCATTTTCATTGTCATATTCGATGATTTCCAATATATATGGCTTATACATGAGGTCGTTATCTAAAACTACCCACTCCTCACCATCTATTTCTTTTATCTCTTTTACAATTCCTTTGGTCCCGGTGTTTATGTACCTTACGTAGGAACCTACCATGATTTCTTTATTGTTAATGTCCTGAACCATGTAATCACCTCACAATAATTATATTTATATTTCAATAAATACTATTGTTTCATACCTAAAAACAATACAAACTCCAGATCACGGTCATATTATGCAAATGTGATAACCTGACTAAAAGAGCTCAGGTTGGATGTAAGCCCACAATCTAGGTGAAACCTAGTAACGACCAATGTCAATTCCTTACGTACTCCACGAGAGTAGTTGCCTTAAAGGCAACTAATTCCGGTTGATCCCGCCGGAGGTCACTGCTATTGGGGTTCGACTAAGCCATGCGAGTCTATGGACTTCGGTCCATGGCGGACGGCTCAGTAACACGTGGCTAACCTACCCTCGGGTGGGGGATAACCTCGGGAAACTGAGGATAATACCCCATAGGAGAAGAGGTCTGGAATGATCCTTCTCTGAAAACATATGTGCCCGAGGATGGGGCTGCGTCTGATTAGGTAGTTGGTGGGGTAACGGCCCACCAAGCCTACGATCAGTACGGGCCTTGAGAGAGGCAGCCCGGAGATGGGGACTGAGACACGGCCCCAGGCCCTACGGGGCGCAGCAGGCGCGAAACCTCCGCAATGCACGAAAGTGCGACGGGGGGACCCCAAGTGCTTACGCACTGCGTAGGCTTTTCTAAAGTGTAAAAAGCTTTAGGAATAAGGGCTGGGCAAGTCCGGTGCCAGCAGCCGCGGTAACACCGGCGGCCCGAGTGGTGACCACTTTTATTGGGCCTAAAGCGTCCGTAGCCGGTCCAGTAAGTCCCTGTTTAAATCCTACGGCTTAACCGTAGGGCTGGCAGGGATACTGCTGGACTTGGGACCGGGAGAGGGCGAGGGTACTTCAGGGGTAGCGGTGAAATGTGTTGATCCCTGGAGGACCACCTATGGCGAAGGCACTCGCCTGGAACGGGTCCGACGGTGAGGGACGAAAGCCAGGGGCGCGAACCGGATTAGATACCCGGGTAGTCCTGGCCGTAAACTCTGCGGACTAGGTGTTAGGTAGGCCCCGTGCCTATCTAGTGCCGAAGGGAAGCCGTTAAGTCCGCCGCCTGGGGAGTACGGTCGCAAGACTGAAACTTAAAGGAATTGGCGGGGGAGCACTACAACGGGTGGAGCCTGCGGTTTAATTGGATTCAACGCCGGGCATCTCACCAGGGGCGACAGCATGATGACGGCCAGGTTGACGACCTTGCCTGAAGCGCTGAGAGGTGGTGCATGGCCATCGTCAGCTCGTACCGCGAGGCGTCCTGTTAAGTCAGGTAACGAGCGAGACCCGTGCCCTATGTTGCCACTTCTTCCTCCGGGAAGAAAGCACTCATAGGGGACCGCTGGCGCTAAGCCAGAGGAAGGAGCGGGCAACGATAGGTCCGCATGCCCCGAATCCCCTGGGCTACACGCGGGCTACAATGGTTGGGACAATGGGATGCGACCCCGAAAGGGGAAGCTAATCTCCTAAACCCAGCCGTAGTTCGGATCGTGGGCTGTAACTCGCCCACGTGAAGCTGGAATCCGTAGTAATCGCAGTTCATAATACTGCGGTGAATGTGTCCCTGCTCCTTGCACACACCGCCCGTCACACCACCCGAGTTGGGTTGAGGTGAGGCTTTGGCCTTTGGCTAAGGTCGAACCTGGGCTCAGCGAGGGGGGTGAAGTCGTAACAAGGTAGCCGTAGGGGAACCTGCGGCTGGATCACCTCCTAAGAAAAAAAGGTCGTTACTAGGCACCAAATGATTGTGGGCTTACACGCGTGCAATCCATAATCGCAAGGTTATGGATGAAGGACTGGATTTTAAGTGAAGGTCGTGCATAAGCCCCTGTGTCTGGTGATATCCAGATATTCTGTTTATCCACTATCCTATCTGGGGGATGGCTTGGCTTGGAACGCCGATGAAGGGCGTGGTAAGCTGCGATAAGCCCATGCGAGGCGCATACAGCCTTTGAACATGGGATTCCCGAATGGGACTTCCTGCCCGTTAGGGCGACCCGTAAGGGTCGGGAACGCGGGGAATTGAAGCATCTTAGTACCCGCAGGAAAAGAAACCAACAGGGATTCCGTTAGTAGGGGCGACTGAACGCGGAACAGAGCAAACTGAATCCCGAAAGGGAGATGTGGTGTTGTAGGGCATTTCCTAAGGTCCAGGTTGGGAAGCCGAAGTTGACTGGAACGTCACACCATAGAGGGTGAAAGTCCCGTAGGTGTAACTAACCTGGGCTGGAGATGTCCCTGAGTACCGTGCGTTGGATATCGCGCGGGAATTTGGGAGGCATCAACTTCCAACTCTAAATACGTTCCAAGACCGATAGCGTACTAGTACCGTGAGGGAAAGCTGAAAAGCACCCTTAATCGGGTGTGAAAAGAGCCTGAAACCAGATAGGGACAGTATGGCACGGCCCCAAAGGCAACTATCCCGAAGGAAACCCTTGCAAAAGGGCGTTACGAGGGATAGAGCCAGGGTTGTGTCGTCCGTTTCGAAAAACGGGCCGGGGAGTGTATGGTTGTGGCGAGCTTAAGACCTTAACGGTCGGAGGCGTAGGGAAACCAACAAGTCCGCAGGCTTTTGCCGAGGGACGGGGTCTTAAGGGCCCGGAGTCACAGCCATACGACCCGAAACCGGGCGATCTAGGCCGGGGCAAGGTGAAGTCCCTCATCAGAGGGATGGAGGCCTGCAGAGGTGTTGCCGTTCGAAGCACTCTTCTGACCTCGGTCTAGGGGTGAAAGGCCAATCGAGCCCGGAGACAGCTGGTTCCCCCCGAAGTGACCCGCAGGTCAGCCGGAGGTTAGGTAGACGGCAGGGTAGAGCACTGATAGGGTGGTTAGGGGGCGAAAGCCCTCGCCATTCTGTCAAACTCCGAACCTGTCGTCGCCGCAGCCTCTGAGTTAGGGCATACGGGTAAGCTGTATGTCCGAGACGGGAATAGCCGAGACTCAGGTTAAGGTCCCTAAGTGCCGGTTAAGTGTGAACACGAAGGGCGTCCTTGGCCTAAGACAGCAGGGAGGTTGGCTTAGAAGCAGCCACCCTTTAAAGAGTGCGTAACAGCTCACCTGTCGAGGTCAAGGGCCCCGAAAATGGACGGGGCTAAACCGGCCACCGAGACCTGAGGGCACCGAAAGGTGATCCTGTAGGGGGGCGTTCTGCGAGGGCAGAAGCTCGGTCGTGAGGTCGAGTGGACCTCGTAGAAATGAAGATCCCGGTAGTAGTAACAGCATAAGTGGGGTGAGAATCCCCACCGCCGAAGGGGCAAGGGTTCCACAGCAATGGTTGTCAGCTGTGGGTAAGCCGGTCCTAACTCTCGAGGTAACTCCTTTGAGAGGAAAGGGAAGCGGGTTAATATTCCCGCGCCGTCTAGATACACGCGGCAACGCTAGGTCAGTTCCTGACGCTTCAGGGTAGGCCAACTGCCTTTGTCTGGGCAGTCAAGCGTATAAGTCCGGGGAGAGTTGTAATAACGAGAACCGGATGAAAGCGTGATGAGCTCTCCGTTAGGAGAGTTTGGTCGAGCTCTGGAGCCCGTGAAAAGGGAACTGGCAGGGATTCTAGACGTCCGTACCCAGATCCGACACTGGTGCCCCTAGGTGAGTATCCTAAGGCGTAGCGGATGAATTCGGTCGAGGGAAGTCGGCAAATTGGCCCCGTAACTTCGGGAGAAGGGGTGCCAGCGGCCTTACTTAAATGTGGGGTCGCTGGTCGCAGTGACCAGGGAGGTCCGACTGTTTAATACAAACATAGGTCTTAGCTAGCCTGAAAAGGTGTGTACTAAGGCCGACGCCTGCCCAGTGCTGGTACGTGAACCCCGGTTCCAACCGGGTGAAGCGCCAGTAAACGGCGGGGGTAACTATAACCCTCTTAAGGTAGCGAAATTCCTTGTCGGGTAAGTTCCGACCTGCATGAATGGCGTAACGAGACCTCCACTGTCCCCGACCGGAATCCGGTGAACCTACCATTCCGGTGCAAAGGCCGGAGACTTCCAGTGGGAAGCGAAGACCCCGTGGAGCTTTACTGCAGCCTGCCGTTGAGGCATGGTTGTGGGTGTACAGTGTAGGTGGGAGCCATCGAAACCTCCTCGCCAGGGGAGGTGGAGGCGACCATGGGACACCACCCTCCCATGACCATGTCCCTAACCCCTGTAGGGGGACACCGGTAGGTGGGCAGTTTGACTGGGGCGGTACCCTCCTAAAAATGCATCAGGAGGGCCCAAAGGTTGGCTCAAGCGGGTCAGGACTCCGCTGTTGAGTGTAAGGGCAAAAGCCAGCCTGACTTGGTTGCTAACAAAAGGCAACCAAGAGGCGAAAGCCGGGCCTAACGAACCCCTGTGCCTCACTGATGGGGGCCAGGGATGACAGAAAAGCTACCCCGGGGATAACAGAGTTGTCGCGGGCAAGAGCCCATATCGACCCCGCGGCTTGCTACCTCGATGTCGGTTTTTCCCATCCTGGGTCTGCAGCAGGACCCAAGGGTGGGGCTGTTCGCCCATTAAAGGGGATCATGAGCTGGGTTTAGACCGTCGTGAGACAGGTTGGTTGCTATCTGCTGGAAGTGTCGGCTGCCTGAGGGAAAGGTGGTTCTAGTACGAGAGGAACGAACTGCCGGCGCCTCTAGTCGATCGGTTGTCCGACAGGGCATTGCCGAGCAGCCACGCGCCAAGGGATAAGGGCTGAAAGCATCTAAGCCCGAAACCCGTCCTGAAAATAGGCAGCCAGTCTCTTCGGAGACGAGAGCTCCTGTAGAAGACAGGTTCGATAGGCCAGGAGTGTACGCACCAAGGGTAACCGAGGTGTTTAGCTCGCTGGTACTAATCGCTCGAGGGATACAAACAGAATATCTGGACACTTAAAGACACAAGGGGCTTATGCACGATCCCTGAGGGAAAAATTCTTTTTTTATAATCGACTAAATTTGTAAATTTAAATATGCTATTTTATAGAAAAATATAAATAAAATAGTACCCCTAATTAATTTAGAACTTATTAGTAGGGGTACTATGCTGTCCATGGATTCACTGGAAAAACTTAAGGAATGTATATCCAAACTAGAAAATTCTGAGATAATTAAAAATAAAAAACAGAATGATGATGGTTATTTATTGTCTAAATTGGATAATTCAGTTGAAACTACGGTTATTCTTTTGAAATGGATACAGCATATTGTTGCGAATTATGGAAAGGAACAGGCAAAAAAACTATTCCCATACTATTGCGATATAAAATGGATATCTGAAGATGTATTACGTGTTATTTTAAAGTTTTTAGATGAAGTTGATATAAAAGAGAATTCAGAATTAAAAAGTATTGAAAAAGTTTCAGAAATGGTTACTATTCATTTGTTATCATTATATTACATATCATTTTTAAGGGGAGAAGGTATAGACCTTGATGTATTGTGTGAATCCGACCTTGAGATTAAACGATTAAGAAAATTTGCCGAAGACATGATTAAAAAAATAGAGAGCTCAGAGAATAAAAAATAAATAAATGGTAAAAAATTAATTAAATTATTTTTTTGATTTTCCATCTTCTTTTGTTATTATTATCTTTTCAGCTTTAATAACTGCATTTTTAAGTATTATCTTGAAGTTAGACGGTAGTCCTCCAAATCCTGCAGGTAATTCCATGGTAGGAACTACAAAGTCAGAACCTGCTGAACTTTCAAAGTCGCCTTCAAATCCTGCTTCTTCAACAGCTTCCTCCATTTCAGGTTCAGCCATTTCAGTCCAACTTTCAACGATTGGGTGGGCTTTGCTTCTTAAGAATTCCTGTAATTCGTTTGTATCTGATACGTTCTCTTCTGTTGCTATTTTATCAAGCAATTCTTCAGGGATTGATTCTTTAACCCTTTCTTTTAATTCACTAGGCATCCATACAACTCTTTTCCATCCTCCATCGGCCTGGAAGAATTTAGATGACCTCATGTATTCAATACACATTCCACAGAAACCTTCAACCTGTTTTCCACCACTACACTGTCCTGCAAGTGCTGAGAATGGAACGCCCATCGGGGTTTCTCCTTTAAAGTCCCTATGGACAATACCAAATCCATCAACTTCTGGGATATAGAAGGTAATGGCTTCAAAGCAACCACATGAGGTTGAAGGTTTTTCCATTATACTATGTAATGCTATTTCTTCGATTGAACCCTGTGATTTCTCTTTAACTACCTCATTTATAGTACTATAGATGCCTTTAGTTTCATCTATTAATTCTCCTTTAGGTATCTCAAATATTGGACCTTCAGGATCTATTTTTGCTGCAGCTCTGGCATCAAAGTAGTTTATACCACCACATAATGCAGGTTTGTTAGGGGTTATAACACAGATGTGGGTAGGAGCAAAACTTTGACACATGATGCATCCGTAAAATACATCAACATCTTCTTCATTTAAATCCCTGGCTCTTGCATCTCTTCTGTCGTAGATTTGTTTTGCGTTTTCCAATTCTTTTTTAACTTCCTCCTCATCTGTGATCAATATGACATCTATATTCTTTATGAATGGAAATTCTGCCTTATATAAACTTTGAACAATTTTTCCTATGTGTTGGAGACTTAAACCTTTTTTAGCAGCGTTTTTGTTTACTCTGATCCAGACGCTATCTCTTTGGTTTAAGTGCATGACACCTTCTATGTAGTTGAAAAACTCGTGGATTCTTCTTTCCAATACTCCTTCTAAATCTTCTTCCAGATTATCTCCACTAACTCTGATGATTACTGCAAAAGGTGATCTACTACCTTCTTCCATGTCTTTAATGTCTTTTCCAATTATTTTAACCTCATCAGAAGCTTCATCTACTACCGTTACAAGTTCAAAACCAAATGACTTAGGTCCTGCAAGTTCAACATGCATGTCTGGACCTCTTACTCTTTCTCCTTCATTCATAGGCCCTACTGATACAGGAATTTCTGTTTCGTCCATTTCTGTCACCGTCCTTACCTCAATATTTTTCATTTTTAAAGCATTTTCTACAATATTATCAATGTCTGAACTTTCCAGAGCTCCTTTTATTTCAGGAACTGGGTTGTTTGTTATAACAGGAACCCCCGCCTTTATACATCCAGCACCTGCTGATAAGGTTATATCATCAATTTCCCCCAATGCTATAACAATTGCGGGAACTTTATTTTTTATGTAGTCGATTATATCTTCTGTTTTTCCAGGTTCAATACCTCCATATATTAAAGGCACCCTTATGGCAAGGTTTGCAGCATGAGCTGCGGAGGTTATACCTTCTCCAACTGGAACTAATAGCTTATCCAGTCCGTACTCTATACCTGCTTCATCCAATTCTTTAACAATGTCCCCAATAAATAAGGTCAAAATATTTCTCTTTTTTATGTCATCAATTAATTTCTTTAATTTTTCACTATC
Organism: Methanothermococcus thermolithotrophicus DSM 2095; assembly: GCF_946463545.1. Lineage (NCBI taxonomy): Archaea > Methanobacteriati > Methanobacteriota > Methanococci > Methanococcales > Methanococcaceae > Methanothermococcus > Methanothermococcus thermolithotrophicus. The sequence goes on along the minus strand of NZ_OX296583.1, from coordinate 732,134 downwards.
CCCTACTTTCCCAATAACTACAAAAATGGCTGGAATCTTTCCTTCTACAAGTGGGACCCCTAAATCCCTTATAATTTTATCAGGGATAAATCCAACATAAGGTTCCTTATAGGGTTCTTCTTCTGTAGCATACTTTAGAGTTTCTAAAGCCTCTGCACACATTAAGGTTAAAACCCCTGCATCAAGGGCATTTTCTAAGGTAGCTTCTTCTTTAACTTCGAGAGAATTTATAAATTCTTTCAATTCGTCAAGGTTCTTGATCTCTTTTCCAAGTAGCCCGCGTATTGTAGGTAAATTATAGTTTGTATCTTTGTAACCCACTGGTTTGTTTTCTACATCTTTCAGGCTTTCTTTTGTTAAACTTAACACCTTTTTGGCCCCTTCAATTATATTTTCAACGACCATTTTTCTCACCAAGCCAATTGACTATTATAAAGTATATTCATCATTATTAATCATTATAATTGTTAAACATTTTTAAAAAAAGATATTTATGCCTTTTTATTATATACTCTAAAAATAATATTATGATGTAATAAAATAAGAAAATTCATATGATTATTGAGATTATATTTCTTCTCTCCATTCATCACTTATTATTTTCATTAACTTATTTCTTCTTTCTTCTTTTACCATATCTAAACATTCATTGCAGATAAATCTAAGTGCGTTATCCTTACATGCTTCAACACAAGCTGGGGTGATTCTATCAGTATCCATACATAGAGTACATTTATGTGCAATTCCATCTTCAATGAATATCGCCCCAATTGGACAGGCTATCTCACACATCCCACAGCCAATGCATTTATCCTCGTTTACTATGGTAATATTTTCTTTTAAGTATATTGCGTTTACGGGGCATATTTCCATACATGGAGCATTTTCACACTGCATGCAAAACACTGGAACAGTACCTGCTTTTTTAATTCTGCTAGTGCCATGAACTTCTTTACATTTATTAATGCAGTCATCACATTTTGAGCACTTTGATGGGTCAAGTACTATTATCTTTGGATTCATTTTTTCACCAAATTAGGGATTATTGCAAAGTATTACAAGTCTTTTAACGGCTTCTATATATTCTACAGTTTCCATATTTGGAAATGAATATTTTGCATTTGGGTGATAATATCTGTCAATTGTTATAGTTACAATATCTGAGAAATGTTTTAAATGTGTTAGAGCCTGGGCGAGGTAGTAGTATGTAATTCCAGAGAATAGGGCTAAATCATAATCTTCCTTTGAAATCATCTTCATGGCATCGAGTAAATTCATATCTTTTGGAACATGGATTTTTTTTATATTGAGATTTTCTAAATGTTCTATCCCTTCCCCTTTATCTCCAACTATTAATATTGGATTTTTACTTCTTTTTATCATTTGAGCGACTATTTTTGTACTTATCAATTCAGCATGATTTAAATTAGTTCCTGCAGTTGGCTGATAAGGCGTAGTTTTTCCAAGCATTTTTTCACCCAAAAATATGTTTTAGTATTTAGTTTAATAGATTAACGTCGGCTCTTTTGGTATCTTTTCTCTTGGTTTCCATCCTTTTTCTTTTAAATACTTCATAACTTTATCCTTTATCATAAATGGAATATCTGCTTCTGTTCTGACGAATTTTTCCAGGTCTGGTGGCATGCAACCAAAGTACTTTTCATAGACATCTACGTAGTGATATATCTTCATTCCCCTACCTTTAGGACCGTCATTAGGTCTCATACATAGTTTAGGTATTAATACCATAGTTTCTTTCATGCTCTCAGCAGAAGTTATTAAATGTTCTGGAGTAGGATCTGTTTTCATTATTTCTTTTGTTCTCTTATCCATTACTTCGAAGTCTTCTCCGTCACTTAGGTACATTCTTCTGTACTTGGTTGAATGTGGTCCTACTATTACTGGAATACCCCATCTATTAACGCCGGTGGCAATTGCAGCAGCTTTCTGGGACATTGCCCCCCATGCAACACCAACCGCTCCAACTCTGTTTAATATATAATCTGCAACTTCTTCGTAGTTTCCTCTTAAAGGTACTTTGGCGAATACACTGGCTATTTTTATGGCAGCTCCTGTTATGTGGCAGTTACTTAAACAGCTTCCACAATTTACAAGACCTCCTGCTGTGAACTCACCAGGATATTTTTCATAAAGTGTTTTTCCATCTTCATCCTTCCACATTCCAATTGCCATTGCGGCACATCCTGTGGTGACAACTATGTACTTTCTTTCAAGGAACTCCTTGGCTATAAGAGCTACCTCCTCTTCCCCATTTGGATGGTTGCTACAACCTACCAATGCTACAACCCCTGGAATATCTCCGAATACAATAGGAGCTCCTACTCTTCTTATTTCAATATCTTGTACTGGACCTCTTCCAGCTCTAATTTTGAAGTTCAGATCTTTGAAGAAATAGTCTCCAACTTTTGTGGTCATAGTTACGATTGGTAGGTTTCTTTCACACTCTGATTCACATCTTCCGCAACTGTAGCATTTTTCATATAGTTCAATGAATTTGTCAAAATTCCCTTCCTTGGCATCTATCATGGCTTCTTTTATTTCAAATGAGTTCGGACATACTCTGTTACACCATTCGCACTCTGTACATTCATTTGCAAGTTTTCTAACTTCTTCCAATTCAGGAAGATATTTTTTATCTTTTCTTTCTTCTGAAACAATCTTTGCAAGTTCAACTGCTATTTTACCGACTTTGCTCTCATCCAGTATTAAACCAGCTCTATTTCTTAATATGGTGCTTATAATTTCATCGTCACTTAAGTGGGAAAGATCTTCCAATCCCAAACACATTTTTTCATTTGTTGCTATCAAAATGGATCCAGTTTTTTTGGCTTCTTCCAATATATCTGTTCTTATACACTGTTCGTCCACCACAATTACATCTGCGATTCCACTTCTGACGAACATCAACTGCCTTGATAAAGGTCCAATAACTTTGGCCCTGTCATTATATCTACTTACATCTATGGCAGTACAGCATATACCACAGACTTCTATATCATCTTCTAAGTTTTTCTTTTCTATGTAATCCATAATCTCTGCGCCAGGAACGACGTTATGACCTATGCACAGAATTACTGGTTTATTCTTATCGACTGTTTTAAGTCCTAAATCGATTAATGGTGCATTTTCATCCCCACAAGGCATTTTAAGACCTACTATTTGAGCAATGTCCCCAACTTCCCTTGCTAAATCGTCGATCATACCTGCATGCATGGCCTTACTTTCAAAGTCTAAACTGCTACCTTCCTGGCCGGTGTGAGCTGCTGAAAGTAAGTGTGTGATTTGTTCCTCACAGTAGTCTAAAACCTTTTCTAAATCTCCAAGTGTTTTTGGCTTAATGCCCATTATCGTCCTTGTTATTGGTGCTTCTACATCTATATTGTTCCCCATATCTATAGGGTAATCCTTCCCTAATTTTTCAATCAACGTGTGTATTAGATGCCTACTGTGTCCAGCATGACATGCCGTACCTATACAGCACGCTATCAATACTATCCTAGCTTGCTGAGATGAAATATTCAACCCACAGGCTCCTTTTTTACCCCTGCTTAAATCACACTTTCCAAAGGTACATAGACAGCACATATCACAGATTGGCATGTAAAAAGGAGGATACCTCTTTAACAGTTTGAAATCCCACTTCCTAAGGGTCGGTATTTTTGGCTTTGGGGTAGGTCCCATAGGTTCAAAATCCTCCTCTGCCACTGGAGCTTCCGAAAATTTTATATTTCCTTTTATTTTCAAGTTTTTTGATTTAATATTTGATGATAATATATGATTTATATCACATTCTATATTCATTATCCCACCATTCGACAATTGTCAAATTTATCATTATTAATCATGATAGTTCTGAAAAAAATACTGTATAATTAGTATATATATACTTTTTTATGAAATTATTGAAGTGGAGTATTAATAAAAAATACTGATAAAAAGGAGTTTTAATTGTTTAAATTCTGACGGGAATATTCCTTTCTCTTAAATAATTTTTTATATCTTCAACGGTGTATTCCCGGTAGTGTAAAATACTGGCCATCAAAGCTGCATCCGCTTTTCCATATTTAAATGTGTCATAGACATGTTCTGCACAGCCGCAACCGCCACTTGCAATAACTGGGAGTTTGGTATTTTCTGATACGGCTTTTGTTAAATGGTTATCGTAACCATCTTTGGTACCATCTGCATCCATACTTGTTAATAATATTTCTCCAGCCCCTAACTCCTCAGCCTCCTTGGCCCATTCAATCACGTCAATCCCTGTTCCTTCTCTACCTCCGTAGATGTAAACTTCAAACCAACAGTATTTGTTATCATCGACTTTAATAACGTATTTATCTTCCAACTTCTTAGAGCTCAGTTCATCTTCAGTTACATAGTTTCTTTTTGCATCAATGGCCACAACCACACACTGAGCTCCGAATATATCTGCAGCTTCTTTTATGAGATTTGGGTTTTTAACTGCAGCAGTGTTTATTGATATTTTGTCAGCACCGGCTCTTAGTATTCTTCTAAAATCTTCAACTGATTTTATGCCTCCACCAACGGTTAGTGGGATAAAAACCTGTTCCGCAGTTCTCTCAACCAAATCAATTAGTATGTCTCTTTTTTCATAGGATGCAGTGATATCTAGGAATACTAATTCATCGGCCCCTTGTTCGTTGTATATCTTGGACAGTTCTACCGGATCCCCAGCATCTTTCAACTGTAAGAAGTTAGTACCTTTAACTACTCTACCTTCTTTAATGTCGAGACATGGGATAATTCTCTTAGTAAGCATTTATTTCACCAAATGGAATTTTATACATATGTTATTCTTCTTCATCTACCTTTTTTAGACCTATTTCTTTTAATTCTTTTGCTAATTTTAGAGCTCTCAATGCGGCTAAGTCTTTCTGTATATATACTTCTGCCAGATCTTCTGCTAAGTAACTTAATTCCCTACTAAACTTTGATTTCTTCTCAATAATTGGGACAGCTTCTACCCATTGAAGTTCAACTTTTTCATCGTATGGTAATACTGCCATAACATCTTCCAATACTTCTTCAAAATTTGTAATATCTCGGTATTTATTTACAATAACACCAACAACGTCTATATCAAGTGCATAGAGTAACTCTATGGTTTTAAGAGTATTTGCAATTCCAGGAATACTGTCCTCTGCTACAACTATCATCTTACTTACAACTTTTTCTTCCAAGTTTAAAGACGAGAATAATAAGTTACCTTCTGTGATATTGGGTGGTAAATCTAGTATTACTATATCGTAGTTTTCGTTTAGCGTCTCTATTAATTCTAAAAGCCTCTTCTGATCGATATCTGTATTAAATGCATTGGGTGTTGAATCGCTTACTATGACTGCCAAATCCCTATAATGGTTAATACTGTCGTTTAACCCACTATTTCCAGATAAATAAGAATTTAGTGTGTGTTGGGCATTTTCAAGACCAAATAATATCGCTCCAGAACCTGCGTATATATCGCAATCTACATAAATTGTTTTTGCCTTATCACTGAGGTAATATGCGATATTTCCTGCAATAGTGGTTTTTCCAGTACCGCCCTGTAGGTTATAGAATCCCAATCTCATAAGTATCACTACTCAAAATGTGTTTTATTAATTTAAAACTAATTCCCTAGGGGGATTTGCAATAACAATTTTGTTTATTTCTTTATTATAGTTCTCCAAAGAACTATTTGGACATGTTGACACTTTTCCAAGATTAATCATGTCTTTTTTATAGATAGTTACTTTTACACCATCCTTTGATTTTAAATAGACGCTATTATTCAATATTTTAATACTGTTTTTCTTGTATTTTTTTATCCAATTGGCATAATCATTGAATGAGCATATCCATGTGTAGTTGTCCTTCAGACCATAAATTTTATTGATATCGTATTCAATGACATCTGCAACATAAACTCCATACTCTTCATCCTTTGGAGGTAGGTAGTATTCTTTAATGAAATGTACGCCATTTATTTCATTGTTGTTTATTCCGGGAATGTTTATAACCATAACACCGTTTTCTTCGGTTATACTACTGTAATAAGGGACTACGATATAATCTAGATCTTCAATGTTTAATTTCCATTGAATATTTTCGCTGTCCCTTTTAAAGACTGCATCAAGTAAATCTTCATCATTTGTAAATAAAATTATTCCATTAACTCCCTGACTTATGGCATAGCCATAATTTTTAACAAACCAGTAGTTAAAGTATCTATATTTGTCATTTAAATCTGATTCATTCCTTAATGGGACTCTTTTTCCTTGAAAACTCCAGTAGTCCCCTGAGATTTTCTCGTCATCCTTCCAGTAGTCCTCCCCATCGTAATGGTAGTAGTTGTTTTCAGATTTTGGGCCTTTTTCCCAGTACCCTACTTCTTCAGTACCTTTATATGAGATGGTTTCTGGATAGTATCCTCCGATTGGGTCATTTTTGAAAGTTTCAGGGGCTTTATCAACATAAATTAGTGGGTAATAACTCATAGCCAGAATATCAAAATCTTTTGTTAGTTCATTTAGATTTGAGGGTTCATAGTGCAGGTGGGAGTAATATCCTAAATAACGCTTCTTGAACCAGTAATCGTTTAATAAGGTTTTGATTTCATCATTTGTAGGTCTATTTTCTTTTATTATATTGATATTTTCAGAACCTGTTGTTATGTATGTTGTATTGATGTTTAATAATTTCGAGATTATTTTAATTTTATTTATCTTTTTATTGATAATTTCTTCATCACGTACATCTACCGTTATTTTTCTTCCAGCGACTGAAATCGCACTATCTCCTTGAGGATCGGGAATTGCATTTTGTACAGCAACCCCGCTGATAACAACCTGTTTGTAAAATGGTGGAACTTTGTTTATGTATGCAAAAGTGCCTCCATTTTCTGCAACGTACTGGCCTACGAAATCCAGAATTTTTTTATTCTCAAGACTTGCTGGATAGGGTACAAACAGTTTTTTGTTTTTAATTTCGTAAATACTATTCTTTTCATCAAGTAATAAATTTTTTACTTCAAACACATCCTTATTTTCATTAACTTCCTTGGGTGGGTTAAAGATTAATGCTCCCCCATTTTCGCTTCTATACACATATTTTTTTGGATATACTACAAAAAATCCATTTGTACTGATGAAGGTATAGTTTCCATAGTCCGGAATAACCCCTATGGGTTCTTTATCCTGGGTAATATTTAGGTGACGAAGAATTTCCTTGCTTCGATCGTTTAATTTAAAATTATCATCTATGTAGAATATCACAATATTTGGCTTGTTTAGGTAATAATCTACCTCCTTTGAATTATCCATATTTGAAAGTGGAACAAATTCAACAGGTATCGTAGATGCCCACTTATATGGAACACCATTAACTACTCCAACCAATGTAAAAAGTATAATAACTGAGCTTACTATTTTCAACCCCATAAAATCACCTTAGCATGATTACATACACATCTGTGGCTAATTGGTATATCTCATTTTCGATGAATCGCTAATATGAACCTACATAAACATATACACAAAAATTATTTTAAATAAAATTTAGAAAGTTTTAGACATAGAGGGAAGATTATGGAAAAAATGGAGTATTATTTATTAGTAATAATATTTATTATAACTGGTATTGGTTGCCAAGATGTCCTGGCTAAGGATAATGTTGAAATTTATAAAATTTGGGCTTTCAATGAAAATCCTACCAGCGGTGCCCTCTATATTGATCCCAGTTCTCCGTCTATCTATATTGGACTTGTAAATCATGATTCTTACCAGCATAATGTTAAAATTAAGGCAGAGTACGAAGATGAGACTTGGGAGTCTCCAATAATACCGCTTTCTCCCAATTCACATAAGGAAAATATAGTTGAAATAAAATTGAAATTTAAAGAAGTGGGCCCCCATAATGTGGATATTTCACTCATAGAGGATGGGGAGACCATAAATTCTAAAACAATTACTGTAAATGTGGTTAACCCCATAGACGTGAAAAGTATAACTTGTGAGGATTCCTACATAGATAACAATAATCCAAATGTTGAAGTATGTAATTCACAATGGTTTAGGGTCACTTTAGAGAGCAATCCATATTCTCAAACAGACTATGAGGTCAAGACATGGATTGCAGTAGTATCTAAAAATTACAATAAAGATGCCAGTGAAAATGAAAATGACGATGGAGTTCTTTATTACGGTGAAAATGACAGTAAAACCATATACCTGCCATTACATGGAGAAGCTGAAGTTTCATTTAAGATTCCCCCTATAGTTTATGACGATGATAGTGTAAAAATTCAAGTCCACACCCTGGTAATGGGTCTTCATGATTATACCGATGGTGAGGAAAAAACTGAAAGAAAAATAGATAACGATGGGAAGATATACTACGATTACAAGAAAAGTGATAAGGAGTTTCTTTTTCCAGTATCTTTAATGGATTACACGGTTGTCAATGAAATAAATGAAAATAATTCTTACATAGTAAGAGAATTCTACGATAGTTCAGGAATTGAAGATGATGAGATTGAAAAAGTCCTTAAAAGTAGGGCAATATCACAATATAAAAATAAAAAGCTTTTACCAAGAGTTTATTTAACAAATGACTCTTATTTGGTAGTTCTTAAATTAAAACTGAAAAATAGATTTGATCAGGATGTTAATGCAAATATTTTAATTAAGGACCCAACAGGAAGTCAGCGTCTTATAAAAGTAAAATTAGATAGATTTGAGGTTAAAGAGATTTACACTCCAAGTTATATTGGATATTCCGGTCCTAAAGATATTGGATTTGTAGTTTATACTGATGACAAAATATTTACCTATAACAAAACTGAAAGTATAGATGTAACTCCTGAAGAAATCCCTCCAGTCATTATATCCGAAATAAAGTATCCAAATGATGATTCCATAACATTATTGACTAACAATTCCGGTAATGTTCTAGTTGGAAAGAACTATACTATGGAAGTAACTCTAAAAAATAATTATAATAAAACACTTTCTGGATATATCCTAGTTGAAGATGACTTCAAGGAAGAGGTTGCAGAATATCCTACTGAGATATACTTTGAAGTAAGGGCACATGGAAAGGAAACGTACTCAATACCTATGAAGTTTAATAGGGAAGTTAATGGAGACATAAAAATAACTGTGAAAACCGATTATGCATTAGCCGATAGTATAAGAACCGTTCATTTCAATGCGTATAGTATATTAAATATTAAGAAAGTATATTATAATAATACACTAAAGCCTAAAATAGCCACTGTTAATAAAGATTCCCATTTATTTGTTGATTATCCTGTTGCAGGTTTTAACAATACCTGCGTAGTTGTGTTGGAAAATCCTTTAAATAAGAAAGTTAGATATAAAACCTGGATAGAGGTGGTAGATCATAATGGAAGTTTAAGGGCAAAGAGCTCGGAGAAAATAGTGGAAGTACCACCAAGGAGTATTAATGATGGAATAACTACAGTTGATTTTAAAATTGAATTTAAAGAAGGATTTGAAGGATACACTGTGTTTTTTGCTGTTCCAATTGTTGATGAGTTTAAAGATATCGAGATAATATACACTGAAGGTACCGGAACGATTTCAAAGGAAATCAGTGACTACTATAAGATTGGGAGATACTCTGCAATTGATCTACTAAGTAAAGTGCCAACAAGTATCAATAAAGTCACTAAAGTCATAGCACCACTCAATATAGATAATCTATCCTACGATGAGAATCAAATTCATGCACATATATCTTCAGAACTGGCCAGTAACTATCCTGTTAACATATCCTATGAGTACTGGGTAGAGATGGAAAAAAATGGTTCTACGGTTTATAGAAGTAAATACTACAGGGGAACATTACACTCTTTAGAGACTAACTTAGTTAATATCCCAGTGAATGACTTAGATAATGGTAATTATACTGCCAATCTTTATACAAAAATACCAGATTTCGTATATGATAATGGAAAATATCACCCAATGATTTTAAAGAAAAGCATAAATTTGACCCTCGAAAAGAAGGAAAGCCACATGGAAACAGAAAACAACAAAAATACTGAGTTTAACGCAGAGGAACAAAATCCAGATATTAATAAATTAGCTGAGAACAGTACTGAAAATAGTCAGTCAAGTAAACAACCGGAAGAGAGCAGGGAACAGGGTTTTTTAGGGAACGTATTTTCTTCAGTGGTTAACAGTATTAAGGGCCTAATATCTATGATAACCAATACTGCATTGAATAATAATTAAATGTATAACAAGTTCATTGGGGAGGGTACCATGAATACAGATGACATGATTTTTATTAACCCCACCATAATAAGATCTTTAAATAAAAGTAAATTGCGAAAGAAGATAATGTATTTCCTTTACCGGATTTACCCTAACGGGATATATCTCTCAGAACTTTCAAGAAGGGTAAATTCGGACCCCAGCAATGTTTTAGGATGTTTAAAAGGAATGGGAAATCGTTACAATGGAAATTCTTCATTAGTTGAGCTGGGTTTAGTAGAATGCGTAAGTAAAGAGGGAATGAAAATATACATAATGACGGAGTATGGCAAGAACGTCATTGAATACTTGAAAGATTACGATTCTATTAACAAGTGGTGAAAGCATGGACAATAGCGCATACAATCATGAAGTCAGGGTAGGGGAATTGGATAACAATAGAACAAACTCGCTAAGTGAGGGTATGACAGATAAAATTTATGAGAACATTGCTGGTTACAAAACTAAAAGTATGAAAAATAATCTTAAAGCTATGGATACTACCATAGAGTATTTAAATGATTACTTGTTATGCACCTTCTTCAAACAGGGATTAAACTTTGGGATTTTTGAGACCATTAAATATAATCCTAAATTGGATAATGTAACCGATTTTTTAAGTTACCCAAATAAAGATTTTCTCATAGATTATATAAAAACTGCAGTAAAGCTCGGGATTATTAAATGTGAAGATAAGGTTCTAGAGTTAAATAGCGAGTTTCAAATAACTCTTAAGCATCCTTTGTATGACTACTTTATGGAAGATTATATATTAAGGTATGATTTCATGGCAAATTTGGCTAGATATGCTCTTATAAGCTATGATCACCCTGATATATTACTCAATTTTAAAAAGGATGCTGATATTTGGGACATGATATCAAATACTTCATACTCAAATGCATGTAGGGAGATAATAGCTGAGTACCTCGATATAGATATTAACGATAGTATTTTAGATGTTGGATGTGGTTCAAGATCTCCGGAATTTTATGCTTCTAGATTGGGGCCAAATGGGAAATACACCGGAGTTGACTTCTCAAAAAAACTGCTTAAAATCGCAGAAAATAGGGTTAAAAGACAGGGTATGGACTGGGCAACATTGAAACCAATAGATTTCCGTGATGCAATAATTAAAAACAAGTACGATTATGTAATTTGTACATATACACTAAAATACGCTCCCTCTATAAAGACATTTTTAAAGAAAATGATGGATGCTACAAGAACTGGGGGAAAAGTAGTTATTGCAGAGGAGTTTTTTAAAGATACAACTAACGTTAGTGTTGATTTATTTGAATTCTACAACAGGTTGAATAAATTTTTCGGAGGATATGTATCTAAAGAAGACATAATCAATACCTTGGATCATATGGGATATGATTTTGAATACAAAACATTGAGCAATGGAATTTTTGTAATAGAAAAGCTATAAGTTAATATATATCATAGCCGCATATATTATAATTAAATATTTACATGCTATTTTTTTAAATTTATGGGTGATTCAATGAATGTTGTAGTATATGGGGCAGGGAATCAAAACCTCTATGTTAATGAATTGAAATTACCTGAAAAATATGGGGGAGCTCCACCATATGGCGGAAGTAGAATGGCAATGGAGTTTGCAGAGGCAGGACATAATACTATTTTGGCAGAACCCAATAGAGATATGCTGACAGAGGATATGTGGAAGGCTGTTGAGGATGCAGGGGTTAAAGTAGTTTCAGATGATATTGAAGCTGCGAAGAATTCAGAAGTTGCAATATTTTTTACACCATTTGGAAAGAAAACAGTTGAGATAGCAAAGAATATTCTTCCTCATTTGCCTGAAAATGCAATAATTGCGAATACTTGTACTGCATCTCCTGTAGTACTATATGCCATGTTGGAAGTGGAATTAAGAACAAAGAGAAAAGATGTAGGGATATCATCAATGCATCCTGCTGCAGTTCCTGGAACTCCTCAGCATGAGCACTATGTTATAGGTGGAGCTTCTACAGATGGTACCAACTATGCCACAGAGGAACAGATAAAAAAGTGCATTGACTTGGTAGAAAGTGTTGGTAAAAAAGCCTATGTTGTGCCAGCAGATGTTTCATCAACTGTTTCAGATATGGGATCTCTTTTAACCGCTGTTGCTTTAGCAGGAATTTTAGACTACTACTCGGTAGGTAAAAAGATTATAAAAGCTCCTGAAAAAATGATTGAACAACAGATACTAATGACGCTTCAAACTATGGCTTCTCTTGTAGAAACCTCCGGGGTTACTGGACTTTTAAAGGCATTAAATCCAGAGTTATTGGCAAAATCAGCTTCATCAATGCGTCTATTAGATCAGCAAAAAGAGTTGGATGCCGCACTCGATATCCTTAAGAATTTAGACGATGAATTGAAAAAATCATCAGAAGAAACGGAAATAAAACCAACGACTCTTGTAGCTGCACAATCTTTAGTAAAGGAAATCGAAACTTTAATAGGAGGAGCTGCGGCTAAGGGTGCTATCAAGAGAAGTATGAGAAAACTCTTCAGTGATTAAAACGGGGTATTATGATAAAAGACAGGGAAAAAGAGGAAATAAAGATTGTAGTTATGGGTTCCCAAGATGTTGGAAAAACTACATTAATGGAAAATTTACTGGACAATGTAAGTAAGGTTGAACATAATGGGACCACAGTAGCCATAGATTATGGTAAGACAATATTGAATGGGAAAAAGGTCCATTTTTTTGGAACTCCAGGACAGGAAAAATTTGAATTCATGAGGGAAATCGCATTAACTGGTGCAGATTTTGTTATAGTGGTTTTGGATGGAAGTGTTGGATTAAGAAATGTTGATAAGAAGATTATAGATGTGCTAAATACTAAAAAAATACCGTACATAGTATTTATAAATAAAATGGACCTTTGTGAAGATTGCGAAAAAATAAAACAATTAAAAGATTATATAAGGGAGCTCAATGAAGAAAATGGTCAGAACTGCAAGGATATTTTTGAAGGTTCGATACTAAATGGAAACGGTACTTCTGAGCTCATGGACTTCTTGAAAAACAAATTGTTTAAATAAGATTGGTGAAAAATTTGTTATGGTGGAATGTATGATAGATAGAATGCTTGTAGATTTGAATAAAACCGAAGGTATAAAAGGTTCAATGGTTGTAGGTAAAGATGGTTTAGTTATAGCATCTCAGGTTCCTTCAAGTATTGATACTGAATTAATAGGTGCTATGGCTTCAGCTGCATTTGGTTCAGCTGAAAGGACTGCTACAGAGATAGGTCAGGGGAAATTAGAACAGATGATGATTGAGGGCGAATTTGGGAAAACATTGATGACCGATGCAGGTGAAGGAATTTTGGTAGTTTTAACTGATTCAAAGGTAAATCTTGGTTTGATTAGAATAGCTATGAAAAGAGCAACTGAAAAAATTAAGAGTGCATTATAATAATATTTCATATTATTTTTTTAAATTTATGGTATTTTATCGGGTTGCCACTTTAATGTAATATTTAAATATCTTTTATACCGTGGTATCTTATCACTGTTCCCACGTCACTGAATATATTACTATTTTTTTAAGAAATCTAAAATTTTCAATATTTCTTCATCGTCTAGGTTTTGAACATCCATTTTCTTTATCTCAACAACGACACCTTTTCTAAGAATTCTTTCGTATTTTGGACATTTTGTTAGTAGGGATTTTCCATTGTCCAATTTTACATTTTTTTCAAAATTTTTTAAAACTTCATTCGGGTTTTCATATTCTAAGAATACCGAAACTCCTTCTTTTCCCTCAAAATAAGCATTTTCCATTTCTTCTTTTATTATATCCGATAGATAAACACATTTTTTATATGTTTTTCTGGCCCTAAGCGTTTCTTCCTTCATCGAACCAAATATATTGAATGTTTTGTAGGTTTTTAAAAAGCTTTTTAGTTCTTCCAATTTTCCGAGCTCTTTTAAGTGATCCTTTATTTTTTTATCTATTCCAATAAAACCTCCATATTCACAGTTTATTATTTTTGGAGCTCCTGTTGAACAGACTATAATATCCCCATATCCACAATCTCCACCAACTTTTCCAGAGGCATCTTCAACAAAAAGAATTTCATTTTCTTCACATACCTTTTTAATTTCCTTCAGCGGTTGTGGGGTCAAATACCCTGCAAGAGAGGTTAGGAACAACCCTTTGGCTTGATATTTTTTAATACATTCGTCTAAAGTAGATGGATCAATTATCCCAAGTTCTGTCTTAATCTTTATTGGGTTTAGATTGAACATCTTTGAATATGTTATAAAACCCTTCCAACCTCCCATATCGGGAACTAAAACGTTAGACTCTCCATATATGTCCTTTATAATCTTTGAAGACACACAAATGGCTGCATTTCCAGAAGGAAGTATATTTATATTTGATATGCCTATGTCTTTTTTGTTTCTTAATAGATCATTTATTATGTTTTTCAATTCCTGTTCGTCGCCTTTAACTCTTAACTGAGCTTCAATACATGGTTTTCTATGAGGAATTATCATCAAATCACCAAAATATGGTTATACGTACACAGCATGTTAAAGTGCCATTATTATGCAAATGAATTCATTTCAAACACGTTAATTAATTCTTATCCGTTTTGGAATAAATTCAATAATAATATGCAGTTATTAGAATGATTTATATATTAGTTTTTCTAATAATATGAGTGAATGTTTCAAATGGCTTTATAATTATTTGCTAATATTATTATTTGGTGATACTGTGGATCCTAAAATAAGTTATTTTCAAACATTTGTCATCGCTGCAAAAACAAAAAGCTTTTCAAAAGCTGCAAAAAAACTAGGGGTGACTCAAGGGACTGTAAGTAATCATATATCTGTATTGGAAAAGTTTTTTGATGCTCAGCTATTTTTAAGGACTCCTGAAGGTGTAGATTTAACCCTGGAAGGCGAAACACTATACAAAAATGCTGAAAAGATACTTGATTATTTGAACAGTGCTAAACAACAAATGAGAATACTTCACGAACATCCTGAAGGTGTGATACGAATTGCAGCAAGTACTACACCAGGAGAACATCTTTTACCGAGTATTATTAGAGAGTACAATAAGGAATTCAAAGATGTTGAATTTGAAATTCAAATTACGGATTCAGAAAAATGTTTCAAATTACTTGAAGATAAAATGGTCGATATAATTGCAGTGGGTAATATTTACGATGATAACTATGATAGTGCAGTCATAGGCAAGGATAGGCTTGTATTGATAGTGCCTCCAAATCATCATCTTGCTGAAAAAGAAGTGGCAAAACTCTCAGATGTATTAAAAGAGGATTATATCGACAGAGAGAAAGGTTCTGGTACAAGAGAGATATTGATGAAGGCGCTGACTGATAGAGGGTATTCAATGATGGATCTGCATGTTGTAATGAGTTTAGGGAGTAACTCTTCGATTATAACTGCGGTTTCGGAAGGATACGGCGTTAGCATACTTTCCGAAATACCTGCAAAGAAAGCTGCTGAAGCAGGACTTGTAAAGATTATACCTATTGTGGATCTGGATTTAACAAGATATTTATACCTAGTTAAAGGAAAAAGACCTGGAAATCCAAGTGCTGTTAAATCATTTTGGGATTTTGTTACTAGGTAAATTTATTAAATTTTCATTTATTAAATTTTCATATGTACAAATATTATATACTGCTGAGCTCATATCATAGGATAGCGGTATAAATTGATATTAAATTCATCCTGGTGAAAACCAATGTTTAGAGCAGTATGCAATGCAAAGGATTTTAAAAAGATCGTTGATGCTATGAGTAACCTTGTTGATGAGATATGTTTTGAGGTTGATGAAAACGGAATTAAGGCAAGTGCAATGGATCCTTCTCATGTTGCTTTAGTTAGTGTAAATTTACCTAAAGAAGCATTTGATGAATATGTTGCAGATATTCATGATATCGGTATAGATTTAGAGGCACTTAAAAAGTTCATGAGTAGGGGGAAGAGTAACGAAAAAATGATTTTAGAGTTAGATGAGGAGAAAAACAAGTTAAATATTACTTTTAAAAACGAAGCTACTAGAAAATTCTCAATAGCGTTGTATGATGTTTCATCAACTAATTTGAAAGTTCCAGAGATCGAGTACCCTAACGAAATCTTAATTAAGGCGGGAGGGTTTGTAGAGGCACTGAAAGATGCTGAGCTCGTTAATGATCACGTAACTTTAAAAGTAGATAATGACGTATTTACAGTTTATTCAAAAGGAGACTTAAATCAAAGTGAAACAGTTTTTGAAAACGGAAGTGAGACTATTTTAGATCTTAAAATAGATTCTCCTTCAAGAAGTACTTTCAATCTGGCTTATTTAAAAGATATAACAAAATCAACATCTGCCGATGATGTTTTAAAAATATATCTTGGTTCAGATATGCCAGTTAAAATAGAGTATGAAATTGCAAATGCAAATCTTCTGTTTCTCTTGGCTCCAAGAATAGAATCCTAATTTTCGAAGAAAGTCGTGAAATTCGTGAAATCCTTTAGGATTTTACCTAATTCTTTTTTGCCAATAATATATGTTAAGTGAAAC
This sequence comes from Methanothermococcus thermolithotrophicus DSM 2095, assembly GCF_946463545.1. Taxonomy (NCBI): domain Archaea; kingdom Methanobacteriati; phylum Methanobacteriota; class Methanococci; order Methanococcales; family Methanococcaceae; genus Methanothermococcus; species Methanothermococcus thermolithotrophicus. The sequence continues at coordinate 715,253 of NZ_OX296583.1, read as the reverse complement.
TATGTACAAAAAGATAGTTGATATATTTTTTAATGAAATAAAAAATGATGGATTGTTAAAGTTATCTAAAGATTTCTATGATAATGTCCGTGAGTATATAAATCAAATACAGGATGAAACCGAACTTAAAAGAGTTAAGTACTATTTAAGGGAGCTGAGAAAATTAAGACTTTACAAGGCATTTTACCAGAAGGACAGGGAAAATCTTCTTGAAGAAGAACTAAATATTCTAAAACTGGTGGAAAATATTGATCGTGTTTTTGATGTAGGAAATGCGGGAATAACTGGAGATCCATCTTATAACGTCCAAAATGACGAAATTCAAACTGATCATAGTTATGAGCTTGAGAATACAGCATCTTGCCAAAAACCAAAACCTATAAATACTCAAAGTGATATTGATATTGTAAGAGTTATTACTAAGTTCCCTGGCTTTACAGATGGGAAATTTAACTACGTTTTAAATAAGAACGATATTATTTCTTTAAACAAGAAAATTTCAAAGATTTTAGAGAAACACAGGGTAGTTAAAAAGGTGAATGTTCATGAAAATGAAAAAGAAAATAAAAAGGTACTGTCCTTACTGTAAAAAACATACACTCCATAATGTGGAAAGAGCAAAGAAGAGAAAAGCTAGTGAGTTAACATGGGGTCAGAGACAGTTCAGAAGAGTTACTGCAGGTTACGGAGGTTATCCAAGGCCGTTACCAAGTGGAGCTAAACCTGTTAAGAAGTTAGACTTAAGATACAAGTGTACAGAGTGCGGAAAAATGCACACAAGAAGAAACGGCGGGTTTAGAGTAAGAATGTTTGAATTAGTAGAATAAATTTTTAAAATTTCATCCATGAGGTGAATCATATGGAACTAATACCAAAACCAAAAAGTAGATTTTTAAAAGTTCAATGTACTGACTGTAATAGCGAACAGGTAGTTTTTGGATGCCCTTCAACTGTAGTAAAGTGTACAACCTGTGGAAAAACACTGGCTGAACCAAAAGCTTCAAAAGGATCAATAAAAGCGAAAATTTTAGAAGTTTTAGAATAAATCTTTTTTGTAATTCCTGTCAATCTTAGATTCGGCGGGCCAGACGAGACCCTTGGTCCCGTCTGAGTTATTTTGATTTACTGTTTTTACATCTCTATATCCTGTTCTTTTTTGGGTTTGGTTGTATGTTTTACATCTAAAACTCTAAATAGTTATATACTATACGACCTAATTATTATGGTATGCAATTTAATTTTATGCGGCTATATGTGAGTAGTAAATAATATAAAAAAATAATAAAACAAATGGTGAAATCATGAGGAAGGAGTATCCTGAAGAAGGAGATATTGTTATTGGAAATGTTATTGAGGTTAAATCGTTTGGTGCTTTTGTGGAGCTCTTAGAATATCCTGGAAAGGAGGGAATGGTTCATATTTCTGAAGTTTCATCAGGTTGGATTAAGAATATCAGAGACCATATAAAGAAAGGACAGAGAGTTGTTGCCAAAGTAACGAGGGTTAATCCACAAAAGGGCCAGATAGATTTATCATTGAAAAGAGTCACTGACCAGCAAAGAAGGGTAAAAGTCCAAGATTGGAAAAGGTTCCAAAGGGCAGAAAAATTACTAGGATTCGTAGCTGAAAAAATTGGAAAAACTTTAGATGATGCTAGGAGAGAAGTGGCATATCCATTGGAAGAAGAATTTGGAGAGCTCTATGATGGATTAGAAGGATTGATCATTGAAGGAAAAGAACTTTTAGAAGAATTAAACATCCCTGAAGAATGGAGGGATGTATTGTACGAAGTTGCAAAAGAAAACATAGAATTGACTAACGTCAAGGTTGATGGGATTCTTACATTAACCACTACCGAGCCAAACGGTATAAAGGTAATTAAAAACACTCTAAAAAAGGCATTAAAAGAAAATCCTTATGAAGATGTTAAAGTTAGCATCTCGTACATCGGAGCTCCAAAGTATAGGGTTGAAGTTATAGCTCCAGACTACAAAAGCGGTGAAGACGTTTTAAAAAGAGTAGCAGAAAGTGCTATAGAAGACATTAAGAAATACGAAGGCGGAGAAGGTAATTTTGTTAGACAGGACAGCGAGTAAAGGGAGATACTGTGCGTATGAGAAAATGTTCAAAATGTGGAAAATACACATTAAAGGAGCTCTGTTGCGGTGAAAATACCGTTACAGTTAAACCTCCCAGATTTTCTCCTGAGGATAGATATGGACGTTACAGGAGAATTCTAAAGAGATCGTTGAAAAAATAAGATAAAATATATATAGACTAATAAATTATCTGTTACGATATTATGGTTAGATTGAGATACGATTCTGGAAATATTTTAAATGAAAAAGTCCATGAAATTGGGATAATTGCCCTTGGATCATTTTTAGAAAATCATGGATCAGCACTACCTATAGATACCGATGCAAAGATTGCATCATATATTTGTTTAAATGTTTCAATTTTAACTGGAGCTAAATTTTTAGGAGTAGTTCTCCCTTCAACAGAATACGACTATGTTAAACATGGGATTCACAACACAAAGGAAGATGTTGTAGAATATATTAAATTTTTGATTGAACAGGGGAAGAAGTTGGGGATAAAAAAGATACTAATTGTTAACTGCCATGGTGGAAATACAATTATTTCGGATTTATTGGAGAACTTAAAAAAAGAATTGGATGTTGACATACAAATGAAGAACGTATGCCTTACCCATGCGGCAACAGATGAGGTTTCTTTAGGTTATGCTGTTGGAATTGTAGATGAGAATAGGATGAAAGATCATGATTTTAAAAAATATCCTGAAATAGGAATGGTAGGCTTAAAAGAAGCTAGATTGAAAAATAAAGCAATCAATAAAGAAGCAGAAATTGTCGAAAAAGAAGGAGTTAAACTTGATAAAGAACATGGAAAGAAGTTGCTCAATACGCTAATTTATGACTGTATAGAAATAATCAAAAACTTAACCAATGATTTTAAAAATTAAATATTAGGCAGGTGAAATAATATGTGGGAAAATGCTCCATCACATGTTTGTAGAGGGGGTGATTTAAGAGGTTTGGCCTTTTGCTGCCCTCCTGTAAAGAGTTGCCCAATACACCAAGCACTTAATGCACTCAAAATGACACCTGAAGAATTTGTGAAAATAAAGGATGAATTTGCTAAGAAGACCAATCTTGGAAAAGGGGGACAAACCTGTTTTGGTAGTTTAGTTTGGTGCTGTAAAATAACAAAACCATGTCCATTTAGGGACAGTGAGATGATGAGGGCAGGAATTAGTGAAGACGAATACATGGAATTAAAGAAACAGCTTGCAGAAGAAATAATAAAAAAATCAAAGCTTTTTGAAGAGGCAGTCAGTACTTTTGAAAGTAAAGGTATATCAAAAGAAGTTGCAGAAAAAGCCATACTTGAAACTGGGGATTTAAGAAAAGCTTACGAAATTATTAGAAAACAACTCTAAAACAAATTTTATCAATTATTCTATAGTTCTATATCTTTTACTCTACCTTGTTTAAATTCTTTTAATAACTTGAACTCTTCTTCATCGAGCTCGTAAATTTTGAATTTAACATCAGATAGTATGCAGAAATTTTTTATCATCCTAAATGCCTTATCCCCATCATATTGGTCATCAAAACTTTCAGATTCAGTTTTTAAAAATGCTAAAATAGGTTTTCTATCTTTTGAAACTACTAAAGCGTTTTTTTCAGGTATTTCAATTAAAGAAGGTCTTTCAGTCATAACGTTTAGTAAGGAATCGTTTTCAACAGTTTTAAATTCTTTTTCTCTTATTTTTTTGAGTATGTTTTCAAATGAAACATGGGATTTTAGTAACGAACCAGGATATTCTTTTGATATGTCGTTTAGTTTTTTACTTGAAATTTTTTCAATAAATGCGACAACGTCACTAACTGCAAAGGCTGTTTTAATTTTACTAAGTGCCCTTTTACCTTCCAATATTTTCTCTTTAGACTTATAAACTGCAAGAATTTCTTCATTATTCCTGAAAATCAGTATCCCTTCATCGCCTTTGTATTTCTTGAATCTAAATACTACTTTACAGATATTGCTGTCAATATGGTTGTAAAGATCGATATACTGGTTTATTACAACTCCCTTTTCCAGTTTCTTGTCGATTCTATTTGGTAGGTTTTTGGAGATATCTCTAATACTACTTTTTTGATTGAATTTATCCAAAATTTCATTTATTTCGTCAGAAGAGCAAGCATATACCTCAATTAGAAAAATCTCAGGTAGTTTATTAAAAATTTCCCTTAAATCTGTGTTTTTGTCATTATATCTCGAGAAAACAAGTTTGGAGTCCCTATAGTAGAGGCTAGAATTATCTATTTTTATTATCCCATTAAAATCATGCAAAACAGACATTATTTTTTTTAATTTCGATAAATCTCCCTTTCTAGAGTATATCTTTTCCATAACTATCTTTAGGAACAGTTTATTAAAAATAACGGCGCAGGGGGGGAATCGAACCCCGAGTTCCGACGGAACTCGACGGATCTGAAGTCCGCCCTGAGCTACCAAGCCCAGCACCCCGCGCCACAGTGACGGTTTTATGACATAACCACACATCGAGCTCGGCATTAGTCATTCTTCATAAAGTTTTTAGGTTATAAAAGACTTTATGATCAAACTTTTCATGACCGTGTAATTTGTCCTAGTCTAAAAAGTCTGTGTAATACAATATTTAAAACACATATAAAAACTTTTTTGATAAAAATGTTGGTTATTATCAATTTTTTAATATTAATATCCTCTATGCTGACATATATGATGTAGTATTAATATTAATAGAAACATCGTTTAGTTTAGGGCTATTATGTTTTATATGATTCAAAAAATATATATACATCTTTTAAAAAGATATTAATTAATTTAATTTGTAATGATTTATAATGATAAATCTGGTGATTTCATGGATTTAAGTGCATTACTGAAAATAGTAGAGAAAGTAGGTCGCATTGAGATAGAAAATATAGAGGTTACCGCAGATGAATTGGTAATAAACATACCATCGGCTCCACCAGTAGTAATCCCGCAAACACCTCTTGTAAGTGAAAAGCTCAGTGAGAAAGGGGTTTTAGAAGATTTAAAGATAGAAATGCCTGAAGTAGAATGGGAACCTCCTATACAAGAATATCCCGGATACATAAGAGAAGTACAGTTTGGAAAACCAAAATCTGAAGGAGGAAGGGGAAAGGTAGTAAAAATTGGAGGTCAAAAAGCCCTTTATAGATTTGAAGATCCTCAACCAAATCCTCCTGTTGTTACATTCGATATTTTTGACATGCCTATGCGAGGATTGCCAAAAAATGTTAGAGTCTATTTTGAGGATGTAATGGAAGATCCATGTGAATGGGCTAAGAAGTGTGTTAATGAGTTTGGAGCAAATATGGTGACAATACATCATATTTCTACAGATCCTAAGATTAATGATACATCCCCTAGAGAAGCTGCTAAGTTAATGGAAGATTTATTACAAGCCGTAGATGTCCCATTTGTTATTGGTGGTAGTGGGGACCCTAAGAAGGATCCTTTGGTATTGGAAGCCTGTGCTGAAGTTGCAGAAGGAGAAAAATGTTTACTCGCATCTGCAAACCTTGATTTAGACTATAAGAGAGTTGCAGATGCTGCTATGAAGTATGACCATAACGTACTTTCATGGACCATTATGGATCCAAACATGCAGAAGGACTTAAACAGAAGATTGATATCCCATGGTTTAGACCCAAATAGAATTGTAATGGACCCAACAACATGTTCATTAGGATATGGTATTGAATTTTCCATAAATGCTATGACAAGGTTAAGATTGGCGGGTTTAAATGGAGATGAAGTAATAAACATGCCAATGTCTTCTGGAACTACAAACGCAATTGGAGCAAGGGAAGCATGGATGAACAACCCAGAATGGGGGGACAGACAATACAGGTTACCATTATGGGAAATTACAACCGGTTTAACCATGCTTTTGAGTGGAGTAGATATATTCATGATGCTTCATCCGCTCTCAATAAAAGTTTTAAAAGAAGTAGGAGAAGCTCTTGTATCTAAACCAGGAGATGTAAAAATAAACACAAACAACTATGACTGGATAACCTGCTAATTAACTTGTTAATTTATTTTTTTATAAATATATCTTATCTTTACTCACAAAACACGGTTCGTTCATAAATGGTGATATGATGGCAAAAGTAAGTGCAATGGACATATATAAATTATTACCAAAAACAAACTGTAAAAAATGCGGTGAACCTTCCTGTATGGCCTTTGCCACAAAATTACAAAATAAAGAGGCTATGGTAGTACAATGTCCAATTTTAAACAATTCAAAATTTGAAAAAAATAAAAATACACTTATTGAGTTGCTTTCTCCACCAGTTAAAGAAGTTTGGTTTGGCCATGACGATAAAAAGTGTGTAGTAGGTGGAGACGAGGTAATGTATAGGTATGAGCTCTCGTTTTTCAACCAAACCCCAATTGGTGTAGATGTATCCGATAACTTAACAGAAGAAGAAATAAAGAATAGGGCTAAATACATAGAAGAATTTGTATTTGAGAGAACAGGAGAACGTTTAAAATTAGATTTTATAGCTATAAGAAATGCCTCAAATGATCCAGAAAAATTTAAAACTGCTATAAAAATAGTTCAAGAAACAACAAAATTACCTATAGCGATATGTTCACTTAATCCAAACAATATATGTGAAGCTTTAGGTGTGGTTAGATCAAAACCATTAATTTACGCTGCAAATGAAGATAATTTCGTAGAATTGGTTAAAATATTGGTGGAAAAGAAAAAATCAGGTAAGGACTTTGCACTTGTACTTTCATCAAATGATGTAAAAAAATTAAAGGCAATGGCTACTGAATGTGCAAAACACGGAATTGAGGATTTGGTTTTAGACCCTCATACAACACCTGAAAACATTGCAGAAACTATGGATAAATTTGTTATGATACGAAGAAGTGCAATTGAAAAAAAGGACAGGGCACTTGGATACCCACTCCTTGCTCTTCCAATAAACACATACTTCTATGCCATGAACAATGAAAATCCAATGGGAGATTTTATAGGAGAAAAAGATAAAGTTGCAGGTATTTTAGAGGCTAAGACAGCTAACGTTCTTTTAAACAGATATGCCGATATTATGATAATCCATGGAACAGAAACATGGGAATTAATGCCTATATTGACACTCAGACAGGCAATATACACTGATCCAAGAAAACCACAGGCAGTAGAACCTGGATTATATCCAGTTGGAAACCCTGACGAAAACAGCCCTGTGATAATGACTACAAACTTCTCTTTAACATTCTACACAGTAACCGGTGACTTTGAAAAGGACGATGTTAATTGCTGGCTCCTTGCATTAGATACTGAAGGTAAGGCAGTTGACGTTTCGGTTGCAGGGGGACAGTACTGTGGAGAAAATGCTAAGAATCTAATTGAGGAAACTAAACTAGAAGAAAAAGTAAATCACAGAATTATAATACTTCCAGGATTGGCTGCCTCAACAAGAGGAGATATTGAGGATAAAACAGGCTGGACTTGTGTTGTAGGTACAAGAGACTCATCCCAGGTAGGCGAATTCCTAAGGAAAAACTGGGAAAATATACTAAATGAATGGAAGGAAAAAAATACCAACTAAACTACTCCCAGCATACTAAAATGCCTAAACGATACTATGAGCAGAGCGAATAGGTGTATGTGCAGGGTTTGAAAAGGGGCAAAGCTCCAAAACTATCCGTTAAATTTCTAAAGATAATAGAAACAATACCTATGAACGAAGTGAATAGGTATGTATGGGGTTTGAAAAGGGCGAAGCCCCTTTCTGGGAGAGTATACTAAATGAATGGAAGGAAAAGAATACCTGAATATTAGTGATGGAAAAATAGAAATTATATTTACTTAAAACTAATTTTTCTCTTTTAAATGGATATTTATTAAATCACTTAAAATCGCAGAGGATGTTTCGATATCACCTGCACCTCTACCAACAACGACAACTTCTTTTGCCAAATCAGTATCAAACATCGCAACGTTTAATGTTCCCTTTACATTCAGTGGATGATCGAGTGGAACTAACTTCGGGCCTACTTCCAATTTATTCTTGTTAATTTCTCCAATAAGTTTTATTGTATAGCCACTTTTATTGGCCATTTCTAACGCTTCAGGAGTTATTCTTGTTATCCCTTCAATTTTAATGTCCTTGATTGTAACATTTTTGTTCATAATTGAATTTGCAAGAATCGCAATTTTTGCGGCAGTATCCAATCCACTGATATCTTGATGAGGATTAGTTTCTGCGATACCCAATTCCTGAGCTTCTTTTAAAACAGTATTAAAGTCCAATTTTTCTTTTTCCATCTTAGTTAATATGTAGTTAGTTGTACCGTTCAAAATTCCTTTGATTGATTTTATGTCATTTCCAGCCAAGGTTTCTTTAGCAAGGTTTATTATAGGCATAGCCCCTCCAACTGAGGCTTCATATCTAAATGTTACACCGTTTTTATTTGCACATTCCATGAGCTCCTTAAAGTGTAATGCCAAAGGTCCTTTATTTGCAGTTACAACGTGTTTACCGTTTTTAAATCCTTCAAGCATGTAAGTTTTTGCTGGTTCACCAGTTTCAATGTTTGTAGGGGTAGCTTCAACAATAACGTCAGCATCAACTGTTTTAATTACGTCTAAAATAGATATTTCTTTACCCTTCTCAGGATAGTTTATTATTTTTCCAGTTTTTTCCTTAATTTCAAGCGCTTTTTTTAGGTCTAGCCCTTCTTCGCATATTGCTGCACCACTACTGTCACAAATGGCTACAACTTTCAAATCTAGAGAATATTTCTCCATGAGATGCGCCTTTTTTTCTTCAATGACTTTGGCCACACCTTTTCCAATAACTCCAAACCCAACTAAAATAATCTTCATATTCATCCCTCTAACATGATTTAATAAATAATAAGTCCTTCTCCTTTGAGATTTTGTCTAATTCTTTATACAGCTCATTTAACTTATCACTATCTATTACTATCTTCATTCTTGCGGAGGATTCTTTGTATGGATCTGGCATTACCAAATCTAAATCGATTACAAGACCAATTTCGTTTATTCTATCTATTGTGTCTCTTACATCTGTATCTACCACGTGTCCAACAATTACAACATCTAAGTTTATTTTTCTTCTAGTTTCATTCACTTTTGCTACAATTATGTCCCTTTTTTCAAGTTCTTCGATGATAATGTTTAATAGTTTTTCATCGACTTTGTCTATAACTACTTTTACAGGAACTCTACTGTTGCTTTTCTTTTCCCTTAGGTGGATCACACTTATGATATTGGCCCCTAATGTTGATATGGGTGTTAGTGCTTTTAGTAGCTCCCCAGGGGTGTCATTTAGTTCTAAATCAAGGTATATCATTTTTTCACCTTTTCTAAATATGTGTTGCAAATAACCAGTTATTATTGATTGAATGTTGATTTTGAAACTTTGGTTTTATTTATAATTTACCACCATACTTTTTTTATATGCAACTTGTAGGCTATGATATTTGAAGATAGGTGAATGACAGGTGAGATAATCAACAATGTAACAATCATTTCAAAAGGTATGGGCGAAAATGGATATGCAAATAGTATGGCAAATATGACAAAAACCGTTTGATCCAATAGTGGTGCAGGTCGCCCCTGTTTTATCCCGAGTCTTCTTTTAATAAAACTTCCAATCATATCTCCAAAAAGGGCCCCAAATGATAATAGAAACCCTATAAATGCATATTCAAAAACGTTATAATAGAAAATACTGCTGCCGTCAATATTTATAATTTTTAGATTAACAATAACTCCCTGTAGAATAGCTACGATCGTTCCAAATAATATTCCAAAAAAAGTTCCTTTATAGGTTACACCGTTTCCTATTATCCTTTTACCGTCAATGAAGTTTTTCCCCAGGTCTACAGGTGTCCCTCCACCAAATATGCAGGCAAATGCATTGGCAAAGTATGCTGGTAGAATGTAAAACAGTGAACTAAATAACAATGAAATTAAATTCATAAAATCCCTCTTTTCAACTATGCTCATTTTTTAACCTATATTTTTAAATGATATTTAAAGATTTCTCAAAGTTAAAATCGATATATTAAAATACACGATTATATACGATAAAAAAATATAAAATTCCATAAGTCCTATAAATCCTACAAAACAATAGTCGTTAAAATAAGAGGGGAGGGGTAAAAAATAGAACGGGGGGGTTTATTTTTTAAATCATTAAATTCTTAAAAATTTTTATTACATTCCTTATTTAGGGGGTATGAGGGGTGGGAATGGGATTTAGGAGACATGTCTCCTACACGGTGTTATCAGCGGTAGGGGGGTATGAGGGGGTGTAAAATAATTAGTTTACTACTGTCCCACACCGTGCATCATATACATTTAAGCTTTACATATATAAATTTTTCGGTATTGATAAAATAAGCATACAGTTCGATATTTATTCTTAAAATTTTTTCTAGAAATGATAATAAATATCACTTTAAGAAAAATGAGGTTTTTTTAATTAATTTATATCCCTTATTAGAAAAATTAAGAATATATGTTTTTATAATAATGTGAGTGTAGTTATAGATGTATATCCTATAGTTATATTATTACCAGGGAGGTGAATCCATGAGTGACCCCAAAGTTGGGGTGTTTGTATGCTACTGCGGTGCCAATATTAATGGTATCGTGGATTGTGAAGCTGTTAAGGATTTTGCTTCCAAACTTGATGGAGTAGTAGTTGCAAAAACTTATCCATTTATGTGCGCTGATCCAGGTCAGAACTTAATTAAAGATGCCATAAAAGAATATGGATTAGACAGGATAGTGGTTGCAGCATGTACTCCAAAAATCCACGAGCCAACATTTAGAAGTTGTCTCGCAGAAGCAGGTATATCACCCTACTATTTAGAGTTTGTAAATATTAGAGAACACGATTCATTTGTTCATATGGATGATACTGAAGCAGCAACTAAGAAAGCGATGGAATTAGTTGCTGGAGGGGTTGAAAGAGCCAAGAGATTAGAAGATGTCCCACAGAAAGTGGTAGATGTCGATAAGAGCTGTCTTGTCGTTGGAGCAGGTATTGCTGGAATACAGTCAGCTCTTGACTTGGCTGATCAGGGATTCAAAGTTTACTTGTTGGATAAAGATGAGTCAATCGGGGGAAGAATGGCGCAGCTTGCCAAGACTTTCCCAACCGATGACTGTGCACTGTGAATCCTTGCGCCTAAGATGGTTACAGTAGCGAACCACCCTAATGTTGAATTAATTACCTATGCTGAGTTAAAAGAAGTTTCAGGTTACATCGGTAACTTCGAGGTAACCATTGAGAAAAAAGCGAGATATGTTGACGAAAGTACATGTACCGGATGTGGTGCATGTGCCGCAGTTTGTCCAATTGAAGTGCCTAACGAATTTGACATGGGGTTAGGTACTAGGAAAGCAATTTACGTACCATTCCCACAAGCAATCCCGCTGGTTTATACAATAGATAAAGAACATTGTATCGACTGTGAATTATGTGCAAAGGTCTGTGGTCCTAATGCAATAAACTACAAGCAGGAACCAGAAGAACTCAAAATAAAAGTCGGTACAATAATCGTAGCGACAGGTTACGATGAATTTGACCCAACAATTAAGGAAGAATATGGTTACGGAGTTTACGACAACGTTATAACCACATTAGAATTGGAAAGAATGATCAACCCTGCAGGACCTACTGGAGGGCACGAAATCAGACCAAGCGATGGAAAACATCCACACAAAACCGTATTCATACAGTGTGTTGGTTCAAGGGACGAAAAAATTGGAAACCCATACTGTTCAAGAATTTGCTGTATGTTTGCACTGAAAAACGCACAGTTAATGAAAATGCACGATCCAAATGCAGAAGTTTACATCTGCTACATGGATATCAGGTCCTTTGGTAAGGGATACGAAGAATACTACAAGAGAGCTCAGGAACAGTTTGGGGTTAAGTTCATAAGAGGAAGACCTGCAAACGTCATTGAAGACCCAGAAACCAAGAACTTGATTGTCAGAGTAGAAGATACATTGATGGGAGAAATATTAGAAATAGAAGCTGATTTAGTAGTTCTCTCAGCAGGACTTGTAGCAAAACCAGACACCAAGGACTTGGCTAAGAAACTGGGACTTGACGTAGGTCCAGAAGGATTCCTTAAAGAAATGCACCCTAAATTAGCACCAGTCAATACAAAAGTTGATGGTGTAGCAATTGCGGGTGTTATTCAGGGTCCAAAAGATATTCCTGATACAGTAGCTCAGGCAAAAGGTGCTGCAAGTGCAGTGGCAATCCCAATGTCTCAGGGTAACTTTAAGATCGAAATGATCCGTGCCGTCGTAGATGAAAGTGTATGCGGTGGATGCGAAGTTTGCGGTGCAATGTGTCCATATAACGCTATATCCTACGAGGAGAAGGATGGGCACGTAGTCGCAGTAACTGATGACGTTGCATGTAAAGGATGTGGAGCATGTGCAGGAGCATGCCCAAGTGGAGCTATGCAATTAAGATACTACAGAGATGACCAAATAATCTCTATAATTGACGGAATGTTAGATGCCGGAAAAATGATTAACGAATAAATAAAAATAATAAGACTTACAAGACTAAACCAGCAGGATTGCAATGATATGTAATATTATTATATCTTACTTAAACAGGGAATGGTAAATTTAGAATTAAACAATAATTGTAAAATAAATAAACTCAGCAAAATTAATATTCAACATAAAAGGGTGGTTAAGTTTAACAGATGAGGCATTACCCGAAGGCATTGCCAGGGTGTGCTGATGGGAGCTATGTAGCTCTTTACGGAACTTTGAATTAATTTATCTTTAAATCAATATACTCTTAAAAAATCATAAAGGGGATACTATGGCTGAACCGGTAATTATGGCCTTTGTATGCTACCAGTGAGGATACGGTGCAGCAGATTTGGCTGGTACAGGTAGGGTACAGTATCCTGCAACCGTCAGACCTATAAGAGTTCCATGCGCAGGTAAATTTGATATTACCTACGCATTGAGGGCATTCCAAAAAGGTGCTGACGCTGTATTTGTTGCAGGGTGAAAACCTAACGAATGTGCCTTTGAAGCTGGAAACTTTAGAGCCGACGAGAGGGTTAAATTAACCAAACAAATTTTAGATGAGCTCGGCATTGGCGGAGACAGGGTTGAAATGTACTTCATGAGTGGTGCAGAAGCAGATAAATTCGTCGATGCTGTGAAGGAAATGACCGAAAGGGTTAAGAAATTAGGTCCAAACCCTCTCAAGGCTTAAGTAAGTAAAAAAGAGGATGAATCCCGTGGGGAACCGAAAGGACCTGTGGGAGGACCGCCCCTAACGTGAGGGGTTTTATACTTATTTTTAAATTTTATAAGGTGATTAAATGGCAGATAAGGTTAAGCTGGCTATGATACAGTTGTGTGGATGCTCTGGATGCCACATGTCACTTTTGGATTTACACGAAAAACTGTTGGATGTTCTGCCAAACTTGGAAATAGTTTATGCTCCTATTATCGCCGATGCAAAGGAGATTCCAGAATGTGATGTAGTGTGTATTGAAGGTGGAGCAAGAAACGAACATGAAGAACACCTAATTAAAGAATTTAGAGAAAAGGCAAAAATAGTTGTTGCATGGGGAACCTGCGCAGTTTATGGTGGAATTCCAGGACTGGGTAATTTATATTCAAAAGACGATCTTGAAAAGACTGTATACAATACAGCAACAACAGACAATCCTGGAGAACTTCCTTCAGAAGAGATACCTGAGTTACTAGATGTTGTAAAGCCTGTTCCTGAAATTATAGATGTTGATTTAATATTACCAGGATGCCCTCCAAAACCTGAAATGAACGCAGAAGCCATTGCTGCATTATTGGAGGGAAGAGAATTACAACTACCAACAAAAATAGTATGTGATGAGTGTCCGAGAGAGAAGAAAGGTACCTATCCTGAGAAATTCAAGAGGACCTTTGAAGGAACACCTGATCCAGATAGATGTTTGTTTGAGCAAGGTTACACCTGCATAGGTATGGCTACAAGAGTTGGATGTGGAGCCATGTGTCCTAATGCAGGAGTACCATGTAGGGGATGTTACGGTAAGACAGATGCAGTTTTAGATCAGGGAGCTGCGGCAGCAAATACCTACGCATGTTCAGGGGATGCTGCACTGGAGATTCCTGATAAAGCGGCATTATTTAATAGATTTACACTACCTGCAGCCTTAATATCTAAGAAAATTGAATAAAACTTCAGTTCGAATAAGAACTCGAAGGATTAGTTGAAGCTTTGTTTCGATTCATAATTACGCTACCTTTGGTAGCTGATAAAAATAATTTTCAAAATTGAAGATTAGAAATAACTAATAAAAATAGAACATGGTGACTCTATGGGCAAAGTTACAATTGAACCTATAAGCCGTGTTGAAGGGCATGGAAAAGTTACGATTACATTGGACGACTCAGGAAAGCCAACAGATGTGAAGTTGCATATTACGGCTTTAAGAGGTTTTGAACAGTTTGTTGTAGGTAGACCCGCAGAGGAAGTTCCTAGGATAGTTCCTAGAATATGTGGTATCTGCCAAACTGCTCACCACCTGGCGAGTGCCAAGGCTATTGATGCAGCTTGGGGAGCTGAAGTACCAAGTGCAGCTAACAAACTTAGGGAGTTAATGCACCTTGGTAACATGATTCATAGTCATGCACTTCACTTCTATTTCTTGGCTGTACCTGACTTCGTAGTTGGTCCTGATGCAGATCCTGCAGTTAGAAATATCGTTGGTGTAATTGATAAAGCACCAGAAGCGGCTAAAAAAGCAATAGCACTGAGAAAATTCGGTCAAACCTTAGTTGAAATGACCGGTGGAAGACCAATTCATCCAGTAACTGCAATACCTGGAGGTATATCCAAGGTGTTGAAAGAAGAGGAAAGAGATGAGCTCTTAAAAGAAATCGACACAATGGTTGAATATGCCAGTGAAGGTATAGAATTGATAAAATCACTTAATGAACAGTACATCGACCAAGTAAAGACCCTGGGTGTCATTGACACTTGGTACTTAGGTTTAGTAAATAATGGAAAACATGATTTCTACAACGGAACCTTAAGATTCCTCTCACCAGATGGAAAGGAAAAGATGGAGTTCGAACCATCCGAGTACATGGACTACATTGGAGAACATGCAGTTTCACACAGCTATGTAAAATATCCATACAACAAAAAAGTAGGTTATCCTGATGGTCTTTATAGGGTCGGTCCATTAGCCATGTTAAACGTATGCGATAGTATGTCTACACCTTTAGCAGAGGAAGCAAGAAAAGAATTTGCAGAAACATTTGGAAAACCTGCAAACCAATCCTTGGCATACAACCATGCAAGATTAATAGAATTACTTGAAGCATGCGAAAGAGTTAAAGAGCTCTTAAACGACAGCGAAATAACATCAACAGATGTTAAGGCAGAGGTTGAGCCAAAGGCAGGAAATGGTGTTGGAGTAGTATATGCTCCAAGAGGAACGTTATTCCACAACTATGAAACCGATGACAATGGTATAGTTACAAAGGCAAACATGATTGTTGCAACAACCCATAACGTTCCTACAATGGAAAAAGCTATCCAACAGGCAGCACAAATAATCTTTGACCAAGAATAATAAACCCCTAATATAAGGTGGTAATATGGTTGATGAGAAAAAATTGAACTTAATTGAGATGGTTTTAAGGGCTTATGACCCATGATACTCATGTGCAGCTCACATGATCGTCAAGGATGAAAAAGGAAATGTCATCCTTGAAGTAGTTAAAGAAGAATAATCTTTAACCGAACCCAGAAATGGGAGGTTAAAGGAAAAAATCCTTCTACGCAGAAGGAAAAAGATTATACTCCATAAAAACTTCATGGGGGTTATCACTTGGCAGGAATATCAATACAAGAGGATGTATGCCTTGTATGTAATGCCTGTGCTAAGGCATGTCCTACAGAGGCAATAGAAATCGCTCCATTCAAGACCTGTATATTATGTTTCTCATGTGCAGGAGCATGTCCTACAGGAGCATTGGTTGAGAAGGACGGCAAGATAATATTTAATGGAACAAAATGTGTAAAATGTGGAGCATGTGCAAAAGCATGTCCAGTTGGAATTAAAAAAGTAGATGATAGATTCCCATATTCAAAGGGCCACTGTGTCCTATGTGAAAAATGTGTTGAAATTTGTCCTATAGATATAATTTCAATTCCTGGAAAAATCGAAAAACCTAAAAAAGAAGTTACCATCCCACAAGAACCAATAGCAGTTACTGACGACTGTGTAGCATGTGGAGTTTGCGTGGATGAATGTCCAGTTGATGCAATTACCGTTGAAGAAGGTAAGGCAGTAGTTGACAAAGATAAATGTATCTACTGTACAGTATGTTCACAGACATGTCCATGGAATGCAATATTCGTTGCAGGAAAAATGCCTAAAAAAAGACAGAAAACAATTAAATCATTCACAGTTGATGATGAAGTATGTATCGGCTGTGAAAAATGTGTTGAAATCTGTCCAGGAAGCATGATCAAATATGATGCAGATAGGCTTCTAGTGGATTTACCTGCAGCATGTCCAGCATGTCATCTATGCGAAATTAACTGTCCTGTCGATGCAATAAACTTGGAGGTAGAGTACGAACCTCCAAAACCAATAACACAGGAAGGTCTAGTGTGGCTCGAAGAAAAGTGTAAATACTGTGGACCATGTGCTATGAAGTGTCCAACAGGAGCAATAAAAGTAGTCAATGCAAAAGGGATGGAACTTCCAAGCAGAAAAAAGACCGACAGGAAAAATGAGTTTAGAATGTGTATTAGGTGTGGGGCCTGTACAGTGGCATGTCCAACAGGCGCTTTGAAAATGGGAAAAGTAACCCATGATGGGAAAGAATACGACAGAATAGAATTCAATCCATCATTATGTGATAAATGTGGCGCTTGTGTTGAAGTCTGTCCACAGAGCACGTTGGAACTTAGCGACGACGACGAAATGCCTTTAAAGGGATACTGCGTTATGTGCTTGAAGTGCATTGACGCATGTAACAAGGCTAAAAAAGAAGCTTTGGTATTAAAATAACAGAGAGAATAACACAAATATACTAAATAATTCTTACAATATTATACACACATATACCCTCAAGGGGTGATTCATTTGGTAAAAGTTGTTAAAAACGTAGTATGTCCTTTTTGTGGGACACTATGTGATGATATAGAAGTTCTCGTCGATGACCACAATCACATCGTGGGAACAAGAAACGCATGTAGAATAGGAAATGCAAAGTTCATGCATTTTGAAGGTGCGGTTAGATATACAAAACCGTTAATGAGAGAAAATAAGAAAGATGATTTTAAGGAAGTTGATTACGAAACTGCAGTTGAAGAAACTGCTAGATTGCTTGTTGAAGCAAAACTTCCTCTTATCTATGGATGGAGTGCTACAGAATGCCACGCACAGCAAAAAGGTATTATCCTTGGAGAAAAAGTAGGAGCAGTACTTGATAACACTGCGAGTGTTTGACACGGGCCATCATTATTAGCGGTACAGGATGTAGGATACCCAGTATGTACCCTTGGAGAAATTAAAAACAGAGCTGATACAGTTATATTCTGGGGTTCAAACCCAATGCATGCCCACCCAAGACACATGAGCAGATATTCAGTATTTGCTAGAGGGTTCTTCAGGGAAAGAGGTAGAAAAGACAGAACAATGATTGTCGTAGATCCAAGGAAAACAGATACAGCAAAATTGGCTGACATACACTTACAGGTAGAACCTCACAAGGACTATGAACTTATCAGCGCGATGAGAGCAGCATTAAAAGGGTTCAAGTTAGAAGTAGATCAGGTAGCAGGAATTCCAACAGAAACCATCTATGAAGCAATGGATGTCTGTAAAAGTGCTCAATTCGGGGAGCTCCACTTTGCAATGGGAGTAACAATGAGCAAAGGAAAGCACAGAATTATCGACAACGCAATTCAGTTGATCATAGACTTAAATGCCTACACCAAATTTGGTCTTATACCAATGAGAGGTCACTACAACGTTAACGGTTTCAACCAAGTAAGTACTTGGCTAACCGGTTATCCATACGCTGTAGACTTCTCAAAAGGTTACCCAAGGTATAACCCTGGAGAAACTGCTGCAAACGACCTTCTCCAGAGAGGAGAAACAGATATGATGATGAACATTGCTTCAGACCCTGGAGCTCACTTCCCTCAAAAGGCAGTACAACATATGGCAAAAATACCACTGGTATGCATAGACCCTCACCAAACTCCAACAACTGAGCTGGCAAACATAATAATACCGCCAGCAATTGCTGGAGTGGAACTTGGAGGAACTGCTTATAGAATGGACGGAGTTCCAATCGCTCTTAAAAAAGTCGTTGATCCTCCTGAAGGACTTCTAACTGACACAGAAATACTTAAGATGCTTATTAAGAAAGTAGACGAAATGATGTAATTAATCTAAATACTATTAAAATAAAAAAATAAAATATTAGGTATCCTACATCCAAACATATACGCCCGTGTATTGAAGGGGAACCCTTTTAGGGACCCTTCAAACAAATCTCTTTTTACATAAATAATAACTAATAAATAACAATAACACGTACATCTATTTTGTAGCTGTTAATTGTCATTAATGTTAAACGACTCTATATGCTATTGTTTTTCTATGTTTATCGGAGCGAACGAAGTGAGCGAAGAGCTACAAAATCACGAAGTGATTTTATTTAATTTTAATTTAATAATATATTATCCTAATTAATCCTTATATCTAATTTAAATAACAAATATTAAATAATGCAGTGATATTCATGGAAATTATACCGGTTTTAGATTTAATGGATAAAATTGCAGTTCATGGTAAAAGCGGAAATAGACAAGAGTATAAACCATTAAAATCTATTTTATGTAACTCTTCCAACCCTGTGGAGATAGTAGAAAAATATAAAGAAAACGGAGTAAAAACCGTATATATTGCTGACTTAGACGCTATAATGGGAAAGGGAGATAATTTTGAGACAATCAAAAAAATAGATATTAACAAAATTGTGGATGCAGGAGTAAAGAATAGAGATGATTTACAAAAAGTTTTAAAAATTTGCGATAAGGCAATTATTGGAACAGAAACCTTAAAGGATTTGAGTTTATTAACAGAAAAAGACATCATACTTAGTTTGGATTTTAAAGATGGGAAGCTTTTAAACTATGATCTGGATCATATTTTAAATGAAGTCAACAATACCAATGATAAAATTCCTTTGATAATTTTGGATATATCCTCCGTAGGTACTCAAAGAGGTATTAATCAGGAATTGATAAAAAAAATCATGGACAAAACCAACAACCCGGTTTATATTGGAGGAGGTATTAAAAACGAAAACGACCTAAAAACTGCAGGTGATTTGGGAGTTAAGGGTGTTTTAATAGGAACATCAATTCATAACGGTACTTTAAATCTAAAGGAAATCATTCAAAAATATGGGGAATGAAACAATGGGAGAACTTAGAAGAATAGATATAATAAGAATATTGATGGAATACATTGACGATGAGCTCGTAATCAGCAACATAGGTATTCCAAGTAAGGAACTCTACCATGTAAAAGATAGAGAAAAGAATTTTTACATGCTCGGTTCAATGGGTTTGGCTTCTTCAATAGGTTTGGGATTGGCTACTTCAACAGAACAGAAGGTAGTTGTAATCGATGGAGATGGCTCAGTTTTAATGAATATGGGCTCACTATCTACAATAGGGCATGTTAAACCTAAGAATCTGGTTTTGTTAATTGTGGATAACTCTGCCTATGGCTCAACTGGTAACCAACCTACCCATACAAACAAAGTAATTATCTCTAAAATAGCTGAAGGATGTGAGCTCGATGCCGTAGAAGTGAGAAGTGAAGATGAATTAAGGGAGGCCATAAAAAAATCTTTAAGAGAGGATGGTACAAAAGTCATTGTTGCAAAGGCTACGGCATACAATGAAAAAGTTAAAAATATCGATATAAATCCTGTTGTGATAAAACACAGGTTTATGAACGCATTAAATTCAGACAAAAATAAGAATTAAACAATAATTATATTTTTAATATAATTAAATCAAATAAAAATTCTTTTAAAACCAATAATCTCATCGAAATCTAAATTTATGGGATATCCAACAATGATTTTATTTTTGTTTTTTATCTCTTTTATAATATCTTCATCCATATCATTTAATGACAATATATAATTTTTCCAGTTTTCCATATAATAATTTTGAAAGGATTCAGAGCTCTGGGTTGGATGAGATGAACTGGTTCTACCAAACCTTCTGCTTAAATAACCTTCCATGGATTTTAGGATTTCTGTATCCACATTATTGGCAAAAGGGATGTATGTGGCAATTTGTTTAATTTCCGAGCTCGAATCTGGAGTATCACAGCCGTACACATAATAGTATATTAAATCGTTTTCTATTATTATATTTTTTACAATATCTTCTACACCTTCAGTCCCAACCCATATATCGTTCTTTAACTCCAATGCCCTATTCAAAACATCCAAAATTCTGGATCTTTTGAATTTTAATTCCTCCCCAGACAAATATGCTTTATTTCCAAGGACTACACATATTTCAATGTCGTAGGAACTGTAAAGATCCAGTAAATCAAAAGCATCTTTTCGTCTGCTTTGAATAGTCAAAACAGCTTTTTTTAAATTTTCTAAAGTTTCTTCATCGGTCAATGGATGTTCCTCAGCATCAATAACATGGTAGTCAAAATGTTTGGATACTTTTTTATTTAACTCAATTAACCTCTGGAGGTGGGTTCGAGAATCTTTATATTCATTTAATTTATCGTTTTTATTTATCTGGCTAAGCTTTGTGGCAATACACAGCAGCATGAAATCACACTTAATTAAAAATTTTTATCTTCTTATTCTTCAAGGGTTATAGCTTGATCTGGGCACTGGAGGATGCATAGTTGACATTTTGTACATTTATCTACGTTTACAGGATTTGGGGGATATATTCCCTTTTTATTTAATTTATCAGATTTTACATAAACGTCTCTGGGGCATACAACTATACATATGTCGCAACCTTTACAGTAGTTTTCATCTATTGTTATCTTCATGGAATCACCTTATAATTCATTGATAATATTATGCCTCTATGTTGTTATGTTGTTTCGAATTTTAGAGTTTTATATGGCCTGTTTGGCTAATTATAATACATTATGTTAGTAGGAATTTAAAATTTATATATTGACAATATTAATGATCGTAATGTTGTCGTGATAATTTAAAAATTTAAACAATATCGTTTATTGCCAAATTGACTTTTTATATTTTAAAGATTCTTTTATTTATTTTTTATTTTTATTTTTCTTCCACATTCTAGGATAGGTTCCAGGTTCCATCAATACCCTTTCAACATCTACAGCTACACCATCCTCGGCCTTTAAAATTTCTTTCGTGTTAGTGATGGCTTTACCTATTGCAACAGCTTCTCCTTTTAGTGTTTCTATCAATACCACTTCTTGAGTACCTATTCCTTTACTTAGTTTTGAAATACCTTTAACATAAACATCTGCGCCATGACATACTGCATCTACGGCACTGTCTTTGATCACTATCTTTTTTAAGTGCCGTAGTCCGTACTCCATGGGCTTTATTATTTTTCTGAGCTCTTCTTCGTCATTATCTTCTTTCCAAAAATGGTATGCATCCTTTAAATCCTGCAAATAAATGGTCTCAGATTCTTCAAAAGGCCCGCTTTTGCTTCTTCTTAACTCCTGCATATGGGCAGAGGTTCCAAGAGCTTCGCCAATGTCATCTACAAGCTTCCTTATGTATGTTCCAGATTGGCATCTAACTTTGAATAATATATCTTTTCCATCGATTTCCAAAATATCCATGTTGTATATTTTCCTTATTCTCAAACTTCTTTTTACAGCTGCTTTTAATGGGGGTCTTTGTAGTATTCTTCCAGTAAATTCTTTAAAAACTTTTTTTAAGTTATCCTCGTCAGTCTCCCTGTGGAGGTGCATTAGACATACGTATTCTTTTGGGAGCATGTGCCAGATTGGAATGCATTTTGTGGTGTTTTCAAGTCCAATAGGTAAAACTCCAGTTACCTTTGGGTCAAGGGTTCCTCCATGCCCTGCCTTATCTATATTTAAAATATTTTTAACCCACGAAGATACCTCGTGAGATGTTGGACCAGATGGTTTGTCTATTAATACAAGCCCATTTTTTAAGAGCTCATTCATATCTCTATCATAAGGGTTTGTTCCATATTCTGGGTTGGTATCAGATTCTTCCTTAATTAAAAGTTCCAATGTATCACCTAATTATCACATCGTCAATTTCTATTTTTTACTTTTATTTCCTTCCTTTTTTATTATAATTTTTAATGAATTTTACAATTCTTAAAAAACTTACTAAAATTCCGATAAAAAATCCGATTACGATAAAAATATTATTGTCATAGTTAATCCCTAAAATATATCCTACAATAATTCCCAAAACAATTGGTACTACTATTTCAAATGTTATTTCTAACATAATTTCCCATAGTATATATTATCATATTATACATTGTAATTTATGGTTTTTATTGGTGCATGTTTCTGTCTTTGTAATATCTACAAGTGACAGCCGTAAAGTTTATATGTTATTTTAATTTTATATTTGTTCAATATATTCAAAAATTTTTGAACAATAGATGTTGAATGAAAACTGGAGTTTCGTTCGGTGGTATTATTATGGGAGATATCGAAGATGTTAAAAAAATTATTGTAGAGTTATTTTCAGAACTGGCTAGAATTCATGGTCACAGTAAATCAGTAGGCGAAGTTCATGCGGTGATTTACCTTTCAGAAAAACCTCTCTGTATAGCCGACATTATGGAGGAGTTGGGAATAAGTAAGGGTAACGTGAGCATGGCCCTAAGAAAACTTGAGGAATTGGGTTTAATTAGAAAAGTCTGGATTAAAGGAGATAGAAAAAATTACTACGAGACTGTAGATAGATTTTTCCCATTTAAGAATATAGTAGAAAAGAGACATGCGCTCGTAGCTCAGACTTATGAGAAATTAAAAGAAATAGAACAAAAATCAGAAGGGAAAGAGAAAGAATTCATAAAACAGAAGATAAAGGGGATTGAGAGGATGAAAAAAGCTTCTGAGAAGGTTTTACAAATTCTTGATGAATTAAGCTACTAGGTTACTTGATTAATCCAGCAAGGTAGATTGGAAATCAATAATGGTTTTCAAGACAGCACTTGGTAGGTTATGGTGATTAAATGATTGAAAAGATTTTAAAAAAAACAGCCAGTTTTTCAGAAGAAAATCCCATTTTAATGGTTTTGATTATTCTTATTATTACGATCTTTGCGGGAATTTCTTCAACAAATATAAAATCTCAAACTGCATTTGAAAAGATGCTTCCTCAGGATGATCCTGTAATAAAGACATTATACGAGGTTAGGGATAATTTTGGAGGAACTGACGTTGTTGCAATAGCTATAAAATTAAAACCTTCTGACAGCCCCGATAAGGTAAACGACATAAGAGATCCAAGGGTTCTTAAATTGATAAAGTTTATTGAAGACGATTTAAAAGATGTCAACGGCATTACTAAGGTAAGTTCACCTGCAGATGAAATAATCCAAAGAAATGATGGGAATATCCCGAATGATTTGGATACAGTAAAAGAAATTTACAATTCACTTCCCGATGATAAAAAAAATAGAATTTATAATGCTGATTACTCCATGGTGATAGTAAATGCTGATACCGATGTGGGGGGAGATAAAAGTAAGTTAAGGAGAGTTATGGCCGATGTTTATGAGACTGTGGATGATGCTCCGGTTCCTCCTGGTGTAGAGGTTGTATATACCGGAACGCCTGCGATGAACCTTTTAACAGATAAATTAATGAAAAAGAGCCAATCTTTTACAACATTACTGGGTTTAGCCGGAATTTTAATCGTACTATACCTTTACTTTAGAAAGCCACTTTCTGCAGCTATGCCATTAATTCCTGTGTTAATTGCAGTAGTTTGGACTGGCGGGGCGATGGGACTACTCGGTATCCCATTGGATATGGCAACTGCAGGTATGGGTTCTTTGTTACTTGGTATGGGTATTGATTATGGAATACATCTAATGCACAGGTATGAGGAAGAAAGGACTAAAAATAAAAGACCTATGAAGGAGTCACTAGAAACCGCCGTTGTAAGCACCGGAACTGCAATATTTACTACAACTACAACAACAATTATTGGGTTTTTAGCACTTACAATGGCCCCACTACCACTGATGGCAAACTTAGGAAGAGTTTGTGCAATAGGTATTTTCTTCTGTATGTGTGTCGTCATAGCACTATTACCTGCCTTGTTAGTAATTGAGGAGAAATATGTAACTTCACGATACAAAAAAAATAATAATTCATTATCCTCGAGCGGAGCTCAAGACATGAAAAAATAAGTGGGGGAGAAAATGGGAAAAATTATTGATAATCCTATTGAACATGTGAGTAAATTTATAGTATGTTTATTGATGGTAATTGTTACTATTTCAAGTGCTTATGCTTTACAAATGGATGAACCACAGTACAATCCAAATATAATCCATCCTGGAGATGATGTGGATTTATGGTTTAAAATAACAAACGATGATTACAACAATGAAGTAAGGGATGTTAGAGTATCAATAAAATCCCACTATCCATTTGAATTAAAACAGGTTAATCCTACCAAGGGTGTTGCCACAATTACCCATTTGAATGCTGGAGAGAGCGATACAGTTTATTTTAAACTGCATGTAAATGAAGAGGCCCCTTCAAGAGACTATAGATTGGATGTAACCATATATTACGATGTTGTTGAATATGATAATGGAGAAGAGGTTGTAACCCATTATGAATTTACAAAAATCTACTATTTGCCAGTGTATGGTCTTGCAAACTTTGAAATAACGAATAGTAATGATAACGTTACATTAACGCCTGCAAAAACCCAAACAATTCCAATAGTTATTAAAAATAAAGGAACTGGAACCGCAAAACAATGCACTTTAACAATAAATGGAAATGACTACATAACTCCAGTAGATACCACCAAATTTTACATGGGAAGTTTAAACTCTGGTGAAAGTGAAACTTTAGATTTAAAACTGTATACAAATGAAAAAACACCAGAAGGTTCTTATTTGATACCAGCAACCTTAAACTGGATTGATGAGGATGGGATCCAAAGGACTGAAAATATAAATATTGGATTTGTTGTTCAAGGGGATGTTTTGTTGGGAATCTCCAATGTAGTTACAACACCAAAAGAGATTAAGCCTGGAGATACCTATGTTAGAATAGACACAACAATTACAAACAATGGACATGGTAAAGCAAAGGACATACAGTTAAAACTTATTGCAGATTATCCATTTAAGGACAGCTGGAGTAATGCAAACTTTAAGGATATTGGAACATTATTTGGTGGGGATAGTAAAGAGGTAAGTTTCTACGTGGATGTTGGCAGGTATACTCCACCAAAACACTATCAAGTGCCTATAAACATAACTTATTTGGATATATTTAACAAAAAACACTCTTTAACTAAGACCGTAGATATTTACATAAAACCAAAGCCCATAGTTGAAATAATCCCAGAAGAACACATTGTACAGGCAGGTAAGGAAAATACCATTTACATAACTGTAAAAAATATAGGAAATGAGAAAGGGGAGAATATAAAAATAAGTGCAATAAGAAATTCAAAACAGCCGTTTGACTATCCCCAAAAAAGCGATATAGTTGGAACATTAAGTCCAAATGAGACGGGAACTGGGGCTATTGTTGTAGCTGTGGATAAAAATGCAATTCCAAAGGAATACACAATAACAGTTGAGTTAAGGGCCGTAGGAGATAGGGAAGAAGGGGACGACAACGTATATATAACTCAAAAAACTGTAAAATTAAAGGTTGAGAAAAGTAGCACTTGGTCCTTAATTCCATCAATTACGATAGCTACACTATTGATAGTAACTGCATACTTATACTTTAGAAGAGGTAAGAAATAGATAAAATAGAAAACTATATATATATCTTTTTTTATCTATTAGTCATGCTACTAATTAATGATAGCGTTTGAGTATATAACATTGCTATTTTTCTAGAGCTCGGGGGTATGGTGTAGTCTGGCCCATCATCGGGGACTCCAAGTGCCTATATGGGCTTGGACTAAAACCCGATGCAGGAGAAATCCCTGGACCTGGGTTCAAATCCCAGTACCCCCACTTATTTTTTTGTTGTTATAAATTAATGGGTTAATCGAGGCAAATTTGATTATTCAACTAAACCTTTTAGGTTTTTGTCGAGAATAGGTAAGTTTATATACTTTTTTTACACATATATCCATATAGATACTAACCGTATGGTAGTTAATCTTGTTGGAGGGATTAGATGAGATTTTTAAAAAAATTAGCATCCAAAAAGGGGCAGGTTTCAATGGAAATCGGTATTTTAGTAGCTGCTGCAGTTGCCGTTGCTGCAATAGCTGCTTACTTCTATGTGAAGAATGTTAAAGGAGCTGCAGAAAAAGCAGGGGAAGGTGCAAACGCAACAGTAGGTAATTTATCGTCTGCAGCTACATCAAAAGCCCAAGAGATAAGTAATCTTTAGATTATTTATCTACTTTTACCATTATTTTTTACTCCAAATTTTATAATTCTTTTAATGTATTTTTATAGTTTTAATTAGTTGTTCGCGTTATAAGTTGACTAAAACTACAAATTTTTAGATTATAGGTTTTAATTAATTTTTTAAGAAGAATGATGCCTATTTAAACTTGATGTTGATAATATGTACAGAAAAATTTGTGAACAACTAATATTTTAAAATATTTTAATTTTATTATCATATCGTTGTCTATTGTTCATTAGTTTATAGTCTTAGGTTTAGGAACTCAAATGGATATAGCGGGGCAGAAGGCAAATGAAACAATTCAGGCGTTAAACAATATATCCGAGGATGTATCAAATAATATAAGCAATATAACTGTAGAATAGTTTTTTTATTAGTTTTATTTAGGTGTCAAAAATGAGGATAATGGGTTTAACCGATTTACATGGCAAATTAATACACTTCAATAAAATTTTAATGTATAAGCCAGACCTAATTTTAATAGCGGGGGATATAACCCATTTTGGACGAGATTTAAGAATATTGGATATTTTGAAAAATGTGAATAAAAAGGTAAGAATTTTGACAGTTCCCGGCAACTGTGATACCCCTGAGGTTATAAAAAAGCTGGATGATTATGGATTTAATATGGATGGAAAATATATAGAATTCAAAAACCTTAAAATTATAGGGTTAGGAGGGAGTAACAAAACACCATTCAACACTCCAAACGAATATAGTGAAGAGGAATTATACAATAAATTTAAAAATGCCGTAAAGTACATTCAAAAGGATGAATTGAGGGGTAATTTTATATTTTTATCCCATGCCCCACCTAAAGATACTATGGCTGATAGAGTGAGAGATACCCACGTTGGCAGTGAAGCTGTAAGAAAAATAATTGAGGAATATCAACCAAAACTATGTATATGTGGTCATATCCATGAAAGCAGGTGTATAGATAAAATAGGGGATACTATTATAATCAACCCATCTCCAGAATGTTTTTCAGTATATGACTCAGAAACTAAAATTAAGGATAAATCAGTTCTCCCGTCACGCTTATCAGCGTATCTGGAAATTTTGGAATTTTAATTTAATAAAATCCTTCGGATTTAGTTGAATAATCTACAATTATTCAACTCTCGATGAAAATCTTCGATTTGCTTCGATCCCTGCAACCGTAGGTTGCGGTGGATATAGCTCACCTTCACTTCGTTCGATGATTAAATTAATCTTTCTGATCATGTTTATCGTATAGTTTCCTAAGTACTTTTCTAGAGGATATTTTTCTATCAACTGTTTTTTTTATCAGTGCTTTTAGGTCAAAATAGAATAGAACCAAAAACACATAGGATATTAATATATCCATGTAGTAGCTAAATTCAATTAATTCAATCAATAGAGCTCCGACTAGAAATAATACATAGATCACTATAAGTATTTCAAAAGTCCATAACCTTACAATACTGTTACCTAGCATAGTAATTGAAATATATAACATAATTGAAGATAAGTAGAATAAGCTTGAGTATCCCAGGGGTATTATATACAATAAGAAAATAAAGAACAATGCAGAATAGAACAGAATTGTTACAGCATAGTATTCAAGTAACTTTTCCTCAATATCATAGGTAGCGGCGGCGGGTGAAATATCATAGTGTAATGCGTTATCAAAGTATGCCCTAGAGATTTCAAAAATTATCATGGTAATTATTGCAAACCCTCCTATGGAAATTAGGTCTCCTACCACTTTTCCAGAGCTTATCAAATTGAGTACTGAGTGGAAGTTTGCAGCACAAAATATTAGTAAAAAAACATATATTAATGGCTTTGACTTTGTGTAATTTATAATCACCTGTCCTATAACACCTAAAATAACCAAATAAAGTACCATGTGCAATACCGCCACCCCCTCTTAAAAATAATTTAAATTAATAGATTATTTAATTAAGTTAATATTAATTATTTTCGGTGCCGAAAATGGAGTATATCTTAAATTTAAAAAAAGCGGTGAAAGTTCTTCGAAAAAATAGAGATAAAAATATTCTCATCTGTACGCATATTGATACAGACGGTATAAATTCAAGAATAATACTTGAAAAATTAATGGAAAGGCTCAACATTGATGCAGAGTTTATGTTTCTAAGACAGATAGATTTTAAAACTATAGATACAATTCCTTTTGACTACGATGTAATAATATTTGCTGATCTAGGTAGCGGTCAGCTTGAACTAATAAAGGAAAAAATGAATGAATACGGCCTACTGGATCGAAAGGATAAATATATAATTATATTGGACCATCACCTTATTGACGATACCAAACTTCCTGAAAATATCATCAATGTAAATCCATGGAATAACAATATTGACGGTGGAAAGGAAATCTGTGGGGCAGGAGTTTGTTATCTATTTGCTAAAATATGCGATCCTAGATATACAGATCTTGCAAAATATGCCATACTTGGAGCAGTTGGTGATATTCAGAACCTTGAAGGTAAGTTGGTGGGGCTTAATCGGGAGGTAATTTTAAAGGATGCCATTGAAGCAGGAGATATTGTAAATTTCCCTGATTTGCAGTTCTATGGGAAACATACTAAACCACTTTTTACTTCGATTAAGTATTTCACTGATGTTAGGACCGATTTAATGAACAACGACTCTAGAATTATCGACTTCATAAATAAAATAAATAGGAAATACGATACAAATATACTACCTAAAAATTACCTATGTGAACTAACACTCGATGAAAAGAGAATGATTGGAACTGAATTTCTAAGTAAATGTAACCGGCATGTGCCCCCAAAGTGGATTGTATACCTGCCAAAGGTAATATTTGGGGAAAGTTATGAACTTAGAAGTGAAGAAATTAAGTCACCTCTAAGGAATTTAGAGGAGTTTTCAACCTGTATAAATTCATGTTCAAGATACGGAGAGTATGAAACACCCCTTCAAGTACTAAAAGGAGATAGGGATAAATACTATGATAAAATGAAAAAAATGCTGAGGTCCCACAAGAGAAATATTTCAGAATCATTGGACTATATAAAAAACGAAGTTGAAATAATTCAGAGGGATAAGTTCCAATATTTTGAAGTGGAAAACAATAAAATAGGGGGAAATATTGTAGGTATTATAGCTGGGATGAGTTACTCTATAGAAGAAGTAGACTGGAAAAAACCCATATTTGCAATTTCTGAGATCGATGAAGGTTACAAGGTATCTGCAAGATGTCCAAAACTTATTTCATTTGCAGAAGATATAAACTTGGCAGAAGCTATCAAATACGCCTCAAAAAAGGTTGGAGGAAGTGGTGGAGGTCACAAGTTTGCCTGTGGTTCCTACATACCTAAAAAAGGAGATTTTATAAAATATCTTGAGGATATCCTTTAAAAGAAATTTTTTAAAAAAGTTGAAAAATCCTATGGATTTTATAGTTTCCTAAATCTCGACTATTTTATCAAATTAAGTGGTGTGTGTATTACATAACATAAGAATAATAAATGAATAAATGAAATTTACTTTTAATTAATTATATTGGGTAGATACATTAAACAATAGGCTGTTTTTAATTTTAAATATATTATATTTTAATTAAATTGCACTCCATAGATCTATTCTAATTATAATAAATTAAGTATGTCAAAATAAACTTTATTGTGTGATATCATGTTTAGAGAAGATACAAAATTTGCTTCAAGGTATGAAATTGATGTACTGAACAAGCTTACAGGTAAGAATTTTGAATACGATGATTTGATATTTCTTGAAAAAATCAGTGGTTTGGATTACAGAAAAAGAGTGTATTTAAATGATACTCAGATAGGCATTCTTGAATTTGATTTGGTGGACCTCGATTGGAAGTTTATTCCTTCCCCATATTACTATTTGTTAGAAAAACCGAAAGTAAGTTTAAAACGTACAAAGAGAAGACTTAAAGGAAAATGGCTTAATGAAGATTTGGTGGAGAATATTGAAGAATTTAAAGAATTGATGAACGGAGATATGGATTATTTAGGATTGGAATTAGGGGATTTTATAGGTGTTGGCGTTAAAAAAAATAATAGATTGAAAGTTAAGGATTTAGTAAAAAAGAAGGAAATAGAAACTAAGAAAATAAAGGATTATTTGGATGAAAATAAGAAGAGACTGGACGCCCTTGAAAAAAAGTCCTTGGAAATACTTAAAAAATACGTTAATATGTATAAAAGAAAAGGTTATGTTATAAATGCGTCATTTAGTGGTGGTAAGGATAGTTCTATATCAACACTCCTTGCTAAAAAGGTAATTGAAGATATTGATGTAATATTTATAGATACTGGGTTAGAATACCCTGAGACTTTAAAATTTGTTAAAGATTTTGCCAAAGAATACGATTTAAATTTACACGTGGTAAAGGGTAGAGATTTTTGGAGTGAGCTCGATAGCCAAGGGATTCCTACCAAGGATAACAGATGGTGTAACAGCACATGTAAACTTATCCCTTTAAAAGAATTTTTAAGGAATGAATACGGGGATAAAAATATCCTAACAATTGATGGTTCAAGGAAGTATGAGAGCTTTACAAGGTCAAAATTAGATTATGAAAGAAAAAATGGATATATAGATTTCCAAACAAATGTATTCCCAATACTTGACTGGAATGCCGTTGATGTATGGAGCTACATATATTCAAGAAACATGATGTACAATCCATTCTATGAAGAAGGATTTGAAAGAATAGGATGTTACCTATGCCCTGCAGCTTTAAACAGTGAATTTTTAAGGGTCAAGGAGCTCCACCCCGATCTCTTCAATAAATGGGTAAACTATCTAAAAAAGTATTATGACGAAGAAGATATTTTAAGAGGATTTTGGAGATGGGACGAACTACCTCCAAAGATGGAGGAATTAATAGAAGTGTTGGATAGAAGAGAGGATGAAAATTAATAACTTATATTATTCAACAGTTACGCTCTTTGCCAATCCCCTTGGCTTATCCACATCCCTTCCAAGTTCAACTGCTTTGTAGTATGCCAACAACTGACAGGCAGGGGCATATACAAAAGGACTTACCTCTTCCAAAACATCTGGAACTTTTATTAAATAATCGGTATTTTCCATACCTACTGGGCTAATCCCTACTACTTTTCCATTCCTTGCCTTAATTTCTTCAATATTTGAGATTACAGATTTAAAGAGCTCCGAATTTGAAGGTGGAATCAGAGCCACAGTATCCATATTTTCATCTATTAGGGATATTGTCCCATGCTTTAAAAACCCGCTGCTCATCCCTTCGGCATGTAGGTATGTTATTTCTTTAAATTTCAGAGCTCCTTCCAATGCGTTAGGTAGGTTTATACCCTTTGAAATGAAAATATAATTTTTAACATTTAGGTTTTTTGCAACCTGTTTGATATTTTCCCTTTCTTCTAAGACCTCTTCTATGTAACTTGGGATATTTTCAAGTTCTTTTTTATATCTATCCATGTTTCTGCCGATAACTTCACCGTATTCAATAAACAGCCTGTACAAAATCATTAACTGGGACATGTAGGTTTTTGTTGCACATACTGATATTTCAATACCTGAGCCCATCATAATTGTGATGTCTGCTTCCCTCGTTGCAGTACTACCTAAGACATTCACTATTGTGGCAGTTTTTGCACCTTTTTTCTTTGCGTATTTTATTGTTTTTATGGTGTCATAGGTTTCCCCGCTCTGGGTGATACCAATAACTAACGTTTTTTCATCAACTATACCTTTAATTAAAAATTCTGATGAATCACATGGAATTACCAATTTATTTAACTTAGAAAACCAGTATTCTGCAACCATAGCTGCATGAAGTGAAGTCCCCATAGCAACGATGTAAATTCTTTCATAATCTTTTACAGCTTTTGCCAGCTCCTTAATCTCTTCCCTGCATATCTTTGAAGAATTTTTAATAATCACAGGTTCTTCCATTATTTCCTTCAACATAAAGTGATCATATCCACCTTTTTCTGCACTTTCTATATCCCATTCTATTTTCATTACGTTTCTATCTTTGCTAACGTCTTTCTCGTTGTTATATATCTTGTAAGTTACGTTATTGTTATTATTACTTTTAGAATTATCTTTCTTTAAAATTACAATATCTCCATCCTCCAAAGGAATAATATTCTTTGTATATTCTAAAAACGCAGATATGTCGCTCCCTAAAAAGCATTCTTTATTATTGCTTTCATCCCCTATCCCCATAATAAGTGGGCTTTCATTTCTAATACCAATTAACACGTTTGGAAACTTTTTATTCAATATCAAAAGTGCATAGGTACCATCCAATTTTTTAACTGCATTTTTAA
Organism: Methanothermococcus thermolithotrophicus DSM 2095; assembly: GCF_946463545.1. Classification (NCBI taxonomy): domain Archaea; kingdom Methanobacteriati; phylum Methanobacteriota; class Methanococci; order Methanococcales; family Methanococcaceae; genus Methanothermococcus; species Methanothermococcus thermolithotrophicus. The sequence continues at coordinate 682,134 of NZ_OX296583.1, read as the reverse complement.
CTGCATTTATGTAATCTTCCTCGGATAGAGTTTTGTCTATATATCTCTTTAATTCTTCCTCGATTAAATGCGGGACTACTTCTGTATCAGTGTGTGATTTAAATTTATGGCCATTTTTTATTAAAAAATCCCTTAATTCCTTGTAATTGGAGATTATGCCGTTATGAACTACGCAGATTTCATTTTTACAATCCGTATGTGGATGAGCATTTTCCTTTGTGATACCCCCGTGTGTGCTCCATCGAGAGTGCCCTATTCCTACATTTCCATTAACATCTAAGAAATTCTCTTTTTTAGATACCTCCCCAACTTTACCTATATCCTTTTTTACGATTATGTTATTATTGTTATTATCCTCAATTATGCCGATACCACAACTATCGTATCCTCGGTATTCCAATCTTGTTAGTCCTTTTAATAGAATTTCAGAAGCCTTCCCGTTTCCAATGTATCCAATTATTCCACACATGTTTTCAACACCATATAGATAATAATAAGTAACCTATTTGATTATAAGTTTTTAATAGTTGTTTATATAATATAATATCGATTAAATATTTTTTATTATTATCATTATTACTGGTGAAATTATGAAGAAGATAACACTAATTGGGAGTGAGCTCGCAAAAACAGGTAATGAATTTATTTACGTTGGATTACTTGAGGAGTGCGAGTCATGTAGGTTTAAGAGAATATGTCATAACAATTTGGAAGAGGGGAAAAGATACAAAATAGTGAGTGTGAGGTCTGCAAATCATCCATGTGATATTCATGAAAACGGCGTTAAAGTCGTTGAGGTTGTACCTGCAGAATTTGTAATAATTATCGAGTCGAAAAAAGCCCTTGAAGGTGTTACACTCTCCCACAGTGATATTCAATGCGATAATGTGTTGTGTGAAAACTATCTACTATGCCATCCTGAAGGAATATGTGAAAAGTATAAAGTGGTATCGGTATTAAATGAAAAAATAAAATGCCCTAAAGGGATTTCTGTGAAAAAAGTTGTTATAAGCCCGTTATAATTTTTGAATGTAATCTTCATAGGTTCTTTTTAAAATTAAAGCATCGTATTCCAGCTTTGGGCTTTCACATACTACAATGCCTTCAGCCTCAAAATCCACTAGAACTTTTAGAACATCCCTATAATTAAAATATGATTCATTTATCGGAAGATGTTTTTTCTCTCCACCTTTTCCGAATTCTATTCCAGAAATATGGATGTGCACGTCTTTTATAGCTTTTTTTCCAAGTTCATTTTCTATTTTAACCATTATATTGTAAAATGAATCATAGTTATTTATTTTTCCCAGACTCCTTGCATAAATATGGGCAAAATCTACACAAGGTAGTATTTCGAGCTCCTTTGAAAGGGATATTAACTCGTCAATACTACCGAATTGGGTTATTTTCCCCGTGGTTTCAGGTCTTAGTACTACGTTTATTTTGTTTGTTTTTAAATATTCATCTATTTTTTTGATATTGTCCCTAATGGTTCTGTAAACTTCATCTCTATTTTTTTTAAGATAGTAACCTGGATGGAATACTACGTTCTTACTCTCAGGGTTGTTTTTACTAAAGATTCCCATAATTTTTGCAGAATCAACAATTCGTTTAATACTACTTTCGATTTTTTCAGGATTTTCTGCATTTAAATTTATGTAGTATGGTGCATGAACACTTAATGAAAGCCCAAGAGTTTTGCTTTTCAATTCTTCAGCTTTTTCTTTTTTAATATTGACTCCTCTAACGAATTCAATCTCCATGGCACCTAAATCTATTTTTTTAAGATAGTTAAATGCATCCAAGGTATTTTTTGCATTGATGGGTATTCCTGCTGTACCAAATTTTAACATTATATCCCTTTTAAGTGTTTTATACCGAGCTGCTTAACAATATGAAGTTAATAACTACATAAGGTTTAAATGGGACGTTCATTTATTTCTATATTTTGAATTTAAAAATATTCTAAGTTAATTTGAATAAATTCGTGGCACCAGCTATAGTCGTTCGTAAGTGCGGTGTTATAGTGGTGTTATTTAAGTGTATGTTGTAATAAATCTACCATATTTTAAATAATGTTTTGAAGTATTATTATGAATATAATTACAAGGTGTAAGTATGGATAATTTAAAATATTACTTAGAATTGATTAGAGTAAAAAACTGTATAACTGCATCATTTGGGGCATTTATTGGTGGATTGATAGCCTCTGGATTTGAAACTGGTTTTATGGGTAGTATATTAATGGCTTCATTGGTGGTATTTTTAATTTGTGGGTTCGGGAATGCCTTGAATGATATATACGACATAGATATAGATAAAATAAACAAACCTTCCAGACCTTTACCCTCTGGAAAAATTTCATTAAAAAATGCTTGGTTTTTTTCGTATTTTTTAGTATTTACTGGACTTTTACTATCTTTGTTTAATTTCAACTGTTTTATAATTGCGATAGTTAACTCTCTGGTTCTTTATTACTATGCAAAACGCTATAAACGTAATAAAATTGTTGGAAATTTAATGGTGGCTTATTTAACAGGATCTGTTTTTGTTTTTGGAGGTGCCGCCGTAGGAAATATTGGTATAACAATTATACTGTTCCTTTGTGCAATGTTTGCCACCTGGGCAAGAGAAATAATAAAAGATTTTGAAGATATGGACGGAGATATTAAAGAGAATGTTATTTCCTTGCCTATAAAATATGGTAAAAAATCGCTTTATTTTGCTGCCTTTTTTTTAATGATGGCAGTTCTTTTAAGTCCTCTGCCATATATCATGGGTATGTTTGGGATTATATATCTCATTTTAATAGTTTTATGCGATATTTTGTTTATAAGTACTATAGTTAATCTAATTGGTGGTTATTCGATAAAAAATAATAAAGATAATCCTGCCGACATGTTTGGAAATGCTTCAAAAAGAATAAAATTAATAATGAATCTTGTATTGGTATGCTTTATAATAGGGGCTATTTTAAAGACATGAAATCTTTTATTGGGTTTCATTTTTTAATTTCTTCAATTTTTTCAAATAATGCAGTATTAATATAGTGGAATTCCAACTCCTAAAATACTTTGTACTAACAATCCAGTTACATAACTTACAATGGACGCTATCCAGAGCATTATAACAAAATGCATAAGGGAGCACTGAAGATGCCCTCCATCCATCAATTTTATCAAGTATCCAGAAACCATGGAGTAAAAAACTAATACTGCATACATTAGATATGATACCATTGATAAATCTCCTGGAGACATGATGTTTATGACGCTTATCATTGCCTCAGGAATATCTAAGGTTGTATAGAGGTTAGATACCATCTGGGCGACTCCGTATGAAGCGTATAAAGAGAGTGCCATTCCCCCTCCCAAACCATATATTATACCTGAAAACTGTGCAACACTTTGGTATTTTGATTTTCTTAAGTTTATTATTTTACGGAAGTTAGTTCCAATGATCTCTGATGCTTTTCCAGGGTCACCACCTAAAAATGTACATCTTTCGAACATTTCCGAGAATAATTGGATTAAATAACTACATGTATCAAAACCAAAGTATCTCCATGCCTTGTTGTTATCTATTCTTATTGAAATTCTCTTGTAGAGTCTCTCTAAATCTTTGGTCAATGGTCCAAAGTCGTGTGATGATAAGTATTTTAAGGATTCAGTCATACCTCCTCCTTTTGCACTAACTGAATTACCAAGGGACCTTAAAAAATCTGGGAAGTTATATTCTTTTCTTATAACTAAATTTTCTTCCCTCTGGGCCATATATCCCCCAATTAGAAGAGGAGTAACTCCAGTTGCGAAAAGTATTTGATAAGGTATTTTAACCATCTTCGGTATTTCTGCAATGTATTTTCCCCAAACCAATGTCGTGGTTAGTACTACAGTTAGAATTATAGATATTATTAGCCATTTTTTAAGTTTTAGATCTACAGCTGTGGGTTTTTCTCCAGTGTGCCATAATCTATCGTATGGTAGTTTACTTTTAATACCGTATACCATCAATACCTCTATCAATATGAAACCCAGTAGTGCAAAGGTTACAGTTGTTGTAAAGTCGTATGGCATTAGGAATGGGACTATGACTGCAAATGTTACAAAGAATGCAACAGAAGTAATTGCACTGACATACATTTCTTTAAACATATCCAATGAGTATAATGCCCTCTTGTAGAATGCTGCATAGTCCTCCATAACAATATCCTGTTCGTCTGAGAGGAAGTCCTTTAATTCTTCACCGCTATCCAATGAATATGCCATTCTATCTAAAAAATCTGCAAATTCGTTACTTGGTGTCCTAGTTGCTAGAAACCTACAAGCTTCAGCAAGTGACTGGTTCCATCTCTTTATTAAAACATAAATCTTTTTAGATTCCTCGGCCAGTTGCCCTAATTCTTCTTTTTCTTCTGAAAGCAACTTCATAAGTTCTTTTCTATCCAGATCAGTAATTGAGAGCACACCAAACTTAGTTATAAATATGTGCAATTTTTCATTTATTTGGTTCTTCTGAGTATCGAGCTCTATGTAGGGGTAACCTATAGCACTCCCTACAATTAATAGTGGCAATAGTAGAAATATTAGCCTTACATACCCTGTAAAGTATTTTACCCCCAAAACTGTCAAAATAACTGAAATAATTAGTGAGGGTATGACAAACTTTAGGATGTAGTCCCTAGGCTTTAATCCTACACGAGGTAAAATGTCAAAAAGCACTAAAATCACCTTAGATAGGGAATGGAAGCCCTTCTAATCCCTTTTCATAGAATTTCCAAATTACATCAAGTACTTCGTAGTATCCAAATATCTCTCTTGCTATCATTTCTTCAAGTATTCTTACCCTTAAGTTTAGTTCATCGTAGATTTCCCTTGGATCCTCGTAACCTGCAACTTTTGCAATTTTATCTTCAAGAATGTAACTGTTGTTCAATCCAGTAAAGTTATGTTTGTCCAATTGAGGGTCCCACTCAAAAACACCTCTGGTTATAACCCCATCTACTTCCTTATAATATCCTTCAATTTCTTCAATTCCTACAACTCTTCTTAGGAATTTGCCCTTTGTATAAACTGCCAACTGGAAAATTGCAACATTCAAGTTATCCATAAATGTTAAAGGAATATTGATTGGCTCACCACTAAGTCTTTGAATCATTTTTTTAACATTTGCAGCGTGGAATGTGGATAATACAGGGTGACCTGTCTGCATAGCTTGGAATGCAACAGCCCCTTCAACACTCCTTATCTCCCCAACAATAATATAGTTAGGTCTGGATCTTAGGGCAGCCCTTAATAAATCGAATAATGTAACCCTGCTTTCTTCAGGGCCTCTTTCCCTAGTAAGTAACTGCTGCCATACCGGTTGTGGGGGTTTAACTTCTGCAGTATCCTCACATGAAAATACTTTTGATTTAGGTTTGATAAACGGTAGGATGGCGTTTAGTGTGGTGGTCTTACCTGAAGCAGTTTCACCACATACAAATATACTCATTCCATATTCTAAACAAAGCCATAAATAGGCGGCAGTCTGGGCAGACATCGTACCCCAGCTGATAATCTGGGTAATACTAATTGGAACATCTGTAAATTTCCTAATTGTAAATGAAGGGCCTTTTAATGAAACATCTTGAGAATATATGATGTTAATCCTTGAACCATCTGGAAGGGAACCATCTACAATAGGGGTTGCGTCAGATACTGGCCTACCTATTCTTTCACAAATGTTTTTTAAGTAGTTGGCAAGTTCAATATCATCTTCCCAGGTTATGTTTGTAGGTAACATGTCAAAGATTTTATGGACTAACTGACATCCGTGTGATCCAATTACGTGGATATCCTCAATATATGGATCCCTTCTAATAGGTTCAAGAGCTCCTAATCCAATTAGGTCTCTTTTTAATATGTAGAGATATTTATCCCGTTCCGCCTTCGTGAGATTTATCTTTCCAGAGTTTAGAAACTTGGAGAGGAATTTATTTTTACTTTTCTTCTCAGATCCTACTACATTGGTTACTGTATCATATAGGTTGGTAAGAACTTTCACAAATTCTTCATCGTTTTCAGGTGAATCTCCATAAGGAGCATATTCCAATATTTTATCCAGTATTAGTTGGTATTTTCTCCTTTCTTCGGAGGTTTCTAGCCTAGGTTCTATTACTATATATTTTGTTTTCGTTGTAGGGCTACCATATATGTGAATAAATATGGGATCCCCTATAGGGTAGAGTATGTTCGGATATTTAATCTCCTTCAACTCCCTAGATAGGCTTACCATAAATTCGGGAACCTTTAAGTGTGTTTTTTTGAATTGTTCAACATACCTACGTAAATGAGGATTCCGATTCATGCTGTTACTGAATTCGTCCGCCATCTTACCACCTTTATGCTACCGAGGATATCTCTACCGCAATGCCTAGTTTTGGTTCCACTCTGAATACCATCAATTTCTGGAATGGTCCTTGTGCTAAATTGTATTTTTCAATTTTGACTAAATTTTTAATATTACCACCGAATGTGTAAATTTCAGTTTTAAGTACCATTGTTGCAGAAGACCTAAGTAAAGTTAAAATAGATTCTGGCAGTTCTTTTGGGTTAATTGTGTAAATTATGACTTTGTTCATAGATGCTATTCTTTTAAAAAAAGCCATTAAATCGTTTACTTTTATATCGCTTGCATCATTCACGATGAGTGATGACAAGGAATCAAATATAACTATATCTTTTTCATAAAATGCCCTAGTTTCCATAATTTTCTTTATGAAATCGTCTTTCTGAGTATTGTCTGATATCAAAGGATATACTGGGATATAGAGTAAAGTACCACTTAACAATTTTTTGTTTATATTGTAGTTTAAGGACATCATCTGTTTTACAAATTCTAAAGTTGTTAATTGAGTTGAGGTATATGTGACTGAATGGGCGTTCTGTAAAAAACCATAAGCAAGTCTCTGAGCGATTATTGATTTTCCAGTGGATTCCTCCCCTTCAACAAGAATTATGCTCCCGTATGGAATACCACCCCCCAGCCTTTTATGAATATCATCCCTACTGAGGTTAATTCTTGCAAGTTTCATAAAATCACCAATAGTGAAAATTTACTGAATTTCTGCCATTAATGTTCTTGTAACGCCCTGTTCAGAAATTACCTTTATTTTATGATATCCTGTGTTATTGTAGCTAACATCAATTTTACCCACTTCTGAAGGATCTAAAACGCCATTTAAGTCGTTTAAATCAGCTGTAGAGTCTATGTTCTTAATATCCCCATCAATAATAACTGTAAATACATTACCATTAAATGGAATCTGCGTCTTCCCCGTGTTTTTTACATAAAGGGTAGTTATTCCAGTAGTTGAATTTCTTGGAACATTTGCTGGATCGTTGATGATTTCAAAATCCTGGGATAATTTTGATGATAGGATTTCTCCTTTGTTGTTTATTCCTAATGACAGTTTATGAGTTATGGTTACAAGATTCCCTGAAACTGCGGCAGTGATTATTAAAACACTAACAAATATGATTATTTCTGAAAATACATTAGATGCCATTTAATCACCCAGGTATAACTGAGCACCTACTAAAAATCAAAGAGTATTAAATATGGTTAATTAATTCAAATTATAGAAGTATTGGTTGCCGTATTCTGATACTACACAGATCCTTGCAGGAGCGGTTGCGTTAATGGTTAATGTTACGTTATCCAATGGAGTTATATATATCTTGTTGGAAACTACCCCAAATTTCTTAGGTGTGCCGTTGTATAGTACATCCCATTTTTGAGGTTCAAGAGTTACTGAACCTTCGTTTTTCAGGGTGATATTTATAGTATCTGTTGAATTTACTACTTCAATAATATTTAATTTTTCATTTAATTTATTTTCCAAGTATGTAGTGTGTTTGTAGTAGGCCTCATTTACTTTAACGGAACTTATATCTACCGAGCTGTACAGATATATTGAACAGGCTAGTATTGTGGTTAGTAATAATATTACGCCTGCTGCGGAACTAAATCCCATAGTACTGTTCTGCCCCCTTTTTTATTCTTCTTATCTCCCATTCTATTCTATCAAGCATTTCGCCTGAAATCTTCTTTCCATTCAATCTTTCGATGAACAGTAATGAAACTAGATGGTCGGTAATTGTTAACCTACCTGATTCAGATTCAATTTCATCGTCTTCTACATAGATACCTTTTGAGAACTTTAATAATTTTGATATTGCTTTGTCAGATATCCAGCCTAAATTATAGTAGAAATCTAATACATCAACCATGTTTGAGGATCCCACTCTTTCGTATAAGTATTCAAGCCATTTGAATGCGAATATTATGGATATCGGATCTTCTGGAATATCATCTAACTTGGCGGGTTTGTGTGATTCGAGTAATATTGATGATAGTACTTCAGTATTCATACCATTCCCTCCTTGACGATCTATATTGTGGTTATAAGTTTTGTAATTCTTCAGACCATTTTTTTATTCTAGTTATTTCTCTTTCAACGCTTTCTAACTCATCCATAGGTACTGGTCTTCCACCTAATTTTTCAATATATAGGAGTGAGACCACATGGTCTTCAGGAGTCATTTTGTTTGTGGGCTTCCAGTTTAAATCTTCATGGAAATACTTCAAGTTTTTAGATATTTTTATCAACTTACTTACTACCTTGCTTGATATCCATTTTAAGTTGTAGTAGTAGTCCAAAGTATCGATCAGGTTGCTTGATCCAACTCTACTTGTTAAGAATTCAAGCCATTTGAAGGCCAGCATTGTAGATACCGTATCTTCAGGTAATTCTTCAAGTCTATATTTTTCTTCGGTTACTGGAGTTAAGTCAGATGGCATAATGATTACCTCCTCGCCTGTATGAACTTCTTTAATATTTTCTTCCTTAGCTTTTTGGAGTTCTTTTTCCTTAATTTCTTCTTTCTCTTCTTTTTCCTTTTTCACGGGTTTTTCTTCTACCACTGGTTCTTTTTCCTCTTCTACAGCTTCAGGAGTCGATTCTGGTTCTGGCGGTTTTATTTCTTCTTTTTCTTCGATTAGCCCTTCTACCTTTTCTTCTGTTTTTTCTACTTCTTCTGGATTTTCTGTTTTAATTTCTTCTTCAGAAGATTCTTCTTCCAAATCTCCTAATTCTTTTTTAATATCTTCGGAAACTTTCGTTGCGGAAGATATTGCAGCAACCTTCATCAATGCATCTAGTTTACTACTTAGATCATTAATTTTGGCAGTGAGCTCTTTTGTTTTATCTTCGGATTTCTTGCCAAAATAAAGATCTGTAACACGATTTACAATTTTATCTAACTGTTCCCTTGTTAATCTTCTATTTTTTAAATTATTTTTTAATAATTCAATAATAAATGATGGGACTTTTGTTCTTAAATTGTCCATATATTCTTCCAATTCATCCTCAGTCAAATATTCTTCCATTAGGTCGGAAGAATATTCCATATCTACCTTATTAACCATCTATATCCTCTCCGGATATTGCTTTGGAGATTTCTTCATCTGCAAGCACTTCATTAATAATTTCGTCCAAATCTATGTCGTGCTGCTCTAGGTATATATTTGCAAGTATCACGATATCGTTCTGTAATTCCTTTACCTTTTTTCTGAGGTGATCCGCTTCATACTCTAGTCTTTCAATTTTTTCCATGCTGGTTGCTGTAACTTTTGAAATTCCTATAAATGGATTTATCTGGTTTGAAACTACTTCGTAGAGTGCCATTATGTCCTGGAAATTTTCGTTTATTTTATTTATGTCGTTTCTGAGACTTTCGTTTTCTTTTCTGATATTGGTGACCATCATTTCTATTTTTGGAAATCTTGATTCAAGTTCACTTATTTTGGCGAGAAGTTCTTCATTTGCTGCTGCTAGATCTTCACCAGTATCTTCGATTATTTCCTCATCTATTCTAAATTCTTCCTCAACTTCAAGTTCCTCCTTTTTTTTCCCTTTACTAAATGCTATTTTTTTTTTATTTCTTCAATTATTTCAGAGATGTTTGGCATTTTTTTCACCTAATTATTGAAGAACAGTTACAGCATCAACGAAGGCTGACGGTGCCCTAAAGTCAATTATTCCTGAAGCCCCATATTCGGGAATTACTTCTCCAAATACTTTTTGTCTTTCAGCTATCGGTCCGAGGCTATTGGTGAGGTCGATTGCTATGATAACCTTGTCTCCATAGTTTACTGTAGGATGCGCGGTGCTATTTGTTGAACCATCGGCGTCTTGTAATACTATTAACCCAAATTCTGGATCTGGATAATTATCAGCAAGAGGCCATGCGCCAGTTATGTTAAATATATCTTTAGAGCCACTATCTTCAACATGCTCGATGTATCCTGAGTACACTAAAGATACCTTCCTATCGCCATTTGATAGAGAAACGATCGTGGATGATAGATCAACTTCATCTCCTATGTTTGGAGATACCAGTATTGCCATTTTAGTTATGTTTCCGGAACCATAGCCTATAACTTTAATAACTTGTATTCCGCTTGCAACCTGCTGAGTACTTTGCTGACCTACAATAGATGCCTTATGCTGCAACTTTCCTGCTGTGTTTATAATTACGGAAGCAGCTACTGCTGCAACCAATACGAGTGCAATGAATATAATCAGCGTACCGATACCTACAGCACCCCTCCTATTTTTAAAGAATTTTTTTAACATATATGCTCCTCCTTATCTCAATAAAAAAAATAAGAAATTAAGGGCTTTTAAAGAATATCGGGGTATTTATTGAAGCTGTATGATTCTTGAATCATCTAAGTATGTTGCAGGTGTTGTGAATGATATTATCGCTGGAGCTCCGAATTCTGGGGTTATTGTTCCGGTTATTTCAGATCTTGGGTCCATACTTAATCCGGTTGTGTTCAATGCTATAGCTACGATATCTCCTTTGTTTATAACTGGTGTAGTATTCTTACATGATCCATCTGCATCTTGAATTACTATGATTCCAAATTCTGTGTTTTTTACGCTGTTCCATACATCTGATTCAAATACTGATCCACCGCTTGTTAAGCTATCGTAATCATTACTGGTGTCGTTGTATTTTGCTACTAATTTGGTAGCACCATCGGACATCATAACTACTGCCTGTTCTAAATCGATTGGAGCACTTCCAGCATTTGGAGATATGTAGATTGCGGTGTAGTTTATGTTTGCATTGTTGTGCATACCTAAGACTTGTAGTGTTTGTAATCCACTAGCTACCTGTTCTGTACTTTCTTTACCTGTGCTGGATGCTTTTTGTTGTAAGAATCCGCTTGTGTTAATTAAAACACTTGCTGCAACTGCAGCAACTAATACCATGGCAATAAAGACAATTAAGGTACCAATACCAGAGGCACCTTTTTTGTTCTTTAAGAATTCGAATATTTTCATAATTGTTACCTCCCATTTTCAATGAGGATATTTATTATAGCTTAGTTTATTGTAATTCCATAATTTCTTGAGTGTATGCAACAGGTGTTGTGAACTCCATAACTGCAGGAGCTCCAAACTCTGGTTGTAATTTACCTGAAACACCTTTTCTTTCAGGTATTTCTTTACCGAGTGCTGCTTCAGAGTTTATAAGGATTGCTACTAAATCCCCTTTGTTGATAACTGCATTCTGAACAACTGATTTATCAGCATCTTGTAATGCAACTACTAAGAATGAGCTGTCGTCTGCTCCTCCCCATACTGTAGTTCCATTGAGTTTTACCCAGTCTGAGGTTCCTAATGTCTCACTTGCAGATATTATACTATAATTTGTGAAGTTCATGGTAATTGTAAATGTAGTACCATCGTATAATGTGCTGTCTATGGTAGTTATATTTTCTGAAGTTATCGTCTTGTTGGATAATACTGTTACCTTATCTCCAACTGATAATCCTTTTAATACTGCTTTTAATTTTGAATTAGTTGTGGCAATTTTGATTTTATCCACATATACTGATCCATTGAGTTTTACCCAATCGCTAGATCCTAATGTTGTTGTAGTGGATGTATCATCTATCACATTAGTTGAGAAGTTTAATACAACTTTGTAATCTCCAGTACCTAGGTCTATCACATTTTCTACGAGGGCATTAGCGGCTGTCGCTGATGTCCAATTAGTGGCATTGGTATCTACAGTCACTGTGTCTCCTACCCTTAGACCTTTGAATATCTCTACTAAAGCAGCATTGTTTGATGTTATGTTGATCCTGTCTGTGGTACCGTTTATAAGTATTGTCTCTGTTGTTGGGTAACCAGCAGCTGTATAGTTTATATCAAATGCAGATGGTGCATCATTTATAAGATCTGTAGTTGTTACAGGGTGCGATACATTTGAATAGTTTATATTAAATGCATTTGTCAAGCTGAATACATTAGTTTCTCCAGCTGTAGCATCTAATTTATCGCTGTAGTTTAATACTACGCTTTTACCATCGTATGTAAGGAACAATTTAGCTTCCTTCAAGTCGATTGGAGCGCTTCCAGCGTTTGGTAAAATATATACTGCCATTTTATCTAAATCATAGTAGGTAGTGCCGTACTTGTAGATGTGACCAGTTACACCACTGGTCATTAATCCACTAGCTACCTGTTCTGTACTTTCTTTACCTGTGCTGGATGCTTTTTGTTGTAAGAATCCGCTTGTGTTAATTAAAACACTTGCTGCAACTGCAGCAACTAATACCATGGCAATAAAGACAATTAAGGTACCAATACCAGAGGCACCCTTCTTGTCTTTAATAAACTGTGCTATTTTCATTAACCTACCCTCCTTTTTTTAATGGAGGCATTACTGCAATTCCATAATTTCTTGAGTGTATGCAACAGGTGTTGTGAACTCCATAACTGCAGGAGCTCCAAACTCTGGTTGTAATTTACCTGAAACACCTTTTCTTTCAGGTATTTCTGCATTGAATGCTGCTTCAGAGTTTATAAGGATTGCTACTAAATCCCCTTTGTTGATAACTGCATTCTGAACAACTGATTTATCAGCATCTTGTAATGCAACTACTAAGAATGAGCTGTCGTCTGCTCCTCCCCATACTGTAGTTCCATTGAGTTTTACCCAGTCTGAGGTTCCTAATGTTTTGTCAGCAGTTACTATGTTAGTACTTGTAAAGTTCATAACAATTGTAAATGTGGTACCGTCGTATGATCTACTGTATACTGTGGTTATATTTTCTGAAGTTATTGTATTGTTGGATAATACTGTTACCTTATCTCCAACTGATAATCCTTTTAATATTGCTTTTAATTTTGGATTAGTTGTACTGATTTCAATTGTATCGGATGTACTACCATCGTTAGTGGTATTGTCTTTAATTACTGTAGTTGTTACAGGGTGTGATACATTTGAATAGTTTATAGCAAATGCATTTGTCAATTTGAATACGTCTGTTTCTCCAGCTGTAGCATCTAATTTACCACTGTAGTTTAATACTACGCTTTTACCATCGTATGTAAGGAACAATTTGGCTTCCTTCAAGTCAATTGGAGCGCTTCCAGCGTTTGGTAAAATATAAGCTACCATCTTATCTAAATCATAGTAGGTAGTGCCGTACTTGTAGATGTGACCAGTTACACCACTGGTCATTAATCCACTAGCTACCTGTTCTGTACTTTCTTTACCTGTGCTGGATGCTTTTTGTTGTAAGAATCCGCTTGTGTTAATTAAAACACTTGCTGCAACTGCAGCAACTAATACCATGGCAATAAAGACAATTAAGGTACCAATACCAGAGGCACCCTTCTTGTCTTTAATAAACTGTGCTATTTTCATACTGTACCTCCCATGTATATTCATAGGCTATTTGGCGGTTTGTAAAAATTTAGAAATGTATTTCTATTGGGCAATTACAAAGACAAATGTCGAATATATTTTAACCTCTCCTCTTAGGCTTCATCTCTAGGATATCCCCAAAATGTAATGTCTTTTTTACTAAATAAATACTTTTTTTGTACTTCTTTTTGTATGTGTTTATGTAGGTAGATTTTGGCAATACTTTCGGCGATGCTATAAATGGTACCTACATAATCACCTGCAAAAAATCAATATATTGGTTTAAATCCAACATACGTATACAAGCAAAATCGTGATATTATGATATCCTGGATTCCTAATTTTAACAAACTAGATAATAACTTTGATGATACAATGGATTCAAAAAATATAAACCCGATTCATACAGATGTCGAGCTCTCTACCGTTGGAGATATGTTGATGGTAGGAAGTTTGGGATTTAAGGATCCAGAGACGGTAATTAAACTCATTCCAAAGTTTGAGAAACCACTTGGGGGAGATTTTAAGCTAAAGCTGGCAGCCATATGTTCTTTATCCATGATTTCAGTTTCAAACCCAAGAATAATAGAAGGGATAATGCCTAAAGTGGCAAAACTACTTGATGACCAGGACTGGAGAATTAGAAAGAATGTTCTTGATTTAATGGGGAATATAGGTCTTGTATGTTTTGACATGGTGAAAAAATATATTGATAAAATAGTAAGTAGGTTAGAGGATGCCAACCCAAATGTAGTATGTTCAGCAGCGTATTCTTTGGCAAAGATTACCTTAAATCCAGAATGTAAATCAAAGTTTCAATTGATGGACAAGATAACAAAGAGAATAATGATAAAATCTGTGTTGATGGAGGTTCTAAAAAATATAAGTGAAGTAAATCCAAAGTTGGTGGAGAGATACTCTGAAGACATGTTTAGTTGTCTTGACGATAAAAATCCCATCATTAAAATAAATGCACTTAAAATTCTTGGAAATATTGAAAATATAGATATCGATGAAGAAAGGGCACATAAAATAATTTGTAACTTAAACGACGATTCTTTGGAGCTCAGAACAAGTGCAGCATATGCCATCTGGAAGCTGAGTAAGAACAAGCCCTATTATTTCAAATCTTCAATGGATAAATTAATAAAAAACCTTAATTTAGAAAGTTCAGAAAGTAAAATGATTAAAGTTTATTCCTTGTTTGCTCTGGGCAGGTTGTGCTTCTTAGAGCCAAAGAAATTTGAAACAAGGCTGAATATCAACAACCTGCTAAACGAAGATGACGATATTAGAAAGCCTGCAGTATATCTTCTTCACAACCTGTCTATGGTGGATCCTGAAATTATTGTTAAAAATATTGATATGATATATAATCTGCTAAATGAAGGGGATTATTGGATAGTTAGGCATGCATTAAAGATAATTGGAAATGTTGGAATGTACGATCAAAAGTATGTATCAAGATATTTGGAGGATATAAAAGAAAAACTAAATGATTTCAATCTATCCCAAGAAGCTGCTTTAACTTTGATAAAAAGTGGTTTTATTGAAAAAGAAGTGTTAAAAGTGGTTTTGGAATCCTTAAACGATATAGGATCAAATTTAAAGTTTTTAAAAAGGGTAATTGAATACTATCCACAGGAGCTCTTAGAGGATCTTTACAGGGAAATTAGGAAAAGGAAAAATAGTTTAAATAACATTTATGTAGATGAATTAACTAAGTTTATTAATGAAAAGAAAAAAGAATGGAAAAAAGAAGGATCATCTATGGGCCGAAAAATCAGAATAGATCTTAAAGACTCAGAAAAACCTTCAGTAGTAGTGGCTATGAAATCAGAATGTTCTGAAGTAGAATTAGAGGATGGAAGAGTTGTTTATATATTACCAAAGGATAAATGTATGGAAGTTTCACTATCAAAAGAGCTCTTAGAGTTAATTGAAAGGGAAAACGAAGATGAATTTGAAATTTACAAACTTTCCCACGAGATAATGATAAAATCATTAATTGAGGGCATATTGATGAATAGGAAAGTATAATTTATATAAATACATTATTACCTATCACAACGAATTACAACTACTGGAGAGTGTTCCAGCTCCTTTAAAACATCCACTGTAATTTCAAAGGTATTATATTTTTTCATAATATCGTGTATGGATTTAGTATATGGCACCTGGGATGTATCGGCTAAATTTGCTATGTAAAGAAGTTTTTCAATTGGATATTCTTTATAGACTTCATTGCCTACAACTGCCAAAGGCGTGGCTCCACATAATCCACCTATTTTTAAAATACCTGCAATTTTACCAATAACATAACCTAAAACTCCAATTTTTGAAATTATTCCATCCATTGCAATAGGTAATGCGGTTACATACCATTTATAAAATCTATAAGTTGCATCTGTGTCTATAACCATGACAACTACATCAATCCCAAATTCCTTTTTGATTTCATCATATAGTTTTTTGGCAGATTTTTCAGGATTTTTAGGAAGTAATGCAGCATAAGTCCCTGGAACATTGGTTAAATCTACACCACCTTCAGAGGCAGGCTTCAACGCATATCTTAACCCGACGTAATCAATAACAACCTGTTTGTGTTTTAAAGTCTCTTTTTTTGGCATCTTTCTGAGATTTTTTATTCTGTCTTTCCTTGTTTTTAATATTGGTCCAAGGAAGTAGCCCCAGAGATACTTTGACCAGTAATAACAAAAGTATGCCAAAAATCCAGGTTTTGCATCCTTTTCATCAACGAAGTTGTTTTCACTTGTGGCTATGAATTTTTCACTTACAACTATAAAATCCCCGTCTTTAATTGTTAAACCGTTTTTCATTTCCCTTTTTAATGAATTAATAGTTTCTGAAATGAAATCTTCATTTCTATCAATGTATTTGGTTCTTATAGGTTTTACAGTAATTCCGTTCATTATCCCACTGTTGTCCGTAAATCATCAGGTCATGCAATTGGCTTCATTTTTTCAAATAAACCAACTGCTTTATAGGTTGTTAATAATCTAAGGTTGGGTTTCTGTTTATAAATATTGTTTCAGTTCGCTCGACAAAATCTAAAAGATTTTGTGAGTCAGTAAATCCTTCGGATTTACTTCGACACCAAACCTTTTTATTTCTAAAAAACATGGCTCGATTTCATTGAAACAACTCTCTATTGAGGAATAATTCTATTATGTCATTATTTTTATAATAAAAGATATTATTGAATGATAAGTTTAAACTTATGGTTTAAAATTGTGGGTTATATATAATTTAGTAGCTTATAAAGATGGTGTACCTATCTGATATTTTCATCAAAATACAACTCATTTATAGAAAGCTTAGTTTATCTATACAACTATATATGGTGAAATTTATGTATCTTACAAAGGAAGAAGAAAAAATGTATAATGGAGAATATGGGGAAGCACTTGAAACATGTATGAATCTCCTTGTGTCTTTAGGGGATATTTACGGTGCCGAGAAGTTGGTACCAATATCCTCTGCTCAGGTTTCAGGAGTTTCATATAAAACCATAGGTGAAAAGGGATTAGAATTTTTAAAAGACCTGGCAGAAAAAGGTGTTAAAGTTTCAGTTCCAACAACACTCAATCCAGCTGGAATGGATCTTGTGAGATATAAGGAATTAGGTTTTCCAGAAGAATTTTCAAAAAAACAGCTTGAAATTATAGAATGCTTTAAAAAAATGGGTGTTGAGATTAGCTGTACTTGCACACCTTATTTAACCGGAAATGTGCCAGTTTTTGGTTCCCATGTAGCCTGGGCTGAATCTTCTGCAGTTTGTTATGTAAATTCAGTAATTGGAGCTAGGACCAATAGGGAAGGGGGACCTTCTGCACTTGCAGCAGCAATTGTGGGTAAGACACCGTGTTACGGCTATCATTTAGATGAAAACAGAAGTCCAACACACATAGTTGAGGTTGAATTTGAAACGTATGCTAAAGGTAAAACTAAATTTGAATTTGGACTCTTAGGTTCAATAGTAGGTAAAATCGTAAAAAACGGAATTCCTTATTTCAAGTTTAAAAAAGCCGAACATATAAAAACAGATCAATTAAAAGCCCTTGGGGCAGCTCTTGCGGCAAGTGGTGGTGTTGCACTCTATCATGTTGAGGATGTTACACCTGAAGCTAAGAAGGGCATGCCAATAGTTCAAGAAAACCTTGAAAGAATAACAATAACTGAAGAGGATATTAAGAATGAGTATGAAATATTAAACAGTACTACAGGAGCTCCGGACCTAATTTGTATAGGTTGCCCACACTGTAGTTTGGATGAAATTAAAGAAGTGGTAGATTTTATAACTGAGCAAAATGCAAAGTTTAAGAGCGATTTGTGGGTTTGTACATCAATCCATATTAAATCGATAGCTGATAGAATGGGTTACACCGAAATAATAGAAAATGCTGGCGGAAAGATAGTTACAGATACCTGCATGGTGGTAGCTCCTATAGAGGATATGGGTTACAAGAATGTGGCAACTAACTCAGGAAAGGCAGCAATTTATCTCCCTAACTTCTGTAAAAGTAATGTAATTTACGGGGAAATTTCCGAAATATTGAAAAAAGGGATGCAATAGATAAATAATATAACACCAACGTAATATAAACTTAAATGTAGTTAAATTGTAAGGAATAGAGGTAGTAAAATGAAAAAGGTAATTATAGTTGGAGCAGGACCCGGGGATAAAGAACTAATTACAGTTAAGGGTAAAAAAGCCATAGAAAATGCGGATATTATAGTTTATGCAGGATCCCTTGTTAATAAGGAGGTTCTTGAATATAACAAAAAGAACGCCAAGATATACAACAGCGCTACAATGGATTTGGATGAAATCGTAAATGTAATGGTGGAAGGAATTAAAAATGATTTAAATGTAGTTAGAGTACATACTGGCGATCCGTCTATTTACGGAGCTATTAAGGAACAGATAGATGAATTAAGAAAATACGACATAGATGTTGAGATTATTCCGGGGGTTACTTCATTATTTGCTGCAGCAGCTACTTTAAAATCTGAGCTCACACTCCCGAAAGTTTCACAAACTGTAATTATTACAAGACCAGAAGGAAAGACTCCAAAGCCTGAGAAGGAGAAAATCAAAAATTTAGCAAAGCATCAGGCAACTATGGCAATATATTTAGGTGTGGGAATGATAGAAAAGGTATGCAACGAACTTGTTGAAGGAGGATACCCTGAAGAAACACCTGTAGCTGTAGTTTACCATGCATCATGGGAAGATGAAAAGATAATAAGGGGAAAACTAAATGATATTGCTGAAAAAGTTAAAGAAGCAGGAATTAAAAAAACAGCTTTAATAATCGTTGGAGACGTTTTAGATCCTGATTGGTATGAATACTCAAAACTATACGATAAAGATTTTGAAACAGAGTATAGAAAGCCTAAATTATAATATATCTCCAACCTTTTAAAAAGGTTGGATCCAAAACCAATACACCATTTCGCTTCGCTTAAATGATGTCTTTTTAGCTAATTTGCAATATCTTAATGTATAAATTCCGTTATGTTCGACACTAATAATAAAATATTTTTTCAAGCATTATTCTTATGTCGGTCTTTCTTGTTATATCTGTTTCTTTTTTTAGGAGCTCTTCCAATTTATGTTTTAAATCATCCATATCTTTAGACTCAGCTATGATATTTCTTAAGAATTCGATATTGGAAATGTAGGGCCCCACTTCCATTAATATGCCTTCTTTATCAATGTTGTTTGTTGCGTTATTCAATACCATCACCTTTATTATTTTTCTTCACATCCTTTTTTTCATACCTCTCTATTATTGCTATCTCTCTAACTATTTTAGTAATTTCTCTTTCAAGATTTTCGATTTTAGTATATGATCTATAAATCAAATAAAACAACGCCACAATCCCAAGATAAATTAAAACATCAACTCCCCTACCTACTCCAACTAAATTCGCTAAATAACCTAAGAAATCTGGGAAAACGACCACTAACATAACAGATATCCAGATAAAGACCCAAAATAAACCTGATTCTACACTCATGGCATTTCTTCTAATCTGCATCATAACCCTTGAAATTGCAAAGAGTGCAAAAAGAATTCCAAGTACTTGAATTAATTCCATAAGGTTCACCTCATTTTTATATTGGGTATAATTTTATATATGTTTACCTAAATACATAAAACGGTGATTGAATGAAGCATTTAATATCTATGAGGGATATTGGAAAGGAAGATATTCTTAAAATATTGAATGAATCAGAAAAAATGGAAAACCTACTTAATAGATCGGAAATTAAAGAGATGCAAAGTTTAAATGGAAAAATATTGGCTACATTATTTTATGAACCTTCTACAAGAACTAGACTCTCTTTTGAAACTGCAATGAAGAGATTGGGAGGAAATGTCATCGGTTTTACAGACATAAAAAACACGTCAGTTACAAAGGGAGAGAGTTTGATAGATACAGTAAGAGTTGTTAGCGGATACAGTGATATAATTGTTATACGGCACCCATCTGAAGGGGCAGCAAGATTGGCAAGTGAATACTCCCAAGTTCCAGTTATAAATGCTGGAGATGGTTCAAACCAACATCCTACCCAGACACTATTAGATTTGTACACAATTAAAAGAGAGATTGGCAAAATAGATGGTATAAAAATTGCATTCATAGGAGACTTAAAGTACGGAAGAACAGTACATTCATTATGTTATGCACTTTCGTTATTTGATGATGTAGAAATACATTTGATTTCACCGGAAGAGCTCAGAATACCGAGGGAAATAATTGAAGATTTAGACGGAAAAGTTAACATTTATGAAAGTGACGATATTAATTTAGATGGTGTTGATGTAGCCTATATGACAAGAATACAAAAAGAGAGATTCCCGGATTTAAACGAGTATCAAAAAGTTAAAGGAACCTACAAACTTACAAAGGAACATGTTGCTGATAAGGATTTGATAATAATGCATCCTCTTCCAAGGGTTGATGAGATAGATGTTGAAGTAGATAAACTTCCTCAGGCAAGATACTTTAAACAGTCCTTTTATGGAATACCTGTTAGAATGGCGATTTTGAAGATACTAGCCTCCGAAACTACGAAATAGAAAAGTTTTATATTCTACCCCCACATAGTTAATTTTTTATATTATAAATTCAATTAAATAAATGCTCGCATGGCCTCTCGATTTTATATACATATGGGGATAATATATATTTAAGTTAAATTATTATCAAACTTATCAAACACTAATGTGATATTAGTAGGATGATAAAAATATAAGAAAGACAAATGAAACAAAAGCATAATAAATAAAAAGATGGTGTTATTATGGGAGTATGGCAAGGAAAAAGTAGAAGAAAATCAACCGGTGGAAAATACAAACTTGTTGTTAAAAAACACAAAAGAGAAATGGGAAGAGAACCTTCTGAAACACATATCGCCGATCACGTTAAAATAAAAGTTGTAAGATGCAGAGGCGGAAATGAAAAAGTTAGATTGGTAAGAACAAACTACGCAAACGTATTCGATCCAGTAAGCAAAACATGTAAAAAAGTTGCTGTAACAGACGTAGTGGACAACAAAGCAAACAAACACTACATCAGAAGAAACATTGTTACAAAAGGAGCAATTATTGAAACAGAATTAGGAAAAGCAAAAGTTACATCAAGACCTGGACAGGATGGCGTAGTAAATGCAGTTTTAATCACCGAATAAAATAAAAATTAATTATTTTTTTTATAATTATTATATTTTTTACATCTATTTTATTTTTATTTTTTAGTTACTTTCTTTCTTTTTGTCATGGTGAATTTTTTTCCTCCACATTCACAAACGAGGTCTTCAATTCTGTTAATTTCATCACCAATTTCATAAACCTGTCCACATTTTGCACACTTGTAGTATCTTAAAGTAGGCTTGACTTCACCTGTGTAGATCTTTTCTGTATCTCCAACAACTTTTTTAAGGTTTTTTCCAATGAGTCTTGCTAAGAATGTAGTATTTCCGATTATTTCAGTACCTTCATAAAAGTTGAATCCAGGTATTGATTCATATATTACAAAGCCCATTTCATTGATAGTTTTTTGGAGCTCTAAGTATTCATTAATTGGTTTGTGTGAAAATGCAAGATAAGCAACTCCTTCACTGCCTAATGCTTCGATACCCCTTGATAGGAATAGTTTCAATCCATTTAAGGTATATGGTGGATCAGTAAATATCGTATCAAATTTTTCTGTTAGTTCATCGCTTAAAGGATTTTTGAAATCGTGTTTTATTGTTTTTATGTTTAAATCTTCTTTTTTGGATATGTTTTTTATTAGATCTAAAAGCCTATCATCAATATCTGCTACAACTACCTCTTCGCATAAGCCACTCATTGCAGTAGGAATTGAAGTTAAATCATCGTCCCCAACAAAAAGTATTCTATTACCTTCTAAATCTCCCCTATCTGCCATAAAAGCTGCCCTGTGGACTGCAGTTTCAGCCGTGGCAAAGGACTGGTCTATCAGCGTGTTTACCTTAGGTCTCATTTTTGAGTAGGTTTTATGTTTTTTAAGTATCTCTTCAAAGACATCGTCAAGAACAATCCCTCTTCCGTTGCAAACTGGGCATTTTAAATCATGTTTTAATTTAAGTTTCAACTGATTTTCAACAAAATCAATTCCCTCTTCTTTGAGAACTGCTCCTTTCGGATTCCTTTTTAAAATTTTCTGTCTTTCCAATAATGATCTGACCTTTGCCACGATTGGAAGCGGTAATTTTGTGTATTGGCCTATTTTTTTTGTAGATATGGGCTGGTTCCTGTAGATACATCTTATTATGTCTTCAACCGCCCTTTCTCCTTCTGCAATATTTGCATTTTTAGCTATCCTTTTTAAAAAAGACATTCTGAAGCTAATTTCACTTTCAACGTTTTTTTTAGTGTTTTTTCCCATTTTTCCAATAATCTTCATAATTTCCCTTTAATAATTTATTTTATGAAAAAAATAGTGGTTTATTATTACTTCATATTATGTACATTTACACTAATTTAAAATAAATTATAATCAATGTATTCAAATTTATAAATTAATATTCCTAAAATAAATATGCCGAGGGGGTGATTCGAACACCCGACAACTGGATCTTCAGTCCAGCGTTCTCCCAGGCTGAACTACCTCGGCAATGTTTCCAACTGAATCCAAACTAAGCATGTATCTTCTTATATAAATACTTTTCGCCGAAAAGTTTATATACTAGAAGTGAAATTGTTATTGTGCTGATTGGGTGAATAAGAAGAGCCCCCATAGCTTAGTAGGTAGAGCGACGGACTGTTAATCCGTAGGTCGCAGGTTCGAGTCCTGCTGGGGGCGCCATTTTTTTAACAATTAACCGATTTAAAAAAACAAGGGACCGTAGCTCAGCCTGGTTGGAGCGCTCGGCTCATAACCGAGTGGTCAAGGGTTCAAATCCCTTCGGTCCCATAAATTTGGATTTGATAAAGCGCTCCGGTGGTGTAGTCCGGCCAATCATGCGGGCCTTTCGAGCCCGCGACTCGGGTTCAAATCCCGGCCGGAGCACTTTATTTTTTGTGCAGGGGTTGTCGAGCCTGGCCAAAGACGCAGGACTTAGAATCCTGTCCAGTAGTGGTTCCAGGGTTCAAATCCCTGCCCCTGCACTATAGCGTGGCCGGGGTGGGGTAGTGGCTATCCTGGGGGACTGTGGATCCCCTGACCCGGGTTCGATTCCCGGTCCCGGCCCTTTTACTTTTTTAACGATTTTAAGAGTTATTTGGTCTTATTTTATATTTATTTTTTTCTTAAAAATTAGTCCCCTTACCTTACATAGTCCCCCTGTCCAAGTCCTTTTGTATTTCTTTTAATAATTTCTTTTTTCTACTATTGGAGTGAGCATAAACCATTGTTGTTTTTATATCCTTATGTCCAACATAATCTCCAACAATATCCAACCCATAACCTTTATTCAGCAAATCTACTACCCTCCCATGTCTGAGGGAGTGCAATGTAATTCGTTTATTTTTTGGGATAATCCCCTTACCTATTAGGTCGTTTATAGTCCCCTTAAACACCTTCCTAATCCAGTAGTCTCCAACCTTGCTACCATTTTTATTTTGGAATAAATAGTCGTTGCTCTTTTTTGATTTCATGTAATAATCCATATAATGTTTTAATGCCTTCAAAGTGTCATAGGCACATACTGTTAATCTTACCTCTCTGCCTTTTGTATCTCTAAATTTAAAAATACCTTTTTGGAAATCACAATCTTTTAATTTTAAGTTTAATATTTCTCCTATCCTTGCCCCTGTGTCGTAGGTTAATCTTATTATTAGTGCATCCCTTACCTTTGTTGCACTGTTGGAACGGAGTATATGTTTTATAATTTCATTTACTTCCTCTGATGTTAGTTCGTCAAAGTGTTCCACTTCGAATCTTTTGAATTTTCCTAACTCTTTGCAGTATTCTTTAAACTTTGCATATTCTGATGAGTTTTTTAAAAACATTATTTTGTAAAATACAGATAAGAGCTTGTAATAATGGTCTTGGGTGTTTATGGAGATGCTCCTTTCTTCATCCAAGTATTTGAAGAACTTTATAAAGTCATTGAATTGTAGTTCATCAGGTTCCTTTTCCAGTGTGTTAAAGCAGTAGTTTAGGAATACTCTTAATCGTTGTATGTCCTGTCTCAATGTGCTTTCCTTAACATTTGCGAATTTTCTAATTTCTGTGAATTTGTCTATCCAGGGTTTTGTTTTATCTACTTCTTTGATTAGTAGCAGTTCTTCTATCTCTTGCATGTTCTCACAATATCTTATAAACCCCATCTTTTGGTTCGTATATTTCTCCATCCTCTTTTAATTCGTCCAATGTATCTACTAAAAAAATATCTTCAACTTTGAATTTTTCTTTTAGTTCTTCAAAAGATACATCTTCTGTTCTATGATTAAAATAATCCAATACTTTATCATACAGTTCCTCCCTGTCTTCAAGCTCCATTCTTAAATATGCCTTTTCTCCATCATGTTTTGTTATTACCATTGCTATTTCTTTGTCATCTGTTTCTTCCAATAATGCCAATATCCATCCCATACCTTTTCTTATCATATTTGATAGCATTTGTTCATTTAGTTCCATATTTTCACCTCTTCCAGAGATTTATGTAAATCCTGCCTCCGCTGTTCTTTCTATTATTATATATCCTTGATTTTGAACAGCTCCATCTTTTTAAACTGCTGAATACTTTTACTATCCTATTAACAACATATTCTGCGTCTTTTTTCTCTGCTTCTGAATTCCACATTACCCTAATGCTTACCATTTTTTACACCTCTTAAGTAATCCGCCAATACCCAAATCTCGGGCTGTAAATATCCCCCCGAATAGATAATACTTCTAAAATACGCTCTACATCTTCAACGAGTATTTTATACTCCTTTTCTGCCCTTTCAAATATTATCTCTTCGCTTACCATGTCCTTACATTTATTCTCATCTTCGATAATTTTTAATATTTGTTCTGATTTTTCCCTTTTGGATTTAGGTATTCCATAAACTTTATCAATATCTATTTTTCCAGATTCTGGGTCGTAAGATATTTGCTCTAAACAGAACTGCATAAGTTCTATTGCTTCTCTTGCATCATCCGCATCAACTTCATTCTTTAATTTTGCCTTTGCCACTGCTTCGGATAATCTTATAAGTGATTCTGCCTGCCTGGTTGTAATTGTGATTGCTCCATTTTTTGATAATTTCCTCATTTTTAAGTAGTAGTTAATGATTAAATCCTCTGCTTCCTTTGATATAGTTGGTTTGTTTTCATCAACATAATAAAGATACTTTATTAACAGTTCATCGGAAAGCTCAACACCGTTTATCTTTACCTTTTTTTCAGTTCCCTTTATTTTTTCATTTCCACTTCTTATTATGAATTTTAAAATATCCCTATCGTTTTTCTTGTCTGGAATGTCCCTTAATGGAAATATTAAATCAAATCTTGAAAGTGTTTCGGGTTTTATTGGTACCTGTTCCATGACTGATAGGTTTGGGTCATATCTTCCCAATTTTGGATTACATGCCGCCAATGTTGCACATCTTGCAGGTAGTTCAAGGTTGTTTTGCATCTTTGTAATTTTTACCATTTGGCTTTCCATTGCATCATGGACATATGGCATTACTTCTTTATTATGTGTAAATTCATCTAAACATACAGTTCCCCCATCTGCTAATGCATAGATGCCCGGTTTTACTACCCATGATTCTCCAAATTCTGTTTTTTCTTTATTTATACCACCCATTAATCCTGCCCCTGATGCTCCTGACATTGTGGCATACTTTACATTTGGGAGTTTTTTAAGTTGGTGCATCATTGTAGATTTTCCTACCCCTGGGTCTGTAATTAAAAGAATGTTTATATTCCTTCTTCTGTCTCCTTTTTCCACCCCCTTAACTTGTTGTAGGAAGATGGCTTTCTTTACCTTATCCATTCCCTTTGTTTCTCTAAGCATGTAGTTTGCTAATTTTTCTATAACTTCTGGGTCTTTTGCTATTTTATTGATGTTTTCAATGTCATCATCTGTGATGTTAATATCGATGTTGTCTATTTCTTCGTATCCAAATGCGTATAAGTGTATATCTGCAACAGACGTTCCTTTTTTGTATTTTTCAATTGGCACTGCAACTACCCTTAACTTTCCAGAATATATTGGCTCTGAATCTTCAAGGAATAATGATGCAGTGTGCTGCTTCCCATCTTGTGAAACTTCCAATTGTTGGACAATTAATTCTTGGAATGTTATCCTACTCTTCGTGTCAATTGCCATTCTTTGATTAGAACATTTTGGACATGATACTTTCTTTTTTTCAGGGTCTTCCCAGAAGTCAAGTTTTACATTCCTTGTAGCTCCACATTCAAAGCACAGATATTCCGCTTCCGTTGTTCTTGATTTGTTCTTTGATGCTTGAACTATTGAACATTCAAATTCTACAAGTTTTCCTATGTCATTTGCTCCTATTTCTGAAAGTTTCTTTTTTGAGTTTAAGGGGTTTAAGATGTTTATATAAACACATTCTGGTTTTTCTGCGAATATTTCTTCGTATGTTTCTTTGTATATGTTCGTTAAGCTGTCCCTTGTCTCAAAAGGATGGTTCAATATTATGTCGTTTATTTCTGCTAAATGTGGGAAGGCTATAACAAAATCCTTAATGCTGAATACTCTATTGTTATGATTTTGTGAAAGTGTGTGTTTGAAATACTCCTTTATTTCGCTACTGTGTTCGAATATGTATGCATCTACATCAGATATTAGTTCTTTCTCATCCTGTATTGAAAGTATTTTCTTACCATTTATTGTTTCTTCTTTTATTTTTCCTTGTTGAATAAGTCTATTTTTTGCCATAGATACAGAATTTTTCGTATGGTATTTTGTTAATTCTTTATAGACTTCATCCCATTCGTTGGTTCCGTTTTCGATAAGTTTAAGTATTTCGTTAGATATACTCATATTACCCCTCTATTAATTTTAAATAATCTCCTTCTTTTTTTACCACTCCTTTTTTCTCTAATTCGTTAATGAACAATATGAAGTCAGAATATAAGCCAAATCCTGAAATATAGAAAGTAGTCAATATTTTAGCTTTTTTTCTTTCTTTTAGAAAGTTTATTATTTGTTTCTCTTTTTCTTCTGCATTTTCATTTTCTATTATAATTCTGGCCTGTTTTCCGATGAATTTTTTAGGTATTGTTATGTGTCCAGTATTTCCTATTGGTTTGATAGTTTTGATAAGTTCAAATTGTGCCATAGTTCCACCATAATTGTTAGTAATAACTTATTGGTTAGTAATATGGATAACCGAATATATAAAATTTTCTATTTTTGGTTAGTAATAACAAAAAAGTTTGAAATAATATTTACGGGAGTGATGAAATATTGTAGTTTTAAACTAAAAAAGGGAAAACTATGGACTTATTAAAAATAATGTCAAAAAAGAATAATAGATTAGTTTTGGAATTGTTGTCTAAATATGATAAACTCTACTACAGTGCTATAAAAAAAGAATTAAAAATCTATGATAAATTACTAAATAATTCATTAGATGAATTAGTTAGTGCTGGATTAGTTAAAAAAGAAGTAGAAAACCCCGAAGTAAGAACATCAAAAGTTTATTATTCCCTTACCGATTTTGGAAAAAAAGCAGTTAAACTATATGACTATGCAGAACAGTTGGAAAAGGAACTGGAAGAAAAACATTCAATAATCATTAATGGCAGTGTTGGAGACAACAACATCATAGCCAACAACATCCAGAACTCAAACATCTCTTTTAAAAAATAATCATTGTCCCTATTGCAATAATAGTTTCTTTTAAGAAAACATAAATAAAGTTTATTTTAATTGAAGTTCATGAATTCACGTGAATGACCTTAAACCATTCACGCAAAAAGAAGCAATTTTAAAAGAGTATAGATTTAAATAACTCCTATAAAAGCCCATTCACATATTCACGCAAAAAAATTTTAGGGGTAAATTTTTACCTCCGAAACCTAAAAAATTACATACTCAAACCTAAAAATTACCCCCTTGAAAAAATTATGTGAATATGTGAATGGGTTATTATCATTGAGTATAAAGCAAAATCTCTTATAAAATCCGTTGTATTATGTGAATGAACAGACACCCGTTCACGTGAACGGGCGGTTTTTCTAATAAGGAAAACTTGAATAATAAATATATTAATATGATAGGTGGTATATTTGATAATTGACAGCAATTTAATATGGGATATTTTAAAAGTATTTTTTGGAATGATTCTTGGAATTGGAATAACAATTATAAAATACAAATATTTGACAGCCCATGAGAATCAAAAAACTATTGCAGAAATGAAGGGAAGCTTTGAAGAAAGATACAAGAATTGTGATAAAAATTTCAATGAGTTAATTAGAAGGAAGAGAGGAATGAATTTTTAGCATTAGTTGGTATTGTTTTACTATTGGGTATGGCAGCTTATTTTTTATCTAAAAAATAATATCAAATATATATTTCAAAACAACAACTACTATTGGAGGAACAACCACATACTTAATTAACAAATGGAATGTTATTTCTTTTATTGTTATTTTCATCAACTTTTTTAAAATCTCTTTTTTCTTCGCATCCTTCTGGAATGTCTCTTTGATTTTCAATGATATGATTATCTTCAACAGCATGCTTAGTTTTATAATTTCGTAAGTAATTTTGTGCATGCTTCTTTGCATCGTTAAGAATAAGAAAAAATTCATTAGGATACAATGCAAAGTATCCTATAACCATAGAGATTACTATAAAAATCATATACCAAAACTGCCCTGATATTGTGAAAAATACCAAATCCATGATTCCAACTACGAACATATATAAAAATATTTTCTTTTTTTCATCTTCCATACACTTCACCTATCTATAGTTCCAATATTGGAAGGTATTTGGCTGGACACAATGTTCCCTGCTATATGTTCCATTCCACCAAACCACCAACTTATGATATATAGAATTACAACAATTCCTACAATAATTAATGCATTAATTATACCCCCTAAAATGTGGATTAATATAGCATTAATCCAGCTAACTTCAATGTGTTTTTTTATAGTTTTGATATATCCTATCAATCCAAAAATAGAAGGTATGGTTTTAAATAATGTTGTGTATTCCGGTGAAAAGTATATAATAGCAAAAAATGCAGGAATGGAAATAATTAATGTATAGATAACTGAATTAATTGTTGCCATGATTAATAATCCAATGGCTTCAAGATACGATACGTCCCTATTAAAAAATCTACAGCTTATTTTAAACCCAATGGCATTTATTGCCGTAATTATTATAAACCCCATAATGGCAAATACGAGAAGTGCAGTTGTATCCATTATTCCACCAATTTGGCATTTAATCCATTTATATATATGTAGCCATGGTCATTTTTTGAATGTTTTAATTTTTCAGTTAACTCTTTATTTATTTTTCTATATCTATCCCAATCTACATCCTCTGCACACTTGAATAGCACTTTTATTTGACAGTTCCCCGTTATTGTTTTATCTAAAAGTGCTATCCTCTGAGTGATTACAACCAACTTTAAGTTCCTTTTCCTCCCCCTTGTGATGAGCTCTAACAAACCACTTGATAATTTATACTGGGCTCCTCCGCAAAATCTTGCCTCATCTATTGCAATAATACAACCCTTTACATTATCAAATATTTTTTGATACAATTTATCCAACTGTTCCAGGTAATCCTCCTGCCTTAGGTTAGGAACATACCTTACAACAGGTTTAGTTCTTAAATCATTCAATATATTTTTGGTGGAAGTTTTGGCTATACCATCGTATTCATCTTCTGGGTCTATTATTACAACTTTTATTTTTTCCTGCACGGCAGGTTTTAAAATATTCCTTTTAAAATATTCTGATTTACCTGTTCCAGATGCTCCATTGATTATGACATGTTTTATATTTGCTCCTGTCATATCCTCACTCTTCTATTTTATCCAAAACTTCTTTGAATTTATCTTCATACACATACGCTACAACCGTTATTTGTTCTGATTTTTCAACAGCATCTAAAAGGAAGTCAAATATTTTTGCATTTGTAAATCCAAGTGCCATTTTAGCCACTTTTATTAAATCTTCATTTGCTTCGATTTCTTTTTTTGTGTCGATATTGATTTCTTTTAATGTTTTTTTTGTAGGTATATCGATTATTTTAATATTCATACTACCAAGCCTCCGCATATATTCCAGTTTCAGTAGGTTTTAAAGTATTTGTTGTAATTTGCTCTTGTTTTGATTCCTGTTTTTTATTTTCCTTACCTTCTTTTTTACTTGATTCTATACCAGCCGCCTTCTTTTCCATTTCATTTAAAACGCCCTCAAATTCCAAAGACAAAATAACTAATTGTATTAAAAAACTTATGTCATTCGCCTTCTGGACTTTCTTATATAATTCTGCATTCCTTGCAATTGTTTTTTCCATACATACACAAATACGGTTTATGGCGTCCTTTCGTTCCTTCACAAAATCCATGACTACTTTTTGTTTATTTTCTATGTTTTTATGTCTCATAGCCATGACAAATAGCATGACCAATATTATGCTTTCTAATAAATCCTTTATTTTTGCGGTTTCTTCTGATATTTCATCGGTTTTTATTTCGGTTTCGTCATCTACATCATTAAAATCATTTTCAATAATTTCAAAGTTCTTTAAATCTTCTTCAATTATTGATTCTGTGATGCTGTTGATGTCAATGTCTGGTTTTGACTCATGGTTTTCAACAACCTCTTTTTTGATTTCAATCATAACCACCACATTTTTTAGAATTTACACTAATTTTTATGTAAAATCCTTTTTTTATGCTCTGTTATTTTCAGAAGTTGCAGAAAACTATTAAAATTACTAATTTAGTAAATTCCAGAAAATATATAAAATTAATAAAAAATTAAGGCATAAAAAAGGAAAAAAACAATTGTTTATTGTCTATAATTAATAAGCTTAACTAAAAATTTGAGGTGTAAATATGGCAGACCCAGTATCAGTAGGAATAGATATAGGAACATTGCTTTTCATGTTCATTGCAGCAGGTAGCATTGTAGGAGTAATTGCATACACAAAATTCAACAGCTACATGCATGGAAAGCAAATTAAGAACGATATAAGAACTGAATTATTAGACAAAGAACAAACAAAAGAAATCAAAAGGATAGAAAGAGAAATAGACAAAAGTCAAACAAAGTAATCAGGAATTGAGGGAAAGAGTAGCTTATTTAGAAGGAGTAATTGAAATGCTTTTAAGAAATAAATAATTCTCATTTTCTTTTTTGGGTGATATTATGACTATTATGGGTGTAGATGTAAAAAAAGCAGTTGTTTCGGCAATAATTTTTTGGATAGTTATTGTAGCATTGAGCTCAGCAGTTAAGGCAATACTTCCAGGAGACCAGGATTTAATGTAATGGTGATATTATGATAGGGGTTATAGAAAAGATAATCGGTTCAACAGTTAAAACAATAGATGCGAAGGATAAAATACAGTCATATCTAAAAGAGAGCTATATTTACAACGCATTTTATTTTAATGTAGATTTTGATGATGAGGTAGAATTAACAGCAGACACTCTTAATCAAATAGACATTGGAATATACGCAGGAACAAAGGATAAAAGCTTCTTTTTAGGAACTTTACTTGATATTAATGTGCTTTCATTCTTACAAAACGGTAGAAATATAGTTGATTTGAAAAATAAAAAAGTAAAATCATTATTGACTTATGATTATAATGATGATACTTTGAATACTGCAATATTCCCCTACTTACTCCCAGATTGCCAGATTGAAATTACAAACAAATTAGAAAAACAAATTAAGGCAACACTTGGGTATATTGGACTTGATACAACAAGTTATGTTCAATATGTAAAAGCAAAATATGGAGGTCAAATATCGGAGGAACAACTCAAAGCACAATTGAACGCATCAATAAATAAAAGAATATTCACAGGAAGAGGAGAAACCATCACAGCAACAGAACAGACATTTACAATATCCTCTGCGAATGGATGGTATGATAGAATTATAATATATGTTCAGGAAGGAAACATCAATGAGTTGGAACTCCAAGCACTCCAAACAGTTGTTGAAAGAAACGACATGGAAACATTAACTGACATAACATTTTTAAGAAATGATAGAGACCCAGCCAAAGCAACACCACAGCAAATAGCAATAATCGAAAACCTACCGGCAAATCATAATTTGAATTTAACAGTAAATGGGGATAAAGACACAAAATTTAGAATTTTAACTGAACGAGTAGTTTAAGTGATAATATGATAGCACCTAAGCGGATACTTACAGCTTCAAGAAACTTTGCAGTTAAGAATCCACAAGCTGCAACAGCAGTTACGGGTATTGGTGGATTGGGTATTGGATGGGTTGGAGCAAATACAAAAAGA
Organism: Methanothermococcus thermolithotrophicus DSM 2095; assembly: GCF_946463545.1. Taxonomy (NCBI): domain Archaea; kingdom Methanobacteriati; phylum Methanobacteriota; class Methanococci; order Methanococcales; family Methanococcaceae; genus Methanothermococcus; species Methanothermococcus thermolithotrophicus. Next base: position 649,363 of record NZ_OX296583.1, on the reverse strand, counting down.
GATATTGAAGATGCGTTCCAACCTAAAAAACCAAAATCATTATCCAGTTTAATTTTAATTTTAATTCTGGTTGGTGCAATTATATACGCAGTAAAGAGATGATAGCATGCTTCCAATAGGTAGAGTAGCAAGAAGGATGGTTAAGCCCAGACCGCATATAAGACCACGACCACCAAGAAGAATGACACCACCACGTCCAAGAAGAGTTCCACACAGTGCAAGAGCTCAGATAATGAGACCACTCAGACCACATATAACACCTCCAAGAATGCCGCACATACCACATATTAAAGCACCAAGAATACCTAAAATCAGAGCTCCAAAAATTAGAATGCCAGAAGTCCCTCATATGAGAATACCAAAATTAAGAACTCCAAAGTTAAGAACTGGAAAAGGAGTAAATGAACCAAAAGTTTCAAAATGGGACAAACTAAACGCAATAGTTGGTGGATTGGGTATAGCAGCAACTGGTGCAGAATTGTATATGATGAGTAAATGGATGGGGGATTCTGGGGACGGTGCTTATGAAGATACAGGATACGGAGAGGATTATGGTTATGGAGATATGGGATATGGTGGAGGATATGGCGACATGGGATATGGCGGATATAGTGATGCAGGATATGGAAGTGGATATTTAGATAGTGCTGGCGATGCACTAGGCGGTGCAGTTTCTGACTATCTCCCTGATAGTGCATTAGACCCAAGCGGGGACATAGAAAATGGAACACTTCAACCAACCGATGACGGCGGATATGTTGATGAGAATGGAAATTACTATGTTCCAGACCCAGAGACAGGGGAACTTATAAACCCTAATACAGGACAGCCATACATTCCAAAAACTACAAAATACACTCTCATCGGTGTAGTGTTGGTTTTATTTTTAGTGGTTGGTGTGGTGATACACAAGAAAAGGAAAAAGGGATAATATGTATATTCTAACTGGAAATATGGAAGAAACTACAACTGAACGATTAATAATAGAAAAACAGCAGTATAAAATTTATTTCGTCATCATTATAATCATTCTACTGGTGTTATGTTATGGGGTCTATAAACGCAGTAATAACTGATGCAAGCAATGTAAATAACTTAACTAGGATTATAACCACAACAACGGGCAAAATAGAACACAATATTAACAATTCATTTAAGATATTGGGTGTTTTATTCTCTGGTTTCCAATCTGAAAGCCCTGCTGTGGTAAGTGTAAGACCTGATGATTTTGATTTTATAAATATGTATGTATTCAAAGGTGTATCTGGTGCTATGGGATTAAAAAGTCCAGTTTTCAACCAAAAAATAATAATTGAAACAAGCGGAACAATTGAGGCTCCTATTTACTGCACAATAATATATGAGATATTGAGAGGTGATACAAATGGCTGAAACAATTGGAACAATTAACACAAAGGGACAGGCTGGAGAAATAGTAATATCAGTTCCTGAGGATTTATGGGAAAACAAAAACATCTATTCAATAGGTGCAGATATAAGTGGTGATGATTTCCAAAACGGAGTAAGGGTTCAATGTGTATATAACGGAAGATGGACGGATATATCAGATAGGACTTGTAGGTGTGATAGATTAGAAAATTTAAACAACACAGGAAAAATAAGAATAAACGTCACAAAAGAATACAGTGATACAATTAGAGTTTATTGGGTAAAAGAAGACGTCCAATAGTGGTAATATGAGGTATGATTATTTTATCAAACCAACGGGGGATGTAAAGGAAACAATACTCAATCCTATTTTAAAAGAGGCTCAAATATATGATATAAACCCATCCAGTGAAGTTAAGGAATACTTGATAAAACCAAATATTGTTAGTGAGTATTTAATCAATCCTATTTTAAAGGACGCTATAAACTATACCATAAATCCATCTAACGAAGTTAAAGAAAACATTATTACTCCAGATAATAATGTTTTAGAATTGGAACTTTCAGGTTCTGGCAATCCTATAAATCAAATATTCACCACTGCATCACATCAATACAACATAAACCCATCCAGTAAAGTTAAGGAATACTTGATAAAACCAAATATTGTTAGTGAGTATTTAATCAATCCTATTTTAAAAAATGCCATAGGTTATAGCATAAACCCATCCAGTAAAGTTAAGGAATACTTGATAAAACCAAATTTAAAAAATACTTTAATATACGACATAATCCCATCCAATGAAGTTAAAGAAAACATTATTACTCCAGATAATAATGTTTTGGAATACATTATAAAACCAACTGCTTCTTTTTACATTTATCCAAATGGAAATGTGGATGACTTCAAAATAATTCCATATTATAAACTGTTCGGAGGAGGAGCTCACGGACATACAGCCAACACATACACGACAACATTTGTAGGTAATGAAATATTTTCAGATTCAGATTCCACGGGAGACATTGAAATTCCTAATTTATTGGACATTATAGATTATCCATTTAGCATTCCAAGTGACTTTCCAGATATCAAAATTTACACGGGATATTTATATTTCAATCTAACAATCGAAACATTAGGATATGGATTATGGCGAGGTTCTACATTATGTTCTGTTCCCAATCGTATTATGGTTTTTCCTTCTGCATATACAATGAATGGAAAAACATATTGGGGGACAGACATACAGCCTAACTTTGGAAGTGTAAAAAATAGTTATATCGGATTTTTCGGTTCAAAAAAGAGGAATTTATTGGAAGAATGGGGAATATATGATGCTCAATATATACATTTTTTAAAAGATATGGCTTTAGAATGGATGAAATTAATGAACGATTATGGAACAGATTGGAATAATCATTTATTGGATGATCCAAAAACATTGAATGTTGCAAGAGGTATGGAATACGCAAGCAACATAATGGATGCAGTTTTATCCTATGGAGTTGGAGGATTAATACAGTTGGGTAAGGAAAAAATTGGCGACGCATACGAGTATGTTAAGGATAATCCTGAAATATTGTTATATATTGGATTATCTTATGCTGTTGAAGAGGTTGCGGGTGCGGTTTTGGCTGGTGTTGGGCTGTCAGGAGGACTGGCTTTTGTGGGTGCATTACTTGTTGGAGCAACGTTTCCAATAGACCAACTTATAGATGACTGGAATAACTGGAAAAAAACACACGGAACAGGATGGAGTAGTTATATAGGATTTGCAAGCAATTATATAGATCCAACAAATCTTGATGGATTTTGGCATGATTGGACTAAAAACTGTTTAGATTTAGCAGGTTCAGTTGCCGATTGGTTGGGGATAAATCCTTCTGAAAAAAGTTGGGAAGATTGGTATAATGAACTGTCAGAATATTCATATAATTCAATAATTGGGGAAGAATTAGAGGAAATTGCATTCATGGTGAGGGACTGCGGATATTCCACAGCATCCTATGATGGTTGGTTGTTCAAAAAATACCATCTAACAAGTGCCAACAACTTCCAAGACCCAAAATATGAATTAAGACAGATGATGATACTACCTAATGGTGATGTGTTTTTAAGACCTTTGGAATTCGATGTGGGTATGTTATTCAATAGACCATTTACAAATCTAATCATGTTAAAAAACTGGGAAAATGATTATCCTTTGTTATCGGAAGTTATTAAAAACAACAACACATCAACATTTTATGTTTGCTCTCCTTATCCTTCCTACATCCAAATGCAATTGTATAATATCTTAAAAATAAAATTAGGGTGAGTGTATGAAAAAATATTATACATACATCGAGCTATGCAACTATTATTTGGAGAGATTCAAAGAGCAGAAATATTTTTACTACCATTTACGGAATTTTATAAATGAGGATGTTAGGGAATGGAACACAAAACCACCAAAAAACGTAGATGCAATATGTAATTATGCCTGGAAAGTATATTTATCTTTGGAAACGGTTGAGGGTAAAAAGAATTTCATATATTCTTTATTTGTATTTAATCACAAGGTTATTGAAGTTTTTAGAAATATGAAAATAGTGGAAGTTAAGAGGATACTTACTTCTGTAAAGGTCAATGAAGAAGTTTTCAAAAAAAATTATTTAACATTCGATGATGAAAATTTCAGGTTTATAATACACCAAGAAGATGGAAAAATAGTCGGGGACATCTTGGAATATGATAAAGTTATGGAACTATGCAAATACTTTAACATTCCTGTGGGGGTGGTTAAATGCTTGACAAGGTAATTTTTTGGGGTATTGTAGTTCTTGCATTTACTGTTGCACTGACATACTCCACAAACAGATTGATAGATGAGGTGAGGAAATGGTAATGAGTAAGGGATTGCAAATATACAACTTAAAAAGGTTTTTAAAAAAACACGGTATTGATGAGGATTTAATTGATTTGGAAGCGTTAATTGACCCTACATTATCATATCCAGAAAATAAAGAGATAGTAGCAAATTACATAAAGAACATGATTGAAAATAAAGAATACAATGAAGAAAAATACGATGAGGAATACATCCAACATTTATTAAATGTTGCAAGGGAACTTCATGAAGAAAGAAGCGAACAGGCACAGGAACAGGATGAAAAGATTAAGAGTAAAAAAGTTATTGATTTAGAAAAATCGAAACATCCAGAAAAGGACTTGGAAGAATGGAGCAGGAACATGGGGAAGATGGATATACTTGGAATAGATTTTATACCTGATTTTTCAAAACCTTTGAAAAGATTATTAAAGGGAAAACATGGTTGTTAAAGTTGCAGTTGATACAAATGTTTTAGGGTATTTGGGCGAAACAGAAACTACTTTGAAAAAATCCGCAAAATCAATTAAAAAACTAAACGAAGAAATAAATAATATGGAAAATGCACAGGCATTTGCAAAATTAATATGTAGCAATACTCGAATCAAAGGGATTATTCCATTAATGGTGGCATATGAATTTATACAAGCTCCAAAATATGTAAAAAAAAGAGTTTTTGAAAAGTGGGTTTGGTTGTTTTCATTGGTCTAATAATATCACGATATACAAAAGAGCAAAAAGTTTAAAACTGCCTTCAACTTTGAGCCACTTAAAACAGTCTGACATGAAAGTAGTATATGAGTCATCGAAATTAGGTTGCCAATATTTAATCACATTTAACAGAACTGATTTAAGAAAAGAAAAAAATAAAAGATTGATAATATCAGAATTCAAAAATAAACTAAATATATCCCCACCAGAAATATTATCTCCCGATGAATTCATAAACTTAGTGTATATCCCTAAACACTAAATTTACAACTCCCCCTGCTTTTTTTGCTTCTGTTCCAAATTTTACCATCTCATCGCAAAATTCTTCATGACTCATTTTATTTATCCTATCCTCTGCTCTTCTTATCCATGCTGGGAGCTCATCATAATCAACATATTTTTTTATTTTTCTTACTCTGGGTTGTTTTTTAATTCTCTCTGTGTATTTTTTTGTGGTTTTTCCGTATTTCATATTTTCACCCAATATTATATTGTTGTTTATGATTTATATTTATTCCCCAATTGTTATTGATATTTTTATATTCTTTTTTTCACAGTAGAAACTCAACATTTCGTTAATTAATTCATCGTATGACCTATAACCTTTCGTTGTACATAATATTTTGAGTTTGTCCCTCGTATTTTGCTTTATTTTAATATCCTTCATTTTTGCATTCATAATATCACCAAAAACTGCATTATTTCAGTCTCTGCTGTGGATCCCCTGACCCGGGTTCGATTCCCGGTCCCGGCCCTTTTTTATTTAAGTAGTTTGGTTTCTGTTTTTTTTCTGTTTTATTTTATTAAAAATTAATTTTAGTTAAATTATATTTACTATTCTTTTTCTTCCAATTTTATGGGTTTTTACAAGTTTCTTTTGCTCTAAAGAGTTTATATATTTAACTATTGCAGGAAGGGAAACATTGAATTCTTTTGCCAAATCGGTTATTGTTTTTTCTCCTTCATTTAATGAAGATAGTATCTTTCTTTCAAATTTGGTTAAGTTGTAGGGATGTGCTATTTTTGGAAACTCAACTATTCTTTTGTTGTGAACATATACTATTTTATCTATTTTTTGAAATTCATAAAGGGAAGCGTAGAGTAGTGCAAAAGAGGTTATTTTTCTTCCGCCGGTTATATTTACAATTATTCTATTGTTTTCATTCTGCATGAGCTCTCTAAAAATTTCAACATTCTTTTCGAATTCCATGCCTTTTACTTCTACTTCTTCACAATCAATCCCGAGCATGTTGCATAGTTCTTTTGCTTTATTCAGTGCCACATCTATTTTTTTAAAATCTTCTTCTGATGTATATTCTTCATCATCCTTTGAGTAAATTAAAACTACTTTTTTTGCTCCAAATTCTGCAATTGGTTTATACACGTGTTCCGTATGAAAACCCATGTTTATTATGTGCGTGGTCATGTTTTCTCCTTTCGTAAATATTTATCGGGAGCCTATATTTAACCTCATATTATATAAAACTTAACTAAATTGGTTAATAGTTAAATTTAAATATTGGTTAATTCACTTTTAATAATGAATGATATATTATATACCAACATGATGACGGGGTAACCTATTGAAATAAAATAATCGGGGGGTCATATGGAGTTAGAATTCAAAAAATGTGATGATTTTTGGATAGATAATGGGATAGAAAACTTATATCATATTTTTAGAAATATGGGTTATTATCCAGAAATAAAACCGGATAAAATAACAGTCCAGTTGGATGATATTGATAATTTTATAAAAGACTTTGCTAGCGAAATTGAGCAATTGAAAAATGAAAAACTATTAATTGAGGTGAAAGATAAAAAAGGCATTAAAAAAAGGGTGAAAAAGGACTATATCCTTATTCAATATGGTTCAAAGGATAAAAATGGAGTAAATACATTAAAAGAAAAAATATACTTAAATCCAAAAGATGAACTTACTAAAATATTTAAATTGATAACTACTAAACCAAAAAATTCAAAATCCGGTAAAGTTTGTTTGTGCTGTGGCGGTGAATTTTCAAAAGAATATCAAAATATGAAACAGGCATCCTATCCCATGACTACAAAAATAAAAAGTTTAGGGGGAATAAGGGGAAATGCTGAAAACTATAAAGAGATATGTCCAAAATGCTATTTAACTGGGATATTGGAATGGACTGACGATTATTTATACAAATATATGGGTGATAAAGCCTACATGTTCATCCCATACATTAATGATTTAGTTAAGTTAAGTAAATTTAAAGAGAGATACAGGGGTGCAGGGATTCTTAAAAATAGCGATAGATACTGCAATATTGGAGGAAATAGAGATATCTATGGTAGGTATTCTGTATTGTTAAAATTTTACGAATATTTAATTGATAACGCCAAATTAAATGAAAATCCTAATGTTGAATGGTATATTATAAACATTCCGAGTGGTACTGTAAAAAATATCAAAGTAGATAAGTTCGAAATGTTGGGAGAAATATTTGAAGTAATGAGAACGATAATTGGGGAATTAGATGGGGATTTATTGTATGGGGATTTTTTGAATAAGATATATGTTAGAGATAACGAAAAAAAGAAGCCTGATTTTGATAAATCTAATGCACTCCGGGAGAAAATATCAGAAGCATTTCTAACTAACAATTTTAGAAAATTTGCTAAATGTTTTATTCCAAAAAACAGCTACGATATTGTGTTATTTAACGATGCGAGAGAGATTTTAGAAAAAATTATTATCAATTGGAGGTGGACTAAATTGGGTATTCCAAAAGAACATTTAGAAACCATTAAAAAATCAGGGCATGTAATTGCAGAGGTATGTAGGCATAACAATTTAAATCTACTTTACAAGCTGGATAAAGTGAGAACATCTGAGGAGTTTTGGGGAGTGATGAGGGAAATAAGTAGAAAAATGATTTCTTTGAGTGATGAGGATACTAAGTACATTAATCCCATGGTGTTGGGAAATTTAATATCATTAGTAAAAGAATATGAAGAAAATTGGAAAGAGCTGAGGGATTTATTGGAAATATATTCCTGTATGTATATTTCAATTAAACAACATAAACGTGAAAATAATAACGAAAATACTGAATAATTTGGGGCGATATTGATGAAAAAAGGGATAAATGTTGCATGGTTGTCAGAAGTTGATTTAACAAATTTAAATTCTGGAGAGGGGGAAAGTAACTATATAGATGTTAAAAAATACAAAAAAGACGGCGTAGAATATCCTTATGTATCTGGTCAAGCTATGAGGCATTATTTCAGGGATGCGATTAGGAGAGCAACAGATAAATATATATGTGTTCCAGATGATAGGGGAGAAACTTGCGGAGATATTGAAAATTGTATTGGTTGTGATTTATTCGGTTTTATGCTGCCGAAAAAAGGTAGTGGTTCATCTGTAAGAGTTTCACCACTAAAAGTATCTCCTGCTATCGGATTATTATCTTTTGAAGACAATTCAACAGTAGATTTCCTAACAAGGTCAAAATATAAAGAAATTGGTGAAAAAACGGGCGGGGATATTGTAAATATCGAAATTGGAACGAATATATATAAATGTGGTATCTCAATCGACATTGAAAGAATTGGAGGGGAGGAAGTAATAAATGATGAGGAAAGAAAACTTTCTATTGAATATAAGGTAGACAATAATGAAAGAAAAGAAAGAATAAAACTAATATTGGATGCAATTAGGTATTTATCAGATTATTCAAAGCAGGCACGATTATTAACGGATTTTACGCCGGATATATTGGTTGCATCAGTTCAGGATAGATATTCCCACAGATTGCAGAAAGCTTTGGAGATTGATGAGAGTAGAACCCTAAATATCGACAGGTTAAAGGAAATATTGGAAGATGTTGGGGGATATGGAGATATATATTTCGGAATGATTTCGGGGGTTGTAACTAATGAAGATGAAGTTAAGGATATGTTGAATGGTTTAGAAATTGAAGTTTTAACGCCAAACAAGGCTTTGAAGAAAGTTATGGATTCATTGTAAATATATTATTTTATTTCTTTATTTTATTTTTTGGTGATGGTATGACATTGGATGAATATTTAAACAGGACTGCTGTTAATCACGATACTTCTAAAAATACCAAAAACGCATTGTATGGATTTAAATTTAAAATTGAAGGGTTATATTTCAACACATTTAGAAAACCACTTTCAAATAGTTTAATTTTAACATATTCAATACCTTCATTTACTGTAATCCGGGGATTAATATCAAATGCACTAGGTCTGGAAAGGGATGATTTAACCGTTCAAGATTGGGGTATAAAAATAGGCATTATTCCGATAGATTTTAAGAATAAATCTAAGGAATTGGCAAAGATCTTAAAATTAAAAGGAGATGGAAAGAGTTATTTCAAAAATTACAGTTCATCACCAATGTTTAAAGAATTTCTTGTAAATCCCTCCTACGAGATTTACATAATTGGAGAAAAAGAAAAAATTGAGTGTATAAATAACGCACTTTTAAATCCACAACGACCACTGTACCTTGGGAGCTCAGATGAACTCTGCGATTTGGAGGTTTCCGAAATTGTTGAAGTGGAGATATCTGAATCATCCGAATTAAACTGCGTGGTTGAGGGGCTATATGAAAACTGCACTGTTGAGAGAATACCTTATAAATTAATAAAAAAGGATAAATCTGGAAAAAAATGGGATAGCATATTTAAAACTGTTTCAATACCGCTGAGTAATATTAAATTAAACGACAAACTTCAATGTTTTAAAATTGGAAATAAATGTATTTTAGCATATTAATATGGGGTGGGATAATTGGATACTAGTATCGGAAAGTTATGTTTAAAGGAAGGGGACAAATACTTTCAAACATTAAATGGCCATACAATTGATGCCATAAAAATACTTAAACAATATATTGAAACAAATAAATTTGAAGTTGAGGAATTTTGCGATAGATGGGATATGGATAAATCTGAACTCTACAGAAATTTATTTTTAATGGTTTATTTACATGATATTGGAAAATTAACAAAAGATTTTCAAAGAAATATTAAAAACAACAAACGATCAAATAAATTTCCACATTCTTTTTATGCAATGGGCATATTGGACAAAGTGAATGTGAATGATTTTGTAAAATTAACTATATTGGGGCATCATTCTCAGCTATATGGTGGGTTGTATAATGATTATCAGATTATCAAAAAAACCGAATATTTGATTGACAATATAAACAAATTTTTAACTAATTCCTACAATGTGTATAATTGTCTTAATTTTAATGAATATTTTGAGTTTGATGGGTTTAATACTATTGATATTGATAAAAAGGCAAAACCTAAAAAAATATGGAATGCTCTTAATGATGGTTTAAAGTCCGAATACAGCGAAATTAATTTATTAAATAATCGAAAAGAAGACATTGTAAAAATAAAAAGTATATATTGTTTTATGCTTTCAATACTAAAAACTGCGGACATATATTCCAGCTACAATTTTGAAAGGTATATCTTGGAGAATAATTTAAAATACGATTTATTTAATGATGTATTAACAAACCCAGAACATTATATTCCCAAATTAAAAAAAGAATATATTCCTAATTTCGAGCTCTACAAATACCAAAATGAAATAAAACACAAAGCTAAAAAATTTCAAATACTGTTTGCACCATGTGGAAGGGGAAAAACTGAGGCTTCTCTTTTGTGGGCTTTTGAGATAATGAAGAAATACAATAAAAATAAAATAATATTTGCACTGCCCACCCAAACAACGAGTAATTTTATGTTTGATAGACTAAAAAAAGAGTTTGGTAAAGAAAATGTTGGAATATATCATGGAATGAGTTTTATTAAATTAAAAAACGACGAGAACAATAAAAAGTTCGATGACTTTGACAATATGGACTTAGATGATGAATATGAAGATTATGGGGCCAAATTAATAAAAAAAGTTGGTGATGAGAATTTTAAGGGGGAAATATTCCATAAACCTATTACGATTACCACAATTGATCATTTAATTTATTCATTTATCCATGGCTATAAAAAATCCGATTTTGCTTTGGGGAATATCCAAAATGCTGTGATAATTTTTGACGAAGTTCATTATTATGAAAAAACAACATTATCTCATTTATACGGGTTATTTGATATATTGAAAGAAATGGACATCCCTCATCTTCTAATGTCTGGGACAATTCCAAACTTTTTAAATGAAAAGGTGAATTATGATACAATTGTTGATGTTGAAGGTTTAGATTATAGGCCATTTAGGATGTTTCTTAATGAATATGAAATATTTGATGAAAAAGTTTTTGATAGTATTATAAATAATTATATTAATGGAAAAACTCAGTTTATAATATTAAATACAGTTTCAAAATCAAAAAAATTTTACAAAATATTAATGGATAAGTTGGAAGATTATGGTATAAATCCAAATGTGATATTATATCACTCTCAATTCACACATAACGATAGAAACAGAAAAGAAAAAGAAATTAAAGAAAAATATGGGAATAAAAATAAAAAACCATTTATTTTAGTTGCTACGCAAGTAATTGAGATTTCTTTAGATATTTCTGCGGATCTAATGTATAGTGAAGTTGCACCAATTGACGCTATTGGGCAGAGGGGTGGGAGATTGAATAGAAAGGGGAGAACTCCTGATGGAATATTGAATATATACGTTCCAGAGAAAAATGTGCCATACGATAAAGAATTAATGAAAAATGCCGAAGGTATTTTAAAAAAATACGATAACAATGCAATATCCTACGGCGATATTAAGAAAATGTGCGATGAGCTCTACAAACATTACAATTTAAGTGGTAGTAATTTAAAAAGATTTTTTAATATTAGTACATTATTTGGATACTCGCATAGAGATATACGGTATAGCGAAGATGAGGGTAAATTCTTCAAAGTAAGGGAAAGCAAATCTTTAAAGATTGATGTTATTCCAAATAGTGTTTATAACAATGAGGAAAATAATTTAAACGTAGAGAATATTGTAAAATATCCTTATTATAAGTACAAAAATGAGGCGGAAAATGGCGAATTGATACATTTTGATATTGTTTATAAAAAAGATAAATTGTATGTTATTTGTTTGCATGAATACACATATGAATTTGGATTCAATGATGATATTGAGATGGATGAAGAATTTATCGATGATGATGAATTTTTAGGAAATCTAAAAAATAACAACATAGTAGATAATGATATTCTCTAGTGGTATTATGGACCTAATCAACACATTTAAGGTTCCCACAAATCATAGATTTGTAAATCCCTTTACTTCGTTCAGGGAACTAAAAATCAGGGGGGCTCAAATAAATTATTATTTTATATGTAAAACAAAGCTCTATCTCTTTTCAAAAAATGTTAGACTGGAGAAAGACAGCGATATTGTAAGTATTGGAAACTTCATCCATAAAAATACCTACAAAAAAGAAAATAGGGAACTTATAATAGGCAGTATAGCTATAGATTTTGTAAAGAACAAGAAGAATGGAATTTTGGAAATTCATGAAGTCAAAAAATCCGATAGAATGGAAAAGGCCGATATTTATCAACTCTTATATTATATCTACTATTTAAAAAATATGGGAATAACTGCAGTAGGTGTTTTAAACTATCCATCAAAGAAGAAAATAAAAAGAATAACACTAACTGAACAGAATGAGACCGAATTAATAAAAATAATTGAAGATATTGAGAATATCGCAAAAGGCAATAAGCCAATAAAACCCGAGCGAAAAAGTTACTGCAAAAAATGTGCATATTATGAATTCTGTTTTTCATGAGGGGCTATGAAAACCAACAAATGATAAGAACAAAACTTTAAAAAAGTTTTGATACAAAAGATAGCCTAATATTGGAGGTAGGGGGGATGAAAACCAACAAATACATAAGTTCAGACGGAAAACTCATAAGGCGAGAGAATACCATCTATTTCATCAACAAAGATGGAAAAAAGACACCAATCCCTGTGGAAAAAATACATTCAATTTATAGCTATGGTGGTTTGTCCTTTACTTCAAAAGTTATTGAGTTGCTCTCTAAATACAATGTTCCGATTCATTACTTTGGAAAATATGGTAATTACGTAGGAACTTTTTATCCAAAGGGGGAAAATTATTCTGGAAAAGTTGTAGTTAAACAATCAGAATATTATTTAGATAATGAGAAAAGGCTTTATCTGGCAAAGAAGTTTGTCGAAGGTAGTGTAAGGAACATATATAAAAATCTAAGTAGATACAAAATCGATTTTCCGGTTGAAGAAGTATTGGAAAAATTGGAAGATTCAAAGACAATAACTGAGGTAATGTCTGTTGAAGCAATGATGAGAAACGAATATTATGGGAGCTTCGATAAAATATTTAATAATTTTGAGTTTGAAAAAAGAAGCAGAAGACCACCACACAACGAAATAAATGCACTTATTAGTTTTGGAAACTCTCTTCTGTATTCGGGAGTTATTTCCGAGATATTCAACACTCATTTAAATCCATCGGTTTCTTATCTGCATGAGCCATTTGAAAGACGATTTTCCCTAGCATTAGATATTGCAGACATTTTTAAACCACTTTTAGTGGATAGGTTAGTTTTCTATTTGGTAAATAAAAACGTACTCGATGAAAGGCACTTTGAAAAAGATTTAAATTCTTGTTTATTGAATGATGAGGGAAGGAAGATATTTTTAACTCATTACAAAAAGCGACTAGAAAAAACAATAAAACATAGAAATTAAACAGAAAAGTTTCCTATCAAAGGCTGATAAGGTTGGAATGTTATAAACTTCAAAAGCATATTTTGGAAATGGATACTTATGAACCGTTTGTTATTTGGTGGTAATTGATGGGGGTAACACAATGTATGTGATAATAGTTTATGATGTGGGAGTTGAACGAGTAAACAAAGTAAAAAAGTTTTTAAGAAAATGGTTAAATTGGGTGCAGAATAGTGTTTTTGAGGGGGAGTTAACTGATTCAGAATTTTTAAGAGTTAGAGAGGGGATTAAAAGTATTATCGATAGTAAATTGGATAGTGTAATTATTTTTAAGCTTAAGGATAGAAAGTTCATAGATAGAAATGTACTAGGTATTGAGAAAAACTTAGGGGAGGATGTTTTATGAGGGCAAAATTAGAATTTAGAACTGAGAAAAATACGATAATTCCATTTAATCATCAATACACGCTTGCTTCTGCCATATACAATGTATTAAATAAAGCAGACGAAAGATATGCTAAAAAACTACATGAATATACTAAATATAAGTTTTTCACATTTTCTCTGCTGAATATCCCCAAAAGAAGGATAATAAAAGAAAGAGGTATTGTTTCATTGGATGGACGTGTATTTTTACATGTTTCTTCGCCAAATGATGAGTTTTTACAAAATTTTGTAAGTGGAATACTTGATTGTGAGATTATGAATATTAATGGCATTGAATTAATACCAAACAATTTAGCAATTGAAAAAATCCCTGAAAGCTTTGATACTTTAAAGACAGTTTCGCCAATTTATCTAAAAACCATAATTGAAAAAGATGGGGCAAAAAAGATATATGATTTATTGCCAAACAATTCAAAATTTTATGAGAACTTCAAAAACAATTTAAAGAAAAAATATGAATCATTTTACAGCAAAGAATGTGATTTAGATTTTAACTTTGAAGTTTTGAAATATAATTCAAAAAGAATGAAAATCAAAAATACCTTTTGCAGATGTTCTGAAATGGTTTTTAAGGTCGATGGAGATTATGATTTAATAAAATTCGGTTATGAATGTGGTTTTGGAGAGAAAAACTCAATGGGTTTTGGAATGGTTAGAGTTGCCTAAATTTTTTTATTTTTTAATGCTATCCTTGGTAATTATTTTTATTTTTTTATTTTATAGTTTATATGTTTTTTAATTCTGATTTTAAGGATAAATAGGCGGTCTCGAACCGACCATGTTTTATGATTATTTTACATATTTAGATGTTAGAATTTATTACGATTCAGCTTAGTTTAGGTATCATAGTTAGTTTTATCATATTTTCCTTATAATTTATGTTTATTTTTTTGTTTATGCAACTGCATGTTCTTTATTTTAAAAAATAAAACCAACTATCAAGTCGCACGTCTTTATATATGGAGCTCCAAATCATAGGTTCGAGATAAAAAGTTTTAAATAAGGGGAGAAACAACCTTCTTTATAGGGAAATAAGGAAAATTCTTAACTGTTAAAATAAGACCATAGTGGGATGGAAATTGCTCAGGCAGGGGAATATAAAAGTGATTGATGTTGAATTGTTAAAATAAGACCATAGTGGGATGGAAATAAAGTCCGAGCACAAGACAATAAAATATCATATCTAGGTTAAAATAAGACCATAGTGGGATGGAAATGACCAAAGTGCAATATATGCGTCTGGGAAATTGGCAAGTTAAAATAAGACCATAGTGGGATGGAAATCAGTAAAGAAGATTCCTACAAGGTTTTGAATGTAGATGTTAAAATAAGACCATAGTGGGATGGAAATTAACTTGACATGTCAAGCTTTTCTTCGTCATAAACCGTTAAAATAAGACCATAGTGGGATGGAAATCCTGTATCTTGCAACAGGACAGGGACACAAAAGGAGTTAAAATCAGACCATCAAATTCCGAAGGAATTTGAGTAGTAAATTAGATAAAATGCTTCGCATTGAATAAAATCACTTCGTGATTTTATAGCTCTTCCCGTTAAGGGTTTTGAAAATCTATGATTTTCATAACGCTCACTTCGTGAGCTCCGATTTTATTATTCGCTCACTTCGTAATCGAAACCGTTAGGTTTTTTACTAGTTCTTTTTTAATTTAAAGTATCAACATTACAAGGGTTATTAATATAATTTTTATAATAATCGATATAGTATAATTAATCATGGCTAATTTTAGACCGAATTTACCAAATAATGCAACATAGGTCCCTATGGAGTGTTTTAAATATATCATAGTCACCCCAATTATATTTCCAATTAACAGTGTTAATAATGCCTGTTTTTCATTTAACACTCCATTTTTTATTAATATATCCACAGTAGCATATCCTGCGGAGAAATGGGCAAAATTTGCAACTAAAACCATTACTGCTTCTCCCGGTAAATTTAGTATGCCAAATATTGGTGTAAATATCTCTTTTACAATATCCGTTAAACCAAAAGTCATTAGGCAATATATTAGTAATGTAAATATTACAATCATAGGAATTACTTTTTTTAGGAGCTCTACAGATTTCATAACACCTTTCGTAATAACTTCCCTATTGAATATAATTTTTTCATTGTTGTTGGTATTGATGTTTATTGGTTTCCTTTCAAAAAAGATATTTGAATATATAATTCCAATTGAAGCCATTAAAAATCCAGAAAACATATTAAAAAGCACATATATTGTACCTAATTTATATCCAAGGAGAACAATTGCAAGGGGTAGCTGCACCCTAAATATACTCTCTCCTAAAATTATTGGCAATGGACTTATTATTGTAGTAATTATTGTCTCTTTACTGTTTATTTTATTATCTTTGTAGAATTTAGCAAGCATCGATTTTCCAACTGTTGGATTTATAAAATTCCCCAATAACGCCACTACACACTCCTCAGGTAAATTTGAGATTAAACATAATGGTTTTGTTATTTTCTTAATTATGGACAATAGATTTGTTTCTTCAATGATTCCTGCAATAATAATCCCAACTGATGATAAAACGATTATTTGAGTTAAATAAGATAATATATCCAATGGTATCGCCCTTATGCCTTTTAGTAAATATAAATAACAATATAAGATTAATTTGCGAATAAAATTAACATTACAATTAGTTCCTCATTTTTTTAATCCTTTCCTTAACGGCCTGCCCAATTTGCATTATTTCCTCATTTTCCAGAGGATTTGGAATTACTCCTGTATCATTTTCATAAATCTTCCTGGCGAGCTCTCTATAAATAGATGAAATTTCACTGTCAGGAGCATATTCAATTACAGTTTTTCCTTCAATCTCACCCTCAGCAATCAGCATAGAATTTGGAATCTTACCTGTAATCTCAGTTCCTATTTTATTGGCCATTTCTTCAACTAAATCATAAGCATCTAATGAACCCCTGACATTGTAAATTAATCCTCCCAGCCTACTTCCTCCTTTTTTAGCAAATTCCTTCATGCCTCTGCATATATTATTTGCCGCATACATTGCCATGTAGTCGGAGGAAGTTACAACATAAATTTGCTTAGCCAATCCCATTCTTAAAGGCATGGCAAATCCTCCACAAACAACATCTCCAAGAACATCATAAAGAACTATATCCACGCCTAATTCTTCATATATATCCATTTTCTTTAACAAATCTATTGCTACAATGACACCCCTTCCAGCACATCCGTATCCTGGTTTTGGTCCTCCTGCCTCAATGCAGTATATGCCGTTATACCCTTTATGGATGATTTCATCCATTTCAATCTTTCTCCCCTCTATTGCATCTTCTAAACTGAGTTTTTCCATTCCTTTTTCCCTCAGCGTGTCCAATATTGTAGGAATCTCTTCCCCACCCCTTAAATTTGAAGTGCAGTCGTGTTTTGGGTCGCACCCGATTACCATTACCTTTTTTCCCTCATCTGCAAGTGCCGCCGCTATATTGCATACTGTTGTAGATTTACCAATTCCTCCTTTTCCATAAAATGCTATTTGTTTCACATTATCACCTTAATTCTTATTTTATATAATTATATTAATCTCATTATGATTAGTCCTTACAATCACAATGCCAGCATGTTTGGAATATATCAACAATATCTGCCCAATAGTTTGATAAACTTGGATTTCTCATTGAATACTCTATATTTCCCAATAACAAGTGTGATTTTGGTTCTTTGGAGACAATTTTATAGGTTTCCCTTGCTATATTTACAGAATTGTTGAAGCCCATTTTTGATATTTGCATCATCCGCCTCATATCGAATAATTTTATGCCGTTTCTTAAATATTCAAACATGTTATTTTCCATTCCGCCTACGCACAATTCAATACCATGTTCCTTCATAGCCTTTATTTCTTCCTCAGTAGTTGGATTTATCAATACTTCTGGAGCATATCCTTGATGATTTTCAATAAATCTTGTCATTGAATTGGATATGTGTTTAACAGCATCATCTTTCATCATTAAATTCATTCTTCTAGTTTTTAATATTAAAACAGGGCATTCCATTCCTACGTCTTCAATCAGTGTTTGCATTGCCCCTCCATGAACTGAAAATCCACTTGCTATTTTTTTACCTTTTAATTTTTTCCTATATTTTTCAAGTTTTTCATCTGCTTCTTTTTTTCTTTTTTCAATTACATCAGTATCCAAGTCCAGAGCTCCTGCAATAGCATACAAATATTTGGCAAACCCATTTAATGTCGTTAGTGAGTCTTCTATTTTTAGTCGTGGCGGCACAAGATATTTTGTCCCAAATTTCTTCTCGGCATATAATACCCAATCTGCTGGAAAATCTACCAAATTGAGCTCAGCTCTTGGAATGTTTTTTATATCTTCAACGGTGTTGTTGTTGAAATAAACTCCATTAACATGAGCTCCCATCTCTTCCAAAATATCTACAAATTCATCAACTGAATCTGTTCTATGGTATGAAAGTTTGCAAATATTCAGGCTTTTTTTGATTTTATCCTGTTCCTCCATTACCTGAGTGGCTAATGAATATAATGCACTTTGCATGCCAACGGGAGCTCTCTTTGCATTTCCTGTGTCGTATATAATCTTTGCATCAATCATATCCCTGACTTCATCCAATGTAATATCGTAATCCTCTCCAATTAAATCAGGGGCACATGTTGATATAATTAATATGAGCTCAGGATGATATTTTTTATTAACCTCCAAAACCTTTTCTACCAATTTCTCATGACCGCCATAGACTGTATCAACCTCTGTTAAATTTGTGCAAGGTAAATTGTAGGTTATCTCATAAGGTGCAAATGTGTTTATCTTCCTTTGGAATGCACAACCTACTGGTGAATGGAGTATTGGGACACATCCTTTTATTTGGTTTGCAATCCTTAAAGCTCCACAAACCTTCCCAGGAACACCGCTTTGCCTATGCAGTGGAAGGTTTGAGCAAATTCTTATTTTCTGTTCTTTATACTGCATATCGCCACCTATTATGCCTTTGTAATTTCATTTATAATTCTTTCAATAATTATAGGAGCTCCCCTAAATCCAGCAAGTGGAGTATTACTTAAAGATATTTCATCAACTACTGGATAGGAGAACCTTATTAATGGTATGTTTTTATTTTGTGCCATTTTCTTTTCATAACTGGAACCAAACAGTATCTCAATGTTATTTTCCATAATTTTATCTTCCAGCTCCTTTCTGTCGTCTATAACAATATTTTCCACGATATCCTTAATTTCCTTTATTTTGCTGTTGATATTGTAAAATTTTGAAACGCCCAAGGTATCAATGTCAAACCCTATCTCATCAGACAAAAATTTGGCAAATCCAAATGCCTTATAATCTCCAACTACTGCGGAGCTCATGCCGTAGAATCCTTTTAAATAGAACTGAACCTTTTCAACAGTTTTGATTATCCTCTTCTTTTCCTCTTCAACAAACTCAAAATCAACATTAACATGCTCATTTAGCGAGTTTAAAAATTCCAAGGTCCCATTTAAGCCATATGGATAATCAACAACAACATATGGGATGTCAAATTTCTTTTTCATTAATTCTGCCAATTTAATTCCATCTCCAAAGACGACATTTAATTCAGCATTTGGAGCATTCTTTATGGCATCAAAAGTATCGCAGGTTAAAATAGAATTTATATTAACTCCTGCATTACAGCAAATCCTCCTTATTTCTTCAATATCTTCCTTAGCCTTAAAATCATCGATTTTTATACCAATCAAATTTATTGAGTTTGGAATGGTTTCTTTTTGCTCCATAAATTGAACTAATGATTTTAATGCTTCATCATAACCTGAATATGCCAAACTGTGATATCCTGCTCCGCTAAAATAGATTATATCTTTATCAATTTCATCCTTTGCTAAATTAACAATGCTCTCTAAATCTTCTCCTAAAATACCTGATGAACAGCAATCCATAGCAACAATAAAATTTGGTTTAATGGTCTCATATACCTTTTTTATTGCCAATAAGCACTTGTTCTCCGCCCCATAAACCAAATCCCTTTGATGCATTCCAGAAACTGCAATTCTCCAATCGCTGTTATCTTGCAAAACTTCCAACATCATCACACCAGAATGGCATCCAGGTGGTGAGTGTAATATTGAATATCCGTCAAGTATTCCATTAAATGCCCTAATGGCTCCAATCATCCTACAACCCTGCAAAGGTTCCATTGAATCACCAAATGAATTTTTAGTTTATTAATATTTTAATGTAATTTAACATAAATTATTACATAATATTTATTATTTATTACTAATTATTTATTATCAAATATACATTTATATTATTCAACTATATATCGATAAAATCAAATAAAGAAAAATTAACAAGTTTTTTCGCAAACAATCATTAAATTTATCTTCTCGCAGTCCAAAGTTTCTACTTTAAATGTTAAATTGCATTCATTTGCTATCTCTTTGAATTTTTCCAAATCTATGCCGTTTGAAAAAGGGAGCTCCTTTGCAATTTCTTCGTTATAGTGGTGGTTGGCAACATTTCCTTCCTTCTTTTCACTTTCAATCAATATCAATTTACCTCCATTTTTTAGAAGTTTGGCCCATCCATTAATGGCTTTTTCTGGATTTGGGAGCGTCCATAGTATGTGCCTCTCCACAATAGCATCAAAAGAGTCATTCTCAAAAGGTAGATTTTCGGCATCCCCTAATTTGAATAAAATATCATATCCATTCTCTTCCGCCTTCTTTTTTGCTTTACTGAGCATTCCCTCAGATAAATCCACACCTATAACATCATGCCCTAATTCAGCTAAAATCAAGGATAAAAAACCTGTTCCACATCCGACATCAAGGATTTTCATTTTCCCTTTAAAAGTTTCAGATAAAACAGTTCTCCAAATATCTACAAAACCAGAATGACCGGGAGAATTATCATAGGAATCACTTCTAAAATCCCAGTATGTTTTAACTTCTTCCTTTACATTATTCACCATATTATCACAATTTATATTATTTGTTATTATGATATTTAGACTTAATAATATTCAATATTTATATTTTATGGGTGTATATTATTAACAAATTAAAACCTGACAAAAACAAAGGTCTCGACGAATCAGAAAAATTCATAATAAATCAAAAAATTGTAAAGAAAAGAAAATGAAATTCTATTTTAATGCAAGGACGATTTAATATAGTCAACAACTTCTTCAATTTTAATTCTCTTTTGCTCTCTTGAGTTTCTTTCTCTGAGCGTTACTGTATTGTCCTTCAGTGTGTCGCCATCAACGGTTATACAGAATGGTGTACCTATCTCATCCATTCTCATGTACCTTCTTCCTATAGCTCCGCTGTCATCATATTCAGCAATAATGCCGTTGTTTCTTAACATGTCCTTTATCTCTTTTGCAATCTCTGGCATACCTTGTTTATTTACCAGTGGAAAGACACCAACTTTTATAGGAGCTACGTGTGGTTTTAAATCTAGGTAGGTTCTATCTTCCTCTTCCTTAAATGAATGTTCAATTAAACAGTATGTTATCCTGTCTATACCATGGGATGGTTCTATAACGTGGGGCAATACTTTTTCCCCGCTTATTTTCTTTTTAACTTTGTTTATTTTTAAATAGTCGTTTAAAATTTCAAATTCTTTTTCACCTACTTTTAAAATATATTTTCCATCTTTATTTAATGAATTTACAAGTTCTTCCATTTCATCGTTTTCCATGTTTTTTAGGGCTTCTTCAATCAATTTTGCATCTTTTTTAAATATCCTACCAACAACTTTGTAGTTTAATTCAACTTCATAAACTTCAACTTCTTTTGGTTCGTCAAACTCTACAAATACTCTTAAATCAACACCGCTGTGGTTCATATGTGCCTTTAGATCGTAATCGGTTCTATCTGCAATTCCTATACACTCAATCCAACCAAATCTTTCTGTATATATTTCAGCATCCCAACAATCTATGGCATAGTGGGCCATTTCATTTGGTAGGTGCTGTCTAAACCTCAATTTTTTCTCGTCAATACCAATATCCAATAAAAACTTCTTAGCTACTGCTATGAAGTATGCTATTGTTTCATGTCTTATTATTCCCTTTTCAACAGCTTCTTTTAGTGTCATTTGAACTACTTTTTCTTCTGGTTTTAAGTTTTCATCCATCTGGGTTTTAGCAGGTAAAAGTGGGATTACTTCATTTTCTACGTACTTGAATTTTTCACAGTCCTTTATATTTGGATGAACAAAGTACTCTCCTTCTGCCTGGGTGAATTCCCTCAATCTGATAACTCCCTGCCTAGGTGAAATTTCGTTTCTATATGCCTTACCAATCTGGGCAACTCCAAATGGTAATTTGTTTCTAAAGAACTGGGATATTCTTCTAAACTGTATGAATATTCCTTGAGCTGTTTCAGGTCTCATGTATCCTGTTCTCTTTCCACCAGGACCTATTGATGTAACAAACATTAAATTATACTCTTTAACCTTGTCAAATTCTCCACCACATTTTGGACATTTAATCTCGTGTTCTTTTATTAACTCATCGAGCTCATGTAGTGTTTTTCCTTCTGTATCAATATCTACTTTTTCTTCTATTATGTGGTCTGCCCTAAAAGCTTCCAAACACTCTTTACATTCAATCATCGGATCTGTAAAGTTATCCACGTGTCCTGAAGCCTTTAATACTTCATACGGTGTTACAGTTGGACTGTCTATTTCGTAAAACTCTTCTTTAACAATATAGTGCTTTCTCCAGGTTTCAATAACGTTATTTTTTAATATTGCGCCTAAAGGACCATAATCAACAAAACCTGCGATACCACCATATACCTCAAAGGAGCTCCATAGATAACCTCTTCTCTTTGCCAAATCTATGATTTTATCGTATTTATCTTCGCTCATCTAATCACCGTTGAATATAATTTTAAACACATAATCTTCCATTACCTTATTTAAAGTAGTTAAAAAAGGATTGCATATATAATTTACTGAATATGAATTATGAATAAAAATAGATTATAAAAAGATATTTAATACTTCCAATATGTTTTATACGACAAATTCAATTTATAATATTGTTTTATTATTGATTATTGGGGTGCATATATGGGTAATATTAAATTTATGGGGGATTTAATAAAATCTTCATATTGGGGCTTATTGATTTTAATTGGTGCATTTATTCTTGATATTTTTGTAGATTATAATTATACTATTGGGATAATAAATAACATAATACGTTATAATCTTTTAGATTATGGATTAAATGAGTTAAATGATGGCTTAATAGATGTTGCCATAGCTATTTTTACTGTAAGTGGCATCTTTATTTCAATTACTACATTGATAATACAACATATTTCTGATAAACGGGGAACCGTAATAATGAAATTATTTCTTGAAGATGAAGTATTTTTAAAATTTTTAGCAGTAATTCTATATTTATCTATTATATTATTGCTTAGTGCCATTATGAAAGTATTTAATGTATATTTAGTTTTAGTTGTAATTTTCGGTATTTTACTAAGCGTATGTACTTTTCTTTCATATATTAAAAAAGTTTGTGAAATTGTTAATCCCTCAGAATCAATCTGCTATGTATTAGAAAAATTATCAAAAGAAGAACTTTCCAAAGATAATTGGAAAAATAAAATAATTAGAAAAATAAAAAACCTAACATATATGGAGAAATTAAAAAATTTATTGAAAAAAGAAATTAAAACTAATAATAACGGGAATAATGGCACTAATGGAAAGTCTAAGGATAAAAAGAAAATAGAAAAACCCGTGGAATATAATTCTTTATTCAGAGTATATAAAATAATAAAAAACCAATTAGAATCCGGTGATTTAGATACTGCGGAAAAGTGCATATCTTCATTAGGGGGATATTATGAGAAATTATTTAAAAAGTATGGTAATAATCCAAAGAATCAGGGGTATTTTATAGATTATACTTTTGTTATAAGGCGTATAATAAATGAATATACCAGTATATTAAATAAAAAAGAGTCAAAAGACCCATTATGGCATAAGGTTTATGAATCATCAATAGACGCATTATATAAAATTGCAGAAGTGAAAATAAATAATAACAACGACATTGATTTGGAACTGGAAATAATAGAAACAATTTATGAAAACGGTATGTCATTAAATGCTAAGAATGATGAAATTAAAAGATTTAAAATAATATTTACAGATAAAATAATCGAAACCATAGGAAAACTTTTTGAAAAATATACCATATCATTGTACACCTCAAACCACGATGTTTTTAAGACGATTTCATTTAAAATAATTTTCGAATATGAACGGTCTAAGGATAGTTGTTATTTATGGTTATTAGAAGAATTTCTTAAAAAAATATATAATCCATATGGAGAATATGGAACAGTAAAAAGAGCCATAAGAGACAATAGCTATCAGTTTATATTAATGAATATCAATGAATTAAAAGAAAAAATTGAAAGTTTAGATAAACCTTCATATACTCCATACCTAAAACTTCAAATTCAGATGATAAATACTTCATACAACCGCCTGAAATTGATAAAATTAATGATGAAATAAATAATATCTATAAAGTTATGTTGAAAGAATCATATACTTTAAATAAATATGATTGTTTTTTCTATGTCATAGATAAATTAAAGGAAATCAATAAACGCTATTTATTGGATTTAATAAATAAATTTTATATTCCGATTACTGATACAGAAAAAACAGATACGGGAATAAAAACAAATACTACTTTTAAAATCTCAGATGATGTGGATAAAAAAATCATAAATATATTGTGGTTGGCATATTGTGATACTAATATTACCAATATTTTAAAATATGAGCTCCTTATGACTTCATTAATAGGTTCAATTAATCTTGGTAAATTAATAGATTTAAATGATAGGTATTCAATAGATGAAATTCAAAAAGCAAAAAATGAATTAGAAAAAGAGTTATCCGAATATGTAAATAAAAATGAAAAAGATGAAATAGAAAGAGTTAAAGAAAATTTAAATAACATAATAAACAAACTGAAAGAAATTAAAAAATAAATAACTTAATTTTACCACAACACAGTATTATTTTTATCGATTCTATCGAGTAGATATATCATTAAAGATGATGCTATTAAATCTGCAGTGGTTCCTGGATTTAACTTATTTCCCTCTTTGGATAAAAATTTATCGAACTCGATTACCTTTTCCTGGTTAAAGTTTTCCAGAACTTCTTTAGCCATTTCTGAGACCATTTTTGAATTTTCAATTCCTTTTTTCCTAGAAATCAGTGTATCCGGATATTCGGAGAGTATTTTTAAAAATGTCTTTGTTATTGACAAATTTATGTTTTCAAACTCTTCGTAGTATTCTTTTAATAAATTGTAGCCTTTAAAGGATATTTGAAAATTATCGGTCCATTCCTTTGATATATTGTCCCATTCGGAAGATATCTTGAAAACATCGTAGAGTGTTAAATTCTTTTCAATTAATTCTTTTTTAGCATCTTCTGACGATACATCAGGACCTTCTTCTGGAGTGTTTAATCCACCAGCCATGGCTATGTTAATGGCATCATACACATTAATGGCGTCTTCTGTTGTGGTATTTGATACAATTTCCTTTAGTTCTTTCTTTAATTTATCTTCATTAAACTTCTCAAGCTTTCCAGATGCCATTGCAATAGGCATATGTAACATTACTATTCCAAGGTTTGCATTTGTTGGAGACCATTTTTTAGACTCTATGACCCCTTTTTTTATGTAGTATCCTGAATTTTTGCTATCCTTGGAAGCTTCATAAACAATATTTCCAAAACCTATTCCTGAGGCTATAAAGTGGTGGTACATTATATCTTTATAATCTCTGTTTCTGTGCACATTTCCAGGTTTAAAACTGCTCACTTCAAGACAGCAAGCAATTTGTGATGCTTTCATAATGTCGAATGAATCCATAATCTCACTTCCCGTTTAGGGTATTGAAAGTCTTTGATTTTCATAATGTTATTTTTTTAAGTTCTCTAAATGTTTTTTAAATTCCTCAAAAGCTCTTTTTCTATGTGATATTTCACTTTTTTCTTCGGCAGTCATTTCTGCAAAAGTTCTATCTTCCCCTTCAGGAATAAATATACTGTCATAGGCGAATCCAAATCCTTTACTTCTAATTTCCTCTGAGACTTTTCCCCTTACAATTCCCTTAAATAATTTAACTCCATTTTCATCGCAGTATCCAATAACAGTTTTAAAATAGGCATTTCTGTTTTCCTTACCTTCGAGAAGTTTTAAAATTCCTTCATTTCCTATGGTTTCTTGAACATATTTTGAATATGTACCTGGGAATCCATTGAGCTCTTCAACAAAAAAACCACTATCTTCAACTATTATCGGTTTTCCCACTGGATTTGAAAATCTATGATTTTCATAATTTATTTTCTCATAAACATATTTAGCTCCGAATTCTGAAACCTCTTCAAGTGTTCCTTGAATTTCTGGATAAGGGCATTTTATCTGCTCGATATTTATGCCATCTAAGTCTTTTAAAATGATATTGGCCTCTTTGATCTTGTTGGGGTTGCCTGTTGCAAAATAAATTGTTATATTTTCCATAAAATCACCTGAACGTAGTGAAGGTGAGCTATATCCACTGTAGCGAAGCTACAGGGAAGTTGAATAATCATAGATTATTCAACTAAATCCCGCAGGGATTTGTTCAATCACCTGAGTAACTCACATATATTCTAATAATAATTATGCAGTAGTAGTGAATAAGAATAATAGAATAAAAATAGTTATCTAAATACTTTAAATTGTTCCCCTATTTTAATATCCTCATCGAGTTAAAAACTGCAAGTAGTGCAACTCCAACATCTGCAAATATGGCCTCCCACATTGTGACCTGTCCAAGAGCTCCGAGTAGTACAAATGACAGTTTAACGATTAAAATTAAGATTATGTTTTCCATAACTATATTCTGTACCTTCTTTGATATTTTAATTCCTAAAGGTAGCTTCGAAGGTTTATCGTCCATTATAACTATATCTGCTGTTTCTATGGCAACGTCACTTCCCAGAGCTCCCATTGCAACACCTAAATCTGACCTTGCAATAACTGGGGCATCGTTTATTCCGTCTCCAACGAAAACAACGGTACCATTTTCTTTCTCTGCCCCAAGCTTTTCGATAATATTTACCTTATCCTCAGGTAGCAGTTCAGCGTAAAACTCATCTAAGCCGATTTTTTTTGCTATCTCTTCTGCAACATCCTTGCTGTCACCGGTAAGCATTACAATCTTTTTAACTCCAAGTTTTCTGAGCTCCTGTATGGTTTCTAAAGCATCTTTTTTTATCTCGTCGGATATTATTACGTAACCTGCATACTCTCCATCAACAACCACATGGACAACCGTACCTTTTACATGACAGGTGTCATGTTTGATGTTAAATTTATGCAAAAGCCTATCGTTTCCAACCATTATTTCTTTTCCATTAATTTTGGCTCTAACTCCATACCCTGGTATTTCCTCATGTTCTTTAATCTCGTTTTCATTAATTTCTTTTCCATAAGCCTCTTTTATTGCATTTGCTATTGGATGACTTGAATGAGCTTCAGCCAATGCCATAAACTTTAAGATTTCATCTTTGTTAAAGCTGTTCTTTGCGACTATCTGTACCGTTTTAAATACTCCTTTTGTTAAAGTCCCTGTTTTATCAAATGCCACAATTCTAGCTTTGCTTAGTGCATCGAGAAAGTTTGAACCTTTGACGAGTATTCCCTCTTTGGCAGACTTTCCAATTCCTCCGAAGTAGCCTAAAGGAATTGAAAGCACCAATGCACATGGACAGGATATAACCAATAGTACCAATGCCCTATATACCCAATTGGATAAAGGTTCTCCAAAAACCAGGGGTGGGATTGTGGCTATGAGTACTGCTAAACCTACGACTATTGGAGTATAGTATCTGGAAAATCTGGTAATAAAACGCTCTGTTTTTGCTTTTCTTGCACTTGCGTTCTCAACTAGTTCAAAGATTCTTGAAATTGTCGATTCTTTGAGCTCCTTTGTAACCTTAACTGTTAAAAGACCATTTAAGTTTAATATTCCTGATAGGAGCTCATCTCCTTCTTTGACTACCCTAGGTATACTTTCACCAGTTAGTGCTGAAGAGTCAACAGTTGATGAACCTTCAATCACCAATCCGTCCAATGGTACCCGTTCTCCAGGTTTTACTAAGATTAGATCACCAACTTTAACATCCTCAGGTTTAACTTTAATTGTCTTATCTCCAATCTTTAAGTTTGCGTAGTCTGCCTTTAATGCTAACAACCCTTTAATTGATTTTCTAGAACGATTTATTGATAAGTTCTGGAAGAACTCACCCACCATATAGAAGAGCATAACACCTACGGCTTCAGGATATTCTCCAATAGCAAAGGCTCCTAAAGTGGCTATTGTCATAAGAAAGTTCTCATCAAAGACATTTCCGTGGATGGAGTTTACAACAGCGTTCCTTAGAACTTTCCACCCTACTAACATATAGCCTACGACAAATATTCCAAATACAAAAATATTGTCGTAGTTGTAGTAGTACCTAAGTAGTACCCCAATTACAAAAAGAATTAACGATGGAACTATGAAGTAAAGCATTTTCTTTGGATCTTCACCGTGATCATGGCAGTCATGGTGATGTTCTTCTTTTTCTATTACTTCAACCCCTGAATCAACTTTCTTCACTATATTTTTGGCTTTTTCTATATCCCCTTCAATGGTGAGCTCACCGGTAGCGAAGTTAACTGATGCAGACTCAAACCCCTCTTTTTTTAAGGCATTTTCAATCTTATATGCACAGTTTGCACAATCTAAACCTTTCAATTTAAGTTTTTTTGACATTTTACTCACCTAAATGTTCTAGTGCAACTTTTAAGATCTCCTTAAGGTGTTCATCCTCCAAACGATAGAATACATTTTTTCCATCCCTTCTATAATTGACAATTTTTCTGTCCTTCAAAACCCTGGGCTGATGTGAAATTGCCGAAACCGAGAGTCCGGTAATATTCGATAGGTCACAGGTGCAAAGTTCCTCTTCTTTAAGGGCAAGTAAAATTTTAAGTCTTGTTGGATCCCCAAATGCATCAAAGAAGTTTGAAAGTTCTTTAATTGTGTCGTTTTCTGGAAGATTTTTATTTACTTTTTTTATTTTTTCCCTATGTTCTTTGTAAACTTCACAAATATAAGACATTATATCACCAGTTCAATTGAACATTTGTTCAAATGTTATTTATAATTATTGTATATTTTTAACATGCAAATAAAGTATAAAAATAATCACACACTACACTCGAAAATTCGAATATTGATAACAATTAAAATTATGTAATGTGTTAAATAGTATTGAATAGTACCTGTTAGATATTGAATAGCTGTCTCCCGACATTAACACTGATCCTTCATTCTAAGCATACGCCACGTCAGGTAGCTAACCCATGTCGAGAGTGTAATAAAATTGTACCTCCAATTTCGAACCCTCTATCACAGCAAGGTAATCCACAGGCTTCATGTAGGTCGGTTTATTGGAGGCGTATATAGTTATATTACATTACCTATTTATATTTATATCTTATTTTATTATTTAACCGTGTTATTGATATTAACCATAATAAGACAAACGTAAAATATCAAAATAAATGTAAAAATAGTTGGTGATAGGATGTTGTATGTTGTAGGCCATAAAAACCCAGATACAGATAGTGTTTGTTCAGCAATAGTTTTAGCTCACTTTTTAGATGGTTACCCAGCAAGACAGGGGGACTTAAACCCTGAAACTGAATTTGTATTAAAGAAGTTCGGATTAATGGAGCCTGAATTAATAACCTCTGCAGAAGGAAAGGATATTTTTTTAGTAGATCATGCTGAAAAAACCCAAGCTTTGGATGACTTAGACAATGGAAAATTAATTGGAATAATTGACCACCACAAAATAAATATTTCCACATCCGAACCTATACTGTACTTGGCAAAACCTGTTGGGTGTACGGCAACAATTATTGCAGAACTTTACTTTAAAGGAATTATGGATTACATCGGTGGAAAAAACAAAGAATTAAAACCTGATTTAGCAGGATTGTTACTTTCAGCAATTTTATCCGATACTGTACTCTTTAAGTCAGTTACTACAACAGAGCTCGATAAGGAAATGGCCCAAAAATTAGCAGAAATTGCAGGAATCGACAACATAGAAGAATATGGAATGGAAATGCTTAAGGCAAAATCCACTGTAGGAAAAATGAAACCTGAAGAAATAGTTTCAATAGATTACAAAGATTTCGATTTAAATGGAAACAAGGTAGGAATTGGGCAGGTTGAAGTTATTGATACAGCTGAAGTAGAAAATAAAAAAGATGACATATACAAAGTCATAGAAGAAAAATTAAAGAACGAAGGTTATGATCTCATACTCTTCTTAATAACTGATATAATGAAGGAAGGCAGTGAAGTTTTAGTTGCAGGTAACAAAGAAGCATTTGAAAATGCATTTAATGTAAAGCTTGAAGGAAATAGTGTATTCTTAGACGGAGTAATGTCAAGAAAAAAACAGGTAGTTCCGCCTCTTGAAACATACTACAATCAATAGGTATTTTAAATAAAATAACATACTCTTTTTTATTTTATTGATTTAATGAATATTACGATCATTTACGAAATAACGACATTAAACTATATATTATAAAATTTTTATAAATAAGAACAATGCCTAAAAGATTTTTTAAAAGTTATATATCCTAATTTATTTAAAGTTAAATAGCAATTGGTAATAAACACACCATATCTGGGGATGAGCTCTATGCACTACTCAATAATAAAACCGATTTTAAAAGAAGAGAAAATATTAATCGATAAAGGATCCTTAAAAACAAAAAGAAAGTTTGCTTTTTTATTGGAAAAGGGGGATAAAATATTGGTTGACGATACTTTTTATGCAAATGATGAAGTTGATATTGTTTTAGATTATTCAACAACCGATAGTAAGAGACCAAAGGAAACTATTACAATATATACAATTAATGATATATCAAGGGAATAATGATATGCAACAATATCAATGATACTGAATTATGTGAAAAAATAACAAATAATAGGTGTTTTATATGGATTTAGATGGAAAGGTTGCCATATTGCATACTGTAGGTGGTTCGATATGCGGATTACTTACAAACTATGTTTACCTGTCTGGATTAGGATTTTTTAGTGGTTTAGCTGCCTTGTTATTTATGATATTTAGCTTGTTAATAACTGGACACATAACTGCACTTATATTTGGTAGAGATAGTATGGATGGAAAACAATGGCTTGGAAGTGGTGTAGTTCCATTTTTCTTTACTTGGGTTGTTTTCTGGGTTTTAAAGTACAATGGGGCTTTTTAACCTTTTAAAAGAGCTTTTGATAGGAGAGAGTGTTTATATTTATTAATTAAAAAGGAGGTATAATATGAATTCAAAAGCATTATTCGATGAGGCAAAAAAATACTTAGTTGGTGGTGTAAACAGTCCTGTTAGGTATTTTAAACCTTATCCATTTTTTGTTGAAAAAGCTAAGGACAGTTATATTTACGATGTAGATGGGAATAAATACATAGATTACTGCCTTGCCTATGGTCCAATGGTTCTTGGTCATGCAAACGAGAATATATCAAATGCAGTAAAAGAACAACTTGAATTGGGAACTGCCTACGGAGCTCCAACAGAGAAGGAGATAACTTTAGCCAAAGAAGTTATAAAGAGAATCCCATGTGCTGAGATGGTTAGATTTGTAAATTCTGGAACTGAAGCTACCATGAGCGCTATAAGGCTTGCAAGGGGGGTTACAGGCAAAAAGAAAATAATAAAATTTGATGGTGCATACCACGGTGCCCATGACTACGTACTTGTAAAAAGTGGAAGCGGAGCTCTAACACATGGAACCCCTAATTCACCAGGTATACCTGAAGAAACAACTAAAAATACAATACTGGTTCCATTTAATGACGAAGATGCAATAAAAAAAGCCATAGCAGAAAACAAAGATGAAATAGCCTGTTTAATTGTGGAGCCAGTAATGGGCAATGTTGGCTGTATTTTACCTAAAGACGATTATTTGAAATTTTTAAGAGAAATAACTGAAGAAAACGATATAGTATTAATATTTGACGAA
Source organism: Methanothermococcus thermolithotrophicus DSM 2095 (assembly GCF_946463545.1). Taxonomy (NCBI): domain Archaea; kingdom Methanobacteriati; phylum Methanobacteriota; class Methanococci; order Methanococcales; family Methanococcaceae; genus Methanothermococcus; species Methanothermococcus thermolithotrophicus. The sequence goes on along the minus strand of NZ_OX296583.1, from coordinate 617,033 downwards.
GTTATAACTGGTTTTAGACTTTCAAAAGGTGGTGCTCAAGAATACTTTGGTGTAACTCCTGATTTAGCTACCCTTGGTAAAATATTGGGGGGCGGATTCCCAATAGGAGCTATAGTTGGTAAGAAGGAGCTTATGGAAAACTTTTCACCTGCTGGACCAGTATATCAGGCAGGAACATTTAACGGAAATCCAATATCAATAACCGCAGGGCTTGAAACTCTTAAAAACCTTGATGACAGCTTCTATAAAGAAAATTCAAAAAAAGCCAAAGTAATAGCTGATTTCCTAAGGGAAACTGCTGAAAAGTTCAATATTCCTGCAAAAGTTTACAACATATCTTCAATGTTCCAGATATACTTCAATGAGAACGAAGTTTTAGATTATGAAATTGCAAAAAAGAGCGATACAGAAAGATTTATGAAGTACTTCTATGGACTACTTGAGAATGGAGTGTTTATACCACCTTCACAGTTCGAATGCTGCTTTACATCAATAAAACACAGCGATGAAGATATAAATAATACGTTAAATGCTATAGAAGAGAGCTTTAAAAAATTATAAGTTAAAATTATCTTTTTTTATTTTATCTTATTTTTATTAGATTTTAAATAATCTCGGTTTTTTCCAGTATTTCTCGTGCCTGTTCTTTTGTTAGTCCGTTTCTCAATATAGTATGTCTATCCCTTATTTTATGGGCAATAGATAGAGCTTCTATTAAAATATCTTCATCAATTCCAAGACCTTTTTTATCAATCGGAGCTCCAACTTTTTCAAGGGAATTTTTTATCTTTTCCATGGTTTCAAACTTCAACATGTCTTCCTGATTATGCAAATATGAAACTGCAATTGTTCCAATACCACACTGTTCTCCATGCAGGGAATTCGTTTTTAAATCATATTCTTTCTTTAGATGGTCTAAGGCATGAGAAAATAGGTGTTCACTTCCAGAAGCTGGTCTAGAGGAATGAGCTATTGATATGGTTATTCCACTGGCTATCAATGCCTTAACTAACTTTTTTGGGTACTCGTCAAGATTTGAGTTTAGGACGTAGTCTATTAGCTCCATTGCAATTGTTTTTGAGAATATCCCTGAACTATCGCTGTATTTTTCTCCAGTTTCCTTATGGGCCAGTTTCCAATCTAAAACTGCCGTAATGTTGGATACAATATCTCCCATCCCTGCACTTAGGAGTTTTTTAGGAGATTTTTTTATGATATCTACATCTGCAATTATGGCGATTGGACTCTCTGCCATAAACGAAGGCTGTTTTATGGAGACAATTGGGGATGCAATACCATCGTTTGATGCAGTAGTTGGAACGCTTATAAATGGTTTTTCTATGTGGTAGGAGATAAATTTTCCAATATCAAGTGATTTTCCCCCACCTATTCCTATTATAGAATCGTATTCTTTGGCGTTTTTTACAATAGAGTCCAGATCGTTAAGATCTATTTCATCGTAGTATAGGTATTCAAAACCTATATTGTATTTTTTGGTTTTTTTTCCAGTTATTACAAGTGGTTTTTTTAGATTAAGTTTGGAAAGTATTGTGAAGATTTTATCTGTCGCCTTCTCTTCAATTAGTACGTATCTTGGAATTACTATCATTTTTTCACTTAGTTGTAAATTTAAATGATATACTCTGTTGGATCTTCAATTTCTGCATTTTGGAATGCCCTTTTTCTTCTCATACAGCTTTCACATGATCCACAGTGTAAGAAATCTTTTCCATTGTCTTTATAGCAAGAATAACTGTATTTTAGGATTTCCAGTTTCAATTCATCTTCGAGTTTTTTTCCAAGCTTAACTATTTCAGTTTTATCGTAGTCATAAAGCGGAGCTTCCATTTTAACCTTATTCAAAGTTCCGTACTCTAAGCTTTTATTAAATATATCTATGAATTCTTTAGTATTGTCTGGAAATGTTACTCCTTCTTCTTTGTTTAATCCTGTAAAGATTTTTTTAGCTCCAACAGATTCTGCAAACCCTGAGGCAATCGAAAACATAATCATATTTCTTGCAGGAACCCATACGGCCTTCATGGTTTCAACAGTTTTTTCACTATCATCCAAGTCTTCAAAACTTAGTTCTGGGATATTTCCAGTGGTTAGTCCGCTTTTACTGAATTCCTTCACAAACGATAACTCAATAACCTTATGTTCTGCACTTAAAACTTCAGAAATTTTTTTTGCAGAATTTATTTCTTTTTCCACGGCCTGCTGTCCGTAGTTGAATGTAATCGTGTATAGTTCATAACCTTTACTTTTAGCCACTAAAGCAGCGACAGTTGAATCCAATCCCCCACTTAAAACACAAACCGCTTTCATAAAAACACCTTTAATTTTTCCATTTGTATTTCTATTCCTAATTATGTATATTTAAATATATATTAAAGTTTTTTACTATTGAATAATTTAAAGAAGAGAGGTTTAAAATATTTAACTGCCGAAAATAGAAGTACACGATATAAATTGACGTAAGTAAAAACTTCAAAACTAAAAAATAAACTAAAAATATTAGATTCTAGGTATGTTACTCCTTCTATCTACTAACTCACGTTGTTTTGCTTTGTTCCAGTTTGAAACATTTTGAAGATAACCTGTTATTCTGCTAAATCTTTCTACATTTTCACTTCCACAGCTTATACATTTGTCTCTTAATCCGCTCATTCCCATATTGCAGTTTTCACAGATACTTAAATTCTTTGTGTAGGTCCAGAAACCGATATTTGTTTTTGTTATCTTTTTAGTAATATCCATTAATACTTCAGGATTAGCGTAGGCTTCTGTATTCCAGAAGTGCCCAATATGCCCACCATTACATAGTGGGTGGAATTTTTCTTCAACTTTTATTTTGTCTCCTAAGGATACTGGCGCATTAACTCTAACGTGTGAAGAGTTGGTGTAATATAAACTTCCAATATCGTTTAAATCCCCATTTATAACTGAGCGTGTTTCTTCCTTGTAGTATTTGTAATCCAATCTAGCAAATCTTCCTGCAGTACTTTCTGCAGGAGTTTGAGTGACAGTCCATCTTAAACCAGTCTCTTTTTTCAAATCATCTGCATATTTTCTTATGAATTCTATAACCTTCTCTCCAAATTCTAAAGCATCTTTTGAGGCGTGCAATTCTTCGCCAAGGTGGTATTTAAGTAGTTCATTCAACCCTACAAATCCAAATGTCTTAGTTGTATTGTCAAATCTATAGTATTGGTCTTCACCGAATTTTTGAGTTAGGAATGGTAATACCCTATCTTTATGTAGTCTTTCAAGTGTAATCTCGTGTTTGATGGTTAAAGCCTGCCTTATAACATCCAATTTCTCCCCTAGGATCTCAAATAATTTATCATCGTCACCATTAGCTTCATAAGCTATTCTTGGAAGGTTGAGGGTGTACCATTGCATGTTCCCTGTTCTTAAGGTGCCTTCTTCAGGGTTTTTCCAATCTCCACTTAACCTTGTTCTACAACCCATGGCGTTGGTGTTACCCTCTTGGTAGTCTGCCATCATATTGATGAAGTATGGGAGCCCCCATTTGGCACTTAATTCATGAATCTTGAATATCAAATCTTTGTTTTCATTTTTAAATGCGTTGTCCCTTAATTTGAATATAACGTTAGGGAACAAAAACGGTTTTCCTATTGCATCCCCTTCCATTAAAACATCAACTAATGCTTCAGCAATCATTTTGGCTTCATCTTCGTATTCCTCGTAGGTTCCAACAACTTGACCGGCTTTTATGGCAGGTTTGCCTTTTAAGTACTCAGGAATTTCTAGTTCTAAGTTTATACTACTAAATACGGTTTGACCTCCACGGGCCACGTACATTTGGTTCATTTCATAGATGAACATTTGCATTAACTGTATAACTCTTTCATAACTCAATCCTTTCACATATGGGGCCAGCCAAATGTTAAATTCATCAATACTTTGTCCACCACTCATTTCACACTGTGCAGCACTCAATACCTTAGCGGCGTGTTGTATGGCTACTTCAGCGTGTTTTGCAGGTTTTGAAACACTTGTATGTCTCCCGGTTCCATCGACTTTAAGCCCATACATAAAGAAGTTTCTTAAATCGTGCTGGCAGCATACTGGTCTTATCGCAGAGTATTCTAAATCGTGTAAGTGAATGTCCCCCCTCATGTGAGCATCTGCTATAAATCTTGGGAAAATTTCTAACAGTGCAAACTGCTTCATTGTTTCGTCAGCTACCCACTTATGAATACTTTCAGGATTGTGCATTAGGTTTGCATTCTCCCTTGTACCTTTTTTGATTAATTTAAAAATATCATAAACAGGAATCCCCAATCTAGTGTGTTTGTGTCTTAATTCTTCCAAACCGAATTCAATAAGTTTAGCGTTTACAACTTCCCTAATCATCGGAGCTGTGAGGTATTTAACGCCCAATTTTTTTATCTCTTTTTCCACTTCATCTGCTATTTTGTTAGCTGTTTTTTCATCTGCCCCGGCTTCTTGAACTAAAGCGTGAACTATCTTTTCTTTGTTAAATGGTTCAAATTCTTTTTCTGAGGTTCTTATTTTTAAACAGTTCTCGGATCTGTAGTTATTTGCATAATTTTTCCCGGTTTTTTTATCGAATTCCTTTAGTGTTTCATATACGATGTCCTTTAAATCGTCTGTTGAAATTCCCTCGTAAATCTTACTGGATATTTGGTCAACTATTGGATCTAAGTATTCATAATCAACCCCGGAGTTTAAAAGAGATTTTACAAGTTTGGTTATATTGAATTTTTCACCTCTTCCGTTTCTTTTAACTACACTAACTTTAAAATTGTCGTATTTTGTGTTAGTTGCCATTTAACCACCTTCGCAAAATAGTAATGATCTATAATCATTTTGTGAGTTATAATATATCAAAATATCGTAATAATTTCGTCGAAAAACGGACTAAATAGGATGAATTTCGTATTAACTGGAAGTATAGTTTAGTGATCTTAGTTTTTATCTATTTTAAATACTGCATACATATGTATCTATAGATATTATTGCAATTATATTCACTACCATACACGGTATTATTATACTCTGTGATATACACTAAATTTTACATTCCAACTTATATAACATTTTTTGTAATTAATTCATCTAAATTCAAATAGATAGGAATAATAAAATATAACAAAATAAAACACAAATCATCGGTGAGATAAAATGAAAATCATTGAAGAGGGTGAAACAAAATTAATGGTTCCTGAAAGTCAAACACTATCAAAGAAGGATAAGGTATTCTATAATCCTATCATGGAAGTTAATAGAGATATATCTGTTTCCGTAATTCAAAGTTTTTTAAATAATTTCCAAAGGGATGAATTTTTAATTTGCGATCCGTTGGGAGGTAGTGGTGCTAGGGGTTTAAGGTATGCAAATGAATTAAAGTTTAAGGGAGATTTAAAAGTTGTTATAGGAGATATAAATCCAAATGCAGTAAAACTGGCAAATGAAAATTTAAAATTAAATGGAAACGATAACGTTGAGATCTTTCACGAGGATGCAAATGTTCTGTTGTCGAGGAATTTTAGAGTCTTTAATGTAGTTGATCTGGATCCATTTGGTTCTCCAGCTCCATATTTGGATAGTGCCATAAGGGCCACAATTACAAAAAATGGAGTTTTGTGTATGACTGCCACAGATACGGCGGTGTTATGCGGTGCTTACAGAAAATCCTGTATTAGAAGATACAATGCTATACCTTTAAGAAAAGATAAGGAGGTGGCAGTAAGGATTTTGATAGGCTATGCTATAAGAATGGCCTCAAAGTACGATATCGGACTTAAACCTATATTTTCCCATGCAACTGACCACTATGTAAGAACTTTTTTAGTTACTGAACGAGGGGCAAATAAAGCTGATAATGCCATAGGAGAATTAGGTTATATGAAGAGTATAAATGAAGAAAAAATATTTAGAAGCTTTAATAATGGTTATGAAAAAGGATTTGGCGGTCCGCTGTATTTGGGCCCTATAAATGATCCAAATATCGTTAACGATGCGCTAAAAGTGTCCATTGAAAGAAACTATTCACAAAAGGCCATAAATGTCTTAGATTCGATTTCCAAAGAATGCGAGTTAAATCAAATAGGATGTTATGATATTCATGAAATTTGCAGTTTTATAAAGAAATTGGCACCTCCGATTTCTGAATTGATAGATAATCTAAAAGAAAAGGGTTTTAATGCAACAAGAGTACATTATAATTCAAATGGAGTTAAAACAGATGCAAAATTAATTGATGTTATTGAATCTATAGTGGAGTACAATAAACCCTAATATTCCTCCTCCAGATCCAAGGTTTCTTTTAAAAATTCTTTTAGTTTCTCTTTACCTTCCTTTGATCTCATTTCATAGATTTTTAATGGGGTTACTTTCTTATAAATTTCAGATTCTTCTACATTTAGATCCCGAGCTCTGGCCTGACATACTTTTATGGCAATATCATTTATTGAAGCATCTACATTATCTGCATAGTGCAGCAACCAAGCTTCAATTGAATCCGGCCTTGATGGGCTGTATTCCCCATGATGGTTTGCAACTATTTTGATAACTTCGATAGGGAAATCTCTTTTGTATAGCTCTGCAACCCCCAAGGTTAGATGATCTAGATGGAAATTTGGTATATGGTCGAATTTCTCCCCGTCTTCGATATAATTTTGAGGTTTCATGATATCGTGAAGCAATCCCCCTGCGATTATTAGGTCTTTATCCAAACTCAGCCCATAAACTTCGTCCAACACTTCTGCCATTTTTAGGGCCATCTCTGTAACGGCCAGTATATGCTCTATCAATCCCCCTGAATATTTGTGATGCCTTTTTACACTTGCAGGAGAATTTTCGACTTTTATCCCTGTATCATCAATGTCTTTATGGGTGGGTAGTGGATTTTTTAGAAAATCAATAACTCTTTCCCTTAAATCTTTGTTCTCTATTTTATTTGCTAACTCAATAAGTTTTTCCATTTATTCACCTTTTTAATGCAATACATAATAATAAAAATAATAAATAATCAATGAATATATATTATGTATGGTCATTAACAATAACTATGAGTTATTATATGTTGTTAAATTTATTAGGTTTAGAAATAAAAATTTTCAACTTTAGATTTTCGTAGTTTAATAGCTAAGCCTTTAAAGAGTCTTGGATGCCAAACTTATATTTTTGGGATCCAACACTTTTTTAAAAGGGTTGGATGGTGATGGAATGATAGACCTTGCGAAAGATCATTTAAAAAAAGTACTTACAATATGTGGTGCAAATAGGGACTGTGAATATTATCCATGTCATTTTGACGGTCAGTGCTGTCTGTGGTGTTATTGTCCATTTTATCCATGTGAGGATGATGAGTTAGGGGAGTGGATTCAAAGAAAAGATGGTTCTAAAGTGTGGAGCTGTATGAACTGCCATTGGATACATAAACCAGAAGTAGCCTGTGAAGTATTAAAAGAGATTCTTGAACTTACAAAGGACAAGGGATTGGATGAATCCATAGAGCTCCTTGATAATAGGGAGTTAGTATTAAAGATCAAAGAAAAAGTGAAAAATAAATAAACTATATTTTAAAACTATATTTATTAGGGGGACAACAAATAAGTGTTAAAAGTGTTAAATATTTCAAAAAAAGCTTTATAATATATTAATAAGGATGATCTTGGCAGATAACATGTTTGGTTATGACAGCATATTGGTTGGAGTGTATTTATTCAATTTGATACTTTTGGGAGTTGCCACTATAACGGATATTAAGGAGAGAATAATACCCCATTTTGTAGTTATTTTAATGTTATTGGTTAATTTACCTATTGGATATTATTATTTTGGGTTTGATGCGATTATAGCATTCTTTGCAACGTTATTGTTATGTTTGATATTAGGAGTTGGTATGGGGGGCGGCGATGTAAAGATATTCACGGCCCTTTCTCCAATTTTTGCCTATGAAACTCAATACTATGTTCCAAATGGTATTTTATTGCTCATAGGGTTAAGTGCTGCATTTGCAGCGTTTTTTCCAATGTTGAATATATTTAAAAGATACTGGAAGGAGATAGTACCTTCATCAGCTTATCTGGCTACTGTATTAAGTTTTATTATTTATTTGACCGATTTTTATCATATTAAATACGCTAAATTAATTGTATGGGCGTATGTTATAATTTCAATATTTGTGTCAAGAAAAATAAAAAACTACAAGGATATAACGAGAAAAATAGGATATGTTGCTCCGATTTATTTGTTGGGATTGTATGTTTTTGATAATGGTTATTTTATCCAGAATAATGTATTAACATCTTTTTTAATCTATGTTGGGGAGTTGATTATCCTTTCAATAGTCATATATGCCATAACAGGAGCTGAAGTCTCATCCAAGAAATCAGTTGAAGAACTTAAAGAAGGAGATATATTACGGGATATAATCACTATAAAGGATGACGGGAACGTTGTGGTGGAAAATGCAAATTTGATAAAGAGATTCAAACAAATGGTTTATGATGAATTGAGAAAATCGGACAAAACTGAGAGGATAATTTTAACGGATGGTGAGGGTTTATCCAATGAAGATATAGATCTAATAAAAAATTTATATAAAAATGGAAAGGTCCCAAAAGAACTAAACATTTTAAAGACGTATCCTTTTGTTCCATTTGTTCTTTTATCTTATATGGTGATTATTGCACTACATTTTACAATTAAATAGCGTGATATTATGTTTCATGCCCGAAGAGGTCAAATGTCTTTGGAGTTCTCAATACTTGCATTGGCAGTATTGGTACTTTCAGTATACTCCATTACTCATTTTTTAAATAATTCGTTCAGTGAAGAGGATAGGACGATTGATAAAATAGATATTGCAGCTAAAACTGCAGTTTCAATGGTTAATTCAGGATACAATGGAACGAGTGTAAGTCGTACAATATCGTATTCTGGAGTGAGCTGGAATAAAGTTGATGATGGAACTTACAATGTTACAATTTATATTCGAGGGGATGAGGCTGAAATAAATTCAGTTGAAGATTTTATAATAAATTATATTGTAGAGAGTCAAAATATCGATCCCAACAAATATGATATTAATATTATTGTCCAATAAAAATATATTTAAACTATTAACTAAATATTTAAGTTAATACATACATCCTTGTAATTTTAATTAGTGGGGTATCATAATGGCTGAGGAAGAATTTAGCAATAAGTTGAAAACTTTAAAAACCAAATCCAAAAGAACATCAAAGATTCCTCCGAAACAGTTGAAATTGGCGTTAATAGTTATCGTATTGTTTATAATAATTTTTGAGGCTTATAACCTATATTATGTATCAAAAACCAAGGAACTTCAGGAATTGGATGGTAATAAGCAGGTGGCAATAGATACCATTAATGCTCTATTTTCAAAGTACCCCCATGATACTCAAAAGGCTGTGTTTATTGGTAAAATCAAACAAAAAGACAATATAGAAGACATAAACAAGATCATTGACGAAGCAAGGGATTACATAGAGCTGAAGAAATATAAAGAGGACGCCATCAATCAGATTAAAAATAGTTATGGGATATATTACAATGAAAACACAAAAGCTCAGGAATTGGTACGTAAAATAACAATGGCAAAAACTCAGCAAGAAGTTGATGAGCTATTCAGAGAATCAAATATTGAAAATGAAGTTAGGACCATGTTAAATGAAAAACTAATGAAAATATTATCTTCTGACGATGAATACTATTATATTAAAATGGGTGATGAGAGAAGATTCATGTCAAAAGAAGATTTCGTAGAGTTCATGAAGTCCTTAAGTATATCCCAACTTAAGGAGCTCAGTGTGGAACCAGTATCCCAATTAAGTAAACTTACAATAGTAGTTTCTGCAAAACAATGTGGTAAGATTCCACTTTCAGGAGATACCATTCTAATATACAACAAGAAAGATCTTCAAGAACCTCCAGAGTATGCGATTGTTGATTCTGCCTATGTTATACTTCCATCTATAGGATATTCAGAACAAAAATCAGCTTCAAGTACTGTAAGTGATAATGGAGATACTACCTCAATTTCAAGTTCATCATCGATATCATACAGTTTGGATAATTTACCGGGAGTTTTACATGCTACCGCCGCAGATAAACTTGACTATGAAACTATAAGGGAGAAATTTGGTAGATATGGTGAGAAACTAAATAAAATTGAAGAGGATACTCAAATCTTTGATGAAAACGTTGATTATTTACTAATTATAATAGTTCCTTCAGAACAGGTTCCTAACTTAATATCACATAATTCAGAAGATCTCTATATTGTGCAATCAACAGGTGGTAGTCTATGAATTCTCCACTAGATCCAAAAAAACTTATAATTTTTACGATCTTGGCTTTAGTGATACCCTTAGGTTATTCAGAAACAACTATTGCTAGTATGGATGTGTATTGGAGTTTAACTGGGGAAATTACAAATCTATATCCCTACTCCGTATTTGTCGCAGTACCTGATAATATAACATATTCTGAAAAAACCCTTAAATCATCTCAGGATTTTTTAACTGTGAGTTTAATCGAAGGCCTTAGTTACTACGATATGATTATACCTGACAAAGAGCATATAACTACATTAAACGGAAAGGAAGGATTCTGGATTCCTCCATATACTACAACAAAAATAAAAATATATGGAAATGGGACATATTCTTTAGTTGCAGATAATGCCCAAGAGAATTTTGATGTTAGTGGTCCGGGTGTTGTAACTACCACCGGAATAATTAACCCTAGTGAGATTTTCCCAATGGCTAAAAGAAATGGGATAAAATTAGGGGATTTTAAGTTGTATGTAAGAGGAACGATAAAAAAGGAAAATACTGATGTATTGGGGATAGTGATTCCCGCACCGATGATTTTAAAGGATTACTATAGGTTCAATAAAATAATGGGAAGATATGATGCCGATATATGGATGGACTCTTATTCTAAATGGGTAGAGGACCATACATCAAAGAGAAAGTATTATGATACCGAATACAGCAACTGGCTTTTGGATAACTCTTTAATACCTACTATTGGCTATGAAATAAATACTATATCCCTAAAACCATTCGACATACCTGCAATAAGTTATACTACATCATCTTCGAAGGATGTCGAGTTTTCGTATAAAATGTACTGGAAGGAAGAAGATAAGCGACTATATTATTAAAAAATTAAAATCAAATAAATGGCTGTGGTGATATGAGAGGCCAAGTTTCACTGGAATTTACCATATTATTTTTAGCACTTTTAGTCGCAATTATTATTTCGACAATGGTGCCTGGAATATATGGCCTTGATAAATCTGTTAAGGTGTCTGCTGCAAGTTTAGCTCATGCTGCACTTTCCAATGTTAAGAACAATGTAGAAATGCTTTCTGTGGCAGATGCGGGTTCTTCAAAGACAATATATATTAAATCCCCTCCAGCGGAATGGGATATAACTGGAGAAAACATTACAGTCTCAGGAAATGGGTTTACTATACGTACAACCTGCAATATTGACATTGTTAATTCAACTACCGTTCCTTTTTCCACTAATATGAGTACCATAAAGGTTGTTTTAGAAAGACATGATACCTATATACGTATTGGATTTTACGAAACATGAAACATAAATAAACGCAATTTTCTTATTTCTTTACTTTGGTGTTGGAGCTCACAAATAATTTTTTAAGATGTGATTAATTATGTGGAAACTATTTTCCAAAGGTTACAAAAATCAAAGATTAAACAAAAACTCAAAGAGTTTTTGTAGCCCACCACTATCGTGGTGGTTTTCGAATCCAGTAGGTTACAAAAATCAAAGATTGAACAAAAACTCGAAGAGTGGTATAAAAGGGCAAGTATCTCTAGACGCCGTAATCGCTATTTTGTTTCTTTTAATTGTATTTTCTCTTATAGGTTACAATGTGCTAAATACTGCAAATAGTTTTAAGGAATCCGAGAAGGCTGAACGGGCACATGCAACAATTGATGTCTTTGAAAATTATGTATTGACCTCTTATTCAAAGGAAGTCGCCATAAATACAACTTTTAAATCTATGGGGAATTTAAATTATACTATTTATTTCTCAGATAAAAAAATAGAAGTTAAGAATGAAACAAATGTAATATTTACGCCAGAATATGATGAAAATGGCGTCTATATACATATTACAGGAAAAGCCCCCAGTGGTCTTAATTTACCTCAAAACATTGTGAACATATCATTTGGGGAGTTTTATGTGTATAAAAACCTTACCGTAAGAATTAAATGATTAAAGAACTTTTTTAATAAATTTTAAAGTTTATTGATATTTGATATATTTACTTGTTATATGGAGAGAGGTTTTTAGGATATATGTTATTGAGGGGTATTATGTTAGCAAAATTAAAATCAAATAAAGGTTATGTATTTACCTATGAGGCTGTAGTAGTGGCCATGTTGTTTGTAGTACTATTTTACATAACATACTTTACGTATTCTCATAATTACCTATCTTTTCAGGAGGAAAGAAGAAATATTGAAGATTTTGAAAAAGCTAACTTGATGACAGACATGTTATTTAAAGAGCATGAATTTCCTTCAGATAATTATAATGATAGTTATAAAGGATTTTTAGGCAACCTAACAATTAGATACGGTAACTCTAAGAAAATACCTGGGACATTTGATATTTATGCCATAGATAGTTTGGATACAAATACAGAGGATCCAGTGAAATGTGTTCATTTTAATGTTTCAATAGGTGGTTATACATCAAATGTTAGTACAACATCTATAGAATATATCGCTGAATATGGTAACAACTCGTATGTAAAGACTAGAAACCTTCTTGTACCTATAAAAACATATAGATATTCAAATACGAGTAGAATATATGAAATTCTAAAAGAAGGGGATATATTATATTTTGCAGTTGGAAATTCATCAGAGCTCGTTTATATTAACGCATCCACCATCAATACATCCTCCAATGAAATAGCCATATTTTCTGTTAATGGAGTGCCATTTAAATTAACTGTAAGTAATACGCCGAGTATAACAGAGTTTGGAAAGGTTATAGCAACTTATAATTCAGATGGTTACGAACCTAATGAAATTAGATTATTGAGTACCGCAAATGGCATACCTGTTAATATAACCATTGTTTACAATCAATCCTCTACAATTTATGTGGCACAGCTCAGGCCTTACAATATATCAGGTATTGTTGATATGAATTAGGTGATTTTATATGCTGTTTGATAGTGATTTAGTAGCTGCTGTTCTTATTATGTTAGTTGGAATGGCTTTTTTTACTTCTTCTATGGTGGAACACACGGATAACTATATGGATGCGATAAAAACAAACATTTTACACGATAAGGTTACGTATCAACTGAAAACTCTTGTCACAGATGGAACCCTTGAAACTGCAATACTGCTTATGAATAACAACAATGCTGATGTGGCAGAAAAGGTAATTAAAAACAGGATAAGGTTTAGAAATTACAATTTAACAATAGGAAACTACAGCGTCAATGGAACAAACACCAACGAAGGAATAAACACCAGTAATTTTGTACTAGTTTCAGCTGTAATTCTAATGAACAGAACTGAGGGATGGTATGGTGTTTATGGAGACGATAACGAATTAAAAATTACTGATAAGCACTTTATAAGCGAGGAGGATGCATATAACCATTTGAAAAAGGATATTTACCGTTCTTATCATTACAAAAAAGCCATTTTTTATTTTAAAAATAATACTCCTATAAAAGTAACACTGAAGGTTTATGGTGATTAAAAAATGTACCTATCTCAAACAATGACTACACTTGTTTTATTGTTGTTCCTTACGGGTACTTTACTTTATCAAACAATTGATATTCAAAAAGATCAAGTTTTAAATGAAATGAAGGCATCCTCTGTGGATTTAAAATCATCAACAGTTGAAAATGCTGTTGAAACTTCCCTTCCTATCGTATTTAACAAGGTACTAAACGATGCAGAGCTCAGGGTTATAAATAAGTATAATTCGGGAGAAACAGACCCATTTTTTAATAGTACAGACGAGGTTCTATTGTTTTTAGAAACTAACGTGTCAAAAATGGTTAATAACTATTTGAAAAATGTTAGTAAGGAATATGGTAAATCAGGATATAATCTAACCTATGATTTTAACATAACCAATATATCAATGGTGGATGGATTTACTTTTAAAGTAGGTTATTCATTTAATTATACGTTATCTAAAGATGGGGTATTTAAGTCAAAATCTATAAATTCCTATCAATACTGCACTGTAAAAACTGTTATAGATGCATATCACTATGTAAAATCATCTGGCAGGGGTTTTATTACAATCTACAATCCAAACAACTATAGTTTAACTGATTTTCAGGTAAAGATAATATTAGATAACTCCAATTATGATTTTAGTAGTGACCCTGATGGAATAGGTTTGGGGTTCTATGATGAAAATAACAACACGATTCCATATTGGATAGAATATTGGGATAATGTGGCCAATAAAGCCATAGTTTGGATAAAAGTGCCCAATATTGATGCAAATGGTAATGCAGTAGTGAAAATTGTTTCAACCTATTATAGTACATCCAGTAATGGGGATTTGGTATTTGAGTTGTTTGATGATTTTGAGGATAAAAATTCCATAAACTACAAATGGAATTACACATCCATTAATTCAGGTTGGAACTATGGCGAGGTTGATAGTCCGCTATATAATGAATTGTATAATAAACAAATGATTCAGTATGAGAAGGCTCCACCCGTTGCTAGAATGATTTCGCAGGATAATACGAACTTGGATAGTTATATAATTGAAGTCGATGCCAAGGGATATAGTACTTCATATAACACCCCAAATATAATGGTAGGATATTTTGCAAATAAGAGCTACTTCAACGATGACAGGCATCCTGATGAATTCTATACGTTGGAATTGGGAGGGAGAGTGGATGGAAATGGGGCTGCTCTTCAATTCATACCAAATGGCGATTTAATCTGGTTAGCATATGATAATGATTTTGATAATTTACAGATAAGTCATGAATATCCAGAAAATGGTAGTGCCGGCAAAAGTAATATTCTGGACATTCATAGAGCTCGGCTTGAAATCAATGCTAATGAAGTACCACGTATCCTTACTTGGTACAGGGTAAAAATACAAATAGTAAATAATAGAATGGTATCTGGTAAATATTATACAATAGACGATTACCTAAATAACAATGAGCCAGATTGGATGATAAATTATAATGTACCGGATACCCATGGAAATTACTTTGAACTTGGTACTTCCGCGGGATTTAACTCTCCAGGTCAAGATATATACTTTGACAACTTCAGAGTAAGAAAGTATGCTGAAAAAGAGCCTATAGTCATTACTGACAAAAAGCTTATTTACATATCTCCTCCAAGAGATTATAGCACTCACTACGGAGAAATAGGAGATATTAGTTATAACCCTTACTTTGTGGAGGATAACAGTTCACCATCGATAATAGACATGTTGGCAGGAAAAAATGAAAATACATGGGGATATGGCATTAGGATAAATTAAAAAATTAAATAAATTTTTTATTTAATCACCTGAGTGAAACGAAGGTGAGCTATAAATCCCTTACAGGATTTTTTATTCAATTTTTTCAACATACATCAAAGGATAGTCAATTTCTTTAACATAATTTAATTTTAAAATAGCAACAGTTTCTTTTACCCTTATTTTAAGTTTAACATCCAGCATTTCCCCAGTTAGGGACACATAGGAATCTTTTTTAAGGTCTCCGACTATTTTTACTTCAATATCATCTACAAACGGCTGATTTTTCATAGACTCTTCCATGGCTTTTTCCAGAGATTCTTTCGTATTTAAACTTACAGGAGCTCCGACAAACTGATGGAATAGAGCTCCAAGTGTGATTCCACCCTCAAAAACTGCCCTCTCTCGGTCACTTAAGTTTTTGAAGTAGGAGTCAAATATCTCATCTTTTTCAAGTTTTTTTACCATGATATCCTCCCTTTTAATCGTAAACTGCTTTTAAGAATTTTATGATTAAACACACGCATTTTATATGCAATATTCCTCATATAACTATATGGTTTTAAAGGGGATGAAAATAATGAACAATAGATATAAAGTTCAGACTGCAAGAAGTCTGAATATACCCCTAGATGAAGTCACTGGTGAGCTCTGTAGATCTTATATGAAAATACTATCTATGGTCAATCAATCAAAAGAAAATAGAAATACTCCTGAAAGGGAATTTGACATATGTTTATTTAGATTTATTCGTTGCATCCCTGTAAATTACTTGGGAAATGTGGATATGGAAGTAGGTTCCCTATTGTATTCGATAGGAAAACAGTTTGGAAGGTCTTTAAGCTTATCTTCAGTATGGGGGTTTATAGAATACTGCAAATGTAATAATGTGGGTTATATTGAAATAATAAGCGAAAATCCATTAAAAATAAGGATAAATGACTGTATAACTTGCACGGGTTTGCCTAACGTTGGAAAAACTTTATGTGATTTTGAAGGAGGCTTTATTGCAGGATGTTTTGAAAATATATTGTGTAAAAAGGTACTGGCAACCGAGACCCATTGTATAGGTCTTGGAGATGATTTTTGTCAGTATGATGTTAAAATACAGGATCCATAATCTTAATTTTTATTATTTAGGGCTTTTTCTAACGAAGTATAGCATAATTCAAGGACTTCTTTTATAACTTCGTCTTTGCTTTTCCCTTTTTCATACTTAGCATTTAAACCTGCAGCTTCTGCATGGCCCCCACCTTCCCCGCCAAGTTCTTTTCCGATTTTTTCCATTAAATATCCGAGATGAACCTTTTTAGATAGCGCCTTCCTACATCTTGCACTTACTCTTATTTCTTTATCTCTTTTTCTAACTGCAACTACAAAGGCAGCATCTGCTCCAATACTGACGATAGTCTTTGCACAGGATGCTTCATGTGAGCTTATATGTGAAAGAGCTACAATATATTTATCTAATTCTTTTAAC